>CAVZLT010000001.1:0-191267 GCA_963776235.1 uncultured Alphaproteobacteria bacterium
AAAGTGTGGGCCTCGACACCGGTGAACCAGTCCGGCGATGCCACGCTGTGGTCGAAATCGATCAGCACCGGCTGGCCGGTGGCGACCGGGAAGTATCCGCGGCACCACCTGTCCTGGATGCACGGCCACGAAATGCGGGCGCCCGTTGGCGTCGCAGGACCTGAGCGGGACCGCAGGTTGTCCCGGTGCTCGCAGTAGGGGTTCGAGGTCCGCGAATGGAATCAGCATGGTTGGCTCGGTGCGGTCAGCGGGCTGCCGGGATGCCGCGCATGTGGTTGGTTGTGCCGTGGTACAGACGCCTGCCCATTCGCAGTACCGGGCTCCGCAGGCCGCGCGGTACGAGCAGGAGAGCCAGATACAGGTAGGCCCGCCAGAACAGCGGCGCCTGGGCCACAGCCTTGCCGAGGTACACCAGGGCGGCCCCGGTCTCTCCCCGTCGGGCGCAGTCGTGCCCGACGCGGGCATAGCGGCGCGACAGTCGCTTGCGCACGAGCTTGCGCAGCGACGGATTGCGTTCGGCGAACACCTGTGTCACGACTTCGTTGGCCGGCAGGAGCGCATCGAGCCGCAGCGTGAGATTGCGGCCGTGCCGGCGCTTGTAGGCCAGCCCCCCAGGCACGTGCTGGAAGCGCCACCGCTCGGCCACGCGCAGGCAGAACTCGGTATCCTCGGCGACGCGCATCGAGGCGTCGAACACACCCACGTCGTCGAACACCGCGCGCCGGATCACCACGGTCGACGGCATGATTGGCCCGTCGTTCACGTAGTAGTCGGCCAGCGTCTCTGGTGTGTCGACGTGGTAACGCCGCACCGTCACCAGCTGGGCGTCGGACGCGTCCGGCTCGCTGAAGTCAACGAAGTCACTGTAGACGAGACCGATGCGCTCGTCGGCCTCGAGTACCGCCAGTTGACGCTCCAGCTTGTCGTCGACCCAGTAGTCGTCGCCGTCGAGGAATGCCACGAGTGGCGCCCGGGTCTCGCGAATGGCGAGGTTGCGTGCCACGGAGACACCGCCTCCGTTCGAGCGCTGCACCCGCAGCCGCGGGATCGCACGCGCCAGTCGGTCGAGCAGCGCGGCGGAGCCATCGGTGGATGCGTCGTCGACGACCACAATCTCCTCGATTCGGTCGGCGGCCGTCTGTGAAGCGATGCTGCGAATGCCCTGTTCGATGAAGGCCTCTTCGTTGTGGCAGGTCAGGATGACAGCGACGTTCATGTCGTGCCCCCGCTGTGAATGGTGGCGCTGAAGGGATCCGGCCACTGCGACGGACGTGGCCCGGGTCGCAGAGGCAGCTGGGACGACTGCAGCACCGGGGCCAGCCAGGCGCCAAGCATGTCGGCATGGAACGAGATGAACGCCAGCACGATCAGCGAGTGGGTGCCGGACGCTTCGAAGCCCACATAGACGACGCACGGCAGGAAGGTCGCGAGCTGGAGAAGCGTTGCCTGCGCCGTCGACAGCTGTCCGCACCGCACCGCCGCGCCCAGCACCGCGCGCACGCGCACGAACGACACGACCCATACCGCCAGATAGGTCAGCAGGCCGATCAGGCCGTTCTCGGTCAGCACGCGAAGGAATTCGCCGTGGATGCCGTTCTGAAGGAAGTCGGGCACGTAGGCGAACTGTTCCTCGATGATGCGTTTGTACTGGTTGGTGCCGATCCCGAGCAACAGGTGGCTCTCGATCAGCGTGGCCGACAGCGATGCGGCAAAGCCTCGCTGTGCGTTGCTCCGCGAGTCGCCTTGCGCGGCCTCGCCCGTCGCGAGGGCGGTGGAGTAGTCGCCGGCTTCGAGCGGGTTGGCGACCGAGCTGACCTGGCGTGCCAGGTAGGGGTCGTCGATGACGGCCGGCAGCACCGCCAACCCTCCGACCCCGACTGCGCTGACGAGCACGAACGGCAGGACGCGTCCACGCGCGGCAATGCCCGCCGAGAGGACCGCGAACACGATGAGGCTCTTGCGCTCGCCCGAGAAGAGAATGACCGCGCCCAGGATTGCCCATCCGAGCCACAGCCACGTGCGTCGACTACAGGAGCGCGCCACGATGACGGAGGCCACGGCCAACGGCAGAAACGTGAACGTGGCCTTGGGGTCGTGCAACCGCTTCCAGCCCGACCAGTAACCGTTGGCGATGTGCCAGCCGACCGAGTAGATGGTAATGACCACCATACCGGCGATGAGCAGCGCACCGAGACGCCGATAGTCGTATTCGTCCAGGGACACGCTCACCGCCCAGATGAAGACCATGACGGTGCCGATTTGCAGTCCTTCGCGCAGGCCGTTGTCGACGCTGACACCGAGGGACGACAACACGTGCCAGGTGAAGTAGGGCAGCAGCAACACCAGCCCCGTCGGCACCCCGCCTCGCGGAAACACTCGGCCGCGCGCGAAGGTCCAGGCCAGCAACAGGAAGGCGAGGGCGTCGAACGGCCGCACGTTCACCAGCGGCACCGAGATCTTGAACGGCGTGAACAGCGTCAGCACGGCCAGCGCGGTCAGCAGATTCACGCGGCGGCCTCCTGGCCTCGTAGTAGCCGGCTGTACAGCGCTACGTGGCGCTCGGCCACGACGTCGATGGCAAACAGCAGGCGCGCTGTTTCGGCCGCGGCCTGGCTCATCGCCTGCCAGTCCGGGTCCGTCATGCCCATGGCCGCCTTCAGCGCGGCCACGTAGCCAAGGTCGTCGCCCGGCTCGAACACCAGGCCCGATCGCCCGCTGGCAACGATGTCGTCCACGCCGCTCACCCGCGAGACGACGGCTGGGACGCCCCAGCTCATGGCTTCGAGCAGCGCATTCGACATGCCCTCGGAGAGGGACGTGGAGACGTGGAAGTCCGCATGCTGCAGCAGGCGGCCGACGTCCGCCACTGGCGGCTGGAACACCACGTGGTCCTCGATCCCGAGCCGGCCGACCAGTGCCATCAGGTCCGGCCCGCAGGCGCCTTCGCCGACGATGGTCAGCCGAGCGCGCGGGCCGGCATCCAGGGCCGCAAAGCCGCGAATCATGCGGTCGAGTGCCTTCTCAGTGTCCAGTCGTCCGAAGTACAGGAATCGGACCGGGGCCGCGCCGAAGATTCGATCGCGGTGGCGCAGTCCGGCCGACGGCAGCTCGACGCCGTTGGGCAGGCGATGGATGCGCGAGTCGGGAATGCCGAGGGCCTGCAGGTCGCCGACGATCTCGCGGCTGTTGGCCACGAAGGCGGTCGAGGACCGCGCCAGCAGCCGCGAGAACATGGGTCCGCCGAGGCGCTTGTTGCGCACCACCGTCAGGTCGAAGTGGTCGCCGCCGCGTCCCATCTTGACCAGGATGGGCTTGCCCAGCAGGTGTCCGGCCACGGCCGCGGGCACGGCGTGCAGCCGCCCGTGGATCACGTGGATCACATCGTAGCGGCGCCGGTTCGCGTAGAGCCACCACGTCAGCTTGGCGGACCAGGCCAGGAATGATCCGAGATGGCGCCCACCCAGGTTCGGCGCGCGTCGCACGCGCAGGCGCTCGATGGTGGTGCGGCCGTGGGTTTCGCGACTCGGCGTGCTCACGTGGAGACGTGGCGCCAGCACCGTTACGTCAACGCCCAGGTGTTCGAGCGCCCCGCAGAGTTTGCGGCTCTGCTGCTCCGCCCCGCCAAAACTCTCGGGCAGGTAGGTCGGGCAGGACCATCGCGACGTGCAGGGGCCGGGTGTCAGGTGCCATGGCGTCCCCTACTTGGTGGCCAGGACCGATCGGTAGACGTCTTCGAGGCGGTCGACCATATGACCGGTGCTCCACGGGGATAGATCGATGCGCCGCGCGGCCTCGGTCATCGCCGTGGCCAGGGGCCGATCAGCGAGCAGGCGCGCAATCGGCGTCGCCATACGGTCGAGTGTCGCGACGGGCACCAGGAATCCGTTGCGGCCGTCCTGCACGAGTCCGTCGATGCCCGGCAGGGCGGTCACCACACACGGCCGGGCCGCCAGCACGTACTGCACGATGACGCGCGGCAGGCCCTCGCGCTCGGACGCCAGGACGCAGACGTCCGCGCGTGCGATCCACCGCTCGACGTCGGCGCGGAAGCCGAGCAGCGCCACGTGATTGGATAGACCCAACTGGGCGGCGCGCCGGCAGACGGCATCCTGTTCAGGACCTTCGCCGAGGACGGCCAGCACGGCGTGCGGCTCCATGGCGACCACTTGGGCAAACGCATCGAGGAATGGCCCGACGCGCTTGCGAGGTTCCAGCGCCGCGACCATCACCACCAGCTTCAGATCGGCCACGGCATCGAGGCTGCACCCAAAGGCCTCGGCCATCTCGCGGTCGCTCACGGGCAGGCGCCTGCCGGAACCGATCGAGGTCCATGCCGCTCGGCACCACCACGTGTTTCCGGGCGGGCCCGATGCCGTTGGCCAGCGCCATCTCCTGCATCCCGCGGCTGACGCTGACGAAGGCGTCGGTGACGGACGCCAGCACGCGCTCGGCTGCCAGGTAGGCCAGGCGCTCGGTCCGCCCGACGTTCAGGAAGGGCAGGATGTGGATGCCGTGCACGATGCCAGGCGTGCCGGCAAGGCTTGCGGCCACGCGGCCGACCGCGCCGGCCTTGCTCGTGTGCGTGTGCAGGATCTGCGGTTTCAGGAGACGGAGCAGCGAGGTCAGGCTCGCCGTGGCTCGTGCGTCCCTGACTGGCGCGACGGCCCTTTCGAGATTCGCGATCTCGGTGCGGGCGCACGAGCGGGTGCAGACGGCCCAGCATGGCCGGCGACGTCTGGGCCCCGAAGATCAGATGGACCTCGTGTCCCAGCGCCGCTTGTCCGTTGCACGACAGCAGCGTGTTCTCGTCGGCGCCGCCTTGGATGAGGCGGGTGATGACGTGGGCGATGCGCAACACGGTGTTCTCCTCACATCCGGATCAGCAAACGTCCGGTCTCGTCGATTCGGTGCAGGAAATACGGCGGTTGACCCGCCAGGAACTCGTCCACGGCCTTCTTGGCCCCGGCCCAATGGCCGTAGTCGTCGAAGATCACGACCCCGCCCGGTGCCACGCGCCAGAAAAGCTGCTCCAGCTCGGCTTTGGTGGACTCGTACCAGTCGGTGTCGAGGCGCAGGATGGCAATCCGCTCCGGCAGGTGGTCCGGAATCTGGAGCGTGTCTTCGACCTTGCCCTGGATCAGCTGGATGCGATCGCGCGGGTATCCGGTCCGGGCGAGGTTGGTCTGAACGTCCGCGAGCGAGGCCTGACACCAGGTGGAAGCGTCATCGTCGGTTCGCGTGCGCAGCCATTTGGTCATGGCGTGTTCGTCGGAGCCGATTTGCCAATCGTCGTCGGTCGGCCGGCTCATGCCGGCGAAGGTGTCGAAGAGATATAGCTTGCGTGTGGTGTCGCCGAGCGACGTGAACGCGAGCGCCGCGGCCATCGAGGAGCCGCCACGCCACACGCCACACTCGACGAACGCGCCGGTGACGCCGCGCGCGTGGACGTAGCGGACCGACTGCAACAGCGCCCACAGCCGTTCCCAGGACGTCATCGTGTAGGGCTTGACGTCGAGCATGATTTGGCGCTCCGCCATGCCCGCCTCCGGAAACTTCGCCTGCAGGTCCCGTTCGGTCACGGCCCGGCCCGCGCGCGATCGCTTGAGCCGCCGCCGCAGGGGCGCCGTCACGTGCCCCAGAATCCAGTTCGCGTTGCTCACGGGCGACCCTCCTCTCCTTGCACCACCGGACCGAGCCCGGACCATCCGGTCCGCACCGCGCGCAGCGCCCGACCCGCCTGGGCACGCAGCAGGTCTGCGCTGGCACCGCCGAGCGCACGCGGGCCCAGGAACATCACGAACGCCATCGCGGCGCTGAAGTAGAGACCGGCTGTCGCATCGGCGGCCAGCCGCGAGCCGAAGATTCCTCGCCCCCCAGCGACGACAGCAGCGCTGCGGGCCCGGCCGCCAGCGCCGTCACGACGGCGCCACGCAGGTGCGGGACGGCCAGCGTGCGTATCGGGGCGCCGAGCAGGCGGCCCGCGGACCACAAGCCGGACAGGTAGACCAGCAAAAGGGGGGAGGGGACCACGAGCCGCAGCACTTCACGTCACCTCGCCGTCACATGGCTGAACTTTGGGTATTCGGCTATGGCTCGCTGATGTGGCGGCCCGGCTTCGCCTTCGAGGCCTCGACCCACGGCCTGCTCAAGGGCGCGCATCGCTCGCTTTGCGTCTATTCGGAGTTCCACCGCGGCACCAAGGAGCAGCGCGGACTTGTGCTCGGGCTTGACCGCGGCGGCGCCTGCCGCGGCATCGTCTTTCGCGTCAAGGCGGGAGCCGAGCAGGAGACCATCGGCTATTTGCGCGAGCGCGAGCAGGTCACCGCCGTCTATGTCGAAGCCTATCGCAAGGTAAAGCTCCTCGACGACTCCGACCGGACGGTCGACGCGCTGACCTATCTGGTCGACCGCAATCATGCGCAATATGCCGGCGCGTTGCCGCTAGAGGAGCAGTTGCGGTTGGTGCGCGGCGGCAAGGGCCAATCCGGCGCCAATATCGATTATGTGCTGAATACGTTGCGGCATCTCGAGGCGGAAGGCGTGCACGACCCCCGCCTCGCCGCGCTCGCCGCTCGGCTTAGCGGCTGATCCCGCGCCTATTTGGCGGCAGGCCTGCGGCGGGCTCCTGCTTGGTCAACTCCGGCGCGCCGAAGAAATAGCCCTGCATGTAGGACACGCCCGCCTTCTCCAAGATTTTCGCGGTCTTCTCGTCGCCCACCCATTCGCCAACGGTGGTGATGCCGAAGCTCTTGGCGAGGTCGATCAGCGTGCGCACGAACAGCTCGTCCTCGGCCTGGGCGCCGAGATTCTGGATGAAGGAGCCGTCGATCTTGACCATGTCGACGCCGAGCAGCCGGAGATTGCGGAACGACGTATAGCCGGCGCCGAAATCGTCGAGCGCCACACGGCAGCCGAGCGCCTTGAGCGCGGCCACGAATTTGGCGGTCTCTTGCAGATCGGAAATGGCGGCCGTCTCGGTGATCTCGATGGTGAGGCGTTCGGCCAAGACCGGTCCCCTTGCCGAAATAGGCCTCAAGCCCTTGCAGCCATTGCGGGTCGGTTGCGGTCGCCGCGGAGACGTTGAGCGCAAGCTTGATGTCCGGCGCCGAGTGCAAGAGCTCGATGGCGAGCTCCAGCGCGCGGTGGTCCACCAGCTTGGCGAGCCCGAATTGCTCGGCCACGGGAATGAATTCAGAGGCCGAGGCGATCGTGCCGTCGAGCCGCTTCATGCGCAGCAAGCACTCGTAGAGCTCCGGCTCGTGGCTGCGCGAGGTAACGATCGGCTGTAGCGCCAGGATCATGCGGCGGTCGTTGAGCGCGCGCACCACCTCGTCGGCGATCGCCACCGCGCGACGGCGCTCCAAATCGCGCCGCTCGCAGTGCTGATACACGGTGAGACGGTCGCTGTGGCTGTGGCGGGCGAGATCGAGCGCCTGGAGCGCGCGGGCGATCGCGGTTTGCGCATTGCCGGCATGCTGCGGCAGCAGCACCGCGCCGACCGAGAGGGTGGTCGCCACCGCGCCTACGCTGGTGTCGATCACGCTGTCGCGGACCGCCGCCATGATACGCCGCGCGATAACTTCGACCCCCTCGGTGTCGCAATCCTCCAGCACGATGCCGAACTTGTTCGAGGAGAAGCGGCCGATGCAGTCCCTGCCCCGCAACGCGCGGCCGATGCGCCGGCCGGCAATGGTGATGACCTCGTCGCCGACGTCGTAGCCGTAGGTCTCGTTGATCAGGGTGAGATCGTTGACGCCGGCAAGCAGGAAGGCGCCCTTGACAGGCTTGCGTCCTGCGGTGCCGAGGAACCGGGTCAGCTCCTCGGTCAGCCTGGTGCGATTGAGCTGGCCGGTGAGCTCGTCGTGATTGCCGAGATAGTGCAAACGCTCTTCCTCGCCGCGGCGGCGATTGTCGATGAGCCTGAGCGTGCCCTGCGCCAAGCGCGGCCGCGATTCGGCGTCGATCGCGCAGACCCCGGTGTCCTCGACCCACACCGCAGCGCGGCCGCGGCGTCCGTCGGGAAGGAAGCGATAGCGGAGGCAGTAGCGCAGCTCGGTCCCCGGCGGAAGATGCGGACCGCCGGTGATCCCGTCATAGCGCGGGCCGGCATGCTCCGGATCGACGAGGAGCGCGAAGGCGCGTCCCTTGCCGATCATCTCTGGATCGCCGACGCCAAGCACGGTTTGCGCATTGGCCGCCCAGTCGATCCGGTCGCTGGCAAAGTCCCAGCGATAGGCGGTCTCGAGGATCGTCGTGAGGATATCTTCAAGCTCGAGCGGGGAGGCGTCGGTCGCGTCGTCGTCGCGCTCGCCGAAGCCAAGACGTCCGGCGCCGTGCGGACGCACCGGCGGCTCGGGATTCATCTCGGCAAGCTCCTTCGAGGATGCACTCAACTGACCGCCCCCATCATCCCAGCGGACGCCTTCTGGCGCCTCGTTCGTTGGCGCACACCTTACATAACAAGGCTTAAGAAACGCGAAAGCCAACCGGATATCTCTAACGGGAGATGGCGAGCGACACACATTAACGACAGGTGCCGGGGATGCTTTCGTTAGGCTTGGTTGATAAAACCTTGCACGCTGCGCGAAGCGAAGCCTAGGCGGGGCCGTGCGTGCTGTAATCGCGCCGCGCGGCGTTGATGGTGACCGAGAAGCCCGCGATCACGTCGATCATCGCCATCAGCATCAAGAGAAAGAAGGTTGAGCTCGCGGCTCTGTCCCAGATCAGGAACAGGATCAGGCAGACCACGAACACGATCATCGAGAACGCGTGGTCGACGACCGACGCGCCGCCGGTCCGCGTCGCCTTCAGGATCTCGAAGAACAGCAGCCCGAGCGCGACGACCAGGAGAATGTCGCCGAGCGCGATCTGCCAGACGCCCCCCGACGGCAGGCCGACGTCGAAGCGGGACATGGCGAAATCGGCGCCCGCGGCGGCGAAGCCCACATAAGCGAGCAGCGGGATGATCAAGAGCGGCAGCGACGAGATCCAGCTCCGCCGCACGCGCCGGTGCACGACCTTGCCTTCGGGTTCAGGTTCCATCGACATGAGCGAACCCTCCGTCCCCAAAGCGGCCGTTCAGGCTTGGGGCTTACGCCTCTTCCTTGACGGCGAGCACCTGACGGCCACGATAGCGGCCTGATTTGAGGTCGATATGATGCGGCCGGCGCAGCTCGCCTGAATCCTTGTCCTCGACATAAGTCGGCGCCGCGAGCTTGTCGTGGGACCGCCGATTTCCCCGCTTCATGCGCGAGGTTTTTCTTTTGGGTACAGCCATGGTGCAAATCCTGTCAGCGGCCCCCGACGGGCCTTCGAGCCCGCCCTTATAGTGGCAATCCGCGGGCCTGGCCAGGGGCCGATGGCTATAAAAGCGGGCTTATCGCGCCGGCAAGACGCAACCCGAGCGCTGCGCCATGATCGGCATCCGGCGCTCGACCGCCCTGGCGATGATGAGCGCGCGCCGGCTTTGCCTGGCCGGATTTCTGAAGCGCGGATTGGGCAGTGCGGCAGCGAGCAGCACGGCCTCGTGGCGGGTGAGGTCGGCCGCGCTCTTATGGAAATAGTACTGGCTCGCCGCCTCGGCCCCGAATATGCCGGGCCCGAACTGGGCGACGTTGAGATAGACCTCCATCATCCGCTGCTTCGGCCAGAGTGCGGACATGACATAAGCGAGCGGCACTTCGAACGCCTTGCGGACGAAGCTGCGGCCGGTCCCTAGATAGAGATTCTTGGCCGTCTGCATCGGGATGGTGCTGGCGCCGCGCAGCCCGCTGAGCCCGCCGCCTTCCTTGACCGCCTCGCGCACCGCCCCCCAATCGACCCCCCAATGCACGCAAAACCGGCCGTCCTCGCTCGCGATCACCGCCAGCGGAAGCTGCGGCGAGATATCTTCCAGCGGCACCCAGTCGCGCCGCAGCGTGTTGCCCTTCAGCTTCTCCACCACCATCACCGGCGTGATCGGCGGATTGACGAAGCGGAATACGACGATGGAGAGGAGAACGAGGCCCGCGACGAAAAGCAGGAGGCGTGCGATGCGCCTGAGCCAAGGATGCCTATGGTGCCGCCTGCTGCGCTTTCGCGTGCGCTCGCCTGACACCGCCTGAATTGCCATAAGCCGCCTTGTACCTCCGGGTTGCCGCCTTGAGCAACGTCGTATTAGGGTAAGGATTACCAAGTCTTTTGCGGCAAAGAGCCGCGATTTTCACGCTTTCCCCAAGATGGCCTTTCTCGCAGAGCTCGAACGCGTGGCTCAAGCCGTCGAGGGACGGCTCGACCGCCTGCTTTCCCAAAATCGCGGCAACGCCCCGCAAGGAGCCCGGCTTGCCGAGGCGATGCGCTATGCGGCGCTCGGCGGCGGCAAGCGGTTAAGGCCGTTTCTTCTCATAGAATCGGCACGAATGTTTGGCATGGCGCCAGAAGACGCCCTGTCCGCCGCCTGCGCGCTCGAATGCGTGCATTGCTACTCCCTGGTGCATGACGACCTGCCGTCGATGGACGACGACGCCGTCCGCCGCGGCCGCCCCACGTTGCATATCGCCTTCGACGAGGCGACCGCCATCCTTGCCGGCGACGCGCTGCTCACCCTCGCCTTCGAAATCTTGAGCGATCGCGCAAACCCACCCCGATCCGGCCATTCGCGCCGAGCTGATCCTGTTGCTCGCCAAGGCCGGCGGCTGGCAGGGGATGGCACTCGGCCAGGCGCTCGATCTCAGCCCTGCGCGCAAGGACTTCGGCGCGAGCGAAATCGCTGAGATGCAGGCGCTCAAGACCGGCGCCCTGTTCCGCTTCGCCTGCGAGGCGGGAGCCATCCTCGGCCGCGCGGAACCTTCAGAGCGTGCCGCGCTTGTTGCCTATGCCTCTTCCTTCGGCCAGGCCTTCCAGCTCGCCGACGATCTGCTCGATGCGCAAGGCGATGCCCAGGCGCTCGGCAAGGCCGTGGCCAAGGACGAGGCCCAGGGCAAGGCGACGCTCCTCGCTCTGCTCGGCCCCGACGCCGCCAAGGCGAGGCTCGGCGAGCTGCTGCATAAAGCGGAAGCAGCCCTTGCGCCTTTTGGCGGGCGGGCTAACACCTTGCTCGAGACCGTGCGATTCGCCGCAAACCGCAAGAGCTGACGAGGAGACTTGATGGCACAGCGGACGAAAGCGACCAAGCCGCAAGAGCAGGATCTGCCCGAGTGGGCGTGGATCACACGCCATCTCCGCGCGCAGATCCGTTTTCTCATCGCTCTCGTCGTCGGCGTCGCCGTCTTCTTGTTCGTGCCGATCGAGGATCTGGTCCCGCGCATCCTTGCCGGCTGGAACGCGGGCGGGTGGCTCTATCTGCTGCTTGTCGCCATCAAGATGGCGCGCGCCGAGATCGAAGGCATCAAGCGACAATCGACGCTGGAGCGGGAGAGCCGCCTCGTTGTGCTCGTCGTCGTCATCTTCGGCTCGATCTTCACCATACTCGCGCTGTTCGCCCAGCTCATGGCGATCAAAGGCGAGCACGGCATCGACCGCACCCTCAGCATAAGCCTGTCGGTCTCGACCATCTTCCTGTCATGGCTGCTGATCCACACCGTGTTCGCGCTCTATTACGCGCACGAGTTCCACGCCGAGGGTCACGGAGGCGCACGGGGACAAGGCGGCGGCCTGAAATTCCCCGACGACAGCACACCCGACTATCTCGACTTTCTCTATTTCTCGTTTGTGGTGGGGACCACGGCGCAAACCTCGGATGTCGACGTTTGCTCGCGCGCCATGCGCCGCGTGGTGATGCTGCACGGCATCTTGTCGTTCTTCTTCAACACGGCGGTCATCGCTCTCGCCGTCAACCTCGCCGCCCAGCTGGTGCAGGGCTAGGCCGGCCAAGCCTGCTACATTAGCGACGCTTGAGAAAGACGCCGATTCCGGATCGAATGGCGGTCATGGCGAAAACGACGCACGCCTCTTTCCCCCACCGCCTTCTGCGCCTCGTGCGCACGCGCTGGCGACTGTTCCTCTCCGGCGCAATCGGCATCGGTTTCGTCGGCATTTTCATGCTGACCACGCAATGGCGGGTTGTCACCTCCATGCTGGTGGGATGGGATATCGGCGTCGGACTCTATCTTGTGCTTTGCTTTTGGATGTTCAGAGTTTGCGACCGGGACCATATCCGGCGGCAATCGGTGCTGCAGGACGAGGGGCGGTACGCCATCCCGGTCCTCACCGTCAGCGCCGCCCTGGCGAGTCTCGCCGCCATCCTCGTCGAGCTTCACACGACTGCCGGGCACGTCACGCGCGACCCTCGGCTGCTTGCGCTCGCCATCGTCACGATCCTGCTCTCCTGGACCTTCATCCACACGATCTTCACGCTGCATTACGCGCATGAGTACTATGCCGACCGCCGCGGCAATCGCCGCGGGCTCGACTTTCCCGGCGATGAAAAGCCGGGCTATTGGGACTTCGTCTATTTTTCTTTCGTCATCGGCATGACGTCGCAGGTGTCGGACGTTTGCGTGACGTCGAGCAACATCCGGCAAATCGTCGCCGCACACGGCCTGGTCTCTTTCGTGTACAACGTCGCCCTGCTTGCGCTCACCATCAATATCGCGGCGAGCGCGTTGTGAGCGACGCACCGGCTACTTGGCGCAAGCCTTGGCGGGCGCCGGGTTCAGCAGAAACAGCGTGTGCTCGGGGTTCTCGGGCGACAGCACGACGAAGCTGCTGAGATCGATGCCCGGCACCAGCGCCACATGCTCGTCGGCGCCGCTGATGGCGAGCTTCATATTCTTGCCCGCGTGCTCGAGCGAGAACTTGCCGAGAAAGAATCCATCGGTGAAGCAGGACAGCGTTTCGCCCGATGCGACGCAGCGGGAGCCTCCGGGATTGGAATAGGTGTCGGGCTTGTCGCGCATGAGCGCGGTGAGCTTGGCGCGATAGTCCCCCGGCGCGTCGCCGCTCGCCCCCTCGCGCGCGGCTATCGACAGCGTGATCGCCGCGACCTTCTGGCCCGGATGCTTGGCGAGATGCACGGCGTCGTAGACGCGCGCCCAGCAGCCGATCCACGGGTCCGCCGCCGCCTCGGTCTCGCCCTCGTCTTGCGCCAGCGCCGCAGAGCAGCCGACAACCAGCGCCAAAACCGCAAGCCAAACTATGCGCATCTCCCTACTCCGCCGCGTCGCGCCCGAGGACGCCCTGGCCGAATCTCCGCTCGATATAGTCGAGCACCAATTGCTTGAACTCGGCCGCGGCGCTTGGCCCGCGCAAGGTCATGGCCTTCTTGCCGTCGATGAACACGGGCGCCGCCGGCGCCTCGCCGGTGCCGGGCAGCGAGATGCCGATATCGGCATGCTTGGACTCGCCGGGGCCGTTGACGATGCAGCCCATCACCGCGACGGTGAGCGTCTCCACCCCCGGATAGCGGCGCTTCCACTCCGGCATCGCCGTCGCGAATGAAATCCTGGATGTCGCGGGCGAGCTCCTGGAAGGTGGTGGACGTGGTGCGCCCGCAGCCGGGGCAGGCGGCGACCAGCGGCACGAAGGCGCGGAAGCCCATGCTCTGCAACAGCTCCTGCGCCACCTTCACCTCGAGCGTGCGGTCGCCGTTCGGCTCCGGCGTCAGCGAGATGCGGATGGTGTCGCCGATGCCCTGCTGGAGCAGCACGCCGAGCGCGGCCGAAGAGGCGACGATGCCCTTCGACCCCATGCCGGCTTCGGTCAGCCCGAGATGCAGCGCGAGATCGGAGCGCGCGGCGAGCATGGCATAGACGGCGATCAGATCCTGCACCGCCGAGACCTTGGCCGACAGCACGATGCGGTCGGGGCCGAGGCCGAGCTCGATGGCGCGCTCGGCGCTGAGCAGCGCCGATTGCACGATCGCCTCATGCATCACCTCGCGCGCGTCCTTCGGCTCGGGCAGCGCCGCGTTCTCGTCCATCAGCCGGGTGAGCAGGTCCTGGTCGAGGCTTCCCCAGTTCACGCCGATCCGCACCGGCTTGCCGTGCTGGAGCGCGATCTCGATGATCTCGGCGAATTGCCGGTCGCGCTTGTCCTTGAAGCCGACATTGCCGGGATTGATGCGATATTTGGCGAGCGCCTCCGCGCAAGCCGGATGCTCTTTCAGCAGGGTGTGGCCGTTATAGTGGAAGTCGCCGATCAGCGGCGCGTCAAGCCCAAGGATATCGAGCCGCTCGCGGATGTAAGGCACCGCCGCCGCGGCCTCGGCACGGTCGACCGTGACGCGCACCAGCTCGGAGCCGGCGCGCGCCAGCGCCGCGACCTGAGCGGTCGTCGCCTCGATATCGGCCGTGTCGGTATTGGTCATCGACTGGACGACGATGGGGGCATCGCCGCCCAGCGTGACGTTGCCGATCCTGACCGGGATGGCGCGCCGACGCGTAGAGCTATCCATAAACGGGAGGATACATCAGATTTCGACCGCCCGCGCCAGAGGGGCGTTTCAGGCTTTCCGGCCCTCGTCGGCGGCCGTCTTGCCCCCTTTGCGCAACCAAAGGGCCAGATCGGCAAGGAGCGCGGCGGAGGCAACGCCGGCGGCGCCGAACAGCGCGGTAGGGAGGTCGGGCACGCGGTCCGCCGTCAGCCCTTGCAGGGCTTCCAGCAGGACGGCGAAGGGCACGAGCCATGCCGCCACCGCCATCGGCCGCGGCCAGGCGAGGCAGACGATCGACGTCACGGCGAAATAAGCGAGGAAATGCTCGGTGAGCCAATGCAGCCCGAGCCTGACCTGCCAATCGACCGGCACCAGCGAGTCCGCCACGATCGCCACAAGCAGAATGGCACCAGCAAGCGCAATCCATTTGGTCCTTATGTCGAACGTCATGCTTCGGCTCCACGGAGGCAGCTTAGCGCTCCGGAACCCAACAATCACGATTGTCATGGCCGGGCTTGTCCCGGCCATCCACGTCTTCACTCTAAGGAGCTGAAATCAAATCGTGGATGCCCGGCACAAGGCCGGGCATGACGAAGTCAGGATAATTTGCCCAACTCAATCGCTGCTAACTCGACAGCGCCGCGGTCAGCGCGCCGACATTATGCCGGAACATGTCGAGATAGGTCGGCGCCGGGCCGTCGGGCCCCGACAGCGCGTCGGTATAGAGCTCGCCGCCGATCTTGGCGTCCGTTTCCCGCGCGATCTGGTCGAGCAGGCGGTGATCGGTGATGTTCTCCATGAACACGGCCGGGATGTGCTCGGACTTGATCTGGCGGATGATCTTCGCCACGTCCTGCGCCGACGCCTCGCTCTCGGTGCTCACGCCCTCGGGCGCGATGACCTCGAGCCCGTAAGCCGCGCCGAAATAGCCGAAGGCGTCGTGGCTGGTGATGATCTTGCGCCGGTCCTTGGACAGCTTCGCCAGCGCCCCCCTCACCGCGTCGTCCTCCTGCATGATCTCGCCGAGATATTTGCTGGCGTTGGCTTCATACACGGCTTTGCCGTCCGGATCGGCGGCGATCAGCCCGTCGCGGATATTGATGACATAGAGCTTGCCGTTGCCGAGGTCCTGCCAGGCATGCGGGTCGGTGATGGTCTCGGGCGTGCCGCCCTCCTCCTCGACCATGGTGCGCGGCTTGACGCCGGTCGAGGCGACTATCGTCTTGCCGTTGAAGCCGGAGGATTTTTCCAGCCGGTCCATCCAGCCTTCGAAGCCGAGTCCGTTGACGAACAGGAGCTGCGAGGACGCCAGGTTCTTGGCGTCGGCCGGCGTCGGCTCATAGACATGCGCGTCGCCGTCGGGTCCGACCAGGGTGACGACATCGACCCGGTCGCCGCCGACCTGTTTCACCATGTCGCCGAGGATCGAGAACGAGGCGACGGCCTTGAGCTTGTCCGCCGCGCTTGCGCTTTCGCAGAGACCGAGCAGGACGGCGAGCGCCAGCGCGATCGGCACCACCAGACGAGTTTTCATGACACGACACTCCTGTGTTCGAGGGGATCAGGCTTCCAGGTGCCGGCGCGGGACGAGGCGGTAGATCAGCCCGCCGCGGGCGCCGACCAGGATCGACAGCAGATAGACCACGCCGCAGGTGAGGATGATCGCGGGCCCGGTCGGCAGATTGGCGTAATAAGAGACCAGCAGCCCCGTCATGCTCGACAGGAAGGCGATCAGCACGGCAACGAGGATCATCCCCGACACATCCTCGGCCCAGAAGCGGGCGGCAACCGCCGGCAGCAGCATGATGCCGACCGCCATCAGCGTGCCGAGCGCCTGGAAGCCGGCCACCAGATTGAGCACCACCAGCACGAGGAAGGTGAAATGCGTCGGCGAGCTCAACGAGCTTGCCGAGCGCAGGAACTGCGGGTCGAAGCATTCGAGCACGAGCGGCCGGTAGATCGCCGCGAGCACCATGAGCGTGACGGTGGTGATGCCGGCGACCAGCATCAGCGCCGCATCGTCGAGCGCGAGCACGCTGCCGAACAGCACGTGCAGCAGGTCGATATTGCTGCCACGCACCGAGACGATCAGCACGCCGAGCGCGAGCGACACGAGATAGAAGGCGGCAAGGCTCGCGTCCTCGCGCAGGATCGTGGCGCGCGCGACGAGGCCCGAGGCAAGCGCCACGGCGAACCCCGCGACGAAGCCGCCGAGCGACATCGCCGGCAGCGATAGCCCGGCAACGAGAAAGCCGATGGCCGCGCCGGGCAAAATCGCGTGGCTCATGGCGTCGCCCATCAGGCTCATGCGTCGGAGCATCAGGAACACGCCGATCGGCGGCGCGCCGAGCGACAGCGCCAGGCAGCCGACCAGCGCCCGGCGCATGAAGGCGAACTCGATGAAGGGCTGGGTGACGGCGTCGATCATGCCGGCTGCCGCTCGCGAGAGGCTTCGTCCCGGTCGCAGATCTCGGCATGTTCGTCGAACGCTTCGACCAATTGCCGCGACTTCAGGAGATTGGCGGGCGTCAGCACTTGGCGCGTCTCGCCCCAAGCCACCACCTCGCGCGCGATCAGCAGCGTCATGGGGAAATGCGCGCGCACCTGCTCCATGTCATGCAAGGCGGCGAGCACGGTGCGGCCCTCGCCGTGCCAGCGCAGGATCAGCGCGATGAGATCGGCGATGGTCTTGGTGTCGACGGCGCGGAACGGCTCATCGAGCAGGATGAGGGAGGCATCTTGCAACAGCAGGCGCGCGAACAGCACGCGCTGGAACTGGCCGCCCGACAGCGCGCCCACCGGACGATGCCCGAGGTCTTGCAGGCCGACGGTGGCGAGCGCGCGGGTGACCTCTGCGTTGCGCGCGGCGTCAAGGCCGCGCCAGGCGCCGATCTTGCGCCACAGCCCCATCGCCACGCAGTCGAACACCGAGATGGGAAAGCTGCGATCGATGTCGATTTGCTGCGGCAGGTAAGCAATGTCGGACTTGGTCAGCCCGTCGCGATCGATGCTGCCGCCGAGCGGCTTGAGCTCGCCCATGATGCCCTTGAGCAGCGTCGATTTGCCGGCGCCGTTGGGCCCGACGATGGCGAGCAGCTCGCCGTGCGCCACCTCGCCGGTGATGTGATGCACGGCGGGATGCCGGTCATAACCGAGCGTGAGATCGCGAAACTCGATGGCCGGCTGTTTGTGCTGCATGTTCACGCCAACGCCCAGAATACCGCGCCCCAAAGCAGCGCCGAGGCGATCGCCACGATCAAGAGCCGCCCCTGCACCGAAAGACGCAGCAGCGAGATGCCGTTCGCCAGAGGCCGTGGCGCAGCGGCCGCGTGCGCGTGCGCGTGTGGCGCCGCTGCCTCGCCCTCTGTGGCGACGAGCGCGACGTGTCGATGAGCTTTCCCCCGCATCTCGAATTCCTTGCTGGCTTCTAGCGCGTCAGGCCGGACGGCAGGCTTGGCAAAGTCCCGCGATCTCGAGCGTCACCTGCTCGGGCGCGATCTCATCGGGCGCCAGGCCGAGCAGCGTCGCCTGGTCCCCGTCGGTGAGCAGGATCTCGACCACCTTTTCGCATTGCCGGCAGATGGCGAAGGCGAACTTGCCGTCGCAAGCGCCGTGGCCGCAGGCGACGAAGGCCGAGCGCGATTGGAGACGGTGCACCATCCCCTTCTGCATCAGATCGTTCAGCGCGCGGTAGACCGTGGGCGGGTGCGAGATGCCGGCCATCCTCACCTGATCGAGGATGGCATAGGCGCTCATCGGCTCCTTGGCCTTGCGCAGGCAGGTCAGGATCTCGCTCTGATTGCGCGAAAGCTTGGGGTCGTGGTGGTGATGGGCGGCGTTCATGCGCGATGATATAACATAACACACCGGGTGCCCGTCAAGCGGCGCTTCTGTCGCACTCACTCGGGTTCAGCGGCACGACCGACCGTGGCCCTTACCGACCCATCCTTCCTGTGCAGGACGGCGCGGCCTCCTTCCGTGCGGGCGAGATCGCACGCCTTCCGCCAGGCGTCCTTCTGCTTGGTCCAGAGCTCGAACCAGCCCTTTTCGTCGCGAAGACGCCAGATGAATTCAGGCCCATCCAGGCTGAAGGGATTGAAGCCGGGTTCGACGTGCCATTCCTTGTTGCTCATCGCGGCGCTCCAACCGGGCCTTTCACGGTTACTTTGCCCAGTCGGGAGCTTGATCGGAAGCCGTTTCGAGCGTGCAATGGCGCCATGCCCGGCCGCATCGACATCGTCGAAGGCGACATCACCCGGCTTGACGTCGACGCCATCGTCAACGCGGCGAACAAGACGCTACTCGGCGGCGGGGGCGTCGACGGGGCCATTCACCGCGCCGCGGGCGCCGAGCTTCGCGCGGCCTGCGCGCGGCTCGGCGGTTGCGACACGGGAGAAGCGAAGATCACCCCAGGCTTCGGGCTGCCGGCGCGTTACGTGATCCACACCGTGGGGCCTGTCTGGGGCGGCGGCGAACGCGGCGAGAACAGGCTGCTTGCCGGCTGCTACCGCAACGCTCTGGCGCTGGCGCAGGCGCATGGCCTCGCCTCGATCGCCTACCCCGCCATCTCGACCGGCGCTTACGGCTTTCCTCCCGACCGCGCCGCCTTGATCGCGCTGCGCACCGTGCTGGACGCGCTTGGCGAAGCCGGCACCGTCGAGCGCGTCGTGTTCTGCTGCTTCGGCGCGCAGTCGCGCCAGCATCACGAGGCGGCCTTCGCCGCCGCTGCGGCAAGGCTAACCGCCAAGGGACGCGATCCATATCTAGCGCGGGCTAAACTGAGATGTGGCCATGCGCCTGCTAGGCGTCACGGCCAATCCCGGCTACCCTCGGTGGGGATGAATGAGTCGCCGCGGAACGGCGCTCAGCACCCTCAAAGGTGAGACGCGAACATGCCAGAGCTCGACCCGCTTCTGCTGTCGCGGATTCAGTTCGCCTTCACCATCTCCTTCCACATCCTGTTTCCGTCCTTCACCATCGGCCTCGCCGCCTGGCTCGTCGTGCTCGAGGCGCTGTGGCTGAAGACCGGCAAGGCGATCTACATGGACATCGCCCTGCACTGGACCAAGATCTTCGCCGTGTCGTTCGGCATGGGCGTGGTCTCCGGCGTGGTGCTCTCTTACGAGTTCGGCACCAATTGGAGCGAGTTGTCGCGGCGCGGCGGCAACGTCATCGGCCCGCTGATGTCTTACGAGGTGCTGACCGCCTTCTTCCTCGAAGCGGGCTTTCTCGGCATCATGCTGTTCGGCTGGAAGCGCGTGCCGAAGGGCGTGCATTTCTTCGCCACCTGCATGGTCGCGCTCGGCACGGCGATCTCGGCCTTCTGGATCCTGTCGGCAAATAGCTGGATGCAGACCCCGGCCGGCTTCCGCGTCGACGACCAAGGCGTGCTGCATGTGGCCGACTGGTGGCAGGTGATCTTCAATCCATCCTTCCCCTATCGCTTCGCGCACATGGTCGCCGCCGCCTATCTCACCACGGCCTTCATCGTCGCCGGCATCGGCGCCTGGTACATCTTGCGCGAGCGGAGCGTGCCGCATGGGCGGATCATGCTCGGCATGGCGCTGAGCCTCTTGGTCTGGCTCGCGCCGCTGCAGATCATCATCGGCGATCTGCACGGGCTGAACACGCTCGAATATCAGCCCGCCAAGGTCGCGGCGCTCGAAGCGCATTGGGAGACCGACCGGGGCTTCCCGCTGATCCTGTTCGCCATCCCCGATCCGAAAGCGGAGAAGAACAACTACGAGCTTGCCATCCCGGCGCTCGGCAGCCTGATCCTCACCCATGACTGGAATGGCGAGATCAAGGGGCTGAAATCCTTCCCGCCCGAGGACCGGCCCAATCCGATCATCCCGTTCTTCGCCTTCCGCATCATGGTGGGGATCGGCCTGCTCATGCTCGCCGTCGGCTTCGTCGGCGCGGTGCTCTGGCTCACCGGGCGCCTTTACACCACCACCTGGTTCTTGCGCGCGCTGACCTGGGTGTCGCCGCTCGGCTTTATCGCCGTGCTCGCCGGCTGGTTCACCGCCGAAGTCGGCCGCCAGCCCTGGACCGTTTATGGCGTGCTGCGCACCGCCGACGCGGTATCGCCGGTCCCCGGCGGCAGCGTGCTCGCCTCGCTCATTCTGTTCGTGCTCGTCTACGGCGTCGTGTTCGGCGCCGGCGTCTATTACATTGCCAAGCTCGTGCAACGCGGGCCCGACGCGACGCCGCCGGTCCCCGAAGAGGGCGAGGCGGACCTTTCGCACCGTCCAATGGCAGCGGCGGGAAATCCATGACCGGAACGGCGGCAACACAAATGACCGAGATCCTGCCCGTGATCCTGCCGCTGGTCTGGGCGGCGATCCTGGCGCTCGCGGTATTTCTCTACGTGCTGCTCGGCGGCTACGATCTCGGCCTCGGCGTGCTGTTCCCGCTCGCCCCCTCGCACAAGGACCGCGACGCCATGATGAACTCGGTCGCGCCCTTCTGGGACGGCAACGAGACCTGGCTCGTGCTCGGCGGCGGCGGCCTGCTCGCCGCCTTCCCGCTCGCTTACGCCGTCATGCTGCCGGCGCTCTACATCCCGGTCATCCTCATGCTGATCGGGCTGATCCTGCGCGGCGTCGCCTTCGAGTTCCGCTTCAAGTCCGAGCGCTATCGCTGGACCTGGGACCTGGCCTTCACCCTCGGCTCGATGCTTGCCGCGCTGATGCAGGGCGCCATCATGGGCGCCTTCGTGCATGGCTTCGCGGTGACCGACAACAAATTCTCGGGCGGCGCCTTCGACTGGCTGACGCCCTTCTCGGCACTCACCGCCGCGGCGCTGCTCTCCGGCTATGTGCTGCTGTCGGCGGGGTGGCTCATCATGAAGGGCGACGAGGCCCTGCGCGAATGGGCTTACGGCATCGCTTTCAGCGCGCTCGCGGCGGTCGCGACCTTCATCGTCATTTTCAGCGTCTGGACGCCGTTCCTGCACCCGGAGATCGCCGCGCGCTGGTTCAAGCCGGCCAATATGGTGATGCTGAGCCCGGTGCCGCTCGCCACCGCGGCTTGCGTCGTGGCGCTGTGGCGAGCGCTAAAGGCACGCCAGCGCTATATGCCCTTCCTGCTGGGC
Source organism: uncultured Alphaproteobacteria bacterium (assembly GCA_963776235.1). Taxonomy (GTDB): domain Bacteria; phylum Pseudomonadota; class Alphaproteobacteria; order Rhizobiales; family Methyloligellaceae; genus Methyloceanibacter. The sequence continues at coordinate 21,447 of CAVZLT010000001.1, forward strand.
GTGGGCATTTTCATGCTCTGTTACACCGGGCTCGCCGTCAGCCTCTTCCCCTTCATCATTCCGCCCGACATCACCATCTGGCAGGCGGCCGCCGCGCCCGACAGCCAGCTGTTCATGCTCTACGGCGCTGTACCGCTGCTTCCCATCATCCTCGGCTACACCGCCTATTCCTATTACGTGTTCTGGGAAGCCTCCGAGCACGACGCCTATCATTGACCCGGTAAAGCTCGGAACTTGCAAGTCCTGACTTAGGGCTTTGGCGCGGCGACATGCCCGGTCTTGCCAGTCCTCCAGGGCCCCATTAGGGTTCGGCGACGGCGAGGCCGCACGTTGAGGGTCGTGAGCGTCGTGCTTGAGGGTGAGAAGAGACCCGTGTGGCCGTTAATCTCAGCGATCGCCAAGCGTGTCCGCGGCGGGGGACCGCGCGCCGCGGGGCGTTTCGTGCTACCCGAGCCGACCTTTGCCGGAATCGCCGACGCGCTGCGCGCAAGCCGCTCGGAAAAGGACTCGCTCAAGCTGCAGAAATGGGCGGGCGGCATCATCACGCCGCTGGAAGCCGCCGAGCTGAAGGAGGGATCGCATCGGTTCCCGCCGCCGACCCAGGCGTGGCTCAGCAGGCTCGCGGCATTGGGAGAGTTCGCCACCGTGCCGCCGCAGCGCTATCGCCGGCAGGCTCTCGTGCCCAACATCGATATCTATAGCGACGCTTCCATTCCCAGCGAGCGCAAGAGCCTCATTCTCGGCTTCAGCGGAGCCGCCGGCCAGCTGATGATCCCCACGCCCGTCTTCCTGCAATATGTTTCAAGCGAGCGTTACGACGTGGTGGTGCTGCGCGATCGAACCAAGCAAGGTTACGCCATCGGCATCCCTCCCTACGCGCATAATCTGTGGGATCTCGCTCAAAAGCTCACCGCCGAGATCGGCGCCGCCACCTATCGGCGTGTCTATCCCTACGGCACCAGCATGGGGGGATTCCCGGCGCTGCGTTGCGGCCTGTTGCTTCAAGACCGAAACGGCCGTCTCCGGAGGCGGCCAGTTCCCGTGGTATCCGCCCCATCTCGCCCGGAACATCGATATCCCAGCCTTCGATCCGCTCTGCGACTGCAACGCGAAATCCAAGACCAAGCTCATCTGCTATCACAGCACCGGTCACGCCCCGGACGTCCAGAGCGTCGACATGCTTCAGCGCATCCTGCCGATCGAGCGGGTGCCGGTCGAAGCCCCCGGGCACGCTTTTCTCGCCCAGCTATGGAGCGAGGGACAGCTGCGGGCGTTTTACGACCGGATCTTCGGCGGCGACTCCGCGCAAGCGCCGGCCGAGCAAGGCAGCCTAACTGATCGAGTCGCTTAGGCCGCGAGCCGCGTGCGGCCTCACCATTTGCCCGACAAGTCGTGCTCGGCGAGCCGCCGCTTCAGCATTTTGATCCTGCCGTAAGCCTCCTCGATGCGCGCGCGCGAAATGCGGCCGTCCCGCACGGCATCGGCGATCACCGCGTGGATCTTCGGCCCAAGCTCCGGGTCGCGCCCGAAGACGTTGGAGAACACCAACAGATCGGTGCCGGCGTTGACCGCCTTGATCACCCGCTCCTCGAACGAATAATTTTGGCTCACCGCGCCCATCTCCATGTCGTCGCTGACCACCACGCCGTCGAAGCCGATATAGCTCGCCCGCAGGGCTTCCACCGCGCGGCCCGACAGCGAGGCGGGCAGCTTCGCGCCGTCGCTGAAGCGCGGATGATAGAGATGTCCAATCATCACCGCGTCCAGCATCCCCTCCTTGGCGAGGTTCCGATACGGTTCGAGCTCGATTTCCCTCCAGGTGTCGGAGATATCGGCGAACGTCTTGTGGCTGTCGACATGGCTCGAGCCGTGGCCGGGAAAATGCTTGGCGACGGTGACGATATCGGCGTTGCGATGCGCGGTGATGAAGGCGCGCGCCAGCATGGTGACCGTATTGGGATCGGCGCCGAAGCTTCGGTCGCGCTGGCCGATCACCGGATTCCACGGATTGAGATTGAGATCGACGACCGGGCCGAAATTGAGATTGAAGCCGGCCTCGGCGAGTTCCGCCGCCATCGTCGCGTAAAGCTTCTCGGCGCTGTCGGGCGAGGCGAAGCTCGGATTCCTGCCGACGCTGAACGCCGATGGAAAATAGCTATGCCCGTTCCGCTTGGTGAGCCGTTGCACCAGGCCGCCTTCCTGATCGACCCCGATGAAGGGGACGGGCGAGGATTTGGCATTGCGCAGGAACGCCGTCAGCCCGCGCAGCTCCGTCGGTTGGCCGATATTCTCCGGATAGAGAACCACCCCGCCGATGGTGCCCTTGTTGAGTTGATCGCGCACCGCGACAACCCCGGCATCGCGCTCGCTGCTGCCGCTAAAGCCGACCATGATCATCTGCCCGATCATGGCATCGAGCAGCGCGTCGGCCGGAGGCTTGCTCTCGATATCGACGGCTGACGCCGCGTTGCCGAGCGCGAGCCCAAGCGAGACGAGACAAGCTGCGATCAGGATCCTGGTCATGGACTTGAGGCGCTTCACAATCGGCGAGAAGTCAAGCAAAAGCCGGGGGTAAGCCAAACGGCGTAGGCAAGCGGATCGATGCGTTCTTTCACTGTTTGAGCGCAAGCAACAAAGCCCGGACAATTCCCGACTGCGCCTGTCTCCGCCAAAGTGACGGTGGAATTTGGGCTACCCGCGGGAAGCGGCGATGCTATCTTGCCGCGTGCCGAGCCTCTCGCCGCGACTTAGGCCCTGACATGGACGACCAGTTTTTCGCCGAGACCGTCGATCCCAAGGAGATCGCCGAACGCCTGGGGCTGACGATCCTGGGATGGCTCGACGGGCAGCTTTACGCCCGCGGACGCGACCAGCTTTACCAGATCGGGCCATTCCGGCCGCAGGCCAACTATTCAGGACCGGCCGATCTTCGCATCTGCTTCCGCGAGGCCTGGTCGCATGATTGGACTTATGTGGGTGAGCAATTTCACGCGCCGCGCGAAGGCGCCGAGCACGCCGGACTGACGGTGATTAGCGACGACGATTTCTCCGGCGGCGTCTTCGCGCTCGACGGCTTCGGCCGGAAATACGTCGTGGAGAAGACCGGCAACGGCCCGATGGCCAAGTCGGTCGGCTGGGCCTCCGACGCGGAGATGCAACGCTTTGCGCCGCAGCATCGCCCGCGAGGGCGAACGACGACCTGAGTTGAGCGACGGGCTGCCCCATGCCAATGCCCAGCGCGACGCGCCTCTCCGCCGCTGATTTCGTCACGATTATGCTTAAGACTGGACCCGCCTATCGCCCCTAGCCTAGCCTCCGCGCGTTGAGGGATAACGACATGCGTAGCATCCGCCGTGTTTTGCCGTGCCTCTGGCTTGCCGTTGTCTTGCTCGCGCCCGCTCCCGCGGCGGCGGAGCCGAAGCCGCCGACCGCCGAGGAGAACGCCGACGCGACCTTCGCCAAGAGTTTCATCGGCAAGACCTATGAGGACGAGTTCGATATCGACGGCTGGACCGATCTCGGCGGCGGTCTGGTCGCGCCGCCGATCTATGTCCACGAATATCAGCGCGAGGCGGACGGCACCTATCTCGTGCTGACCAGCCGCGAGGCGGTCAAGGAAAGCCCTCTGGCGCCGGCATCCTTCGTCGTGACCGATGCGCTGATCGTGGCGAAGCCGCCGAAGGATTTCGCGTTCTCCGTCGCCTGCGTGCTGGGGGGCGAGGACGCCACGCTGAACTATCTGGGCGAAGCCAAAGGCACCGAGAGCAAGGAATGGTGGACAGAGATTCGCCGCGCCTGGGAGATCTCGCTCGAGACCGGACTGATCGCCTCGATCAAGCCCAAGGGTGTCCGCTGCACCAATCCGGCCTGGTGAGGCGAGGGAGGCAGCGATGAAGGCCCGTCTCAGGACTTACGTCATCGCCGAGAGCGACGACATCGTCGAGCAAGGCGGCTACCACTATTTCCCGAGCGCCGACGTGCGGACCGATTGGCTGGAGAAGTCGGACAAGACCGCGTCGGATCTGCAATGTCCGCACGGCGTGCAATTCTACGACGTGGTGGTCGAGGGCCAGCGGCACGCGCGCGCCGCCTGGCGCTACGAGGCGCCGCTCCCGTCGATGCGCCACGTCGCCGATCGCTTCGGCTTCTGGGACGAGGTCGAGGTCGGCTGAGCCCGCGAGGGCAGGCCCTACTCCCACGCCGGCAGCTTCTCTTCCGCCGCGAGCGCGGTCATCGCCCGCTCGAGCTTCGAGACGAACTCCGCATAGCTGTCCGTGCCGTAGACCGGCTCGCCGACATTGACGGTGACGTTGAACGGCACCAGCAGCATCGAGCCCCGCGGCAGAGCCTTGCCGAGCCCATGCATGAAGATCGGCACCACCGGCACTTTCGGGTGCGCATGCGCGAGATGGCCGATGCCCTTCTTGAAGGCTTGCAGCGTCTCCGGCTCGCCGCGCGTGCCTTCCGGGAAGATCACCAGGATCTCGCCGCGCTCGAGCGCCTCCTCGGCGAGCTGGAGCGGGTTGCCGCCCTCCTTGCCGCTGCCGCGCTTCACCGGGATGATGCCGACGATGTTGTTGGCGAACCAGCCGCGCAGCCTGCTGGTGTAGAAATAATCCATCGCCGCGACGGGTCTGAGCTTCGGCAGCAGCCTGAGCGGCATCAGCGACATGATGGCGAGCGCGTCGAGATTGGAATTGTGGTTGCCGGCGAGCACGGCCGGCCCCTCAGTGGGCAGCCGCTGGCGATGCCGCACCGTCAGCCCGAGCGCGACCAGGATCACCGCGCGCACCACCACGGCGAAGAACAGGAATCGCAGCAGCCGCGTGAACGGGTTCTGGCTCATGGGTAGAAGAAATAGCGGATGAAATGCACGAAGGCGGGCGCGGCGTAAGTGAGGCTGTCGACGCGATCGAGGATGCCGCCATGGCCCGGGATCAGCCCGCCGGTATCCTTGACGCCGAGATCGCGCTTCACCGCCGACAGCGTAATGTCGCCGAGGAAGCCCGCGACGCCGAGAATGAGACCCGCCAGCGCCGACCAGCGCCAATCCATCGGCGTGAGGTAAGGCCCGATCAGCGCGGCCACGACGACGGTGGTGGCGACGCCGCCGATCAGCCCCTCCCAGGTCTTTTTCGGGCTCACCGTCGGCGTCACCTTGTGGCGGCCGGTGAGCTTGCCCCAGCAATATTGCGCCACGTCGTTGAACTGGGTGAGCACCACCAGGAAGAACAAGCAGCCCCACCCCGCCGGCGATCGGGTTGACGCGATCGCCCGACACCAGCAGCCACGCCATGTGGCTCAGCGTGAACACGGTCATCATCAGGCCCCAGGACAGCGTGCCGACCGCGCGCAGGAAGCCTTGCGTCTCGCCCTTGAGCGCCATCAGCGCCGGGAAGAACAGGAACATCCACACCGGCACGAACACGATGAACATGCCGTACCAGTCGATCGCCGCCCAATAGAACTGGATGGGAATGGCGAGATAGGCGAACAGCAGCACCTCGCGGTCGATGCGCCGGGTCGGGATCAGCGAGAGATATTCTTTCAGCGCGAGATAGGAGATGAAAGCGAGAAAGACGATGGCCACGGTCTGGTTGAACAGGATGCAGAGCGTGAAGGCGCCGATCATCCACCACCAGGACTCGGTGCGCGCGGCGAGTTCGGAATAGCGCTCGCCGGGATTGCGCCGGCGCATGACCCACACGACGATGCTCGCCAGCACCAGCACGGCATAGATGCCGGCCGTGGCATAGACGACATTGGCGGGAATGCCGAAGACCGGGCTCATGGCGCCTTGGCCTTGGGGTTGGCCTTCGCCTCGCCGACGATGGCGCGGGCGCGATTGAGCATGGTCAGCGCGGAGAGCAGCAGCATCGCCGCGAGATAGAGCGTGCTCCACAGCCCCGGACGCGATGCCCGCCCCCAGCAGCACCGCGAGCAGGCCGAAGGCGAAGGCGCGATCGCTCTTGCCGAACGGCCCGGCATAGCAGCGCTTGACCCCGAGCATGGGCCCGAGCGCGCCGGCCATCTCGGCGATGATGCCGGCCACCACCACCAGCACCACGAGCGGCGCGTTGAGGCCGGCGATCAGCGCGAAGGGAAGATAGAGCGCGGCGTCGGCGATCACGTCGGAGAGCTCGTTCAGCACCGCGCCTTGCGCGCTCGCCTGCCCGTGCTCGCGTGCCATCATGCCATCGATGGCGTTGAACGCCATGCGCAGGAACAGCGTGACGGGAAGCAGCAGCAGCGGCCAGGCCGATGCGGGCTGGAGCGCGATCCACGCGCCATGCGCGATGCTGAGCAAGAGCGCGCCGAGCGTCACGTCGTTGGCGCTGAGCCCCGCGCGCACCAGCGCATCCGAGACCGGCCTGAGCAGGGCCTGGAAGCGCGGCTTGAGATCGTAGATGGTTGCCAATTCCCCTCCCGTCCTCCGCGTCATGCCCGGGCTTGACCCGGGCATCCAGGGCAGCACGCTCGGAGCAAGCGGCCCCTGGATCGCCGGGTCAAGCCCGGCGATGACGGCGATTGTGGAAAACGACGCCCTTAACCGCCCAGGTTCGTGGCGAGAAAGTCCGTGAAACAATCGCGAGCCGCACCCCTCAATTGGCACCCTTCGCCTTCACCTCGCCAGCAGCTCCTCGACCTTGGGCAGGATGTTCTCAACGATCACCGCGACGCCCTTGGCGTTGGGATGCATTCCGTCGCCTTGCGTCATCCCGTCGTGCAGCGCCGCGCCCTCCAGAAAGAACGGATAGAGGATGAGGTGATAGCGCGCGGCGAGATCGGCATAGATCGCGCGGAACCGGTCCGCGTAGTCCTTGCCCATGTTTGGCGGGGCTTCCATGCCGGCGAGCAGGATCGGCAGTCCTCTTGCCTGCACCGTCTCGATGATCTTGCTGAGCGCTTGCTCGGTGCCGTCCGGCGGCAGGCCTTGCAGCGCATCGTTGGCGCCGAGCTCGACGATCACCGCGCTCGCATTGTCGGGCAGCGCCCAATCGAGCCGCGCCAGCCCCGCGGCCGCCGTATCGCCTGACACGCCGGCATTGATCACCGTCGCGTCGGTGCCGCGCGCCTTCAGTGCCGCCTCGAGCTGGGCGGGAAAGGATTGGTCCTGCGGCAGGCCGAGCCCGGCCGTCAGACTGTCGCCGAAGGCTATGATCACCGGCGCCTGCGTCTCTGCCGCAATTGCGCGCAACGGCGCGAGCAGGCCCGCGAGCATGATCAAGAGAGAGGCAGCGCGTTTCATCTTTTCGACCTCTTTATCCTTCTCTATTGCCGGTCCCCGTGCCATCTGTCAGTCACTCGATCGCCCCCCACCCATGGATCACACTCTGAAACAGCGTCGCCACTCGGCAATCAAGCTCGAAGATTTGCAGGTGACGCTGCCCTCGCGCGCGGGGCCGGTCGCCATTCTGCGCGGTATCGACCTCGACGTGCACGCCGGCGACGCCATCGCCGTGGTGGGTCCGAGCGGCTCCGGCAAATCGACTTTGCTCATGGTCATCGCCGGGCTCGAACGCGCCACGCAAGGCAGCGTCGAGGTGCTGGATACCGACTATGCCGGGCTCAACGAGGACGGGCTGGCGCGGCTGCGTGCCGCCAATATCGGCATCGTCTTTCAATCTTTCCACCTCGTGCCGACCATGACCGCGCTCGAGAACGTGGCTCTGCCGCTCGAGTTCCTCGACCGCGACGATGCCTTCGATGCGGCGCGCGCGGCGCTTGCCGAGGTCGGCTTGTCGCATCGCGAGGCGCATTTCCCCGGCCAGCTCTCCGGCGGCGAGCAGCAACGGGTGGCCATCGCCCGGGCGCTCGCGCCGCGCCCCTCGCTCATCCTCGCCGACGAGCCGACCGGCAATCTCGATCTCGCCACCGGCGGGGAAGTCATGGATCTGCTGTTCGGGCTGAAGGACCGCACCGGTGCGACCTTGCTGCTCATCACCCATGACCGAACCCTCGCCAAGCGCTGCGACCGCATCGTGAGCCTCGCCGATGGCCGCATTGTAAGCGCCGGCGCCAAGCGCAAGGTCGCGGCATCGTGACCGCGGCAAGCGCGGCCGCCGCGCCCGCCGCTTCGGGCTTGAGGCTGCCGCTGGCATTCTCGATCGCCCTGCGCGAGCTGCGCGCCGGCGCCGGCGGCCTCACCGTGTTCGTGCTCTGCATCGCCCTTGGCGTCGCCGCCGTGGCGGCGATCGGCTCGCTGGCGGCCTCGTTCGAGCAGGCATTGACGCGGCAGGGACGCCTCTTGATCGGCGGCGATCTCGCCTTCGAGCTGATCAACCGCCAAGCCAACGCCGAAGAGCGCGCGGCGCTCGATGCGCTGGGCCAGGTGAGCGAATCGGCGAGCTTCCGCGCCATGGCCCGCGCCTCCTCCGGCAAGACCGCACTGGTCGAGGTGAAGGCCGTCGACGACGCCTACCCGCTCTATGGCGAGGTCGCGGTGCTCGAGCCGGCGGATGCCGGCGCCGCTTGGCGCTCCCCCGGCGTGGTGCTGGTCGAGCGCGCCTTGCTCGATCGGCTCGGCGTCGAGATCGGCAGCCCGCTCACCATCGGCGAGGCCAGCGTCACCATCGGCGGCGTCCTCGGCGCTCAGCCCGACCGGCTCGCCGATCGTCTCGCTTATGGGCCGAAGCTGCTGATGTCGCGCGAGACGCTGGCGCGTACCGGGCTGTTGCAGCCCGGCAGCCTGATTCGCTGGACCTATCGCGTCAAGCTTCCCGAACGAGCGCGCGTCGGACAAGGAGGCGCTCAAGGCGGCGCGCCAGGGCATCGAGAGCCAATTCCCGCAAAGCGGCTTTGCCGCCCGCGATTGGACCGATCCCGCGCCGTCGCTCCGTCGCGACGCCGACCGCTTCACCCAATTCGTCAGCTTCGTCGGGCTGACCGCGCTCCTGCTCGGCGGCATCGGCGTCGGCAACGCCATTCAGAGCTACATGGCGAAGAAGCGCGAGATCATCGCCACCTTCAAATGTCTCGGCGCGCCGAGCCGGCTCGTGCTCGCCGTCTATCTCCTCCAGGCTCTGCTGCTGGCGCTCGTCGGCATCGCCATCGGGCTCGTCATCGGCGCGCTTACGCCCTCGCTGATCGCCGCGCTCTATGCCGACGCGCTGCCGATCACGCTGGCGGTCGAGCCGCATCCGCTGCCGCTCTTCACCGCCGCGCTCGCCGGCCTTCTCACCATGGTGCTGTTCGTGCTCTGGCCGCTCGGCCGCGCCGCCAGCGTCTCGCCGGCGGTGCTGATGCGCGCCCATCTCAGCGACGAGCGCGAGCGTTCGGCGTGGCCGTATGCGCTTGGCTCGGCGGCGGCGGGCCTGGCGTTGTTCGCGCTCGCCATCGCCGCATCCGAGGAGCGCGCCATCACCGCCTCGATCTCCGTCGGCATCGTGTTCGCCTTTCTCCTCCTCACCGGTTTCGGCCTGCTGCTGCAGCGCTACGCGGCAAGGTTCCGCCGCGCCAAGCCGCCTTCGCTCGGTCTCGCGCTCGCCAGCATCGGCGGGCCGGGATCGCTCGCCCGCTCGATTGCCGTCTCGCTCGGTCTCGGGCTGGGGTTGCTCGTCGCGGTGGCGCTGATCCATCGCTCGCTGCTCGCCGAGATCGAAAGCAATATCGAGGTCGATGCACCGGCCTATTACTTCCTCGATGTCGAGGCCGCCGATCTCGACGCCTTCAAGCACACGGTGCTGGCCATAGAGCCTGCCGCCAAGCTCGATGCCGCGCCGATGCTGCGCGGCCGCATCGTGGCGCTGAAAGGCGTTCCGGTCGAGAAGATCGAAGCCGCTCCGGATTCCCGCTGGGTGCTCTCCGGCGATCGCGGCCTCACCTACACCGATACGGTGCCGCGCGATTCCGAGATCGTCGCGGGCGAATGGTGGCCGAAGGACTACACCGGTCCGCCGCTCGTCTCCTTCGACGCCGAGCTCGCCAAGGGGCTGGGCTTGAAGCTCGGCGACCCGATCACGGTGAACATCCTCGGCCGCAATGTCGACGCCACCATCGCCTCCTTGCGCAAGATCGATTGGGAATCGCTCGCCATCAATTTCGTCATGGTGTTCTCGCCCAACACGCTTGAAGGCGCGCCGCACCGCATGCTCACCACGCTCGAATTCCCCAAGGGCACCGCGCCGGAGCGCGAAAGCAAAGTGCTCCAGGCGCTGTCCGATCGCTATCCGCTGGTCACCGCCATCAAGGTCGGCGATATCGTCGAGGCGGCGAAGGCGCTGCTCGGCAAGCTGATGACGGCGATCGGCGCCACGGCCGGCGTGACCTTGCTGATCGGCGCCGCCGTGCTTGCCGGCGCCGTCGCCGCCGGCCAGGAGCGGCGCAAATATCTCGCGGTGATCTTCAAGACGCTCGGCGCCACGCGCGCCCGCATTCTCCGCGCCGAGCTGCTCGAATTCGGCCTGCTCGGGATCGCCACGGCGCTGCTTGCGGTGGCGATCGCCACCTTCACCGCCTGGGCGCTCTGCAAATGGGCGTTCGACGTGGAGTTCGTGTTCTCGCCGCTTGCCGCCCTCGAGACCGTTCTGCTTGCCCTGGTCTTCGTGCTTGTGATCGGCGCCGTTGCCACCTGGCGGGTGCTGTCGGCCAAGGCGGCGCCTTATCTCCGGGCCGAATAGAGGTTAACGCGCCACGCCCTCGTCATCTTGCGCAGGCAGGCTCTCCCCCCCATATTCGTGGCCAAAATGACTATCGTGAACTCACGCAGCTAGGGGAAAGGACCCTCTCAAACATGGCGGACCTCGACAGACGTTACGCGCAAGGCACGACCGTCGGACGCACCGATGCGGGCGTCGTCGACCAGGGCCTGCGCGCCTACATGATTCGTGTCTACAACTACATGGCGAGCGGCGTGGCGATCACCGGCGTGGTGGCCTACGCGATCTACGCCATGTCGGTGGTACAGGGCGCGGGCGGACTTGAGCTCACGGGCTTCGGCCAGTTCATGTTCCAGAGCGCCTTCAAGTGGGTGGTGATCTTCGCGCCGCTCGCTTTGGTGTTCTTCATCTCGGCGCGCATCAACTCGATGAGCCTGGGCACGGCGCAGATCACCTTCTGGATTTTCGCGGCGCTGATGGGCGCTTCGATCTCCTCGATCTTTCTAGTTTATGCCGGCGAGAGCATCGCGCGCGTGTTCTTCATCACCGCCGCCTCGTTCGGCGCGCTGTCGCTGTGGGGCTACACCACGAGCCGCGATCTCTCCGGCTGGGGCTCGTTCCTGTTCATGGGCCTGATCGGCGTCATCATCGCCTCGCTGGTGAACCTGTTCATCGGCTCGACCGCGCTGCAATTCGCCGTGTCGGTGATCGGCGTGCTGGTGTTCGCCGGGCTGACCGCCTACGACACCCAGTCGATCAAGGAGATGTACAGCGTCAACGACGACGGCTCCGTCTCCGGCCGCAAGGCGGTGATGGGCGCGCTCCGGCTCTATCTCGACTTCATCAACCTGTTCATGCTGCTGCTGCAGCTGTTCGGCAATCGCCGCTAGCCGCCAACCAGTAGCCGCAAACATCAAGGCCCCGGCGTCACCGCCGGGGCCTTTTGTTTGACTCGGTATCGGCTAACTGGGGGTTGTGTGCGGCCTTTGATCAAGGTCAAGGCTGCCGTCCGGGGCTGCCGATAGGCTGCGATCAATTGACAGGCGCGCCCAGAGTTCGGAGAGCAAGATGACGGATTGGCCGGAGATGACCAAAGAGCTGTCGCCTCGGCTGCGCGACCTGCGTCAGGCCATGCCCGAAGTGATGAAGGCGTTTGCCGCGATTTCGCAGGGGGCGCTCGCGCCGCAGGCCCTCGATACCAAGACCAAGGAGTTGATCGCGCTCGCCATCGCCGTCGCCATGCGGTGCGACGATTGCATTGCCTTCCACGTCAAGTCGGCTTTGCAGCAGGGGGCATCGCGCGCCGAAGTCACCGAAGCGCTCGGCATGGCGATCTATATGGGAGCGGGCCCGTCGGTCATGTACGCGAGCCACGCACTCGACGCCTTCGAGCAGTTCGGCGAGGCCGCCAAGTCGGACGACCGCGCCGCCTGATCGGCGTCCTACGCTTCGACGAGGCGCAAGCCCTTGTCGAGCGCGCGCAGCACCCGCGCGAGATCGTGGCCGCGCTTCAGGATCAGACCGGTCGCGGCAATCACGCTATAGGCGCCCTGCCGCCGCGAAAGCTTCGGCGCCTTCTCGATGCGGTAGAGCGGCGTTTCGCACGCGCGACGGAACACCGAGAACACGGCCTTCTCCCTCAGCGTGTCGATGGCGTAATCGCGCCATTCGCCGCTCGCGACTTTCCGCCCGTAGACATTGAGGATTTGGGTGAGTTCCCGGCGATCGAATGAGATGTCGCCGCGTCGAGATGAGAGCTCGGGATGGTGTGCGTCGCCGCCGACCCTACGGGCCAGCGGCAAGATTATGGGTTCCGTTTCGCTCAATGGCGCCTCCTGTAACGGAAGCTTCATGATGAGCCGAGGTTTAAGGAAATTCAAGCCGAAGCCTGACGTTACACGGGTTACACGAGGTGTAACATAACGAAACATAAATCACAGTTCGGCCCAAGTTCAGCCGTTGCCACGCCCCAAAGAACCGTATGATCAGCATCGTTGCCTCTCGGCCCGGTCCAATGGAGAGGTCTTCGGAATCTCAGCCCCCCAGCCCCCCCGGGGTCTTCTCTCGGACCGGGCCATTTCCTTCCAAGAGGCAACATGTCGAACGGGTCGGTTAGCCGGCCCGTTTTATTTTTGGGGGATGCGCTTCAGGACTTGGACGGTTCCAGCTCGTACTCGGCGGCGCCGAGGATCGCCCCGGCATTCTCCACCTGGAGCAGAGCGACCAGGCAGTCCCCGCCCATCGCCTTGAGATCTTTCAGCGGGAGCCTGAGCGTCATCGCCTCGCCCACCCACATGCCGACCGGGGTCAAGTCTCTGACCGGGTGGTGATAGCTGAGGTCGCGACCGCGATTTTCGCCGCGGGTGATCGAGACCGCCGCATCCTCCTTGGCAATGGCCAGCCAAACGGTCGCTGACCGCTTGTCGGACGCCTCCGGCGCGGCGCCGATGCCGATCACCAGCGTGTCGCCTTCGGCATGCATGCGGACGGGCACCTTGACATCCGCCAGCCGCGTGGCGGCGTTGCGCATGGCCATCTCGATGGCCGCCTCGTTGCTGCCGTTCTCGTGGATGATGCCGTCGACCACGATCTGCGGCGTGTAGACCCTGCCGTCGCCGCGCATCCGCGCATATTCACGCTGGCGCTCGCTATTGGCGGCGCTCGACAGCGTGTCGTGCCAACCGAGATAGTTCCAATAGTCGACGGAGTAGGACAGCGTGATGAGGTCCGGCTGCTTGCCGAACTGCGCCAGCAGCGCGTCGGCCGGCGGACAGGACGAGCAGCCTTGGCTCGTGAACAGCTCGAGCACGGCCTTCTCTTGACCGGGCGGATTCGGGGGCTGCGCCATTGACGGTGCGGCGAGCGTGGCAAGGACGACGCCAAGCCAGGCGCGCGCGGTTCTGCGTAAGAAGGGCCTCATGCCGGCTAGCATGCAGGAAGTGGGCCGAAATTTCCGGCAAAAACGGCTCACCCCGAGGTCACAACTGAGTGACTGTCCTTCACTCTACGGCCTGTCATGGCCGGGCTTGTCCCGGCCATCCACGCCGTAGCCTGCCATAAAACGTGGATGCCCGGCGCAAGGCCGGCCATGACGCCTCAGTTTTTGGAACGATATTCCATTCTATGCCGCATCGCGGGCAAGAGCGCGCAGCACATAATGGAGAATCCCGCCATTGCGGAAATAGTCGAGCTCGTCGAACGTATCGATCGCCGCGCGCACCGGCACGGCGCGCGTCTCGCCGCTGGCGTAAACCACGTCCGCCTCCAGCCACTGCATCGGCTTGATGTCCGCGAGGCCCTTGAGGCTCACCCGCTCGTCGCCCTTGAGCCCGAGCGTCTTCCACGACATGCCCTCGGCGAACAGCAGCGGCAGCACGCCCATGCCGATCAGGTTCGAGCGATGGATGCGCTCGAAGCTCTCGGCGATCACCGCGCGCACGCCGAGCAGCCGCGTGCCCTTGGCCGCCCAGTCGCGCGATGAGCCGGTGCCGTATTCCTTGCCGGCGAAGACGACGAGCGGAACGCCCTCGGCGTGATAGCGCATGGCGGCGTCGTAGATCGCCAGCTTCTCGCCTGACGGGTAGTGCACCGTGACCCCGCCCTCGACGCCGGGCACCATCTGGTTCTTGATGCGCGTGTTGGCGAAGGTGCCGCGCATCATCACCTCGTGATTGCCGCGGCGCGAGCCGTAGGAATTGAAATCGTGCGGGGCGACGCCGTGCTCGATCAGGTAGCGGCCGGCGGGGCTGTCGCGCTTGATGGCGCCGGCCGGGGAGATATGGTCGGTGGTGATGGAATTGAGGAACAGGCCGAGGATGCGCGCGCCCTCGACATCGGTGACCGGCGACGGCGTCAGCGACATGCCGGCGAAATAAGGCGGGTTCTGCACATAGGTCGAGCGCGCGTCCCAGCCATAGGTGAGCCCGCCCTCGACCGCGATCTTGCGCCATTCCGGATCGCCGCGGAACACGTCGCCGTAGCGCTCCTTGAACATCTCGCGCTTCACCGCCTTGCGCACCGTCTTGGCGATCTGCTTCGCCGACGGCCAGATATCCTTGAGGTAGACCGGCTCGCCGTCGGCGCCGATGCCAAGCGGTTCGGATGTGAGGTCGACGCTGACGGATCCTGCCAGCGCATAGGCGACCACCAGCGGCGGCGAGGCGAGATAATTGGCGCGCACGTCGTGATTGACGCGGCCTTCGAAATTGCGGTTGCCCGAGAGCACCGCGGCGACCGCCAGCCCGTTCTCATGGATGGTCTGCGAGATCTCCTCGGGCAGCGGCCCGGAATTGCCGATGCAGGTGGTGCAGCCATAGCCGACCAGATTGAAGCCGAGCCGGTCGAGATCCTTCTGCAAGCCGGCCTTGTCGAGATAGTCGGTGACCACTTGCGATCCCGGCGCGAGCGAGGTCTTGACCCACGGCTTGACGCCCAAGCCCCGCTTCACCGCGTTCTTGGCGAGGAGCCCGGCGGCGATCATCACATAGGGGTTCGAGGTGTTGGTGCAGGAGGTGATGGCGGCGATCACCACGTCGCCATGGCCGAGGTCGAAATTCCTGCCCTTGACCGGCACGCGCTTGCCGGCCTCGTGCGCCTTGCCGTATTCCTTGTCGAGCGCCTCGGCGAAGGCGGCGGCCGCCTTGGTCAGCGGCACGCGGTCCTGCGGACGTTTCGGCCCGGCGAGCGACGGCTCGACCTCGCCGAGATCGAGAGAAAGCAGCTTGGTGAACACCGGGTCCGGCGTGTCGGCTTCGCGATAGAGCCCCTGCGCCTTGGCGTAGTCCTCGACCAGCGCGATGCGCCACTTCTTGCGCGCGGTCGCCTTCAGATAGGCCAGCGTCTCCTCGTCCACGGGGAAGAAGCCGCAGGTCGCCCCATATTCCGGCGCCATGTTGGCGATGGTGGCGCGGTCCTCGAGCGGCAGATTGGCGAGGCCGATGCCGAAGAACTCGACGAATTTGCCGACCACGCCGGAACGCCGCAGCATCTCGGTGACGGTCAGCACGAGGTCGGTCGCGGTGACGCCGTCCTTGAGCTCGCCGGTCAGCCGGAAGCCGACCACTTCGGGGATCAGCATGGAGATCGGCTGGCCGAGCATGGCGGCTTCCGCCTCGATGCCGCCGACGCCCCAGCCGAGCACCGAAAGCCCGTTGACCATGGTGGTGTGGCTGTCGGTGCCGACCAGCGTATCGGGGAAGGCGACCGGGTTGCCGCCATTCGCTTTCTTCGTCCACACCGTCTGCGCCAGATATTCGAGATTGACCTGGTGGCAGATGCCGGTGCCGGGCGGCACCACGCGGAAATTGTCGAAGGCGCCGGCGCCCCAGCGCAAGAACGCGTAGCGCTCGCCGTTCCGCTCATATTCCCGGTCGACGTTGACCTGGAATGCCTTGTCCGAGCCGAAGGCATCGACCATCACCGAATGGTCGATGACGAGATCGACCGGCGCCAGCGGATTGATCTTGTTCGGATCGCCGCCGAGCCCGGCCATGGCGTCGCGCATGGCGGCGAGATCGACCACCGCCGGCACGCCGGTGAAATCCTGCATCAACACGCGCGCCGGGCGGAAGGCGATCTCCTTGTCGCTCCTGCGCTCCTTCAGCCATTCCGCGACGCCGCGAATGTCGTCGGCGGTGACGCTGCGCCCATCCTCGTGCCGCAGCAGATTTTCCAGCAGCACCTTGAGCGAGAATGGCAGGCTGGCGATGCCGGCAAGCCCGTTGGCCTCGGCCTCCTTCAGATCGAAATAATCGTAGGCCTCGCCGTCGACATCGAGCGTGCGCCGGCAATTGAAGCTGTCGAGCGAGGTGTCGAGCGCCGATGTCAACTTGATCTCCTTGGAGGCGTGGCAGTCATCGTCGAAGCGCATGCAAAGGCGTGGCCAAGTGTCGTCCGGGACGGTCCCGCCATCCCGGGGAGACGGCTCCTGGCTGAAGGCTGGCGCGTTCCGCCTATATAAAAGCCCTTGCGGCGACGAGACAATGACGCGAAGAGACTGAATTCGCCGCTTCGCCTGCCTTTCCCCGTCTCAACTTGCGCAAAATCCGAGCAAATGCCGCATAGGATCGGCCTCGCCGCTTATGACTTGAGCTGCCAGCGCGGCGGCAGGACCATCTTCGATGGCTTGAGTTTCGCGGTCAGTCCCGGGGAAGCGCTGCTGCTGAGCGGGCCCAACGGCGCCGGCAAGACCAGCCTGTTGCGGCAGATCGCCGGGCTGCTGCCGCTTGCCGCCGGCCGCTTCAGCCTCGACGGCGCCGCGCCTGACGCGGTGCTTGCCGAGCTTTGCCACTATGTCGGCCATCTGAACGCGGTGAAGACGAGCTTCAGCGTGCGCGAGAACCTCGCCTTTTGGGCGGAGTTTCTTGGCGAGGACGGCGGAAGCCTCGACCGCGCGCTCGCCGCCTTCGGGCTCGGCGCGCTTGCCGAGCTTCCCGCCGGTCTCCTCTCGGCGGGCCAGAAGCGCAAGCTCGCACTCTCGCGCCTGTTTACCGCGTCGCGCCCGATCTGGCTGCTCGACGAGCCGCAAGTCTCGCTCGACGCCGCTTCGCTCAAGCTGCTCGACAAGGCGCTGAAGGATCATCTCGCGGCCGGCGGCATCGCATTCGTGGCGAGCCACACGCCGCTCAAGACGAAATTCGCGCATCAACTCGCGCTTGGCGGCAAGGAGCCCGTCGCATGATGAGCGCGGCGCTTGCCCTGCTGATCCGCGACGTCAAGCTCGCCTTCCGCGAAGGCGGCGCCATCGGCGTCGCCCTCGGCTTCTATCTGGTGGTCGTCGCCATCACCCCGCTCGGCCTCGGCCCCGACCTCAATCTTCTGTCGCGCATCGCCCCGGGCATGTTGTGGGTGGCTCTGCTTGCTCGCGGCGCTGCTCTCGGCCGACCGCATCTTCCACAACGACTACGAGGATGGCGCGCTCGACGTGCTGATCACCGGGCCGTTGCCCCTGCCGCTGGTCGCCGCCATCAAGAGCCTCGCCCATTGGCTCACCACCGGCGTGCCGCTGGCGCTGATCGCGCCGCTGCTCGGGCTGCTGCTCAATCTGCCGCTTCAGGCGATCCCGCTGCTCGTGCTGTCGATGCTCGCCGGCACGCCTGCCGTGAGCTTCGTCGCCGCCATCGGCGCGAGCCTGACGCTGGGCTTGCGGCGCAGCGGGCTTCTGCTCGCGCTGCTGGTGCTGCCGCTCTACGTGCCGGTGCTGATCTTCGGCGTCGCCACCGCATCGGCCGCAATCATCGGCCCCGCCTCGCCCTGGCCGCCGTTTATGCTGCTGTGCGCTCTGAGCCTGGCCAGCATCGTGCTCGCGCCGCTGGCCGCCGCCGCGGCGCTCCGCAATGCATTGCGGTGAATTATTTCCGAAGCTGTCATTCGCCAATGCGCGGCATGCTACGCAGCATGACCCTCGAACACAAAGCGGGTGCCCGTATAGGAGCGCAGCAGCTTCGTCGGTATCTCGGACTTCGCCAGTTCGTAGAACACCTCCCCGGAGCAGTGCAGCGGAATGACGTAATCGACATCCATCTCCTTGAGCGCTGCAACCGTCTGGCGCACGTAATCGTCAGCGTAGGGGGCAAGGTGGAAACCGCCGACGATCGCATGCACCTTCGTTACCCCTGAGACTGCCTGGGCCTGCTTGATGGTATTGATCACGCCGCGGTGGCTGCATGCGGTGAGAATGACGAGGCCGCGTCCTTTGAGATTGTAGGCGGTGGCGAGTTCATGCCGGAACTGATCGGGGATATCCGCCTTTGTTTGCTCGTCTTCAGGAAGCTTGTCGGGATAGCAGCCGATCCCGTCTTCGATGTTGCCTGTCTCACCGTCGCGCCTGGACTCTGCATGCATCGACAGACCGAACTCGCTGATGAGGGTGTGGCTGGGCTTATCCTTGCTGAGGCCCCACCCAAAGTGCTGGACATCGACGGAACCCATCTTCTTGCTCGCCGCGACGGCGAATTGGTAACTGTCGACCACGACACGAACCGATAATGCGTCGACTTCGGGAACCGTGCCGGCGATTGCCTGTGCGCGCACCGGCTTCGAGCCTCCGAGCAGGGAGGCCAGCATCGCGCCAAATATCAGAGCGCCGCCGCCGCAAAGGAGGTGTCGCCGGTGAAAGCAGTCCTCATGAGGATCGGTTGACATGGACGGCCGCCCTCGCACATCGCGCGCTCGGAATAACTATTCGGCAGCTCGGGTAGAATGGCCGAACGTCGAATGTTCTGCAAATGGCGCTTTAGCGGACAGCGTCGGACTTAATCCCCGCGCTGCAAACCCCGCGATCGGCACCGCATTGCGGTGAATGATTTCCCGCCTTGAAGGGGGAGGCCGGCGCATGGGGTCTGCTTCCGACCCTTAGCGGAGGCGACCATATCTGCTACATTAGCGACCTCGGTAAGATTTCAAAATCAATAATCCGGCTTGAGAATCACCAAGAATCTCGAGGACACCTTCGCCGAAATCGTCGGCGCCCTGGTTGCGCGCGCTCAATGAGCCAACCTCTCATTTCCATCTGCCTCCCGAATCTGAACACGCGGCCGTACCTCGAACCGAGGGTCGAAAGCATCTGTGCTCAGACCTATCGGAACTGGGAGCTTATCGTCAGCGACAACTACTCGGAGGATGGCGCGCATCCACGCTAGCCAGGCCACCGCCCGCAACGATTTCATGTCGGCGGCGCATGCCCGAAAGATCGATGAAATGATCGATGACGCTATCGAACGCTCGCGCGGTCTTCTCCCGGCTCCATTCGATCCGCAAATTACGGCACGGTGGGCGGCAGAAGCAAAGGAGGGTCGCCGATTCCAGCGCGATGACGCCCGCCGCCGCCGTCTGATCGGCCCTCGGGCAGACCGCATCGTAAAAAAGATTCTTGCAAAATTCGCTTCGCCTAGGATGCACCCCACGGTCGACTGGGTGAAACGATGTTTCGAGGAGGTCGAGTTGGGGCCGCCCTTGTATCCTGCACTTGCGGAAAACTGGTCCACGAGTTCTCCGGCTTGCCGCCCGAAACTTCCGAAGTTGGCCGTCTAGAGGCAAGGGCGTTTCCGCCCGGCAGCGTTCGGCGCGCGATGCGCGCCGGGTGGGGTCGGTGCCCGGCCGTTGAGACCCCCACCCCGGCCCTCCCCCTTTCAGGGGGAGGGAGCGGCGCCTGCATTGCCACTAGAGCCCAAACCCACTAGATCAAACCCGATGATCAGCCTCGCCAATCCGACCCGGTTTTTGAGCCTTGTCCACCGCCTCATTCCCTGGCTCACCGCGCTGACCCTCATCCTGCTTGGGCTCGGGCTTTACCTCTCGCTCTTCGTGGCGCCGCCCGATTATCAGCAGGGCGAGACGGTCAAGATCATGTTCATCCACGTGCCATCGGCCTGGCTCGCCATGTTCGGCTATATGCTGATCGCCGTCGCGGCGCTCGGCACGCTGATCTGGCGGCATCCGCTGGCCGACGTCGCCGCCAAGACCGCGGCGCCGATCGGCGCCACCTTCACCTTCGTCGCCCTCGTCACCGGCTCGCTGTGGGGCAAGCCGATGTGGGGGACCTATTGGGTATGGGACGCGCGGCTGACCTCGGTGCTCATTCTCTTTCTGCTTTATCTCGGGCTGATCGCGCTGTGGCAATCGATCGAAGAGCCGGGGCGTGCCGGGCGCGCCGCCGCCATCCTCGCGCTGGTCGGCGCCGTCAATGTGCCGATCATTCATTACTCGGTGGTGTGGTGGAATACGCTGCATCAACCGGCGAGCGTGTTCAGGATCGGCGGCCCGACCATCGATCCCGCGCTGCTGACCCCGCTCTTCGTCATGGCCATCGCCTTCACCCTGCTGTTCGTGCTGCTGCACCTGATCGCCATGCGCGCGGAGATCTTGCGCCGCCGCGTGCGCGCGTTGCAGCAGACGCAAGTCGAGCGCGCCGCTCTGGTCGAGGCTTGAACGGAAGCCATGCTCGACCTCGGCCCGCACGCCTCTTTCATCATCGCCGCTTATGCCGTGACCTTCGTGGCGGTGGCCGCGCTTGCCTTTTTCATCGTCGAGGACGATCGCAAGCAGCGGCGCATCCTCGCCGAGCTCGAGCGCAAAGGCATCAGGCGGCGCTCGGCCGAGCCTAAGCCACACGCCAAGCAAGCCGAAATCGAAGCGGAAGACCGGCGCATGAGCGAGGCGACCCGCGCTCCAATCCTGCGGCGTTTCGGGCTGGCTCTGCCGCTCTTGCTGTTCGCCGTTCTCGCCGGCCTGTTCTGGTATGCGCTGCATGCCGGCGATCCTTCGCTGCTGCCATCGCCGCTGATCGGCAAGCCGGTGCCCAACTTCACGCTGCCGCCCATCGACGGCTTGAGCGCCGACGGCGCGGCGGTCCCGGGCTTTGCCTCGGGCGACCTCGCGCAAGGCGAGCCGACCATCGTCAATGTGTTCGCCTCGTGGTGCGTGGAGTGCCAGGTGGAGCATCCGGCACTGCTGGCGCTGAGCCAGGAGCCTGGCATCAGGCTCTATGGCATCGACTATAAGGACGACATGGCGTCCGCGCGGCGCTTCCTCGGCCGCAACGGCAATCCTTATGCAAGGGTCGGCACCGATGCCTCCGGCCGCACGGCCATCGATTTCGGCGTGTATGGCGTGCCCGAGACCTATGTCGTGACGGGAGACGGCAAGATCGCCTACCGCCATGTCGGCCCCCTCACCGAGAGCGCGATCAGGGACAAGATCCTGCCGCTGCTGAAGCCGGCCGGCAAGCCGCAAGGCTGATGCTACTTGCGGATGGCGGTGACGATCAGATTGAGCGTCTCGAGGAA
Organism: uncultured Alphaproteobacteria bacterium; assembly: GCA_963776235.1. GTDB lineage: Bacteria > Pseudomonadota > Alphaproteobacteria > Rhizobiales > Methyloligellaceae > Methyloceanibacter. Next base: position 42,829 of record CAVZLT010000001.1, read on the forward strand.
CTCCTGCCGCTTGGCGGGAGGAAGGCTCGCCAGCAGCTTCTGGTCGGCAGCGGCGGCGCCGGGTTGCGCCTCGCGCAGCACCTTGGCGCCCTGCGGCGTCAGCTTGATCGAATAGGCTCTGGCGTCGTCCTTGGCGCGGCGGCGCTGGATCAGTCCGCGGCCGAGCAGGCGACCGACGATATCGGCAAGCGTGGAGCGGTCGATGCCGGTGCGCTCGACGAGGTCGGTTTGGGTCAGACCCTCCTCCTCGGCAACGATGGTGAGTACCGCGAATTGCCGCGGCGTAAGCCCGCTCGTCCTCGCTTCCGACGCGAAGATGTCGGCTGCGCACTGACCCGCGCGATGGAGGAGGTGCATCGCGGAGCGGTCGAGGTGGTCTCTCGCTCCTTTAACCATATTGACCCACGCTCAACTCGCGTAGAGCGTGTATCTCCAATGGGCTGCCCTTGGCCATCAAGGCGCTTGACCTCACCTATACAACTCAGACCAGAGAACCGCAAACGAGAGGTTGCAAGGCAATTCAACAAAATATGCCCCTGAGAGTCTAGATTGGGGCTGCGCGGCATATCGGTACGGCCCGAGTCCCTTGCAAGAGACCAAGCCCGGAACACGAGGAGTAACGTTACAGAAAGGCTTAGGTTCGCTTTTGGTCGTCGCCGTGCGGCGGCTCTGCATGGCGCTGCATCAGCGGCACCTGCGCGAGCGCGAACAGGAAGGTGAGCGGCAGGAAGCCGAACGCCTTGAAGCTGACCCAGGCATCGGTCGAGAAATTGCGCCAGACGAGCTCGTTGACGACGGCCATGGCGATAAAGAAGGCCGTCCAGCGCAAAGTGAGCTTGCGCCACCCCTCCTCGGTGAGGTTGAACACCGGTCCAAACAGCAGCTCGAGCACCGGCTTTTTGAAGAGCAGCCCCCCCGCCAGCAGCACCGCGAACAGGGTATAGACGATGGTGGGCTTCAGCTTGATGAAGGTGTCGTCGTGCAGATAAAGCGTGAGCCCGCCGAAGACGAGCACGATGACGCCGCTGACGAGCGGCATCACCGGCAGCTTGTGATAAAGGATGCGCGCCGCAATCAGCGAGATCAGAGTCGCCAGCATGAAGGCGGCGGTGCCGGCATAGATCCCCGCCAAGGCATTCCCGGCGAAGAAGATCAGCAGCGGCCCAAGCTCGATGGCGAGCTTGGGCAACAGCGCGGGTTCCGTAGCCGCTGGCTTGGCGGACGCTGCCTTGCGCTCAAGCGGCGGCTTCATTCTCGCTCTTTGCTCCCGCGATGGCGCGGGCGAAGTCTTGCGCATCGAACGGCTTCAGATCGTCCAGCCCCTCGCCGATGCCGATCGCATTGATGGGCAGTTGAAAGCGCTCGGCGATGGCGACCAGGATGCCGCCGCGCGCCGTGCCGTCGAGCTTGGTCACCACCAGGCCGGTGACCCCCGCGATCTGCTTGAAGATCTCGACCTGGTTGAGCGCGTTCTGCCCCGTGGTGGCGTCGAGCACGAGGATCACGCCGTGCGGCGCGTTCGCATCGAGCTTCTTCAGCACGCGCACGATCTTGGCAAGCTCGGCCATCAAATCCGACTTGTTCTGCAGCCGGCCTGCCGTATCGATCAAGAGCACATCCTTGCCCTCGTCGCGGGCGCGCTCGAAAGCCTCGAAGGCGACGCCCGCCGGATCGGCGCCGGCCTGCTTGGCGACGACCTCGGCGCCGACGCGCTCGCCCCACACTTTCAACTGGTCGATCGCGGCGGCGCGGAACGTGTCGGCTGCGGCGAGCATCACGCTCAAGCCACGGCGGCGGAACACATGCGCCATCTTGCCGATGGTGGTGGTCTTGCCGGTGCCGTTCACGCCAACCACGAGGAAGACATGCGGCTTGGCTCCGGCGCTCAGCGCAAAATCATGGGCAAGCGGCTCCAGCACGTCGGTAATCTCGGACGCGAGAATGTCGCGCACGGCGTCGGCATCGATCCCCCTGTCGTAACGGCCGCCTGCAATCCTTGCACGGATGCGCGCGGCCATGGCGACGCCGAGATCGGCCTTGATCAACACCTCTTCCAGCCGGTCGAGCATGTCGTCGTCGAGCTTCCGCTTGGTGATGACGCTCGCGAGATTGTCCGACAATGCGCTCGAGGTGCGGGCAAGCCCGGAGCGGAGCTGGTCGAACCAGCTTCGTCTTGGCTCAGCCATGGCCGAGGCTTTGGGTTTCTCTTTCTTGCGCTCGCCGGGCGGCAATTCCTCAGGCGGCGTGGCGCCGGGCGCGGCTGCGGGGCCGGCGAGCGGCGGCGCGGACTTAGGCGACGGGGCGGATTTGCCGGCGTCGTCCGGCGAAGGATGCGGATGTGGGCCTGCGGGTGGCGGGCCTTTTGGCTTGGGCGTCCGCTTCGGTTTGGCGGCAGCTTCCTTGGGCAGGCGTTCGCGCTCAGGCGGCTCTTCCCGTGGAGGACGATCCTTCGGCGGCTCCTTTTTGTCGGGGCCCTTGCCGGGCGGCTCCCGCTTGGGAGGCGGCGGCGTCTCGATGGGCTTCGGCGCCTCATCGCCGGCGCCGAACAGCCGCTTGAAGAAACCCGGCTTCTTGGTGTCGCTCATGGCGCTGCCGTCGCGAGCAGAGCGGCGCCGTCATCGCCCGCAACCACGGCGTCGATCAGCGCGCCCGCTGCGTGCTCTGCCTCGATGAGGACCGGCGTGAAGTCGGCGGAACGCCCGTGCATTCCATTCTCCATCAGCACGCTGATGCGGCGTCCCTTGGCACTTTCGAGATGGCGCTTCAGCGCGGCGAGGCCCTTCTCGCGCAATTCGCCGGCGCGCCTCGAGATCACGCTGCCATGCACTTGCGGCATGCGCGCGGCGGGCGTCCCCTCGCGCGCCGAGTAGGGAAACACATGCAGGAAGGTGAGCCCGCAATCGTCGACCAGCGACAGCGAGTTTGCGAACATCGCCTCGGTCTCGGTCGGGAAGCCGGCGATCAGATCGGCGCCGAACACCATGTCGGGACGCAAGCGCCGCATCTCCTCGCAGAAGCTCACCGAGTCGGCGCGGGCATGCCGCCGCTTCATGCGCTTCAGCGTCAGGTCGTCGCCCGCTTGCAGCGAGAGATGGAGATGCGGCATCAGCCGCTCTTCCTCGGCGATCGCCGCGAGCAGCACCGGGTCCGCCTCGACCGAATCGATCGAGGAGAGCCTAAGCCGCGGCAGCTCCGGCACGAGCTTGAGCACCGAGCGCACCAGTCTGCCGAGCGTCATCTCGCCGGGAAGGTCCTTGCCGTAAGCGGTGATGTCGACGCCGGTCAGCACGATCTCCGCATAGCCCTTCTCGGCGAGCCGCCGCGCCTGCGCCACGACCTCGCCGGCGGGAACCGAGCGCGACGGCCCGCGGCCGAACGGGATGACGCAGAAGGTGCAGCGATGGTCGCAGCCGTTCTGGATTTGCACATAGGCGCGCGCGCGATTGCCGAAGCCCTCGATCAGATGCGAGGCGGTCTCGCGCACCGACATGATGTCGTTGACCACCACCCGCTCGCTGCCGTCGAGGCTGAGCCCGAAGAAGGTCTTGGCTTCGAGCTTTTCCTGATTGCCGATGACGTGATCGACCTCGTCCATGGCGGCGAAGCGGGCTGGATCGATCTGCGCCGCGCAGCCGGTGACGATGATCTTGGCCTCGGGCCGCTCGCGGCGCGCCCGCCGAATAGCCTGCCGCGCCTGGCGCACGGCCTCGGCGGTCACGGCGCAGGTATTGACGATCACCGCCGAGGACAGCCCCGCGGCCGACGCCTGCTCGCGCATGACCTCGGACTCGTAGGCGTTGAGCCTGCAGCCGAAAGTGATGATCTCAAGCTCCGACATTGGCGGCTTCTAACATGAAAGTGTTCGGTCAGCGACCCTGCGCGAGGGTCATATCCGCGCGGGCTGGAACAGCGTCGCCGGCAGAGTGCCCTCGAAATCGAGCGCGTAAGGCCCGGTCATCAGGATATGGCCGTCGCTCTCCCGCCACTCGATCAGAAGATCGCCGCCCGGCAAGCTCACGCGCACCTTGCGCCCGGTGAGCTCGCGGCGCGCCGCCGCGACCGCTGCGGCGCAGGCGGCCGTGCCGCAAGCCCGCGTCAGCCCGGCGCCGCGCTCCCAAGTGCGGACTTTCAGCGCATGCGGTGCCACGACCTGCACCAGCGAGATATTGGCGCGCTGCGGAAACAGCGGATGGTGCTCCAGCATCGGCCCGAAACGCGCGAGATCATACGCCTCGACATCATCGACGAAGAACAGGCAATGCGGGTTGCCGACATTGACCACCGACGGCGAATGCAGCACCGGCGCGTCGATCGGACCGATCTGCAACTCGATCCGCCGCGTGTCGTGGAACGGCTCGGCGAGAGGAATCTCATTCCAGGCGAAGCGGGGCGCGCCCATGTCGACGGTGACGCTGCTGTCAGCGTTGACCACGGCGCCGACCACGCCGCTTTCCGTCTCGATGCTGACATCTGCCGCGTTGCGTTCCGCTGCGACCACCGCCGCAACGCAGCGCGCGGCATTGCCGCAGGCGCCGACCTCGCCGCCGTCGGCATTCCAGATGCGCATGAACACATCGGCGTTGCGCGACGGCTCGAGGGCGATGATCTGATCGCAGCCGATCCCCTCTTTGCGGTCGGCGATGGCGCGCACCGCGTCCGGCCCGAGAGCAAGCGCGCGCGGCCGCGCGTCGAGCACGACGAAATCGTTGCCGAGCCCGTTCATCTTGCGGAAGGGTATCGCGGGAGTCTGCATCGGGACCTTATCGCTTTGCTGCCCCTATATAGGGCGGGCGGGTCATGCACTTCCAGGGACGCCGTTCGGGCCTCGTTTGAGGAGCAGGAAGGCGATGAACGCCACCGCGGCAAAGGCGGCGCCGGCAAGGAAGGTGGCTGGCGCGCCGATCCTGTCCCACAGCAGGCCGGCGAGAACGCTGGCAACCAAGGCGGCAAGCCCGGTGACCAGGCCGAACAGCCCGAACGCCGTGCCACGCAAGCGGTCCGGCGCGGTCGCCGAGATCAGGGCCGCGAGCACGCCTTGGGTAAGCCCCATATGCAGGCCCCACAGGCCGATGCCGAGGAAGATGGCAATGAGCGTCGAGCCGAAGGCGAGCGCGAGGTCGGCGGCGATCAGCACGAGCAGGCCGCAGAGCAGCAAGGGCCGCGCGCCGATCCTGTCCTGGAGCCGACCGGCGGGATAGGCGCTGGCCGCAAAGACGAGGCTCATCACGCCGATGACGGCCGGCGCCCATGCCAGCGCGAGCCCCTGATCGGTTGCGCGGATGACCAGGAAGGCTTCGCTGAACCGGGCCAGCGTAAACACGGCGCCGGCGACGGTGACAAGCCAATAGGCGGAGCCGAGCTGTTTGATGTCCTTGGCGTGCAGCGGCGCCCGCGCCTTGGCCTCCTTATGCGCGGGCTCCTTGACGCCCACCATGAGGACGATGACGGCCAGCACCGCGGGGATCACGGCGAACCAGAGCACGCTGCGGATGTCGTCGTTGAACAGGTACATCAAGGCGATCGCCGCCGCCGGGCCGAGCGTCGCGCCGACCGTGTCGAGCGACTGGCGAAGCCCGAAGGCCGCGCCCCTCTGATCGGCCGGCGTCAGATCGGCGACGAGCGCATCGCGCGGCGCGCCCCTGATCCCCTTGCCGATCCGGTCGAGAAAGCGGGCGAGCAGCACGAGGGCGATCGAGTTGGCGAGCGGGAAGAGCGGCTTGGTGACAGCGGCGAGGCCATAGCCCGCAACGGTGAGCGCCTTGCGCCGCCCGAGCACATCCGACAGCCAGCCTGAGAAGACGCGGGTGATCTGCGCCGTGGCCTCGGCAATGCCCTCCACCACGCCAAGCGCGGTCGCGCTCGCGCCGAGCGTAACCACCAGAAACACGGGGAGCAGCCCATGGATCAGCTCGGACGAGGTGTCCATCAACAGCGATGTGAGCCCCAACGCCCATACCGCGCGGGGTAAGCTTCGGTCCGTTGCCGGCGCCGCGCGCACCGCGTTCTCCGTCTGTCGGCATTGAGGCTTGGTCGCCCGTGTTATATGGCCTTCCCTGTCAGAGTCCATGGCGGCCTCCTCACGCATTCGCAAAGCGAGGGCAAGATGATCTCAGTCCCTTCCGCCGACCCTGTCGGCGCTCTCGTTCCCCACACTTTGCGGGAGCCTTTGCCGGGCGCCGCGTCGGGGCCGCTCGCCGGGCTCACCTTCATGGTGAAGGATTTGTTCGCCATCGCCGGTCGCAAAGTGAGCAACGGCAATCCGGACTTCTACGAGCACGCCACCCCGGCGCAGGAGACGGCGCCCGTCATCACGCGCCTGCTCGAGGCCGGCGCCTCATGCACCGGCATCACCATCTGCGATGAGTTCTTCTACAGCGTGCTCGGCTCCAACGCCCATTACGGCCAGCCGGTCAATTCCCGCGCGCCCGAGCACGTCACCGGCGGCTCGTCCTGCGGCTCGGCCGCCGCCGTCGCCGCCTCGATGTGCGACTTCGCGCTCGGCAGCGACACCGGAGGATCGATCCGCGTGCCGGCGTCGTTCTCGGGGCTGTACGGCCTCCGCCCGAGTTTCGGCCGCATCGATATGAAAGGCGCCACCGCGATGGCGCCGAGCTACGACACGATCGGCTTTCTCGCGCGCGAGGCGCAACTGTTCCGCAAGATCGGCCATGTGCTGCTCGCCGGCGACAGTATCGTGGCGAAGATCGACCGCCTGATCTTGGCGGAAGATTTCTTCGGCCATGCCGAGGCGAGCGCCGATCAGGCGCTGTGGCGCGTGCTGGCGAGCATCGGCCCGGCGCTCCCCGCGCCCGAGCATCGCACCCTGGCCGGCGAGGAGATCGACGAATGGCGCGACGCCTTCCGCCTGATCCAGGGCTTCGAGCTACAGTCGACGCTGCTGCCCTTCATCCAGTCGCACAATGTCGATCTCGGCCCGGGCATCAAGGAACGCTTCGAGGCGGCGGCGCAGATCAGCTTTGCCGAGGCCGATGCCGCGCGAAACAAGCGCAAGGAGATCGGCAGCGTCTCGCTGCTCTCCTGCCCGCCGGGTACGCTGCTGGTGCTGCCGACGACGCCGACGCTGCCGCCCGAGCGCGAGATTCCCGACGGCGCCTCCTTCGCCGAGTTCCGCACGCAAACGCTCGGCTATACCTGCCTCGCCGGCCATGCCGGCCTGCCGCAGATCTCGATTCCCGCGACAAAGGCCGCCGGCTGCCCGATCGGCCTGTCTTTCATCGGCTGGAGGGGCGGCGACGAGGCCTTGCTCGATTTGGCCGTCAAGCTTGAGCCTGTCTTAAGGAACATCGCCTAAGCTCCTGGCGTTGCCGCTGGAGAGGACGCGATGCTGGACAAACCCACATTTCCGTATGGCGCAGGCTTCCGCTCGCTGACGACGGAGACGCCCGCGCCAGTCGCGCTCGCCGTCACCGGCGCGCTGCCGTCATGGTTGAAAGGCACCCTGCTCCGCACCGGCCCAGCGAAATTCGAGGTGGGAGCTCGCACCTATAATCACTGGTTCGACGGATTGGCGATGCTGCATCGCTTTGCGATTGCCGACGGCGGCGTCAGCTATGCGAACCGCTTCCTCGAGAGCAAAGCCTTCCGCGCCGCCGAGGAGACCGGCAAGATCACCTATGCCGAGTTCGCCACCGACCCGTGCCGCACTCTGTTCGGGCGCGTCGCCGCGATCTTCGATCCGAAGCTCACCGACAATTGCTGCGTCAACGTCTCCGACTATGCGCGCGAAATCGTCGCCTTCACCGAGACGACGATGCCGCTGCGCTTCGCGCCGCACACGCTGGAGACGCTCGGCGTGTTCGGCTATGGCGCGGCGCTGAAAGGACAGGTCTCGACCGCGCACCCGCATTACGACGCGAAGCGCGCCTGCCATTACAATTACATCGCCGATCTCGGCATGAAGAGCGTCTATCGCCTGTGCCGCATCGGCGACGACGGCACGCAGTTCGAGCTTGCCGCCATTCCGGTCGAGCGGCCGGCTTATATGCACAGCTTCGGCATGAGCGCGGACCATCTCATCCTCACCGAGTTCCCCTTGGTGGTGAACCCGATCGACCTCAGGCTGTCGGGCAAGCCCTTCATCCAGAATTATCGCTGGGAGGCCGAGCGCGGTCTCGTCTTCCATGTCGTGGAGAAAGACACGGGCCGGCTGGTGCGCACGGCCAAGGCCGATGCAAGCTTCGCCTTTCATCATGTCAACGCCTTCGCCGATGGCGACGGAGTTGCGGTGGATGCCGTCACCTACCCCGACGCCACGATCATCGATCAGCTTTACCTTGCGCGGCTCCGCGCCGGCACGCCGATCACTGCCATCGGCAAGCTGACCCGGTTTCAGATTCCGCTCGCGAGCGAGGCGCCCGTCACGCGCCGAACTTTGGCCGACCTGCCGCTCGAGCTGCCCCGCATCAATTACGAGGCGCCACGCCGGCAAGCCCTACCGCTATGTCTGGGGCACGGGCATCGCGACCAAGGGCGATTTCCTCGATTGCATCGTCAAGATCGACACCGCCACCGGCGCTAGCGCCCGCTGGTACGCGGCGGGACTTTATCCGGGCGAGCCGGTGTTCGTGCCCTCGCCCTCCGCGCCAGCCGAGGACGACGGGGTGCTGCTGTCGGTCGTGCTCGACATCGACAAGGGCCGCTCCTTCCTGCTCGTGCTCGACGCGGCGAGCCTCAAGGAGCTGGCGCGGGCGGCGGCGCCCCATGCCATCCCCTTCCATTTCCATGGCAATTTCTTCGAGAGCAGGCCTCGCTTGGCTTGACTTAGGGACCGTCCTCGCCGACATTCCGGCCGGAATTCAAGGCAGCTCCTTAACCGAGCCGCCGCCCTGAACATGATTCTAGCGCTCAAGTAGCGCAAATCAGGAGTCAGGGGGGTCAACACCCGACAGCGCGTTGCGCCCTCGGGTGCGTTTTCGTTTGCGCTATCGGCCTCTGGCCTGCTTGAGCGCGTGTTGTTTTGCCCGAGCCTGAGGAGGCGCGGAACGCGCCGTCTCGAAGGGCGAGGTTCGGACCTCACGGTTCGGACGGCCGCGATGCGGCCTCCGCACCATGAGGATGAAGGAAGTCGATGTTCGAGACTTTATCCGAGCGGCTTAACGCCATCCTCGACAAGCTCACCCGCAAGGGCGCGCTGAGCGAGGCCGACGTCGCCGAGGCGATGCGCGAGGTGCGCCGCGCGCTGCTCGAGGCCGATGTCGCGCTCGACGTCGTGCGCGACTTCGTCGACAGCGTGAAGGCGAAGGCGGTCGGCCAGGAGGTGGTTCGCTCCATCACGCCCGGCCAGATGGTCATCAAGATCGTCAATGACGAGCTGGTGCGGGTGCTTGGGTCGGATGCGCAAGGCATCGACCTCGCCGCCACGCCGCCGGTGGTGATGATGCTGGTCGGTCTGCAAGGCTCCGGCAAGACGACCACGACCGCCAAGCTCGGCAAGCGCCTGCAGGACCGCGACAAGCAGAAAGTGCTGATGGCCTCGCTCGATACGCGCAGGCCCGCGGCGCAGGAGCAGCTGCGCGTGCTCGGCGAGCAGACCGGCGTGGCGACCCTCCCCATCGTCGCCGGCGAAGGTCCAACGCAGATCGCCGCCCGCGCGCTGAAAGCCGCCAAGCTCGGCGGCTATGACGTGCTGCTGCTCGACACCGCCGGCCGCACGCATATCGACGAAGAGCTGATGGCCGAGACCGCGGCGATCGAGAAGATCGCCTCCCCGCACGAGACGCTGCTGGTGGCCGACGCGCTGACCGGCCAGGACGCGGTCAATCTCGCCAAGAGCTTCGATCAACGCGTGGCGCTGACCGGCATCGTGCTGACAAGGGTCGACGGCGACGGGCGCGGCGGCGCGGCGCTGTCGATGCGCGCCGTCACCGGCAAGCCGATCAAGCTGATCGGCACCGGCGAGAAGCTCGACGCGCTGGAGGAGTTTTACCCCGACCGCATCGCCGGCCGCATCCTCGGCATGGGCGACGTGATCGGCCTGGTCGAGAAGGCGATGCAGACCGTCGAGCTCGACAAGGCGCAGAAGATCGCCGCCAAGGTCAAGAAGGGCGCTTTCGACCTCGACGACCTCGCCGAGCAGCTCAAGCAGATGCAGAAGCTCGGCGGCATGGGCGGCGTGCTGTCGATGCTGCCCGGCATCGGCAAGATCAAGAAGCAGCTCGACACGGCCAAGCTCGACGACCGCATCTTGAAGCGCCAGCAGGCGATGATCGGCTCGATGACCCGCGCCGAGCGCAAGAACCCGAAGCTGCTCAATGCCTCGCGCAAGAAGCGCGTGGCGGCCGGCTCCGGCACGAGCGTGCAGGACATCAACCGGCTGGTGAAGATGCATCGGCAGATGGCCGACATGATGAAGGCCATGGGCAAGAAGCGCGGGCTTCTTGGCAGCATGTTCGGCGGCGGTCCGCCGCCCGAGATGCCGGCCGAGCTTCCCGCTGGCTTGCCGCAAGGCGGCTTGCCTCCGCTTCCCCCCGGCGGCTTTCCCGGCCTCCCCGGCAACTTCCCGGGTCTTCCCGGCGGGCTGCCGCGCGGCCTCCCCGGACTTCCAGGTTCGAAGAAACGATAGATCAACCCGACTTAGGAGAACGAAGACATGTCACTGAAGATCAGGCTGGCGCGGGCCGGCGCCAAGAAGCGGCCCTACTACCGCATCGTCATCGCCAACTCGAGGAGCCCGCGCGACGGACGCTATATCGAGAAGATCGGCACCTACGATCCGCTCCAGCCCAAGGACTCCGCCGAGCGCGTGAAATTCGTCGAGGACCGGCTGAAGCATTGGCTCGGCATCGGCGCGCAGCCGACCGACCGCGTGCTCAGGTTCCTCGACGTGGCCGGCATCCGCAAGCGCGACGCGCGGTCGAACCCGAACAAGGGCCAGCCCGGCAAGAAGCGTCTCGAGCGTGAGGAGGCGAAGCGCGTCGCCGCCGAGGAGAAGGCCAAGGCCGCCGCCGAAGCTGCCGCCGCTCCTCCGCCGCCCCCGGCCGAGCCAGAGGCCCCGGCCGAGCAGCCTTCCGCCGAGTAGGCTTTGAGCGACAAGCAAGACCGCGTGCTGCTCGGCGAGATCGGAGCGGCGCAAGGACTGAAGGGCGAGGTTCGCCTGCGCTCTTATACGCAGGACCCGGAGGCCATCGCCCGCTATGGCGCGCTGGAGGACGAGCAAGGCCGCGCGATCGAGATCGAGCGCGTTCGCGTCACGCCGAAGGCGCTGGTCGCCCGCATCAAGGGCGTCACCACGCGCGAGGGCGCCGAGGCGCTGACCCACACCAAGCTCTATATCGAGCGTGCGCGCCTGCCGGAGCGCGAGGAGGACGAGTGGTATCACCTGGATCTGATCGGTTTGGCCGCCATCGCTCGGGACGGCGTCGAGATCGGCAGCGTGGTTGCGGTGCATAATTTCGGCGCCGGCGATCTCATCGAGGTGCAGCCTGCCGCCGGCGGCGCCACCGTGCTCGTGCCCTTCACCCGCGACAGCGTGCCGGAGGTCGATGTCGAGGGCGGCCGCCTTACTCTCGTTCCCCCCGAAGGCCTGTTCGAGTAGGTCCCGTCATTCCGGCGCAAGCCGGGATTCAGGGCGACGAACTCGGAGCTTGCTCCCGGATTCCGGCTTTCGCCGGAATGACGCTGCGTGATACGAGCGTTCCCATGAGTAACAGCGCCACCACCGCGCCGACGCGTCCCGCTCCAATGTTTGCCTGGCTCGGACCGCTGTCCGCGTTCGCCGAATGGGGCACGCAAGGTTATCCGCGCGCGGTGCGCCGGCGGCTGACCATCGTCAACACGATGGCGTTCCTGATCGCCTTCTTTTCCATCGTCTACGCGATCGTCTTCGCCTATTACGACGCGCACCAATATCGGCACCTGATCGCCGCCAATCTGCTGCTGGTGGTGGTCGCTCTCGCCGTGCCGCTCGCTCACCGCATCAACGACATCGCCGCGGCGATCCTGCTCGCCGCCGTCGAGTACACCGCCTTGTTCTTTTTCGTCCGCGCCTTCGGTCGCGAGTCCGGCATTCAGATCAACTACATCATCGCCGCGGCGGTCGCCTTCGCCATCTACGGCATGCCCCGCTTCCGTCTCGTCGCCGCGGTGATCTCGATCGGCCTTGCCTTGCACCTCGCCACTTGGTTCCTCTACCCGCAGGAGCGCGCGCTGTTCACCGCCGAGCCGAGCCTGCTGGCCAATCTCTATATATCCTCCGCCGTCACCACCTTCTGCATCATCGCGCTGATCGTGGGTTACGCCTTCACCGTGGCCGATCAGGCGCGGGCCGAGGCCGACGCGCTGCTCGCCAACATTTTGCCGGCGGCCATCGCCGAGCGGCTGAAGGAACGGCCGGACGAGCGGGTCGCCGACAGCGTCGCCGAGGCCTCCGTCCTGTTCAGCGATCTTGTCGGCTTCACCGAGCTCTCGCACGAGCTCGGCGCGGCGCGCACCGTCGCCCTGCTCGATCAGATCGTCACCGAGTTCGATCGCCTGGCCGCGCGCCACGGCGTGGAGAAGATCAAGACCATCGGCGACGGCTACATGGCGGTGACGGGAGTGAGCCTGCCGCAAGACGATCATTTGCGCCGGCTTGCCCGCATGGCGCTCGGACTGCCCGAACTGGTCGAGCGGCTCTCCGCGGCGCATGGCGTCGATTTGCGGGTGCGCATCGGCATCGCCATCGGCCCGGTGATGGCCGGCATCATCGGCACCGACAAATTCTCCTACGACGTGTGGGGCGAGACGGTGAATCTCGCCTCGCGGCTCGAGTTGCACGGGCTTCCCGGCGAGATCCAAGTGTCCGGGGCGGTGCGGGAGGCGCTTGGCGAGGGCTTCCTGTTCGAATCGCGCGGGCCGATTCAGGTCAAGGGCGTGGGGCGGCTGGAGACCTGGCTGCTCAAGCAGGAGCGCGGGCGCGGGCCCATCGAGAAGGCCGCGCGCGCATGACCGCGACCTGGCGCGCAACCGTGCTCACCATCTTCCCCGAGATGTTCCCGGGGCCGCTCGGCTTGAGCCTCGCCGGCAAGGCGCTGGCCGAAGGCAAATGGGCGCTGCACACCATCGACATCCGCGATTTTGCCACCGACAAGCATCGCTCGGTCGACGACACGCCGGCCGGAGGCGGGGCGGGCATGGTGATGCGCGCCGACATCGCCAGCGCGGCCATCGATGCGGCGCGCGCCGACGCCAAGCCCGGCACGCCCACGCTTTATCTCTCGCCGCGCGGCAAGACGCTGACGCAAGCTCGCGCGCGCGCGCTGGCGCAAGGTCCCGGGGCGATCCTGCTCTGCGGCCGCTTCGAGGGCGTCGACCAGCGCGTGCTCGAGGCGCGCGAGATCGAGGAAATCTCCATCGGCGACTATGTGCTGTCGGGCGGCGAGCTTGCCGCGCAGGTGCTGATCGATGCCTGCGTGCGGCTGATCCCCGGCGTCGCCGGCAATGAGGGCTCGCTGGCCGAGGAGAGCTTCGCGGCAGGCCTGCTGGAATATCCGCACTACACCCGGCCGCGCGACTTCGAGGGCCGCGCCATTCCCGATGTGCTGCTGTCGGGCGATCACCAGAAAATCGCCGAGTGGCGGCGCGCGGAGGCCGAGAGGCTCACGCAAGTCCGCCGCCCCGATCTGTGGGAGCAGCATAAGCGAAAATCTTGACCAGGGTCAGACATCCCGCCCCTGCAAGTGCTATCAAGGCGAACAAATAAGGAGTGCTGGGCATGAAGAATGCGGTGCTGCTGGCAAGCGCGATGCTGCTGCTGTCGAGTTACGCGGGACGCGCGCAAGAAGCCGATATCGCGGCCGGCGAGGCTTACGCCAAAAAGGTTTGCGCCGCCTGCCATGCGGTGCTGGTCAACGAGAACATGTCGCCTCTGGCGGAAGCCCCGACCTTCCAGTCGGTCGCCGACACGCCGGGCATGACCGAGATGGCGCTCACGGTCTGGCTGCAAAGCTCGCACCCCACCATGCCCAATATCATCCTCAAGCCCGACGATCTGCGCAACGTCGTGGCCTATATCCGCAGCCTGGCAAAGAAGGGCTAGGCGCGTCATGCCGCTAAGGACGATTGTCGCAGCTTTGCTCTTGCTGGTTCTGCCCGCGAGCGCCCATGCCGACATCGAGGCGCTGCTCGGCAAATACGCCACGACCGACGACGGCTGCGCGAGCGGGGCCGCGCCCGAGTTCGAGATCAGGCGCGGCATCGTCGAAGGACCCGATTTGCTTTGCATCCTGGGTGCACCGAAGGAAGCCGCCGCCGCTCACGAAGCCTATGAAGCGAAATGCACCCAAGGCGATAAGGTGCATCTTGGCGTGCTGACCCTCGACCTTTCCGACCCTGACCACATCAAAATCGGCCTGCCGGAAAACCAAGACTGGATTGCGCTCTACCACTGCAAATGATGCCGTCCGAGGCGAATTGCCATCGACAGCGCTACAACCTTAGGCTAGGAAACCCCCGCGCGGGTGCTTCCCTGCCCCGCGTTTACAGCGGATCAATCAAAAAGAATGGCGTTCGCCGGAAGGCTCGAAAAGCCAAGGCAGGCGCCCAGGAAAGGTTATTGCCATGAATATCATCGAGCAGCTCGAGAAAGAGCAGGCTGCGGCGCTCTCCAAGAAGCGGAAAATCCCCGAGTTCGCCCCCGGCGACACATTGCGCGTCAACGTCAAGGTGGTCGAGGGCGAGCGCACGCGCGTGCAGGCCTATGAGGGCGTCTGCATCGGCCGCGCCGGCGGCGGGCTGAACGAGAATTTCACCGTGCGCAAGATTTCCTATGGCGAGGGCGTGGAGCGCGTCTTCCCGGTGCATTCGCCGCTGATCGAGTCGATCGAGGTGGTGCGCCGCGGCCGCGTGCGCCGGGCCAAGCTCTATTATCTGCGGGGCTTGCGCGGCAAGGCCGCCCGCATCACCGAGCGGCAGGAGGTCAGGGGCAAGAAGGCCGAGGCCTTCAAGGGCTTCACCAGGCCCAAGGGCGAGCCCGACGATCTCAAGCTCATTCCCGGCGTCGGCCAGGAGCTCGAGCACAAGCTGAACAAGCTCGGCCTGATCAAGTTCGAGCAGATCGCCAATCTCAGCGACGACGAGATCGCCAAGCTCGACGAGGCGCTCAAGCTCAACGGCGCCATCGAGAATAACGATTGGGTCGCCAAATCCGTCGAGCTGATGGCCGAGACCACGGCCGACGAGGTCCCCGCCCAGGACGAGGAAGCGACCGAAGGCGACGAGACCGCTGCCGAGGCGAAGCCCGCAAAGCCGGCGAAAGCCAAAGACGCCAAGCCCGCCAAAAAGCCCAAGAAGGGCTAGGGTTCTTACCGTTCTGAACAGCCCGGTCATGGCCGGGCTTGTCCCGGCCATCCACGTTTTCTTTTCCCTTCAGCGTTAAGTCGTGGATGCCCGGGCCAAGCCCGGGCATGACGGAGTTGGCAATCGGCGTTCCAATCGCTATCTGACGCTTTACAATCCTGATCTGACGACACCCATGACCAAGCCCCGCACCCTCTACGACAAGATCTGGGACGCCCATCTGGTGCACGAAGCGCCGGACGGCACCTGCCTGCTCTATGTCGATCGCCATCTGGTGCACGAGGTGACGAGCCCGCAGGCTTTCGAAGGCCTGCGCATGGCCGGCCGCAAGGTCCGCGCGCCGGAGAAGACGCTGGCCGTGGTCGATCACAACGTGCCGACCACCGACCGCTCCAAGGGCATCGACGATCCGGAGTTGGCGCTGCAGATCGAAACGCTGGCGCAGAACGCCCGCGATTTCGGCATCGAATATTACCACGAGCGCGACAAGCGCCAGGGCATCGTGCATGTGGTCGGGCCCGAGCAGGGCTTCACCCTGCCCGGCACAACGATCGTCTGCGGCGACAGCCATACCTCGACGCACGGCGCCTTCGGCGCGCTCGCGCACGGCATCGGCACGAGCGAGGTCGAGCATGTGCTGGCCACCCAGACGCTGATCCAGTCCAAGGCGAAGAACATGCTGGTGCGCGTCGACGGCAAGCTGCCCGAAGGCGTCACCGCCAAGGACATCATCCTCGCCATCATCGGCGAGATCGGCACCGCCGGCGGCACCGGCCATGTCATCGAATATGCCGGCGAGGCGATCGAAGCGCTCTCCATGGAAGGGCGCATGACCGTCTGCAACATGTCGATCGAGGGCGGCGCCCGCGCCGGCCTGATCGCGCCCGACGCGAAGACCTTCGACTACATCAAGGGCCGCCCGCGCGCGCCGAAAGGCGGCGCCTTCGAAGTGGCGAAGCACCATTGGGAAAAGCTCTATTCCGACGAGGGCGCTCATTTCGATCGCGTCGTCGGACTGAAGGCGGACGAGCTGCCGCCGATCGTCTCCTGGGGCACGAGCCCCGAGCAGGTCGTCTCCGTCTCGGGCCGCGTGCCGGTGCCGTCGGAGATCGCCGACGAGACCAAGCGCAAGGCCGCCGAGCGCAGCCTCGACTATATGGGCTTGAAGGGCGGCGAGAAGATCACCGACATCGCGCTCGACCGCGTGTTCATCGGCTCTTGCACCAATGGCCGCATCGAGGATCTGCGCGCCGTGGCGAAAGTGGTCGAAGGCCGCAAGGTGAGCGAGACGGTCCGCGCCATGATCGTGCCGGGCTCCGGCCTGGTGAAGGCGCAAGCCGAAGCCGAAGGGCTCGACAAGATCTTCAAGGACGCCGGCTTCGAGTGGCGCGAGCCCGGCTGCTCGATGTGCCTCGGCATGAACCCCGATCAGCTTGCCCCGCGCGAGCGCTGCGCCTCGACCTCCAACCGCAATTTCGAGGGGCGCCAGGGCCGGCTCGGCCGCACCCATCTGGTCTCGCCGCAAATGGCGGCGGCGGCGGCGCTCGCCGGCCGCTTCGTCGACATCCGCACGTTCCATTAGACATCGGACACGCCGCCTCTAGCATCGCGCATGGGGGGAACGCGCGAGGGGTCGAGACGGCGTGCCGACGCGTGGGAGAGGAGTCTCCCCGACGACGCCTAGTACTTGTTCCAGTTGCCGTTCTTGTAGGCCTGGCCGTAATTGTTGCCTTTGCCCTTCCAGTTGCCGTTGCCGTTGCCGTTCCAATTGTTGTGGCCGTGGTTCTCATCCCATTTGTGGTGGTGGTTATTGCCGTACCAACCCCAGTTCCAACCCCAACCGGGATAGAGGAAATAGCCGCAATAGCCGTTCCACGGCCCGCAGGCATAACCGGCCGACGCCGGCTGGGCGCTGGCAACGCTGCCGGCAAGCGCGATGCCGAGCACGGCGACCGCACCAATCAAACTCTTTCTCAACATGGAAATTCTCCGCGTTTCGATGCATCCCGCGTGATTGCGTGAAGCACTTGAGACGGACGTTAAGCCTGGGCGATTGAACCGCGCCTGAGCGCCGAATTCATCTGCCGTTCAGATTGGCTTCGCGTGGGCGCGATCATCCTGGGATAATGCCGGCCATGAGCAGGACCGACTGGAGCAAGCTCGAGGCGCCGAGCCTCGCCGAATTCGAGGCAATCGCCGACGCCGCCTATCGGCGCCTGCCGGGGCGGTTCCGCGCGCTGACCGGCGATCTGCTCATCCGGGTCGAGGACTTCCCCACCGACGAGGTGCTCGATGCGATGGGAATCGAATCGCCCTTCGACCTGCTCGGGCTTTATTCCGGCGTCGATCTCGCCCGGAAGAGCGTGATGGACATCGCCTCGCTGCCTGACATGGTGTTCCTCTACCGCCGCCCGATCCTCGATTATTGGGCCGAGCACGAAGAGACGCTCGGGCACATCGTCACCCATGTTCTGGTGCACGAGATCGGCCACCATTTCGGCCTCTCCGATGCCGACATGGAGCACATCGAATCCGAAGCCGCCGTGTGACGGGATTAGCCGTTGACGCTTGACCCGCCCCGCCCGCAGACTGCGGCAAGGCAAGTGGGACTGGGCGGCAGAGGGAACGACAATGCGGTCAGCTGCCCGTCTCATGGGGCTTGCGCTCTGTCTTGCGCTCGTCGCATCGAGCCATCACGACACCGCGGTCGCGATCGAGCAGGGCAAGCTCGTCGCACCCGGACGGCTCGTGGTCGCCGGCCGCAGGCTGTCTTGCGGCGCCACGGCCACGCTGCTGCGCGACTTCGAGGGCTTCGCCGTCTCCTCCACCGTCATCATGTTGAACATGCAGGCGCTGCAGGATTTGCCGCGGCCGGTGCAGTGGCTGATCTACTATCACGAGTGCGGGCACATCCTGTTCGGGCCGAGCGAGACGTCGGCGGATTGCTACGCGGTGCGGCGGGCGCGGCGCGAGGGCTGGCTCAGCAAACAGGCGCTCGATGACGTCTGCGCGCTGTTCAACATCGCCGGCCATGGCCCCATGCACCCCGACCCCGAGGCGCGCTGCGACGAGCTAAGGCAATGCTTTGCCAAGAAAAGTGAGCTCTCCGCGAGCGAAGATGGCAAGTGAGACATTCCTGCAATTGCGCGCGGATTGCCCGCGTCTTAGAGTACGATTCGACATGAGGGATGGACGGGCAAGTTTGGGGGTGGCGCTGGTTGGCGCCGTGGGCATCGCGCTCTGCCTCGCGAGCCCCGCAGCCGCGCAGGAACTCATGGTCCGGCAATGAAGGCTCGACCGCTACCGGCCCGAGCCTCGACGACTATCTGAAAGAGGCCGGCCCCGACGCCAAGCTCGTCGCCCATGGCGCGCTCAAGCTCGACGGCAAGCCGGTCAATTGCGGCAAGCGGCCGACCGTGCTCACCACCAATTTCGACAGCTGGGGCGGCGCCTTCCCGGGCTTTTTGATTCTCAACACCAAGAAGATCACCGGCCTCTCCACCCAGGTGAAGCTCTACATCTACAGCCATGAATGCGGGCACCAGTTCATCGGCGCCGACGAGACGGAAGCCGATCTCTTCGCCATCAGGCGCGGGGTGAAATGGGGCTGGCTCGATGCGCAAGGCATGGAGGACATCTGCACCTTCATCTCGCAGTTGAAGGGCGACGGGGTGCATCCGCCTGGCCCGCAGCGCTGCGAGACCATGCGCAAATATTATCGCGAGCTGCTCGGCTCGGCGTCGCAACCGGCCGCCACGCCCGCCTCCTCGTCGGAGGCGCAGACGCTGGGACCGCCGCAGTAGCCGCGGCGTAGCCTTCCAGTAAACACGCAGCTCGGTTACTGGATCGCCCGTCGAGCCGGCATGACGAATTTCTGACGGCGAATTCGAAAGCCGAAACGCGGGTCAGAAGATCCAGGCGATCATCAGCCAGAAGATCACGAAGAAGATCAGAAACCCGGCGATGGTGAAGGGCAGCTCGCCGAGAATGGCGTCGCCGCCCGAGACCACCGCCATGATCAGAATGGCGACGAAGGACACGCCGAAGGAGATCAGCGCGGCGGTCTTGAGCCCGATCCCTGCCGAGAACGGGTCGCTCTCGCCGTTGAACCCGAGCAGGAAATAGAACCCGGCGCCGCCGATCACGATCAGCAGCAGCAGCGCCGCCGCCGCGGCAATGAACAGCCGCAACGCCTCGTTGCGCTCGCGCCGGTCGCTTTGGCTTGGCATCTGCCGCCGTCCTCGCTCAGTCCTTGTCGTCGTGCATGTCCTGCGCCTTGGCGATCGCCTCCTGGATCACATACGGGTCGGGCATGTCGGCGATGGTGAACTCCGGCTCGTCTCCGGCGGTCGAGATCTGGATCGATTCCCACGCCGAGAATGCGATTGACGAAGCCTTGGGTGATATGCACCGAGCGGACGTGCTTGAGCGACACCGCGGTGCGGTCCTTGCTCAAGATGCCCCGCTCATACATCAGCTCGTTGTCGGTGACGGTGAGCGCCGTGGCGCGCGTCTTGATGTACCAATAGAGCAGGATCAGAATGCCGATGCCGAAGGCCGCGATCAGCAGGACGCAGAGGCTGAACCAGAAGGGATGCGCCCGGAACATCGCCGGGTGCGCCTCGTAAATCACCGTTCCCGCCATCTGAGCTCCCTCGTCCCACGCTTTGCCCCGCGGACCTTAGGGCCTGCCTTGAGTCCTGAAAAGCGGAGATATCGGCGCTTTAACACGCCCATACGACTGGAAAGCTCGGCCGCTTGCGGCTACATAGCCTTTCGTCGAAAGAGGACATCATGCAGAAATTCACCACGCTGACCGGGATCGCCGCCTATCTGCCCATGATCAATGTCGACACCGACATGATCATCCCCAAGCAATATCTCAAGACCATCAAGCGCACCGGGCTGGGCAAGGGCCTGTTCGCCGAGCTGCGCTATGACGAGGCCGGCAAGCCGCGTGAGGATTTCGTGCTGCACAAGCCGCCTTACCACCAGGCGAAGATCCTCATCACCGGCGAGAATTTCGGCTGCGGCTCGAGCCGCGAGCACGCGCCTTGGGCGCTGCTCGATTTCGGCATCAGTTGCATCATCGCGCCGAGCTTCGCCGACATTTTCTATAACAACTGTTTCAAGAACGGCATTCTGCCCATCGCCCTGCCGCAGGAAGAGATCGACAAGCTGATCGACGACGCCGCGCGCGGCGCCAACGCGGTTCTCACATCGATCTTCCCAATCAGGAGATCAGAGGGCCCGACGGCGGCAAGATCCATTTCGACATCGACCCCTTCCGCAAGCGCTGCCTGATGGAAGGGCTCGACGATATCGGGCTCACCCTGGAGAAGGGCGACGCCATCGAGGCCTTCGAAGGCAAGGCACGCACCGAGCGCCCCTGGGCCTGACGCTCGTTCAGGCCCGGCGATCTCCGCTGGTCTCGAGGAAGAAGCGCAGCATTTCGCCTGAAGCATCCGGGCCGTCGGCATCGGTGTAGGAACCCTCCGCGCTGCCGCCCGACCAGGCATGGCCGCTGCCGTGCAGCAGCCAGTCCTCCACCACGACCGCCCCGCTTTCGTCGCGAATGACCGTGCGGGTGTAGGTCCGTCCGTCGGAGGAGCGGGTGTCCGCGCGTTCGATGCGCTCACCAAGCTTGGACGCACCGACGATCCCCGCGGCGTTCGACGGATGCACGATGTTGTCCGCATCGCCGTGGAAGACGATGGTCCGCACGCGAGGGGCGTCGACCGCCCCGCGCGGTTTCCGCGATCGACGTCCTCGCGAACCGGCATTGCCACGCATCGCCGCGAAGGCCGAAGGGAGATCGGTCGCCGACTCGTAGGGCAGACCGGAATGGACGCCGATCGCCGCGTATAGCTCGGGATACGTAGCCGCCATCACCGCCGCCATGGCGCCACCGGCGGATAGCCCCGCGACGAACACGCGGTCCGGATCGACAGCGTAATCGGCGACGATCTCACGCGTGATGCCGGCAATGATCGAGGGCTCGCCGGTCCCGCGCTTCTGGTGCTCGGGCATGAACCAGTTCCAGCACAGCGAGGCGTTTGCGGCCTTGGACTGGCTCGGATAGGCGACGATGAGGCCATGCTCCTCGGCGCGCTCGTTCATGCGGGTCCCCACCGCGAAGTCGTCTCCATCCTGCGTGCCGCCATGCAGCATCACCAGCAGCGCGCGCCCGCTCTCCGGCAGGCGGCGCGGAATGTAGAGCTTGTAGTCTCGGCTCCCGGCGGCGCAGGCAAAGGACCGGCTGAGGAACTGAGCGCCGTCCGGCACCTCGACAATCTTGTTGGTCTGGCGACGTTCAGCGCATCGAGGTTGAAGCGTGCAAGCCCATGTCGCCATGCGCCGGCACCATCTCGCCCATGCGCCTTGCCCACAGCGCGGCGCTCGGCGGCAGCGACAATCCTGGCGCAATGCTTGCGCCACCCTCCGGGACGTTCGTCACTTCAGGCTCTACGACCTCCGCCGTAAGATCGATGACCGGGCTTTCGATCGCTCGCACGGTCCCTGCCGGCTCGGCCGGCGGCGCGGGCTGCTCTCTGCCGGACAGGGCGCTTTGAATGACCCGCGTGGCCTGCATGAGCTTCTTTGCCTGAATCAATCGCATGGCCGCGCGCATGCCGTCTCCAAAATCCATGTTCATTGCTTCAATCCTTCTGGGATGTTTCGCGCCGTCAGCTGATGCGATCGGCGAGCGCGGCCTTGATCTCCTTGCTGGCGTGCAGCGCGCCGAGCACGGTGATCGATTCAATGGTCGCCGAAGCGAGCGCCGGCGTTACGTCCGGCGCGAAGCTGGTGAGCCCGAGCACCCTGATGTGCAGCTTTTCACCGGCGGCCTTCACGGCCTCCAAATCCGCCCGCGTGTAATGCCGCAAGCCGAGCTCGAGCGTGTGCCGCACGATGGATTGCCTGACCTCCTCGCGATGGGTCGAAAGCTGGTTGCGGATCGCCGTGCGGATGAAGTCGGTTCGGTTGGAGTAGAAGCCTTCCTGGACCAAGAGATCGATATGGCCGAGGTCCACATAGCCGAGATTGATGGTGATCTTTTCGGTCTCACCCGTTTTGTCGCGCAGTCGAACGATCTCGGCGGCCATGACCTTCCTCCATCCATATGGATGATATATGGATGGTTAATGGATGGAAGTCAAGGCCGGGCAGTCGGCTATTCGAACGGAATCGGCGTCGTGGCCTGCTCGATCAGCGTCTTGCCGTCGCGGGTGATCTTGAGCTTGGCGAAATAGCTCCACTCCGACGGCCAGCCGCCGGCCGGCACGCCCCGCTTGCCCGCTTGCAGCAGATAGGTCGCTCTGTCCTCGGCAAGCGTCTCGCTGTTGGTGAGCAGGGGTTTGTCGCTATTGCTGAGCGTGATCTCGACGCTGTCGCCCTTTTTCAGATTGGCGGCCGAGACATAGGCGATGGCCGGCGAATTGAAGCGGGGAACGGGCGGCGTCCCCTTGTCCAGCTCCTCTTGCGTGACCTCGTGGTCGGCGAGCCCCAAGGCCAGCACCTTGGTTTCCTCGGCCAGAGCCGGGGTCGCAACCCCGCAAATCAACAGCACAAGAAACAGCGCCCTTGTCAGCATTTCCTACTCCCTTTACGCAGAGCCGGGCCGGTCTAGCACAAGAGCGACCCGGGGAAACGGCAAAGGAGCGGTAGCAGCCATGACGACCTATAAGCTTCTGCTGCTCCCCGGCGACGGCATCGGCCCCGAGGTGATGGGCGAGGTGTCCCGCCTCGTGTCCTGGATCAACGCGCGGGGCCTCGCCAAGCTCGAGACCGAGACCGACCTCGTCGGCGGCTGCGCCTACGACTCGCATGGCGAGGCCATCTCCGAGGCGACCATGAACCGCGCGCTCGCCGCCGACGCCGTCATGCTCGGCGCGGTCGGCGGTCCGAAATGGGATGGGGTGGCTTACGACAAGCGCCCCGAGGCCGGGCTGCTCCGCCTGCGCAAGGATCTTCAGCTCTTCGCCAATCTCCGGCCCGCGATCTGCTATCCCGCGCTCGCCGACGCCTCCTCGCTCAAGCGCGACCGGGTCGACGGCCTCGACATCATGATCGTGCGCGAGCTGACCGGCGGCGTCTATTTCGGCGAGCCGAAGACCATCACCGATCTCGGCAACGGCCAGAAGCGCGCCGTCGATACGCAGGTCTACGACACCTACGAGATCGAGCGCATCGCCGCGGTCGCCTTCGACCTCGCGCGCGAGCGGAAGCGCCTGGTGCATTCCGCCGAGAAGCGGAACGTCATGAAGACCGGCGTGTTGTGGAACGAGGTGGTCACCAAAGTGCACAAGGAGCGCTACGGCGACGTGACGCTGCATCACATCCTCGCCGACAATTGCGCCATGCAGCTGGTGCGTCAGCCGAAGCAGTTCGACGTCATCGTCACCGACAATCTGTTCGGCGACATGCTGTCGGACGAGGCGGCCATGCTCACCGGCTCGCTCGGCATGCTGCCCTCCGCCTCGCTCGGCGAGGCCGATGCCGCGGGCACAGGCGCGCGCTGTACGAGCCGGTGCATGGCTCGGCGCCGGACATCGCAGGCCAAGGTCGCGGCCAACCCGATCGCCACCATCGCCAGCCTCGCCATGTGTCTCCGTTATTCCTTCTTTCTCGGCGATATTGCCGACCGGATCGACGGGGCCATCGCGCAGGTGCTCGACCAGGGCCTGCGCACCGCCGACATCGCCCAGGACGGCTGCCGCACCGTCGGCACGACGGAAATGGGCGAGGCCATTATCGCGGCGCTCGACCGCTGACTGTGAGGCTAAAGCATGAGATGGACGGTCCTTTGCGCGGCGATGGTCGCGGCGCTGCTCGCTGACGTTCCGGTTTCCGCCGCCGAGGATGCGGCAACCGACGGCGCCGCCAAGCGACGCCGCGCCCGACGCCAAGCGCGTGCTCACGCCGGAGGAGCAGGCCGAGAAGGACGCGCGCAAGGAATGCAAGAAGAAGATTTGCGACATCATCGCCACGCGCGATCCGAACGGCGAGGACGTGGCTTGCGACATCACCAAGACCTGGCGCGAGGAGGACATCGTCAAGATGCTCGGCGGCAAGATCGGCTGGCCCTGGGGCAAGGCGGTGTGCCAGTCGCGGCTCGAGCTCAAGCGCAAGCCGCTCGCCTTGGCGATGAGCGAAGCCGAATATGAGATCGTCATGCCGGCGCAGAAAGTCCGCTGTACCCTCGCCCAGAAGGACAAGGGCGAGCCTTATGCCATCGAGATCACGTTGGCGCCGAAGGTGAAATTCAAGGACGGCAAGGCGTCGGAGGCGACGCTCAATTGGGGCCAGGCGTCGGCGCCGATGTTCATTTATCCGCTGATCTATGCGGCAACCGGCTTCGACAACTCGAGCAACGTCCTAGGGCCCGAGGTGGTGCATCTGGTCAACGAGTTCACCACCAAGAAATGCGCCGAGGTGAAGGCTGAAGCGCCGGCCGGCACTCCATAATCGGCGGCGCGGCGAAAGAGAACGCGGTTTGAGGGTTCAGGAAAACGCTATCCCGACAACGAGCCCCGCTCCAGGCGACCACGACGCCTCGCCGCCGCGGCGCACGTCGCAGTTGCTTCGCGACTTCGTGGCAAGTGAGACGGGGCCGCTCATCAGCCTGGGCGCACTCCGCGATGCGCTCCACGATCGCGGCTTCGGCGTTCTCTTGTTCGTCTTCGCCTTTCCCAATCTTCTGCCGCACAACATCCCGCTGGTCTCCGCCGTGCTCGGCCTGCCGCTGGTCTTTCTCGCCGCGCAGCTGTCCTACGGCCGGCACAAGCCGTGGTTCCCCTCCTGGCTGGCGGAGCGTTCCTTCCCGAGGCTCGGCTTCACCGCCATCGTCATGCACGCTTTGCCCTATCTGGAACGGGCTGAGCGCCTGCTCAAGCCGCGCTTGACGGGATTGTTGTCGTGGACCGGCGAGCGCTTGATCGGCGTCACCCTTCTCGTGTTCGCCATCGCGCTGACTTTGCCAATCCCTTTCGGCAATTTTCTGCCGGCATTCGCCATCGCCATTGTCGGCCTGGCTCTGGTCGAGAAAGATGGCGTGGCCGTGCTGGTAGGCCTCAGCGTGGGAGCCGCGAGCCTGATCGTGATCGGCGTCGTGGTCGGCGGTTTGATCGCCGCCGCCCAGTTGCTGCTGTCGAGCCTGTTCGACTCGGCCTAGGCCACGCCGGCCCGCGCGAGCTCCGGTCCGAGCTGCCCAGTGAGCCACAGCCTGAACATGCGGATGTCGCATTGAAACGCCCAGGCGGGATGCGAGACCATCGCCGGGCGGTTCTTCTCGATGAGGAAATGCCCCGTCCAGGCGCAGAGATAGCCGAGCGCCGTCCCTGCCAGCACGATGACCGGATTGATGGTGAGCAGGCCCAAGACCAGCGCCGTAGCGCCGATCCCCGTGCCGGCCGCATGCAGGAGGCGCGTCCCCTCTTGCGCGTGGTAGCGCAAATAGGTCTGCCAGAAATCGTCGAAGCTCTCTGCGCCGGCGTCAGTCAATTGCCTGTCCTCCTGGGCCCGCTACGAGGCAGCGTAGGTCGCGGCTTCGCGTCGCGTCAAGCGAGCCCGGCCGGGTTTCCCTTATCGGTCCTCAACGACTAAACTCGCCGCCACGCCATTGCGGCGGGCCACCGAGGGAGCAACATGGAAAAATTCGCGCCTTATCTCATCCTGATCGGCCGCGTGGTGCTGTCGATCATTTTCATCCAGTCGGGCTGGGGCAAGATCTTCGGCTATGCCGGCACGGTCGAGCATATGAACGCCGCCGGCGTGCCCGGCGCGCTGCTGCCGCTCGTCATTCTCACCGAGCTCGGCGGCGGGCTCCTCGTCCTGCTTGGCTTGTTCACCCGCTACGCGGCGATCGCGCTCGCCGGCTTCTGCGTGCTTGCGGCCTGGTTCTTCCATTACCAGCCGGGCGACATGAGGCAGATGATCAACTTCATGAAGAACATCACCATCGCCGGCGGCTTCCTCGTGCTTGCCGGCTCCGGCCCCGGCGCGCTCGCGCTCGACGATCTGCGCCGCTGACACTTCGGGCTAGGGCATCGCCGTGTGCGCGGCCGGCGTCACGCGCCACACCGTGTTGCCGACATCGTCGGCGACGAGCAGCGCTCCGGCCTTGTCGATGGCAACGCCGACCGGGCGGCCGCGCGCCTCTCCGTCCTCGACAAAACCGGTCAACACGTCGACCGGCAGGCCTGACGGCTTGCCTTGCGCGAACGGCACGAACACCACCTTGTAGCCGCCGAGCGGATCGCGGTTCCACGAGCCGTGCTCGCCGATAAACGCGCCGGTCCGGAATTGCTCGGGCAGAAGCGCCCCTTGCGCGAAGGCAAGCCCGAGCGGCGCCACGTGATTGCCGAGCGCATAGTCGGGCGGGATCGCCGCCGCCACCGCTTCCGGATTTTGCGGCTTCACCCGATCGTCGACATGCTGGCCCCAATAGCTGAACGGCCAGCCGTAGAACGCGCCGTCTTGCACCGAGGTGAGATAGTCGGGAACGAGATCGGAGCCCAACTCGTCCCGCTCGTTCACCACCACCCACAGCACGCCGGTTTGCGGCTCGAAGGCGAGCCCAACCGGATTGCGCAAGCCCGTGGCGAAGGGCCGGGCCTCGCCCGTCGCCGGATCGATCGCCACGATCCGCGCGCGGTCCTTTTCCCAGCCGAGCCCGTTCTCGCCCGCATTGCTGTTGGAGCCGATGCCGACATAGAGGCGCGATCCATCGGGCGAGGCGGCAAGGCTCTTCGTCCAGTGATAGTTGATGGGCCCCGCCGGCAGCTCGGCCACCCTGGTCCCCTCTCCCGCGATCTCGGTAGCGCCGTCCTGGTAATCGAATCTGAGCAGCGCGTCGGTGTCGGCCACGTAGAGCTTGTCGCCGATCAGCGCCATGCCGAAGGGCGAGTTCAGCCCCTTCAGGAACACGCTCTTGGTCTCGGCCACGCCATCGCCGTCCGCGTCGCGCAGCAGCATGATGCGGTTCGGGCTCGGCACGCCGGCACCGGCGCGATTCATGGCCCAGCCCATGACCTCTCCCCTGATCCAGCCCATCACGCCACCGGCTCCGCGCCGGCTCTTCCTGCTTCGGCGTGTTGGTCTCGGCGACGAGCACATCGCCGTTCGGCAGGACGTAGAGCCAGCGCGGATGATCGAGCCCGGTGGCGTAGGCGCTGACCGTGAGCCCGTTGGCGGCCTCGGGCGTCTCGCCCTGCTTCCAGCCCGTCGCCTTGGCGATGTTGAGCGTCGGGATGAGCCTCTCTTTAGGCGCGGGCAGGGTGGGATTGGGACCTTGCGTCGCCTGCTCGGGCAATTCGGCGCTGTCGCGGCAGCCCGCCAGCAGAAGCACGAGCGCCGCCGCCGCAATCGGTGTCAGTGAGATCATTCGATGCATGTCGCCTGGTCCTGTACCAGCTTGAGCAACGCGCGCGGGAAGCCTGAGGTTGCAAGCCTCCTCGGCTGACGGCTTTACTTTGCGCACTCCTTCCCATACATCCGGCGCAAAGGCGCGGGGAAATTCTCGACCCGCCATGGAGCAGATCAATGGGCTACAAAGTCGCCGTCATCGGCGCCACCGGCAATGTCGGGCGCGAGATGCTGAACATCCTGGCCGAGCGCGAGTTCCCCGCCGACGAGGTCTTCGCCGTCGCCTCGCGTCGCTCCATGGGCGTCGAGGTCTCCTTCGGCGATAAGCGGCTCACCTGCCGCGACCTCGAGCAGTTCGATTTCCGCGGCGTCGACTTCGCGCTGATGTCGGCGGGCTCGGCCGTGTCAAAGGAATGGAGCCCGAGGATCGGCGCGCAAGGCTGCGTGGTGATCGATAATTCCTCCTGCTGGCGTTACGACCCCGACGTGCCGCTCATCGTGCCCGAGGTCAATGCCGACGCGGTGGTGGGCTTCTCCAAGAAGAACATCATCGCCAATCCGAATTGCTCGACCGCGCAGCTCGTCGTCGTGCTGAAGCCGCTGCACGACCACGCCAAGATCAAGCGCGTGGTGGTGGCGACCTATCAGTCCGTGTCGGGCGCGGGCAAAGAGGCGATGGACGAATTGTGGGATCAGACCAAGGGCATCTTCACCACGACGCCCACCGAGCCCAGCAAATTCACCAAGCAGATCGCCTTCAACGTCATTCCTCATATCGACGTCTTCATGGAAGACGGCTCGACCAAGGAGGAATGGAAGATGATGGTCGAGACCAAGAAGATCCTCGATCCGAAGATCAAGCTCACCGCGACTTGCGTGCGCGTGCCGGTGTTTGTCGGCCATTCGGAGGCCGTCAATGTCGAGTTCGAGGAGCCGATCACCGCCGCCGAGGCGCGCAAGATCCTGCGCGAGGCGCCGGGCGTGCTGGTGGTGGATAAGCGCGAGCCCGGCGGCTACGTGACGCCGGTCGAATGCGTCGGCGATTACGCCACCTATGTGAGCCGCATCCGCGAGGATCAGACCGTCGACAACGGGCTGTCGCTCTGGATCGTCTCCGACAATCTGCGCAAGGGCGCCGCGCTCAACACGGTGCAGATCGCCGAGACCATCATCAACCGCAATCTGCTGGAAAAAGCGGCCTGAGCCGCGCGTCGCTCAAGGTTCGCCGATCGCCGCGAAGCGTCCCGTCTCTTGCTCGAGCGCCAGCAGCTGTCCCGCTGCCGAGATCGAAATGCAGCCCGTGCAGCGTGAGCAGCCCCTCCTTCATCCGTTTCTGGATGAAGGGGAAGGTGTTGAGATTGGCAATCGATGATCTGACGGCGGCGAACTCGAACGCCAGCTCGTCGCCATACTTGAAGATATCGCTTTCGACCAATTTGAGATTATCGAGCAGCGTGAGCCAGCGGCCGATGAAGCCGTGCTCGGGAATCTTGTCGCGCACGCCGCGGCGGTAGGTGTCGACGCCGCCGCAATGCGAGTGGCCGAGCACGATGATATGCGGCACCTTCAGCGCGGTGGCGGCGTATTCCACCGCGGCGCTGGTGCCGTGATATTTGCCCTCCGGCTCATACGGCGGCACCAGATTGGCGACGTTGCGCATGATGAACAGCGAGCCCGGCTCGGCGTCGAAGATCGCCGACACGTCGACGCGCGCATCGCAGCAGGCGATCACCATCGCCGTCGGCGCTTGGCCGAGCTCGGCGAGCTGAAGATAGCGACCGCGATTTTTCGCATGTTCGTCGCGGCGGAAGCGGAAGTGCCCCTCGACTAAAGTTTTCGGTAAACCGAGCAAATTCATTCCCCTGTGTCACAAAGCCTCGCCAACCATTTCAGCCACTTCTGCGTTTGTCCAGGAAGCGGGTCAATAGACCGCTCCTATCGACCGTTATGGAGTGCCTACTTGATCTCGCTTGAGGCCTGAGGCGAAGGTTCCGACCGTCGGCAGCCCCCAGAAGCGCGAACAACCTGCGCCGGCCGGCATGAGGAAACGTTAGGACGAGGCGGAATGCGTGGTCCACGCGAAGCCTTGATCCAATTCAACAGCGACATGGCAGCAGGTCGTTGCTCTCCCCGCGTGCGCGAGGCGATCAATGTCGTGCGCCAGGTCGCCCCAGATGAAGAAGGAGTGTACCCATGGCAAAAGTTCTTGCCGTTCTTTACGACGATCCAGTCGACGGCTACCCCCCGAAATATGCCCGCGACTCGATCCCCAAGATCGACCACTATCCCGACGGCATGACGACGCCGACGCCTTCGGCCATCGACTTCAAGCCGGGTCAATTGCTCGGCAGCGTGTCGGGCGAGCTGGGCTTGCGCAAATTCCTGGAAAAGGCCGGCCACACGCTGGTCGTGACCTCCGACAAGGATGGTCCGAACTCGACCTTCGAGAAGGAGCTGCCTGACGCCGAGATCGTGATCTCGCAGCCCTTCTGGCCGGCCTACATGACCAAGGAGCGCTTCGACAAAGCGAAGAAGCTCAAGCTCGTCATCACTGCCGGCATCGGCTCCGACCACACCGACCTGCAGGCCGCCATGGAGAAGGGCGTCACTGTCGCCGAGGTGACCTACTGCAACTCGCTCAGTGTCTCGGAACACATCGTCATGATGATCCTGGCGCTGGTGCGCAATTACATCCCCTCCTACGGCTGGGTGGTTAGAGGCGGCTGGAACATCGCCGATTGCGTCGAGCGCTCCTACGACCTCGAAGGCATGAATGTCGGGACTGTCGCGGCGGGCCGCATCGGCCTCGCGGCGCTGCGCCGTCTCAAGCCGTTCGACGTCAAGCTGCATTACTACGACAAGCACCGGCTGCCGAAGGAGGTGGAGCAGGAGCTCGGTCTCACCTTCCATCCCAATGTGGAATCGCTGGTCAAGGTCTGCGACGTGGTGACCATCAACGCGCCGCTGCATCCCGAGACCGAAGGCCTGTTCAACGACAAGCTGATCGGCATGATGAAGCGCGGCAGCTATATCGTGAACACGGCGCGCGGCAAGATTTGCGACCGCGACGCCATCGTCCGGGCGCTGGAGAGCGGGCAGCTCGCGGGCTATGCCGGTGACGTATGGTTCCCCCAGCCGGCGCCGAAGGATCATCCTTGGCGCACCATGCCGCATCACGGCATGACCCCGCATATCTCGGGAAGCTCGCTCTCGGCCCAGGCGCGCTATGCCGCGGGCACGCGCGAGATTCTCGAGAGCTATTTCGCCAAGAAGCCCATCCGCACCGAATATCTGATCGTGGACAAGGGCAAGCTCGCCGGCACCGGAGCCCACTCCTACACGGCCGGCGACGCCACCAAGGGCTCTGAGGAAGCGGCGAAGTTCAAGAAGTCCGCGGCCTAGAAACCGGAATCGCCGTTCCTCGCAATCGCGAGGGACGGCGAGCCTTCTCGTCGAGCGGCTTTACTTCTTTTTCGTCGTGACCTTTTTCGACGTCGACTTCTTGTGAGTGGTCTTCTTAGCCGTCGACTTCTTTTGGGTGGTGCCGGCCTTATGCGATCCCCGCAGCTTGTCGGCCTGGGCTTTCGTCATCTCCCCGGCATCGACCAGAGCCCCCACGCACGCGTGCGAGACCTTCTTGATGTTGCGCGACATGCAGGCGCGTAGCGCCTCGGTGCCGAGTCCGTAGTCGCTGCAATAAGCGTGGTAGTCCCTCTGGCAATCGCGCTTCTCGCGCTCGGTGATGGTCCCGGCCAAAGCGGGAAGCGCGAGGAGAGCTAGCACGAAACCCGCCGTGCCGAGGGCGATCCCGAGTGTGGCTTTCATAGTGGTGAACCTGTCTGATGGCCGCATGAGAGAGGCAGGAAGGCCGACGATAACCTAAATGCGGGCGGCAAGTAACCGTCCGACCGAGGCCAAATCATGTCAGAACGATGCCGACGGCAAAGTTCGCGTGAGCGCGGGCACCAAGCGGCTATCGCTCGACGGTTTGTCTCATTTTGCGACCATGACATCGCTGGCCTTGATGACGGCTATCACCTTGTCGCCCTCGGCCAGCTCCAAATCATCGACCGCTTCATTGGTGATGGACGAGGTGACGATAACGCCATTGCCGATGTCGATCTTGACGTGTGCGGTGGTCTGGCCCTTGCGAACCTCCACCACTCTGCCGACGAGTTGATTTCGCGCGCTGAGCTTCCTCATGGGTTCGACCTCACCTAGCCAACCTTGCCTTGAATCGAGAAGCCTTGCGCCTCGAAGGCAGGCGCGGCCTCGGAGGAGAGGAGGAAGTCGAGGAATTTGCGCGCCTCCGGCTTGGCCGAGGCGGTGAGCGCGACCGGATAGAGGATCTTCGGATGGCTCTCCTCGGGGAACAGCCCGACCGCGCGGACCGCCGGCTCGGACCTGGCGTCGGTGCCGTAGACGATGCCGAGCTGAGCCTCGCCCTTGGCGACGAAGGCGAGCGCCGCGCGCACGTTCTCCGCCTGCACCACATGCGGCGACACCGCGTCCCACACGCCGAGATAGGTTAGCGCCGCCTTGCCGTATTTGCCGGCAGGCACGCTGTCGACGCTGGCCATCGCCAGCTTGCCGTCAGGCCCAAGCGCTTGCACGATGGGAAAGTCCTTCACGATCGGCAGCGTGACGGTCGGAGTCCTTCGGCGCCACCAGGACCAGCGTATTGCCGAGCAGGGTGTGCCGCGAGGCCTCGTCGATCAGCTTCTTCTCTTGCAGATAGTCCATCCAGTCGAGATCGGCCGAGAAGAAGATGTCGGCCGGCGCTCCGGCCTCGATCTGCTTGGCCAGCGCCGAGGACGCGGCATAGCTGATGTTGACCTTGTCGCCGGTCTTGGTCTGGTAGAGCTTGGCGGCGTCGTCGAGCGCGTTCTTCAGGCTCGCGGCGGCGAACACGGTGACGTCGGCTGCTTGCGCCGCAACCGCCATGAAGGGCGCGGCAAGGAAGCTGAGCATGATAAGCAGCAAAAGACGGCGTCGGAGCAGGTTGGTCGCCATGGTCTCGTCCTCCAGGGATGGGTGCGACATGTGTGCACAGAACCGAAACTGCACGCAAGGCGAGTCCCTGTAAGGCAAAGAAATCTACTTTCTCGTCCGCGAGATCGACGCGTCGACCCGCCATAAACCCTTGCGATCTGGGCCAAGCCCGGTCAAATTGCTTGCAAATGCATGGGCCACCAAGAGCCCAATCTCTCTGGGGGGAGTAACATGGCGACTGCGGCACGTGCAGAGACCGCCGACCATAGGGTCGGCCTGCTCGATAAAGAGCGCATCATCGCGGACCCGGGCTATAACCGCTGGCTCGTGCCGCCCGCCGCGCTCGCCATCCATCTCTGCATCGGCATGGCCTACGGTTTCAGCGTGTTCTGGCTGCCGCTCGGCCGCGCCGTCGGCGCAGCACAAGGGTCGGACACGGCGATCCCCTGCCCCGGCGACGCCACCACCTTCTGGGGCAAGGTCGGCATCACCGCCCGCGCCCTGTTCGCCACCAGTTGCGACTGGACCCAGTTCGACCTGGGCTGGATGTTCACCCTGTTCTTCGTGCTGCTCGGCGTCTCCGCCGCCCTTTGGGGCGGCTGGCTCGAGCGGGTCGGCCCGCGCAAAGCCGGTGTCGTCGCGGCGATTTGCTGGTGCGGCGGGCTGCTGATCTCGGCCGTCGGCGTCTATATCCATCAGTTGTGGTTGCTGTGGCTCGGCTCCGGCATCATCGGCGGCGTCGGCCTCGGCCTCGGCTATATCTCGCCCGTCTCCACCCTCATCAAATGGTTTCCGGACCGCCGCGGCATGGCGACCGGCATGGCCATCATGGGCTTCGGCGGCGGCGCCATGATCGGCTCGCCGCTCGCAACCTTGCTGATGAAACATTTCGCGACCCCGACCTCGGTCGGCGTCTGGGAAACCTTCGTGGCGATGGCGGCGATCTATTTCGTCTTCATGATGTGCGGCGCCTTCGGCTACAGGCTGCCGCCGACGGGGTGGAAACCCGAGGGCTGGACGCCGCCCGCCAGCGCCAAGGCAATGATCACCACCGGCCACGTCGACCTGAAGGACGCCCACAAGACCACGCAGTTCTGGCTGATCTGGGCCGTGCTCTGCCTCAACGTCTCGGCCGGCATCGGCCTCATCGGCGCCGCGGCGCCAATGTTGCAGGAGACCTTCGGCGGCAGGCTGTTCGGCGATCCATCGGTCGGCTTCGCCAATTTCACCGACGACCAGAAGGCCAAGGCGGCTCTGGTCGGCGCGGCCTTTGTCGGCCTGTTCTCGCTGTTCAATATCGCCGGCCGCTTCTTCTGGGCCTCGCTGTCCGACAGGATCGGGCGGAAGGTGACCTATTTCATCTTCTTCACCCTCGGCTTCATCTGCTACGCCGCAGCGCCGACGCTGGCGACACTCGGCATGCTCGGCCTATTCGCGGCGGCTTTCTGTCTGATCGCCTCGATGTATGGCGGCGGCTTCGCCACCATCCCCGCTTATCTCGCCGACATCTTCGGCACGCAGTTCGTCGGCGCCATCCACGGAAGGCTGCTCACCGCCTGGTCGACCGCGGGCATCGTCGGTCCGGTGATCGTCAATTACATGCACGACTCGCGCAAAGCCGAGGGCGTGCCTCCCGACCAGATCTATCACCCGATCTTCTACGTGCTGGCCGGGCTGCTGGTGGCCGGCTTCGTCTGCAATCTTCTGATCAGGCCGCTGGCCTCGAAATGGTTCATGAAGCCCGAGGAAGTCGAGGCGCTGCAAACCAAGACCGCGCGCGAGCGCGCGATGCATGCGGTCGAGATCAGGGGAGGCGAGGACAGGCATCCCGGCATCCGCCTGTTGCAGCCGATCGGCATGGCGCTGATCGCGATTGCCGTGGTTTGGTGGATCACCTTCTACACCAAGGCCGGCGGCATCGGCGGCGCCTGGGAGTGCCTGCTCTACAGCGCCACACCTTGCCTCGACACCATCACCAAGTCCGAGCTTGCGGGCGGCTTCGCCTATCGGCCCTTCTTGATGTGGATCGGGCTCGCGCTTTGGCTGGCAGGCATCGTCTTGAGCCCGAAGCGGCTCGAGATGGCGCCTTTGGCTTGGGCGGCGGTCGGCATTCCGCTGCTTTGGGGCGTTTGGATCACCGTGGACAAAGCGCTCGCCCTGTTCGAGTAGCGCACCAAACAGGGAGAAGCCCGGCGTGCAGGGAACCAAGCCGGGCTTCTCGATACTCAGTACTCCTCCCAGGGAGCAGGCATGGCGCGCTGACAGGGAGTGTCACGGGGGAAACCGCGCCAATACCGTTGGAGTAAAGCCACGAAGCCCACTTTGGTTCCGGCCAATTTGCCGTGGCCGAGCTGAAAAACGATGTTGAGGCCAGCGACGCCACCCAAGCAAAAGCCTTGGTGCTTTTGCTACCGAATGCCCCAGTCTTTCCTGTCAGAATTTCTTAATCTGGCATTCAGGTGCTTTTCATGGGCGCTTCATGCGGCATCCATCGCAAATCGCCAAGTATCCTACTCGTAAGTTCACCGAAGGAGACGACCAATGAAAGAGTGGCTGAAACCCGAGATTTCCGAGTTTGAGGCTGGCATGGAAGTTACGAGCTATCTGCCTGCCGAGCTCGACCGCGCTTAATTAGCCGCGTCGATCTTACGAGTTTTCGCATGAGGTGGCGGTCCCCACGAAAGTGGGGATCGCCATTTCTGCTTTCAGCCCCCGCTCGCCGATACGTCGTCTCCCGGCTTTCCCCAACCGCCTCGCTTCCCCTCGCCCACAGCCTCGGGCTAGATAGGCCTCCCGCTTAGGTCGAGGCATATCGGCGATGGCCACCACCAAGACGATGGGGCGCTTCAATTCGGCCTCGCTCAGGCGCTTCACCTTCCACATTCTGTTCCATCATCTCGACGCCGTAGCGCCCGCCCGCGCCCACGCCAATCTCTTGCAGTGATGGACACGTTCGGACTTCTCATCGCGGCCGTTCTCGCCATCCCGGTTCTGGCGGTGATCAGCCTCATCGTGGCGATGAGCGCGCGGAAACGCCTCAAGCTGCTCGAGTTGCGCATCGCCGGGCTCGAATGGAAGCTCGCGGCGCTTGCCGACCAGGCGCCTCCGGCCGCGCCTGTCACTGCCGTCATTCCCGAGGAGGCGGAGGAGGAGAAGAAGTTCGCAACCGAGGCCGAGCCACCGCCTCCGGCAGAGCCCGAGGAGGCCGCAGCGCTTCCGACCCCGCCCCGGCCAGCGCCGCGAAGGATCAGCCTCGAAGAGCGCTTCGGCACGCAATGGGTGGTGTGGGCCGGCGGCATCGCGCTCGCGCTCGGCGGCTTTTTCCTGGTCCGCTATTCGATCGAGCAGGGCTGGTTCGGCCCCGGCGCGCGCGTGGTGCTCGCCGGCATCGTGGCGCTCGCCCTGATCGCCGCCGGCGAATGGACCCGGCGGCGCGAGATCCATAGCGGCCCGATGGGTCTCTCCAAGGCCGACATCCCGAGCGTGCTCACCGCCGCCGGCACGGCGATCGCCTATGCCGACGCCTACGCGGCCTACGCGCTGTACGGCTTCATCGGCGCGGGCGTCGCCTTCGTGCTGCTCGGCATCGTCGCGCTCGGCACGCTCGCCGCCTCGCTCGTGCATGGACCGGCGCTGGCCGGTCTCGGCCTGGTCGGCGCCTTCCTCACGCCGCTGATCGTTTCGACCGAGCAACCGAATTATTGGGCGCTCTATCTCTATCTCGCCGTGGTCACGGCCGCGTCGTTCGCCCTCGCCCGGGCGCGGCTGTGGCGCTGGCTCGCCGTCACCGCCGTTGCCGCAAGCGTGCTCTGGGCGCTGCCCGGCATCGGCGATCTTCAGGCGCTTGGCCCGCACGCCTTCCACATCGCCGCCGGCTTCACGCTCGCCGTCCTGCTGATCGTCTCAGGCCTCTTGTTCGGGCCGGATGCCGCGCCGGGCGAGATCGACCTGGTCTCATCCGGCGCGCTTGCCGCCTATCTGTTCGCCGCGATGCTGCTTGTGCTCGCGACCGGCCATGACACGCTCGCGCTCACGCTGTTCGTCGCGCTCGTCGCGGCGACCGTCGGCCATAGCCTGGCGCAGCGAGGCGGCCACCGCCGCCGTTCCGGCCGCCGCGATCCTCGTCACGCTGATCTTCCTGCAGTGGTCGCTCGATTTCGACGTGAGCGAGCTTGGCCTTCCCGGCGGCCCGGTCCCCGACAGCCTGTGGAAGCCCGAGCATTATCTGTTCGGCGCGCCGCTCATGCTCGGCGGCTTCTTCGCCCTGCTGTTCGGCGTGTCGGGATTTTTCGCGCAAGCGCGCGCAGCCAATACGCTGATCGGCGTCCTGTGGAGCGCAACGGCGGTGTTTGCCCCCATCGCCATCCTCATCGCCCTCTACTACCGCATCGCCGGCTTCGACCGCTCGATCCCCTTCGCCGGCGCCGCGGTCGTGCTCGCCGGCGCCTTCGCGCTCGCCACCGAAGCGATCGGCAAGCGCGGCGAGCGGCCGGGCAGCGAGGCGGCGAGCGCCATCTTCGCCACCGGCTCGATCGCCTCGCTCGCGCTCGCGCTCAGCCTCGCGCTGGAGAAGGGCTGGCTCACCGTGGCGCTGGCGCTGATGGTTCCGGGCATCGCCTGGGTCGCCGAGAAGCGCACCTGGCCTTGGCTGCGCTGGCTCGCCGCCGCGGTCACGATCGGCGTGCTCGGCCGCATCATCTGGGAGCCGCGCATCGTGGGCGATGGCCTCGGCACCATGCCGGTGTTCAACTGGCTGCTCTGGGGCTACGGCGTCCCGGCCGCATCCTTCTGGCTCGCCGGCCACATGCTGCGGCGCCGCGCCGACGACGCGCCGGCCAGGGTGATCGACGCCGCCGCCATTCTCTTCACCGTGATGCTGATCGTGTTCGAGGTGCGGCATTACCTCACGGGCGACCCGTATGGCGAGGGCAGCCCGCTGGCCGAGACCGCTCTCGACGTGTCGCTCTTGCTTGCGGTGGTCATCGGGCTCGAGCGCCTGCGCCTGAAGAGCGGCAGCGTGATCCACGATCTCGGCGCGCAGTTCCTTGCCGCCATCGTCTTCATCATGATCGTGTTCAGCCTGGGGGTCAGCGACAATCCCTTCTTCACCGGCGAGCCGGTCGGCGGACGCTTCATCAATCTGATCTTGCTCGGCTACGGCCTGCCGGCGGTGCTCGTAGGCATTCTCGCGGTTATGACCCGAGGCAAACGGCCGTATTGGTACAGCACGACCGCGGCGGCGACCGCGCTGGCTCTCGCGCTGGCCTATCTCTCGCTCGAGATCTGTACGCTCTATCATGGGCCGGTGCTCACCGAAGGCACGACCTCCGACGCCGAGCAATATACCTATTCCGCCGTCTGGCTCGTGTTCGGCGTGGCGCTGCTCGCCGCCGGCATCTTCCTCCGCTCGCTGCCCTTGCGCGCGGCGTCCGCCGCCGTGGTGGTGCTCACCGTGCTGAAGGTGTTCCTCATCGATATGTCGGATTTGACCGGCATCTACCGGGCGCTGTCCTTCCTCGGCCTCGGCGCGGTGCTGATCGGCATCGGCTGGTTCTATCAGCGGCTGCTGTTCCCGAAGGCCGCGGCCGCGGAGGCTTCCAGCGAGGGGTGACAGACGCGGAGCCGCAAACTATGGTCCGCTCGACCCAAGCAGATCCGAGCGCCAATGAACGACACCGACGCCAAAATTCACGACAAGACCGTCACCGGCAACTATTTCGAGGATTTCAAGCTCGGCCAGGAGATCGTGCACGCGACCCCGCGCACGCTCACCGTCGGCGACACGAGCCTGTTCACCGCGCTGTACGGTTCGCGCTTCGCCGTGCAGTCCTCTGACGCCTTCGCCCACGAGATCGGCTATCCGCGCTCGCCGATCGACGATCTGCTCGTCTTCCATATCGTCATCGGCAAGACCGTGCCGGACATCTCGCGCAACGCCATCGCCAATCTCGGCTATGCCGAGTTCCGCTTCCTCGCCCCGGTGTTTCCCGGCGACACGCTGGC
The DNA here is from genome assembly GCA_963776235.1 of uncultured Alphaproteobacteria bacterium. Classification (GTDB taxonomy): domain Bacteria; phylum Pseudomonadota; class Alphaproteobacteria; order Rhizobiales; family Methyloligellaceae; genus Methyloceanibacter. Next base: position 81,484 of record CAVZLT010000001.1, read on the forward strand.
CTCGACCTCCAAGGTGATCGGCGTCAAGGAGAACTCCAACAAGAAGAGCGGCACGGTCTATGTGCGCTCGACCGGCAAGAACCAGCGCGGACACCCCGTGCTGTCTTATGCGCGCTGGGTGATGGTCAATAAGCGCGACGTCGATGCGCCGGCGCCGACCCCCGTCGTGCCCGAGCTCGCCGCGAGCGTCGATCCGGCAACGCTCGGCGCGGCGCTGCCGCCGCTCGACATCGGCGGCTACGACTACGCGCTCGCCGGCTCGCCCAAGCGCTGGGGCGACTATCAGGTCGGCGAGAAGATCGACCATGTCGACGGCCAGACCATCGAGGAGGCCGAGCATCAGCTCGCCACCCGGCTGTTCCAGAACACGGCGCGGGTGCATTTCAATCAGCATGTCGAAGGCAAGGGCCGCTTCGGCCGCCGCCTCGTCTATGGCGGCCATATCATCTCCATCGCGCGGAGCTTGAGCTTCAACGGGCTCGCCAACGCCTTTCACATTCTCGGGCTGAACGGCGCGCGCCACGTGGCGCCGTCCTTCGCCGGCGACACCATCTACGCCTGGAGCGAGGTGCTCGACAAAGCCGAGCTGCCGGCGCGCAACGACATGGGCGCGCTGCGCTTGCGCACCTTCGCCGTCAAGGATCGCGCCTGTGCCGACTTCCCCGGGCTGAAAGCCGACGGCAGCCCCGAGGACGGCGTCGTGCTCGACATGGACTACTGGGTCGCCCTGCCGCGCTAGGAGAAATGCCATGGGACCGCGTGCTGTGCTCGTTGAAGCGGCGATTGCCGGAGCTCTGCTGGCGGCCTCGCCCGCGCTCGCGGCGGGCACCGCCTCCGCCGTGCTGAAGGACGCCAGCGGCAACGAGGTGGGCAGGGCCACGCTCATGTCAACGCCGAGCGGCGCGCTCCTGAACCTGACCCTGACCGCGGTTCCGCCCGGTGTGCATGCCTTGCACATTCATGCGGTCGGCAAATGCGAGCCGCCGAAATTCGAGTCCGCCGGACCGCATTTCAATCCCGACCAGACCAAGCACGGCATCATGAACCCGGAGGGTCCGCATGCCGGCGATCTGCCCAACCTCCACGTCCCCGCCGATGGCAAGCTGGAAGTCGAGTTTCTCAATCCCGTCGTGACCTTGAGCCAGGAAGCGGCGCTGCTCGACGCCGACGGCGCCTCCATCGTCATTCATGCCGGCGCCGACGACTACACGACCGACCCCGCCGGCAATGCCGGCGACCGCATCGCCTGCGGCGTCATCACCTCGCCTTAGAGGTTCCTCCACACCGTCCGAGGTCATCGTCATGGCCGGGCTTGTCCCGGCCATCCACGTTTTTGAACTTCGATCGAAATTCGTGGATGCCCGGCACTTCGGCCGGGCATGCCGAGGTCAATCAGGTTGGATCTCCCGCCAAAGCGCCAATGATTGCCCCCGGCCCGCCTCTTGCGTTATGACAAGGCTCGTCTGGGCAACAACAGCACCGAAAACCCATGGGCAACGCCAAATTGGGGGCTGAGCGGCCGCTCTCCCCGCATCTGTCGATTTACCGGCCGATGCTCACCATGCTGATGTCGATCGCCCACCGCATCTCCGGTGCGGCGAACGCCGTCGGCTTCCTGCTGCTCGTCTGGTGGCTGGTCGCCATCGCCGCTGGCCCCGAGGCCTATGCCCAAGTCTCGAGCTTCTTCGCCGGCATTCCCGGGCGCCTGCTGCTGTTTCTCTTCAGCTGGTCGCTGATCCACCACATGCTTGGCGGCATCCGCCATCTGATCTGGGACACCGGCCGCGGCCTCGACAAGGTCAGCATCGAGATCTTTGCCTGGGCGACCATCATCGGCTCGACCCTGCTCACCGTGCTGGTCTGGATCGTCGGCTATTGGCTGAGGGGGGCGTAAGGCGATGGCGACACCGCTTAAGCGCGTTCGCGGCCTCGGCACCGCCCATCACGGCACCGAGACCTTCTGGCGCCAGCGCCTGACGGCGGTCGCCAATGTGCCGCTCGTCATCTTTCTCATCCTGGCGATCGTCACCCATATCGGCGCGAGCTACGCCGACATGCACGCCTTCCTCGCCCGGCCGCTCGTCGCGCTGGCGTTCGCCGCGCTCATCCTCTCCGCCGCCATCCATATGCGCATCGGGCTGAAGGAGATCATCGAGGACTATGTGCATGGCGGCGCCAAGGTCGTCGCCATCCTGCTCGCCACCTTCTTCGCCGTCGGCATAGGCCTCGCTTCCCTCCTCGCCATCGTGAAGATCAGTCTCGGATCCTAGTTTCATGCCTCAAGACGCGACACCCAAGGACACCCCGCCGCACAACGCGGTCCAGATCAACGGCCGCGCCTATCCGATCGTCGACCACGCTTACGACGTGGTGGTGGTCGGCGCCGGCGGCTCGGGGCTTCGCGCCGTGGTCGGCTGCAGCGAGGCGGGGCTTCGCACCGCCTGCATCACCAAGGTGTTTCCCACCCGCTCGCACACCGTCGCCGCCCAAGGCGGCATCGCCGCCGCGCTCGGCAATATGGGCCCCGACGATTGGCGCTGGCACATGTACGACACGGTGAAGGGGTCGGATTGGCTGGGCGACCAGGACGCCATCGAATATCTCTGCCGCAACGCGCCCGAGGCCGTTTACGAGCTCGAGCATTGGGGCGTGCCCTTCTCGCGCACCGAGGACGGCAAGATCCTGCAACGCGCCTTCGGCGGCATGACCAAGGACTTCGGGACAGGCGGCCCCGCCAAGCGCACTTGCGCCGCGGCCGACCGCACCGGCCACGCCATGCTGCACACCATGTACGGCCAGGCGCTGCGTCACTCGGCCGAGTTCTTCATCGAATATTTCGCCATCGACCTGATCATGGACGACGAGGGCCGCTGCCGCGGCGTGGTCGCGCTCTCCATGCAGGACGGCACGCTGCACCGCTTCCGGGCGCATCAGACGATCCTCGCCACCGGCGGCTACGGCCGCGCCTATTTCTCCTGCACGTCCGCGCATATCTGCACCGGCGACGGCAATGCCATGGTGCTGCGCGCCGGGCTGCCGCTCCAGGACATGGAGTTCGTGCAGTTCCACCCGACCGGGGTCTATGGCGCCGGCGTGCTGATCACCGAAGGCGCGCGCGGCGAAGGCGGCTTCCTGCGCAATTCCAAGGGCGAGAAGTTCATGGAGCGCTACGCGCCCTCGGCCAAGGACCTGGCCTCGCGCGATGTGGTCTCGCGCGCCATCACCATCGAGATCAGGGAGGGCCGCGGCGTCGGCCCCGACAAGGAATACATCCATCTCCATCTCGACCACCTGCCGCACGACATTTTGCATGAGCGGCTGCCCGGCATCTCCGAGTTTGCCCGCATCTTCGGCGGCGTCGACGTCAAGGTCGAGCCGATCCCGGTGATCCCGACCTGCCACTACAATATGGGCGGCATCCCCACCAACATGCATGGCGAGGTGATCTCGCCCAAGGACGGCGATCCCGACGCGACCGTGCCGGGGCTGATGGCGCTCGGCGAGGCGGCTTGCGTCTCGGTGCATGGCGCCAACCGGCTCGGCTCCAATTCGCTGATCGACCTGGTCGTGTTCGGCCGCGCCGCCGCGCATCGCTGCGCCGAGCTCATCCAGAAGGGTGGCGCCATCCCCGAGCTGCCGAAGGGCGCGGGCGAGGACTCGATCGCGCGGCTCGACCGCTTCCGCTATGCCGACGGCTCGATGCCGACGGCGGAGCTTCGCCTGCGCATGCAGAAGACCATGCAGCGCGACTGCTCGGTGTTCCGCACCAAGGAAGTCTTGCAGGAAGGCGTCAAGGCGATCCGCGGCGTGTGGGACGACATCGAGCATATCGGCGTCACCGACCGCTCGCTGATCTGGAACACCGACCTGATCGAGACGCTCGAATTCGACAATCTGATCTCGCAGGCCGCCGTCACCGTGCAGGGCGCGCTCGCCCGCGAGGAAAGCCGCGGCGCGCATGCGCGCGAGGACTTCCCCAAGCGCGACGACGTCAATTGGATGAAGCACACGCTGTCATGGGCCGACGACGCCACGCACGAGGTGACCCTCGACTTCCGCCCCGTGCATAGCTTCACCCTCTCCAACGAGATCGCCTATATCCAGCCGAAAGAGCGGGTGTATTGATCGCCGCTAGTTTCCTGTTGGCATCGGCCTTGGCCGGCCTCGTCTGTCGGCGGCTCAAGACCGCTCTTGTCGCGGGCGCCGTTCCCGCGCTGCTTTACGGGCTGTTGGTTCTGCTGGGGCTTTGGCACCTGCTGGCCGACGCCAACCTGCCCTATCTCCTCGGCGCGTTGACGGCATTCTGCCTGGCGATCCTGGCGGCAGCCGTCCTCGGCTTTGGCCTGCGGCGCGCGCTCATCCGCCTGTTCGACACCAGGCTGAGCGAGACGGGTTAGGACGGACCGTTGCCGCGCTTGAGCAGCTTGCCGAGCACGGCCTTCACGCCGTCGAAATTGAATGGCTTGGAAAGCAGAATCGGGTCGGCGAAGCCCGCCGCCGCGTCGATGCTGCCGTCACCGGTGGCGAAGGCGAAGGGAATACCCTTTATTTTCAGGACGTTGGCGACGGAATAGGAATATTCTCCGCCGAGATTGACGTCGAGGATGGCGCCATCCAGCGCCGCATTTCCGGCGAAGTCGAGCCCCTCTTGCACCGAACGCGCCGGTCCCACGACCTCGCAGCCAAGCTCCGTCAGCCAGTCCTCGACCAGCATGGAAACCAAGGGTTCATCGTCCAAGACGAGGATGCGCGGCAAGCCAGATCTCCCTGACAAGCGTTCACTGGTTAGAAGCCTAGCAGTGGGTTAGACAGGCCGCTAGAGGAGCAACACCCCTCCGGAGAATGCAAGTGGAACGTATCGCCAGGGCTAATCGCCTGATGAGGACCTCGAGGATCGTCATCCTCGTCGGCTTCTGTCTGGTGGCGGCCGCGGCGCTCGCGGTGTTGCTTGGCCTGATCCGCTCGCGAAACGCGGATATGTGGGTGCTGCACACGCTGGATGTGCAGCAAACCGCTCAAGCGTTGCTGATCGCAACGCGGGACGCGGAGAGTTCAGTTCGCAGCTTTCTGCTCAGCTCGGACAGTGCGGAACTTGATACGTTCGAGCCCGCGGTGGCTGAGGCCGGAAAGCAACTCGACGCCTTGCGCACGCTGACCTCCGATAACAGCATCCAGCTGGATCGTGTTCAGGAACTCGCACGTCTGACTCACTCCAAGAACGAGCAGTTGAGCACATGCGTCACGCTGGCAAAACAGGGGCAGCGCGATGCCGCGCTCGCCGTCATCAATTCTCCGCAGGATCGGCAATTGCTGGACGAGATCAGAACCAACATCGAATCGATCTTGGACACCGAGCAGGTTCTTCTCAAGGACCGGCAGGCTCGGGCCGCTGAGCTGCGTTATGTGCTTGCGGCTTTGGTCGGCCTGGCCCTGCTTGTCGCCACGATCCTCGCCAGCATTCTTGCGGTCTCCACGCGCAATGCCTTGAAAGGGCTGCTGGCGCTGACGGCCGAGCTCGACACGGAATCGAAGCTTCGTCAGGAGGCTGAATCGACGCTGCGTCAGGCGCAGAAGATGGAAGCCGTCGGCCAGCTCACCGGCGGCGTGGCGCACGACTTCAATAACCTGCTGACCGTCATCATGGGCAATCTCGACACCATGCGGCGCCAACTCGCGGCCGCCGCCAATCCAGGCGATGCCACGGCTCTCGTCGCCAAGCTGACCAAACCTCTCGATGCGTCAATCCAAGGCGCCAACAGCGCGGCGCGGCTGACGCATCGCCTGCTGGCTTTCTCCCGCCGCCAGCCGCTCGAGCCGTCCCGCGTCGATGCCAACCGGCTGGTCTCGGGCATGCTCGACATGCTGAAGCGCACGCTCGGCGCCGACGTCAGCATCGAGACCGTGCTCGGCGCGGGCGTGTGGCCCACGTTCGCCGATCCCCATCAGTTGGAGAACGCGCTGCTCAATCTCGCGCTCAACGCCAAGGATGCCATGCCGAATGGCGGCTGCCTGACCATCGAAACGGCCAACACCTATCTGGATGCGGCCTATGTGCGCCGGTTCGGCGACGTCGATGCCGGGCAATATGTCGTTCTCTGCGTCACCGATACCGGAACGGAATTCCCAAGGACATCCTCGATCGCGTGTTCGAGCCGTTCTTCACCACCAAGCCTGCCGGCGAAGGCTCAGGCCTCGGCCTCGCCATGGTGCACGGCTTCGTCAAGCAGTCGGGCGGCCATATGCGCATCTATAGCGAGGAGGGTCAGGGCACGACGGTAAAACTCTACCTGCCGCGCCTCACCAATGCCGAAGAGGTCAGCGCGGCTCCTGCCGGCAAAGCCACCGATGTCTCGGCCGTGCCCCGCGCGCGCAAAGGCGAGACCATCCTCGTCGTCGAGGACAATGAAGGCGTGCGGGAATACGCCAAAGAGGTGCTCGAGGAGCTCGGCTATCGCGTGGTCGAAGCCGGCGATGCGGACCAGGCTCTCGGGGTGCTGAACAAGATCCCCCGCGTCGATCTCCTCTTCACCGACGTGGTGCTTCCCGGTCCCGGCAACGGCAGGGTGCTCGCCACCAAGGCGCGCGAAAAATATCCGGACCTGCCGGTCCTCTACACCACCGGCTATACGCGGAACGCCATCGTGCATCAGGGACGCCTCGACGCCGATGTCGAGCTCTTGAACAAGCCCTATACGCAGCAGGACCTCGCCCGCAAAGTGCGCGACTTGCTGGACGGATAACGCGAAGCGGGCTTGCCCGCTTACGCGCCTGCCGCTACCTATTGGCGCAGGAGAAGGTTCACCGATGGTCCAATTCACGCTTCCCAAGAACTCCAAGGTCAAGAAAGGCAAGGCGTGGAATCCGCCGCCCGCGGACGCGGAAAAGGACCGCTGGCGCGAATACCGCATCTATCGCTTCGACCCCGAGGCCGGCGACAACCCGCGCGTCGACACCTATTGGGTCGACATGAACGATTGCGGGCCGATGGTTCTCGACGCGCTGCTCTGGATCAAGAACAACGTCGATCCCACCCTGACCTTCCGGCGTTCCTGCCGCGAAGGCGTGTGCGGCTCCTGCTCGATGAACATCGCCGGCACCAACACGCTGGCTTGCACCATGCATGCCGACGACGCGAAGGGCGCGATTGCCATCTATCCCTTGCCGCATCTGCCGGTGATCAAGGATCTCGTGCCCGACATGACGAATTTCTACGCGCAACATCGCTCCATCGAGCCCTGGCTCAAGACCGACTCGCCGACGCCGCAGAAGGAATGGCGGCAATCGCACGAGGACCGCGCCAAGCTCGACGGCCTGTACGAGTGCATCCTGTGCGCCTGCTGCTCGACCGCCTGCCCGTCTTATTGGTGGAACGGCGACCGCTATCTCGGCCCGGCCGTCCTGTTGCAAGCCGATCGCTGGATCGAGGACAGCCGCGACGAGCGGACCGGCGAGCGGCTGGACGAGCTGGAAGATCCCTTCCGGCTCTATCGCTGCCACACCATCCTCAACTGCACCAAGGCCTGCCCCAAGGGGCTGAACCCCGCGGCGGCCATCGCCTCGCTCAAGCGCAAGCTGGTCGAGCGCGCGGAGTAGGCGCCTCATGATCGACCATATCGGCATGCCGGTGCGCGACCTCGCCCGCGCCACCGAGTTCTATCTGCAGGCGCTCGCCCCGCTCGGCATCGCCATCGTCCTGCGGGTGTCTGCCGAAGAGTCGGGCCACGGCGCCGCGGTCGGTTTCGGCGCCGACCAAAAGCCGTTCTTCTGGATCGGCGAAGGCGAGCGGCTCGGCGGCCATGTGCATGTCGCCTTCGCCGCCTCCTCGCGCGCGGCGGTCGATGCCTTCTATCGCGCCGGCCTCGCCGCCGGCGGCAAGGACAACGGGCCGCCGGGCCTCAGGCCGCATTACCACGCCAATTATTACGGCGCCTTCGTGCTCGATCCCGACGGCAACAATATCGAGGCGGTGTGTCACGCCCCCGCGCTCAAGTAGCGAAGCGATAGCGCCGGAAAGCATCGCGTGACAATGAGCGCTATTGGCGGACGCAGCGCGGCAGGGAGAACTCGCAGGTGGGCACGCCCTCCTTGCGCTTCTCCTCCTGCTTTTCCGGATCCTTCTCGGCCTGCCAGTCATAGGGGCTGTGCACGTCCTTGTGCGCGAAGGTCACCCTCATGAGCTTGCCGTCTTCGAACACGAGGCTCGCCGAGCAGGTCCAGTCCGCGTTCTCCTTCTTCTTGCTGTTTTTGCCGAAGATGGAGGAGAGCTTGTTATTGTCGGACTTCTTGTCGTCGGACTTCTTGTCGTCCGATTTCTTGTCCGCCGGACTGCTTGTCGTCCGGACTTCTTGTCGTCCGATTTCTTGTCGTCGGACTTCTTGTCGGCAGATTTCTTGTCGCCTGACTTCTTGTCGTCGGCTTTGGACTTTTCGGCCGGCACGGGCCCCGCGCCCGTATAGCGAAAGACCAGCGTTTCCCTGTTGGGCCCGCTCTCGAACCGCGAATGCGGCTCGCCGGCGCAGGCGAGGATGTCGGTCACGCTCATGCCGAGATAGGGCGCCGCGGGGTCTTGCTTGGCGACGGCACCCACGGCCGCGTAAAGGCCGGCGCCGGCGCTCACCAGGACGAGCGTCGTCAGGCGCGCGGCGATGGCCGGGGAAAAGCGCATGCCATGCTCGTCGCTCGCAAATCCGGCGGCATCATGGCGCGGGCTGCCGCCTACAGCGCCGAGAAGAAATCGTAGAGCAGCTTCATGTTCAGCGTGATGACGGTCACGGCGATCAGCACCGCGAGCGCGGTCAGCCAGCGCGGCGCGACCAGCACGCCCATCTTGCGCTTGTCCGCCGTGAACATCACCAGCGGCACCACGGCGAACGGCAACTGCAGGCTCAGCACCACCTGCGACAGGATCAAGAGCTGCGCCGTCCCCTGCGCGCCGTACCAGATGGTGACGATGGCCGCCGGCACGATGGCGATGGCCCGCGTCACCAGCCGCCGCGCCCAGGGCGGCAGGCGGATATCCAGGAAGCCCTCCATCACGATCTGCCCCGACAGCGTCGCCGTCACCGTGGAGTTGAGCCCGCAGGCGAGCAGCGCGATGGCGAACAGCGTCGGCGCCATCGCCGAGCCGAGCAGCGGCGCCAGGAACTTGTAGACCTCGCCGAGCTCGGCCACGTCGGTCTGGCCGGTCTTGTGGAAGGTGGAGGCGGCGAGGATCAGGATCGAGGCGTTGATCAGCAGCGCGAACATCAGCGCGATGGTGGAATCGATGGTGGCGAGCGTGATCGCCTCGCGCTTCTCCGGCACGCTGTCGCCGAAGCGCCGCGTCTGCACGATGCCCGAGTGCAGATAAAGATTATGCGGCATGACCGTCGCGCCGATGATGCCGAGCGCGAGATAGAGCATGTCGGGATTCTTGATGATCTCGACGGTCGGCGCGAAGCCGCGGATCACCTGGCCCCAATCGGGATCGGCCATGGCGATCTGAATGCCGAAGCAGACGGTGATGACCAGGAACAGCGTCACCACGAAGGCCTCGACATAGCGGAAGCCGAGCTGCTGCATCCACAAGATCAAGAAACACGTCGAGCGCGGTGAGCAGCACGCCGATCTCGAGCGGAATGCCGAACAGGAGATTGAGCCCGATCGCCGTGCCGATCACCTCGGCCAGATCGGTGGCGCAGATGGCGAACTCGGCGAGCGCCCAGAGCGGAACGGCGACATAGCGCGGGAAGGCGTCGCGGCAGGCCTGCGCCAGGTCGCGGCGCGAGGCGATGCCGAGCCGGATGCAGAGCGCCTGCAACACGATCGCCATCAGGTTCGACAGAAGCGCGATGGTCAGCAGCGCGTAGCCGAACTTCGAGCCGCCGGCGAGCGAGGTCGCCCAGTTGCCGGGGTCCATGTAGCCGACGGCGACCAGATAGCCGGGGCCGAGAAATGTCAGCAGCTTCCGCCACAGCGGGCCGGCGGGGCGCGTCCGGATCGAGCCGAACACTTCGGCGAGCGAGGGCGTGCCGCCCGCGCGCCGCCAGCCGCGATCGTGATCGTGCTGGAGCGCGGCCTCGGCCGGCGCTGCGCCGAGCGCCGCCGCACCTGTCTCGTTGGCCGCCTTATGCGGGCTCAGCATGCTGGTCCTTCGATTCGGGAGAGGAACCCGAAGGCTCGGAAAAAGCGGCCCCTGACGGACCGCCTCACGCTGTATGTATCTTAGATGCGAATAATTTGCAAGAGCAACTAGTGGCAGGATTTGCAGTGCCTAGCCCTGTCGCGGTGGGGTGGCACGATCAACCAAAGCGTCACCCGCTTCCCTACGGCTTGAATCTGGTGCCGGGGATCTTGCTGCATTCGGCCTTGGTCAGCTCGAGATAGCCCTGGCCCTTGCAGGCGTTCTGGCCGGGACAGCCGTTCTTGCCGCCGCAGTCGCTCTTGCCCTTGCAGGAATTGGCGCCGATGCACTTGCCCCTGGCGCTGCCGGCGGAGACGACGCCCATCGGCGCGTCGACGGCGACGATCAGCAGGGCCGCGGCGATGGCGATGGCGGCGCCGGATGTGTGCGCAGGTTTCATGTTCGCTCCTCGGGCTTGTCGCATTTTCGTTGGGCCGTGCCCGCCCCGAATTCTAGTCGGGCCGCATTCACCGTGACATCACAGCTGCGTGCACGAAACCGGCGGTCCCCACGACTCGTCATACCGGCGAAAGCCGGTATCCAGAGCTGCGGCTGGGAACTTTCCGTTGCCACGCGGACTGATGGGCAGCTTCGTCAGACCCACGGATCCCGGCTTTCGCCGGGATGACGAGATGGTGAGTTTCCCCGCCAACAATCCCGCCTGCCGAACCTCGCTTACAATTCACCCACCTCGTCCTCTAAGGGGCGCTCTCGCGAGGCGTTGCGAAGGCGGGACGAGGTGCGGCGCCTGCGGGCCTTGTCGCAACGAGGCACTCGGGCGGCAGTCGGAGCTCCCTCCGGGACCACTAGGAGTCCCTGCCAGGAGCTGGCTGACGGCTCGGTCGGCGCATTCGATGCGCGACGGACCGGACGAAAGCAGGGCCCGTTGCCGGCAAACGTCGCGTGTGGCGCGCCGGAAGGCGCCCGCGTGCCGCAAGGCACGAGCCATAAGGATTTGCGCTTTTCGGCGCGCCATCCCCCCTCACACCCCGGACGCGTCACGCGTCGCGGCAAGGAACCCGCATGTCTTGCTTGAGCGCTCCAGCGAAATCCCCCCTCCCCGGGGAGTCCGGCGTCGCCGCAACCGGAGATTCCCGGGATTTTTCCTGTGGCCGCGCCGCAATCAGCCCAAATTTGAGCGGCTTTTCATGCTAGCCGAACAAGACGTAATGGGGCACGTTAGGGAAAGGCACGGGGATTTATCGCCGGGCGCGGCATTTCGCCTGGCTCGAGGGAGCTGATGATGAGGTCAATCGCACTAGGGCTGCTGCTCGCGGCTTCGGCCTGCCTGCCGGCATTCGCCGCCGAGCCTGACGGGCCGACCAATCTCATCGACCAGAAAGAGGCCGTGCGCATCGGCGTGCAAGCTCAGCTCGCCGACAAAGCCGGCGATTCCAGCATGCGCAAGGCGCAGAAGGACGCGCTGATCGAATATTATCTGGTTCCCGACCAGCCGCTGCTGTGGGTCGACGACAACGGCCTGACCGATCGCGCCAAGTCCGTCATCGCCGAGATCGGCAAGGCCGACGATTACGGCCTCACCGCCGCCGACTACAAGCTGCCCGATTCCGCCGGCTTCAACGCCACCGATCCCAAGGCCAAGGATTGGCTCGCCGATGCCGAGGTGAAGGTGAGCTATGCCGTGCTCGATTATGTCAACGACGCGCGCGGCGGCCGCATCGATCCCCAGCGTGTCAGCAAGAATCTCGATCCGAGCCTCGCGCTGCCCAATCCGTCGGAAGTGCTGGAGTTGATCGCCATCCGCTCCGACCCCGGCGCCTATCTCAAGAGCTTCCAGCCGGATCAGCCGCAATTCGAGGCTCTCCGGCAGAAGCTGCTCGAGCTCAGAGGCGGCAAGGCCGAGGAGCCGAAGCCCGGCGTGGTGACCATCCCGCCCGGGCCCGTGCTGAAATTCGGCGTCGACAACGAGCAGGTCGCTCTGCTCAGGCAGCGGCTCGACGTGCCCGCCGGCTCGAACCCGAACCGGTTCGACGAGGCGGTGCTCGAAGCGGTGAAGCAGTTCCAGCGCTCCAACGGCTCGTTGCCCGACGGCTTGGTCGGCTCCGGCACCCGGCGCCTGCTCAATGGCGGCCAGCCGCAAGAGCCGGTGGCAAGCTCCGCGCGCATCAAGCAGATCCTGGTCAATATGGAGCGCTGGCGCTGGCTGCCGCACGATCTCGGCGCGTTCTATGTGACGGTCAACATTCCCGAGTTCGTGCTGCGCGTCGTCGAGGAAGGCAACCCGATCCACACCACGCGCGTCGTGGTCGGCAAGCCGGACAAGCAGACGCCGATCTTCTCCGACGAGATGGAGGAGATCGTGTTCAATCCCTATTGGAACGTGCCCAATTCCATCAAGAACGAAGAGATCGCGCCGTATATGGGCCAAGGCGGCGGCTTCTTCGGCGGCGGCGTCGACACCTCGGTGCTGCAGCGTCACGGCCTGCGCATCAAATATGGCAACCGCGACGTCGATCCCGATACGATCGACTGGACCCGCAACGACATCCGCAATTTCGATCTGGTGCAGCCGCCGGGACCCACCAACGTGCTCGGCCGCGTGAAATTCGTGTTCCCCAACTCGCATGACGTCTACATGCACGACACGACGCAGAAGTTCCTGTTCAACAATCCCGTGCGCGCCGAGAGCCATGGCTGCATGCGGGTGCAATATCCGGAGAAGCTCGCCGAGATCCTGCTTGCGCATGACAAGGGCTGGAGCCCGGCCCGCGTCGAGTCGACCTTCGATGCCGGCGACGACAACCACCTCGCGCTCGACCAGCACATCCCCGTCTACATCACCTATTTCACGCTGCGGGTGAACGACGACGGCTCGATCTCGACCTTCAATGATATCTACGGCCACGACGCCAGGATGACCGCGGCGCTGAGCGGCAAGTATATCCCGGATACCTGGTCCGACGAGGTGATGGCCGACAATCAGGACGATCAGCCCTGGGCGGGGGCGCCGACCAACAAGCGGCGCTTCAAGCCCGGCCGCGACATCGACTTCACCCGCGCTCTGTTCGGGTTCTAGACCGCGAAGCCTCGCTCCGCGAGACGGCGCGTCAAGCGCCTGCTCAGGGCAACGTCTTATCCCCGCATCCGGGCATCGCCTTATAATCCACGACGTGGTTCCAAAGCCTCTTCAACCGGGGCAGAATGTGGCAAACGCCGCACCGGGAACCGGGGGGTGCCCGAAAAGTTGCTCTTTTCAACAGCATCGGCCGGTGCGGCACTAAGCCCAGACTGCGCCGTCCGAACGAAACAGGTAGAGTGACGAGAATAGAGAGGGCGCTTCGATGTTGATCGTTGGTGCAGGCGCTGCCCTTACCGCCATTACCGCGTTCTACCTTTGGTTGTTTGTTAACAGACTCCGCGCTTCATGGCGCGAGCGGAAAGCGAAGCAACGGTTCGCGCGACGCCGCGTCCTCGATGAGCAGCAAAGGCCTAAGGAGAGGACGGCGGGAAACGGCGCGCTTAGGGAGAAGGAACATGAGCACGCTCGGCATTTTCACTAGAATTGGCATGATCGCGCTGGCCTTGACCGCGGGCGCCGTGCTTGCGGCATCGCCGGGGGCAGCCGCCAAGCGGCATAAGCCCTATGTGTATGTGAACAAGGGCGCGGAGACCTACGGCGATTTCAGAACCCCCGCCGGTCCGCGTCGCATGATCATCCGCGACCGCCTCACCGGGCCGCACTGGGGTTATATCGGCCCGCATTACGAGTCGCGATTCGGCCCGGGCTATCACACCAACGGCCCCGGCATCGGCATCGAGAGATAGGCTTAGCTTACTCGCCCAATCGGCCGCCGGCCTTGGGCACCAGCGTCCAGCCGAGCGCCGCGAGCTGCGACGTCGCTAGCGGGCTTGCCCGCCCGGTGATCCACATCTCGCCGCGGCCGCCGCCGGCAAGACCCTCCAGCGGCGCGCTCCAATAAAGGTAATCGACCGGCAGCAGGCTCACCGTGCCGCGCCCGGTGTCGATCATGGGCGCCCGGCCCGCCCGAACGAAGCCGCGCACGGGCGTCACCTTCTCGTTGTACTTGGCGATGAGCTCCGACTGGCGGCGATAGTAGAAGGCCATCTCGACGGAGTTCGCCTGCGCCGCGGTCTCCACATAGATTTCCCGCCCGCCCACATTGCCGAGCGTCTTCAGCACCACGACGATCACCGCCTTGTCGGTCGGCGTCAGGTAAGCGTTGGCGTAGAACGCATCCTGCACGCTCTTCGCCACGCCCATGGCCGTGAGGAACTCGCGCCCCGTCTGCTCGAGCTGAGCCGCCGTCTTGTCGCGCAAAGCCTCGCGCAACTTCTGACTGGTGCTGGTGACGCTGATGGCGATGCCGACGCCGCCGGTAACGAAACCAAGGCCCACATTGACGCTGGTTCCGCCGATGGCGTTGGCCGTGGCGAGCCGCGTCAACTCGTCGTCGAGTGGCTGGAAGCTCGTATAAGGATCGACGCCGAGATCGAAGGCGATCTTGCGGCGCGCCTCGGCGCCGCCCGACACGGAAGCGATGATGCCTTCTTTGCGGGGGTCGGTCGCCTCCATCGCGGCGTTTACGCTGCCAAACAGATTGCCGACGCCCTTGAAGGTGTCGGAGATGGTCTTGCCCGGCGCAGTGATGAGCCCCTTGGCGGTCCCGAGCGGCTTCAGCGCCGTGCGCCCCGCCGCGTCCACCACGGTCCCGGCGGTGTCGATCTGCGCGAGCTTCGCCGTCGCCTCCATCTCCCTGACCCGCACCCGCAACAGCGTCGTCCCCTTGATGTGGAACGTGCCCCACCGCGTGTTCACCGTGAACACATATTGGTAGTTGTCGAGCCCCACGCGGTTGTCGACGGTGTAATACGGGCTCTTCAGCAGGTTCGGCGGCAGCACCTGGCTCGCGGTGAAGCTGGGCGGCTGCTCATATTGGCCGGCTTGCGGCGCGGCGCTCAAGGGCGCCAGCACAAACATGCCGGAAAGCGCGCCGAGCAGGGCCGCGCGCGACGGACGCCGTGTGACTGTGGACATGACCGACCCCCGCGGACGCAACCCTTTTCCCTAGCGGCGACTTTAGCCTCAAACCGAGGCGCCGACAAAGGGGCGTGCGGGGACCCAGCCGGACGGCCGTTTTCCGCCTATTTGAGCAGGGCGAAATAGATCACATACAGCCAACTGAAGAAGCCGTGGATGATGGCCCACAGGATCGAGTGGTTGTTGGTGTAGGAGATGGCGATGGCAAGCGCGGTGCCGAAGCTGATGCCGTATTTTGCGCCTTCCATACCGTAATTGACGTTCATGCTGCCCTCCCTTGGAATCACGATCCGGAAAGTGCGAACCGGTTTCCGATAAGATCGTTCTGAAAGAAGTGACGAAGCGAATTGCTTGCCCGTCGGCGGGACTATAGGCCCAAACGAGCGACGGGAATCGGCCTGGATGGAGTGAAGCCATGGGACTGCGGAATTGGATCGTTGCCGGCGTGCTTCTCGTTGGCGTCACCGGCGCTGGCCTCGTGCTCGCGCGCGAGCCCGAGAGCCAAGGCACCGTCACCTCGCAGCAGCTTTTCGTCGAGCCGCTTGCCGGCGACGACAGCAAAGAGGTGATTGCCCAGACCTACATCTTCCCGCCCGGCACCGTGCTGCCCTGGCATGGCGGAAGGCCCGGTTTCACTGGGCCAGGGCTATTGGGTAACGTAGCGGGTAACAGGCTGGAGGCTACCGCCTCGGCTTACACCGTCTCGCCCGGTCCGATAATGCCTAGAAGCTTGGCCAGAGATTGCAAGTGATGCATCCGGTCAGATGCTCGCCACGATTGTCTATCTCGACCAGATCCAAGGTTCACGCAGGCCGGTAATCAAGAGCACAGCGGTTACGAGGAACGCGATGGGGTGTTCTTGAGCTTTTGTGGCTTTTTGGTTTCGCCCGTTGTAGGCGTCTCAACGTTCGGCTGCGCCTTATTCACCTCCACGCTCTTTTCGCGATTGAACATGCTCGCACCAAATATCAAAAGAAGCACAAGGACGGCTGCAAGCACCGCGCCTATGAGCATTGAATTATTGAAGTCGCGATCGCCTTCGCGGTTGTCTACGGGTCTATAGGCCATGAGAAGCCTCCATGTCCCCGTCTGAACTTAAAAACCAGGCGCGAGGTTTAGGGTTCCCCTGAATGCCGATGACTGGAACACGTAGAAATTGGGACCGTTATGCAGTCAGCCAGCTTGCGAATGCTCCTGTGCATGAACTTGGCTGGTTAGGCCCGGTGTCCATCATGAACGGGTTGGCCGCCGGGCCGCTCTCGCCAAACGCCAATGCCGACACCGCTAGAGAATGAGGACGAAGCTAAGGCGTGCTGCGAGCAACATTGCCAAGGTTGCCCACTGGTCGCGCGGCGTTTTCAGTGGAGGATAGTCAGGGGACTGCCAAAAGCCTGGTGCCTGAGTGGTAGGGTGGCTGAGGCGTAATCCACGCCAATGGGGGGTCGAATGGGAACCATCTTAGTGATCATGTCCGTGCCGTGGTTGGCTGCTACGGGCATTTACAATCCGCCGGTAATGCATCACGGCCGCTGTATTGCAGAGCCCGGTTCGTTTGATGCGCTTTACTGCCCGGCACCCGAGGTGGCTTCGCCGAACAGCAAGCGGCACGCACGAAGATAAGCGCGGCAATGCGAACGACAGCTTTGTCCCAAATGCGAACTTGGGGTCGCCGCATGAGTTGCCGCGCGGCCCGTAGGATTTGCTTCCGCCGCTCGCGTCATCGCGCGCTGTTCGCGGGGTTCGCGCTCGCGCTCGACTGGATCGACCCCCAAGGCTCCCGCCTGTTTTAGAATGGCGGCGCGTGTCGCTCAACATCGCGAAGCTGCCTGGGCTGATCAAAGCCAAAGACGCTTTTCTACATCACGCCGAGGAACCCAAAGGTCACTCCTGCCACTACGATGATGATCGGTATTGCCATGTTCCACCAACTAGGCTCTGGCACAGTGGTGCGTCCAGGCTTCGAGGTCCAGTCGCCAAAGGCATCAGTCATTCCACTCATAGCCGAGCAAACTCGCCAAGCTGCCGACGCTGCTCAGTCTGAATGTTGGTCGATTTGGACACTAGAGAACCCGAGCAATGATCAGGCCAAGCAGCATGAACGAACCCAGGCATAACAGCTTTAGCGCCAACACGTCTGCCTGGCGCTTCGTTGCTGGCTGGAACCAAAAATTTCCCGATCTTTGTGGAACGGCCATTTTTTCCCCCTTCTAAGCTCCGCAATCTGTGGTGCGGTAGCGCCATACAAACGAGATTATGGGCCAATCGTTCCCTGTCTGCTGACTGAACGAAGCACGCCGTTGAGGACCCGCTGCCGGATCCGCGCGCGTCACCAGCAACATCGCCAAGCGTCAATCCGGCATCGGCGGACGTAGCGAGCGCCGGAGCTGCCGTCGCCTAGTTCATGCTCGCCTGGTGATTGCTTACCACTGCCCGCTGATCTGCCACCAACATGCCAGGTGCAGTGTGCGTCAGCGCCGATGCTAAGGAGACGAGCATCAACATCCCTGCGATCACCCACGCGGTCAAAGGTACGCGCGTCTTTACCGGAACGCCGACTATCGTGATCATGGTATTCCCTCTCAGTAGAGCCCGCTCCGTTATCCAACAACGTAGAGAAGATCGCTTCGTTCCAGAACTGAAAGCGCGCGGTAGGGTGCGAAGCTGAGATGTGGAACTCACAGCGATAAAGACGGTTTAGTCGGTATGGGACCGCCGTGGCACCCGCAACGAAAACGGAAGGTCCGAAAAGATAGGCAGCCTCGTCGCACCCCGCGCGGGGCTTCTTGCTTCCCTGCCTAGGAAACGGCCATGAAAAAACTGGCACCAGAAATGGAGCGTGTGGTGGCTTCGCTAAGAGCGCGGCTAAACAAAAAGTCGGATGTTGATGACAGCCCGCTCTGGAACGTGGTGGCCGCTCACTTGAATGCTACTCTAATCAGCGTGGAGGGCGGCTTTCGTGGCGAACGCGATCTTCGAGAGGCAATGGCGGTCTTGGCGGAATACGACAGGTCTCGAAGGCAAAAAAACCGGGTACGGGGGAGCAGTAGACGTCCCGATGGTGACGCTGTCGCACTTGACCCCGACTACAGTCAGGTCAATGCGCGGTTCGACCTGGTCGAGATTTCTGTGCAGTGGCGCGTGGCCCTTCCACCTTTGGTGCCGCCTTACCACTCCGCTTTCTCACCGCGTCCCGAACCTTCACGCGCCCCTTCGCCTGCATGCTCTCCTTTAGCGCCGCCATGATATTGATGACGGGTGCCGTGGGCTTACCCTCAGGTGCAATCGTTACCTCTGGCGCGCGGTTTTCTGCCTTCGCGGCTACATATTCTCGCATAGCCTTGACAAACTGGTTCGGCATTGTCTTTGGCTCGAACTTGCCCGACTGGCCTTCAATCAGCTGCATGGCGAGTTTGACCGCATCCGGGGGGGCTCCGCATTGATGCCTTCAAAGTAAGGCTTGGGGTCGCGTAGCTCGTTGGCATAGCGAAGTATCGAAAGCAACAGCCCCTTGCCGTGTGCCTTGACGCCGACGAGGTACCCGCGACCGCCCATGATTAGCTGGCCGATAGCAATCTTGCGCGTCTGCTTGAGCGCCTCGCGGATCACGCTGTAGCCCTCGTCAGCCTCGTCGCCATCTGGGGTGAGGTAGTAGGGCTTCTCCCAATAGCGGATGTCTATTTCTGCCTCATCAACGAAGCGGACCATGTCGATGGTGTGCTTTGCCTCAAGCTTAAGGTCATCCAACTCCTTGGGATGGATCAAAACGTGGTGGCCCTTGGTATGCTCGTAACCCTTGATGATCTCCTCCTCCGGCACCTCGGTGAACTCATCACCGTCGATCACGCCCTTTACGTACTTGATCGGTTTACCAGTGGGTTCGTGGATCATGCGGAATGAGATTGCGTCCTCCGTCGAGACGGCGGAGTGCATCTTCACCGGAATGATGACGAGGCTCAGACGAAGGTTGCCTGACCAAAGGGACGCGGGCATGGGGATTACTCGGTTACGCACTCTTAGGGGAAGTCACCCACCGTTGGGCTGACGCGCAGCGCAAGCCCCAGGCGCGATTGAGCGGCTGCCGTCTTGATGGCCGGCCAAGCGTCAGCCTGCGCAGGCGTAGGCCCGGCGAAGCTTCGATTGAACCACGCGCCGACCGCGGGGTGAAACAGGTCGAAAGTCATGCGGGAAGGCCTTGGCAAGGCTGCCAGACACAGCCTTAGCCAAGAAGAGATAGGGTTTCTTTCGGCTGAATCAACCAATTCCTTAAGGCCTGTGTATTAGCTGGCTCCCCACGGCGCGCGTGCTCCCCACCACAGCACGGCAAAGATCGCCAACAGCGCCCACCAGAGCGCATTAGTTGCTTGGTTCGTAACGATCGCGAAGATGATGCTGATAACGATGCATATCACCGCTATGAGATTGCCGACGCCTAAGGTCATGTTGCCTTCCCTCCATATCGAATGCAGCGATCATAAACACGAATGGCACGGCCGGAAATCGTGTCGCACTGAGGTTCGAGCCCGTGACCAAACGGAACGACGCATTACATATTGGGTATGCGACTGAAAACAGCAGCCCGCCGCAAGGGAGAAGCCAAGGAACACGTGGAAATTTGGCCTCGGTGAGCCCGGGCCCTTGCGTGGTGCAATCTCCAGTCCATCCGCGGGGATGAGCAAATAGCTGGTGTCCAGAGTGTGCTCGGAGCTGCGGCTTGGACATACGTAGCGGCAGCTGTGTCAGCCCTGGGAAGCTGGCTGTTCTACGTTGTGCTCCTGGTCTCCCAAACGCGAGCCTCCGCTGATCGAAGCTGACCGCGCTTGCGCCCGGGGTCTGGCAACGCTCTGTCACTTCCGCTTTGGGTAAGAAGCCGACCTAAGCGACGTTCATCGCGATGTCGGCTTAGTGCCAACAGGGAACATCACGGTTCGCGTCAGCAACTTGCCGTCCTGTTACGCGAGTGCACGCTCCAACATGACTTCTGCTTTGAGGCTCTCAAGGTCACGAAAAATCGAGGCGACGGCCATTACGCGTCCCTTCCGCTTGTAACGGACGAGGCAATCCTTGCCCCTGATGTCGCCGTCAATTGTAATCTCGTCCCAGGACTCAGCGTGACCGACATAGTTGATCGGTACGTCGTAGTGCTGGCTCCAGAAAAACGGCACGTCGGCGCACGGTCTGCGCAGGCCAAGCATATTAAGCGCGGCCGTCTGGCCCTGCCGCTCCGCTACGACCCAGTGTTCGACGCGTATATTCTCACCGGAGTGAGCGTCAGGCCATCGGGCGATGTCTCCCGCGGCGTACACACCGGGGACGCTCGTCTCAAGATATTGATCGACGACCACACCGCGATCGAGGCTTAGCCCGGCCTGCTTGGCAAGTTCCAGCCGTGGACGAACCCCGATGCCTGCGACCACGATATCGGTCTCGATCGTGTCGCCCAACTCCAAGCGGACTGTCCTGCCGTCGATAGCAATCGCCTTGTTCTCAAGGTGGAATACGACACCGTGCTGCTCGTGGAGTGAGCGAATGAAACTACCCATTTCGGCGCCCAGGATGCGTTCCATCGGCCGCTTGTCCGGCGCCACCACGTGAACTTCCAACTCGCGTTTGCGTAAGGCCGCCGCGACCTCGAGCCCAATAAAGCTTGCCCCAATGACAAGAGCCCGTCGTGCCGACTTGGCGCCCTCGATGATCGATTGGCAGTCGGCCAACGAGCGCAGCGTATGGACATGCGGCTGGTCTGCGCCCGGAATGGTGAGGCGGACAGGCTCCGCTCCCGTAGCAAGTAGCAGCCGATCGTACGGAATCGCTTCACTAGCCAGGACTACTTGGCCGGCCTGCATATCGAGTTCCCGAACCGCTTGGCCAAGGCGCGTCTCGATACTCTTTGTCGTGTAGAAGCGCTCGTCTTTCAACGGAACGTATTCAAAGGGAGCGGTGCCCGCGAGGTAGTCCTTGGAGAGGTTCGGACGATCGTAAGGTAAGGACGTGTCGCTGCTAAGCATTACCAAGCTTCCTTGGTATCCTTGTCGGCGCAGCATTTCGGCTGCCGCGAAACCCGCAGCGCCCCCACCGATGATGACGATTCTTTCAGGTTCCCTTTGGGCATTGTCTTGGCGCTTCGATTTTGCGCCTTGCCGCTTGCGGCGCACCGAGATCAACCCATCGCTCTGCTCGACGTCCCAGCATGCAATTGGGTCGATGGCTGGAGCTTGGAGAGCCTCACCCGTACGCAAGTCAAAACAGGCGTGATGCCACGGACAGCGGACGGTGCTACCGATGACCAGGCCCTCGGCGAGGGGCCCGTGATAATGCGTGCAATGTGGAGAGACGGCGAAGACCTCCTCACCCGTCCGCACCAAGAGAACCTCTTGGTCGCCAACATGACCGATGAGCGTTCCTTGATCAGGCAGGTCTCCGAAGGACACGCCGCGGGAGAGGTCTGGGCCGGACGAATTCGGTTTATCTTGGGCCATTGTCAGCTCCTCACCAAGTCGCGCTTCACTTAGTGTCTGGAGCAGTCTCACTCAAAAATAGGGCGACCACTCTATCGGTGAGGGTCTCGCAATCCGCTCCGGCGAAAACGAACGTCTCCGACAATGCGCCGCATAGTTCCGGATCCAGCTCATTCTGCAAGCGTCTGCGGGCTCGCAGAAGCCGGGTCTTTACCGTCTGAGCCGGGATTTGCAAAGCTTCAGCCGTCTCCTCCACGCTCAGACCCTCAATCTCGCGCAGCACAAACACAGGTCTAAATGTGTCAGGAAGCTGCGCGATGGCCATCTCCAGCAGTTTGGAAATTTGACGTCGCATCAAGGCTTTTTCCGGAGAAGGCGAATGTGAGCCGGCCATGAGCTTTTCCCGATATTCCTCCAAGACGAGAACCAATTCTTGATTAAGCATGCGCGAGCGCTTTTGTGCGCGCCGTCTTCGATCGAGCGACTCATTGACGACAATTCGGGTTAGCCACGTCGACAGCGACGATTTCCCGGCAAAAGTCTTGATGGCGTTGAACCCCTTCATATAACCGTCTTGAACTGCCTCCTCGGCTTCCGACCTGTCCTTAAGAATGCTCCAAGCGGTACGGTAAAGTCTCTGGTTGTTTCGCGCGGTCACCAGCCGCACGGCAGCTATGTCTCGTGCTGCGATACGGCTGGCAAGCTCGAGGTCAGACAGCGGCGTGTGATCGCTCTTTTTTGGCTTCATCATCTAAATCGACTTGCTTTCGTTCGATACGCCTCTATCGATCACGATTTCGCTGATTGCAGTTGTGCAGCGAGATGCTCGGCGTGATCCAAATGCGACTGGAACAGTTTAAGGCCACTCTGCAAGAGGGATTTTAGCTCGGCGTTTTGAGCATCTGGGATCAGAGTGTCGCTGAGGGCACCGTTCACCGTCTTATGGTATGCGACCTCGTTATCGACGTAAGCCTTGTCGAACGCGGCACCCGTCAGGCCGGCCAACATCTCGCGCGTGGCGTTCGCTTGCTTGGTCAAGCTCTGGCTGGTCGCGTTGTCCTCGGGCGTAACGTTGAGCTTCTTCACCAGGGCCAGAGCTTGGTCGTTGACCGCGGTATGGTCGCCAATCATCTGCTGTGCAAAGGCGCGGACATCCGTGTCCTTCGATTTTTCTAGAGCCTGCTTCCCTGCTTCAACGTCAATCAGTCCTGCGGTATAGGCGATATGAGCGATTTGTGGATCGGTTGGCTTAGGTGGCGCCTCGGCCCAAAGAAGGCCGGGGCTCAGTAAGGCAAGAACCATCACGATCAGCGTCAGTTGTTTGGGCATCGATCGATCTCCTTGAATAGCGGCCCGCATTTTGGGGTCATCGATTAGATGGAACCCTTCGCGATAAGGTTCCCGGTGCCATCGCATTTTTGGAGCGCCGCTGTTTCCAAGTAGGAGAGCTCTATGAAAGGGAAAGTTTCGGCCGAAAACGTCAAGCTGAAGCGCGCCTATGAGCCGTCGGCTGCGGATGACGGCATCCGGATCTTAGTGGACAGGCTGTGGCCACGCGGCCTCTCGAAGCAACGCGCCGCTATCGATCAATGGATGAAAGACATTTCGCCGAGCGCCGAACTCCGCAAGTGGTTTGGCCATGATCCCAGCCGTTGGGACGAATTCCGCCGCCGCTATGCCAAAGAGGTGCACCAACACCCCGAGCTTTTGGATCAATTGCGATCGCTCGCGCGGGAAGGTCCAATAACCCTAGTCTACTCAGCCCGTGACGAGGTGCACAATGATGCTGTCGAACTGAGGCACGTGATTTTGGGACGCAGTTAAGAAGCTTACGAACTCGCCAGCAAGGAACTCCTGCCTTGTAGAGCCTAGTCTTACGCCGCCTTCGCTACGGTGCCGTGCGGGTCGAGTATGAATTTCACAGCAGCTCCCTTGTCAAAATCGGCATAGCCCTTAGGCGCATTCTCGAGCGTGATCACCTGAGCATTCACGATGTCCGCAATGGGGAGGCGATCGTACAAAATTGCCTGCATGAGCTGGCGGTTATAGCGCAAGACCGGCGTCTGGCCGGTGAAGAAGGAATGTGATTTCGACCAGCCAAGGCCGAAATTGAGAGACAACGCGCCTTTGGCGGCTTGTTTGTCGTGCGAGCCGGGATCTTTGGTTACATAGAGGCCCGGAATACCAATCGAGCCTGCATAGCGTGTGACCTCCATGGCCTGGTTAAGCACGACCGCCGGCTGTTCCGCACCACCGTGGCCTTTCGCCTCGAAGCCAACTGCGTCGATGAAGCTGTCGACGACTGGCTCGCCAATTACGGCTGCGACGAGTTCGCCCAAACTATCGTGGGCGTTGAGATCGATCGGTTCGAAACCAACCTTCTTGGCGTGTGCCAAGCGATCCTTATTCATATCGCCAATCATCACCACTGCCGCACCGAGAATGCGCGCGGATGCAGCTGCCGCCAAACCAACCGGCCCGCAGCCTGCGATGTAGACCGTCGAGCCGACTCCAACTTCCGCTCTAACAGCAGCGTGAAAGCCTGTCGGCAGGATGTCCGTTAGCATGGTCAAATCCCGAATCCTCCAGAGCGCCTGATCGCGGTCAGGGAATTTCATCAGGTTGAAATCGGCGTAGGGTGTCATCACGTAGCGTGCTTGACCGCCAATCCATCCGCCCATGTCGACATAGCCATAAGCCCCCCCAGGGAGGCCGGGATTTACGGTGAGACATACGCCGGTATCGCCGGCCCGGCATGTACGGCACCGGCCACAAGCTACGTTGAATGGCACCGAGACGATGTCGCCCACGTCGAGAAATTCTACGTCATCACCCTTCTCGATCACTTCGCCGGTTATCTCGTGGCCGAGGACGAGCCCAGCCGGAGCCGCTGTGCGACCCCGAACCATATGTTGGTCTGATCCGCAGATGTTGGTCGAGACGATCTTAAGGATCACCGCGTGGTTGATTTTCCGACCATGGGGATCTTCAAATTTTGGATCGGCAATGTCCCGAACCTCGACCACGCCCGGCTTCACATAGACGACACCGCGATTCTTACCCATCGCTTTACTCCTAAGCTGACCATCCACAGGTCCGACAGCTAACCATTAGATGGCCCCGGACCTTCATAGGTTCCCGGCGAAGTGTCGAAAATTGGCTCCAGAGGCTCCTCTTCAGCGCTTTTAATCAGCGAAAGTTGGGAACGGAGCGTGCTTCCTGTGTACCCCCGTTACTTTGTCCGGGCGCTCGTCCTAGGGCCCCAATCGATGTCCGCTATGGGTCAAAAGCGGACATAGGCGCGGGCTCGCCGAAGGTCCGCTCTGTGCCAGAAACGGAACTAGCCCCAGATTCGGGTCGCGGGCTCGATCAGTAACCGCCCTGAGGCGGACCATCCGCGTAGTCGCCCTCGGGACCCGGATAGTCGTCTTCCGCGGGGGGATAATCTGCGTAATCGCCATCGGCTAAGGGATAGCCGCCATTCGGCACAGGCGCGTAGTAGCCGCGTGCGGGCGGGTAATAAGTGTATGGATAGGCCGGCGCGTGGTTGAGTGGGTCATCCTAAGCCCAGACTCAGTCAGGGCGTGCAACAGCCGACATGTGCAGCGACGTAGAATTTGAACCGACCTGGTTGCACACCATCTTTCCGTCGGCCAAGTCAGTCAGGTTCATAGATTCGTCCTTGACCGTGATCGAGGTCACTTGTGCTGGGGTGACTGAATTGCCATCTCTGAGTGACGCGCGCCATTGTTGACTAATGCCAATACATGAAGCGCGCGTGGGGCGGACCATGTAGCATGTGATGCCCGTTGAGCCCGCGTCCGCCCCACTCTCTATTTTTGTGCATATAGGGGTGCGCGCTGGGGCCGGCGCGACGCGACCACACCCCGGCACAAAGAGATCGAGCTCGCACTCAAGGTGTCGGTTGATGCCAGTGAGCGCTCGTTCGTAACGTAGCCTTGAGGAAGGTCAAAAATGTCGTGGCAATTCACTGTCGGACTGAGAGTGAACGGAAAAGCCGACCGAATTGTCGTTGACGCCGAAGACGCGCTCATTGCGGCCTTAAAGGCCAAGACTGACCAGCCCGGAGCCACGATCATGTATGTGCGGCGGTCGAATCGACGCGGTGACACACGTCATCCACCCCGCCCTCATACCGGAGGCGATTGATCGTCAATGAGTCCACAATTCGAAAGCTCGAAGGTCAACGGCCGGCCTTCTAGGAGGCTCAAGTGACGTACATCGTCAACGAGAGCTGTATCAAATGTAAGTACATGGACTGTGTCGAGGTATGTCCGGTCGACTGCTTCTACGAAGGCGAGAACATGCTCGTCATCCACCCGGACGAATGCATCGATTGTGGTGTTTGCGAACCCGAGTGCCCCGTCGACGCAATCAAGCCGGACACCGAGCCCGGCCTCGAAAAGTGGCTCGAGATCAACACCCAATATGCTCAGATCTGGCCGAACATCACCGTAAAACGTGAACCACCGCCAGATGCCAAGGACTGGGAAGGCAAGCCTGACAAGGTCAACCTGTTATCGCCAAACCCTGGCACAGGTGATTGAGAGCTGGACGGCGCCTATGTGGTTGCGTGCGTTGTAGGCATAGTCAACTGCGAGGTGATCATCAGGGGGTCGAGTACGAGCTGAGGGAGGTAGACAGGTCGTAGACCCGGCGAACGCAAGATGTTCGAGCGTGTGGCCAAACTGGTGAAGACGGACAGGGCGAGATCATGGAGGCTTGATCAACTGGCCCGGTCGATCTTTTTGACGGAGTTCGTGTCGGCGTTCTTCCTGGCGATGCGCTACTTCTTCAAGCCGAAGGTGACGCTGAATTATCCGTTCGAGAAGGGGTCGCTCTCGCCCCGCTTTCGCGGGGAGCTTGCGCTGCGGCGCTATCCCAACGGAGAGGAGCGTTGCATCGCCTGCAAGCTGTGCGAGGCGATCTGCCCGGCGCAGGCCATCACAATCGAGGCGGGGCCACGGCGCAACGACGGCACGCGGCGGACCACCCGCTTCGACATCGACATGATGAAATGCATCTACTGCGGCTTCTGCCAGGAGTCCTGCCCCGTCGACTCCATCGTCCTGGGACCAAACTTCGAGTTCGCGACCGAGACACCCGAGGAGCTCTACTACGACAAGGAACGTCTGCTCGCGAACGGGGACCGCTGGGAGAGAGAGATCGCAAAGAATATCTCGCTCGACGCACCCTATCGATGAGCCGGCTAAGGGCGTTGCCGTTATCAAGCCGGGGCCTCTCCTCGCGACAACACGTTCTTCATGAAGCCACTCGCACGAGAGCTAACGGAAAGGAGCGTGGCAGGAATGACGAAGGGAAGGTTCGGTTTCCATCAATGTGGCGGCGAACACGAAACTGCCGCTGCTTACGTGCAGATCTATGTGAAGTCGAGCGCTCTCAGTCGGGCTCCGGATCTTGCAATCTCGGTGCATCTGATGACCGAAGCGGAAGTCGATGAGTTTATGGACGATGCACTCGCTGAATTGGAAGAAATCCGCATCGATGCAAAGAAGGCGCTAGCCGCGGCAAGTCTGGCCCGCTGAGACTGCTTTGGTGCGCTGTCGCGCGCGACGTTGGAATGTCTGCTATGGGTCAAAAGCTGACGTCGCGACGCGCCATCCTTAGTCCGCTAAGTGCCATTAGCAAACTTTCGAACAGCCACTAGGATCGCGCTTCAATCGGCACGTAGGTGCGCTCTGTGAGCCCGGTGTAGAGTTGGCGAGGTCTACCGATGCGCTGGGAGGTTTCATCGATCATCTCCTTCCAGTGCGCAATCCAACCCGCAGTGCGAGCGATTGCGTACAGCACGGTGATCATCTCGGTTGGGAAGCCGAGCGCCCTCAATGTGATGGCCGAATAGAAATCAATGTTGGGAGAGAGGTTCTTCTCGAGAAAGTAGTCATCGGCGAGCGCGATGTGCTCGAGCTCAAGCGCCACCTGAAACAGCGCGTCGTCGGGATGATGACCCACACTTTCCAGCACCTCGTGGCAGACCTTCTGCATAATCTTCGCTCTTGGGTCATGGTCCTTGTAAACACGATAGCCAAAACCCACCAGCCGGAATGGATCATCCTTGTCCTTGGAGCGGTTGATGTACTCTGGGAGGCGATCGACCGAGCCGACCTCCTTCAACATCAGCAGCACCGCTTCATTGGCACCACCGTGCACAGGTCCCCACAGACAGGCGATGCCGGCTGAGATGCAAGCATACGGGTTCGCTCCCGACGATCCGGCAAGGCGGACGGTGGCAGTCGATGCACTCTGCTCGTGATCAGCATGAAGGATAAAGAACTGCCTCATGGCTCTGGCGAAAGCGGGGTCAACCTCGTATTCGCTGCCGGGCACGGCAAAGCACATGTGCAGAAAATTCGCCGCGTATCTCAGCTCGTTCCTCGGATACATGAATGGTTGGCCGATGGAATATTTGTAAGCCATCGCTGCAAGCGTCGGCATTTTTGCGATGAGGCGAATACTCGCCCTCTCGCGCTGCGCCGGATCTTTGATATCGATCGAGTCGTGATAGAAGGCCGAGAGGGCGCCCACCACCCCGACCATAACCGCCATAGGATGCGCGTCGCGGCGGAATCCTGAATAGAACCGGATCATCTGCTCATGCGCCATCGAGTGCTTAACGATGCTGTTTTCAAATGTCTCGTATTGTTGAGCGGTCGGTAGCTCGCCGTAGAGCAAGAGGTAACAGGTCTCAAGAAAGGTGCTGTTCTCGGCGAGTTGTTCGATTGGATACCCGCGATAGAGTACGATCCCCTTCTCGAAGTCGATGAACGTGATCTTCGACTCGCAGCTTGCCGTGGAGGTGAAGCCCGGGTCGTAGGTGAAGAGGCCTGTGTCGTGATAAAGGGTACTGACGTCGACCACGTTCGGACCTAACGTGCCCCTGCGCACGGGCAGGTCGTAGTCCGTGCCGCCGATAACGACGGATGCGTCTTTCTTGGTACCTTTGGCGCGGAGGTTGGCGGCAATGGTCATCTATAAGCCCTCTGCTCATATCTTAGCAGACCAACAGGACCAAAAGCAGACGTTGGCGATGGAAGTGCCTAAGGGCAATAATATGTGCTCTCGCGTGACTAATTTCTCCTTCAACGCGGGCATAACAGTGGAAGAGCCTACTACCGCATCGCGCGTGCTGGCTTAGACCTCTATCGTCGGGCAGCAATGGCATAGTCCCGAAGGATGTCTGCTTCCCCTTGCAGCTCTCCAAGACGGTGCTTGAGAACATCGCCGATACTGATAATCCCGACGAGTTGGTCGTGGTCCTTGACGGGCACATGGCGAGTGCGGTGCTGGGTCATTAGCTTCATCACGTCGGTCACGCTGTCCTCAGGTGAGCAGACAATGACGGCCTTGGTCATCAGCTCGGAAATGCGGATCGTGGGCAATCTCTCGCGGTGAGTCGCAAGGCCATAAGCGAGATCGCGTTCCGAAATAATGCCATCGATCGAGTTGCCGTCGGTGCTCACCACCAAAGCACCAATCTGCTCGGCACGTAGATGCCCTGAGGCGAGAAGCGCTGTTTCGTGCGGTGGCACTGTTTTCACGACCGAACCTTTGATCAGCAAAATCTCAGCTACCTTCATGATGGCTCCAATTTGCCTAACAAAGCGCTTGAGGCATCCAATAATTCCACGCCGCAGTCGCGCTGTAATGGGCGAACAGCGTTTGTAGCTTTCTGTCGGATTCTGTCGGACCAATGTGGCGAGAAATGCGCTTTGCAAAATGTGGCGTTGCGCCGCGCCCACTCGGCCCCACCTGCCGGCGTCGCGCTCGACCATGAGCCTGGCGCGAGCTATCGCCAAAGGATCGCAAACCCACACGATCACGCGGCCGATGATGGAATGTCCGACTTGGGTCAGAAGCGGACCTAAGGGGCGTTCACCGCGATGTCCGCTAAGTGCCACAAGCGGACCTCACGGCCGGCGCGGCTCGCCAGACAACCAAACTCGTCCTAGTAAAAAGGATGGGGTTCCTGCAAGACAATCGCCGGCTACAGAAGATGCCGGTCAAACCACCTGCGGACCCGGGTAGGCCGGAAGCGATCCGATAAAATCAGACCCTCAATTTGAATGTGACAAGAGATTGCGATCTCCGAGCAGCGACATGTCTGCGATCAGACTGCTGGATGGGGGTCGCGTGTTCGTCCAACTGCACTGGGATCCAGGGGCCACGGACTCTTTCTCGCAATCCGACCCGCGTCGTGACAGAGTTGCCTCATGCCGTCGCACGTAGTCGCTGAAGGCCATTCCACAACGCGAAGATACGCCAGAGCCTATTCGAACCAAGTGGTCAGTGGACGCAATTGCGCGGGGTTGTCCAGGTGCTTCAACAGGCAGCTCGGACGCGCCTCGGAAAATGTCACCCACGCAAAGGTTGAGGTCCGAGCGCAAAAGTGTCGACCGTACGCCGCTACAGCCGAGCACTGTATGAAAAAAGAAGTCGTGCGTGACGCTCTTTGATGTGGCTGCCTTTGATGCCGCCGCGCGCAAACTAGCCCACTCGCTCTTTCGCTTGGCAATGAACGTGGGCGATGCCCAAATTGCCAGAGGCACTTTCATCTGCTCCTTGGGAGCAAGGCTCGTCGGCCAGCCGTGGCCATAGACTCCCATCTCGCCCAAGGATTCTCCATGGTCTGAGGTGAAAAAGAGGATCGCATCCTCGGCGCGAAGCATGTCGATGGCCTCGCCCAGCACGTGAGTCCGTATATCTTATGCTGTTGTCGTAGCTGTTGACGACATCCAGGGGAGGACAAGTGTAAGCAGCTCCCTTGCATTCCGGCTGGAAGAGTGCCCAGGCGCGGGGGTAGCGCTCTGAATAAATGGAATGGCTGCCTAACAGGTGCAGAACTACCAACAAACGGCCTTGCTTGCGCTCCTCCAGGCTCTTCTTAAGTAGCGGCAGCAACTCCTCGTCCATGTTCGCGCTAGGCTGTCCGTTTGACCCCTCTTTGCCGCTGGTCCCAATTGCAACCCGGCAAATGCCCGCCTCTTGGCAAATGTCATAATCGAGGGCGGCCTGCATGCTGTACCATTTGGTCTCAAACCCAAGCCGCTTAAATATCGAGATCAGCGACACTTCCGTGATGGGGAAAGACAGGTTAGCGCTTCCGAGCCGCGTGAGCAGGCACGGAATTGCCTCGGCAGTGTGCGTACGGCACGCGGTGACGTCTTTAAAAAAGATCAAATCCGACTCGCGCGACAATCGCGGATTGGTTGGCCGATTGTAACCAGCCAACTGGAAATTGGCGGATCGTGCGCTTTCGCCAAGAACAATAACAACGACTTCGCCGCCGGGGGCCGCCTCAGCCAAAGCGAATTGCGAAGAGATGTCCTGCACGATCACCTGACGCGTGCGCCAGGCGTGCCGACCGTACTTGGCACCATAAACCAGCAAGTTGAGCGGTGAATAGCGGGGCAAACCGATCTTAAAAAACCGCGTGTCGATCCCAAACGCCTCGTGACTGGAAGCCACTCCTAAGAAAAGCGCGCTCGTAAGGAATAGGCCACCGATTAGCCGAGGCGCCAAAACGGCCTTCCCGGTCACCTCGCCTCCGGGGACAATGTGGGTTATCGCAAGTACCGCTGTGGTCGTGCCGACAACGGCGACAAGCAGCAAGAGACTAAGCGGATCGACAAACTCGCCAACCTCTTTCTGATCGGTCGTGAGGATTGAGCGGATAACGGACATGTCGATGCCAACGTTAAGCCGCAAGACATAGTAGCTTGATATGAAGCCAAGGCCGACGAGGATAAGCGTCCAGACTTTTAGAATCCGAACGTTAAAGGCGGCCGGCAATACTAGTGCGGCCATGGTGCACCATAAGAGGGCCACCTCAGTGACGGTTTGCAGTGCGAATATCCCGGTTGACGCTCGGGAAAAAGAGGAAGTGCGTTGAAGGACACTCCCCGCGTTGATGAGGGATAGAACGGTTGCCACTAACAGCACAAAACCAAGACGGCTGACCTGGAGCCGCCGAACGTGCCCTGATCCTTGGTTCTGCAATTTACCGATATCCTGCATACGACCAGTCCCAAAGAGCGGCTGAGCCCAATTGGTTTTCGAAGCAGGTAGCCAGACTGATGAAGTTCCCGAAAAACAGTGTAAACCGTGGCGGTAAAGCGTCGATGCGTCATTTGAGCAATAGGTGGCGTAGGCCGCCTCGACGGCCTCGAGTAGACTATTGGGCACAACATCCGGTGGCGGAGGTAAGGTACTTGGGGTCGGCCGCCGACGAACTAAGCGCGATGATCAAACGGTATGTCGATGCGGGGTTAGGCTGACGGTCCAGGCGGATTAGGACAGTCCCATGACAGGGCCGCTTGCCGGTGACCGAGAGCCCTTAGCGCAATATCCTTGAGCTGCCCAATTTCCCGTTCACCCTTGCAGGCTGACGCTAGAATGATCTGGGCCAAGTTCTTTTTGAGGACCGCGGCTTGATCGGGCGTGACGCCGGTAGTTTGGAGGTGCTGCCAAGCAGCTTCGTAGGCAGCAGTAAAGGTACTCAATTCATCTGACGGAAAGTACGACGAAAAATCTCGGAAGGGCATTGACCGAATTCCACGCGTTGTGCCTTTGCGGTATCAGAAACTAAACATGGCGCATTACAGGAGCGTTACAGCCCTGGCCATCTCGGAGAACTCACTCACGGCTCGGCAAAGAAAGGAGAAGCCCCCGACGGGTGCCTTCCTAGGAGAAGTGTTCGAGCGAGCGCTTCGAGTGGACCTCCGCCCTTGATCAGGATACCGAGGCGCGTGGCCCGAGAGACGCCTGCAATGAATGCCACAGGTGCTGCAAGGATCAGCGGGCACGGCGTTGCAGCCACCAGCACAGCGAGTCCACGGGTTGGGTCGCCGGAAAGGAGTCACGCCGCTGCGGTAAGCAGAAGCGTAACGGGCAACAGGAGAAGTGCGTAGCGATCGGCAAGTCGAATGAATGGTGCTTTCGCCGTCTGCGCGGCGGTCACCATGCGTACGATACCCGCATAGGTGCTTTCGCCTGCAATGGCTGTAGCTCTCAATTCGAAGGTCTCACCTGCGTTGATCGTACCGCTGTGAACCGGGTCGCCTTTGTTACGGGTAACCGGAATAGGCTCGCCCGTCAGCGCTGCCTCGTCGAGGGTGGCGCCGGCACCCGATATGATGCCGTCAACTGGGATGACCTCGCCCGCGCGCACCAGGATCACGTCTCCGATCGAGACCTTATTGATCGGCACGTCGTCGACCGATTCAACGGTTCGCCGGTGCGCGACGCGCGGGGCGCGGTCGACGAGGGACTTTAGGTCTCGCTCGGCGCGGGCGACGGCATAGTCCTCGAGCATATTGCCGCCAGCGTACATGACCGCAACGACTGCGCCTGCAAGGTTCTGCCCAAGCAGGAGGGCAGCCGACATGGCGACGAATGCGACAGTGTCGACACCCATCCGCCTGGCCATGAAATCTCGGACCATTGACACTGCGAGTCCAACGACGACCGGGACCGTGCCAGCGGCCCATATCCGGCCGGCCAGCACGTCGCGACCGGTAAACCAGGCCACGATTCCGAGAACCAGCCCCGCCAGCGCGATCGCAATCAGCGCCTTGCGGACGTTACGATCGGACATCAGTTTCGCCATGCGATCGCTTTTGCTTTGTGAGCAGGGAAATGATCAAGCACAAACCGGCCCAGAGGCCAATTGTTGACAAAGGCTGTAAGAAAGCCAGCCATCACACAAAACCGGCGGCGTCACTATGGCGTGTTCTCCCAACAGACGGAGAACCTTCAGCGGAGGAGCGCGACGCGTCGTGACCGGCGAGAACCGTAGGTCAACAAATTTCCACTTTTGGCACGAGCAAACCCCGACCGAGATCCGCGGGACTTTAGATATGCGGACGGATGCTTCACGGGAACTCAGAGGAACATGAAAGCGAGCGCGACCGCGATGCGGTAGATGCCAAACGGGATAAAGGTGTTCGTGCGCACAAATGCGAGCAAGAATTTGATGCTAAGTAGGGCGACGAAAAACGAGGCAATGAAACCGGCGGTGAGAACACCAAACTGTTGAGGCGCGAAGGAGGAAGCATTTTTGAGAAGGTCGTAGCCTGTGGCTGCCAGCATCGTCGGCACGGCGAGAAGGAAAGAAAACTCCACGATTGTGCTGCGACTTAGTCCGAGAATGAGTCCTCCTACGATGGTGGCACCAGCCCTCGATACGCCCGGCACAATGGACAGGCTCTGAAATACACCGATCAGGAACGCCTTTGAGTAGGAGATCGAAGCGACGTCTGGAACAGCATCGTCCCCTTCCCGGTGAAGTAGCTCGAAGACGATAAGTGCCACGCCACCCAATCCGAGCGCCCACAGGACGACAGACTCGCTGTCGAAAAGATAGGTCTTCACAAAGCGATAGAGAGCGAAGCCGATTAGCCCCGTCGGAAGGAACGCCACAAGCACCCTGCTGACGACAGCGGCCTCAAGAAACCGCCTCCAATACAGAACGATCACAGAAGCAATCGCCCCCAGTTGAATTGCGATTTCGAAGCTTTTTTGAAAATCGGTCTGGGAGAGTCCCAATAGCCTGCTGGCCAGGATCAGGTGGCCGGTCGATGAAATCGGCAGGAACTCGGTAACTCCCTCAACAACCCCGAGGATGATGGCTTGCAGCAGCGTCATCGCGCATTCTCATGTTGTCACCATTGCCGAGGGAGTGGGGCACGCATAGCCCATACCCGCCCGTCTGGATTGATACAAATCAAGGTGAATTCGCCTGCAAAGGGACATGGCTTGGCGCGTGAGGCTCGCTTCATGTCGAGCGCTGGATCTGGGAGACCTTGCCGTTCAGTCCTTCGTGGCGGAAGATACGCGTCTCGACTGGAAGTAACTACAAAAAGTGCTTGGCTGTGCTCATCAAGCCGTACTCTGAGAACGGTCGCGAGAGTTCAAAAAGGGGTTTCGGGAAGCTATGAAAGGCTACGTCCACAACATCGAAAAGGTGGCGCAACAGAACAAGACGTTCCGCACGGTCTTGTACACGGCGAAGAATTGCCAGCTCGTCGTGATGAGCCTTAAGCCCGGTGAGGATATCGGTGCAGAGGTCCACAAGCTCGATCAGTTCTTTCGGGTAGAGGAAGGCGAAGGCAAGGCGGTTCTTGATGGCGTTGAGCATCGCGTCAAGCCGGGCTTCGCGGTCTTGGTGCCAGCGGGCACTCGCCACAACATCATCAACGGCCCGTCAGGTTCGATGAAGCTCTACACGCTCTATGCTCCGCCGAACCATCGCGATGGCGTAGTGCATGCCACCAAGGCGGACGCAGAGGCAGACAAAGAGCACTTCGACGGCAAGACGACCGAATAGCATCCACAGAGTCGTCTTCACCTGCATCCAGAGGACCACCTCGTCGACCGCATTGGGTGGTTGAGAACCGCGGGGGTCGGGGCCAATGATGTCATTGTCTCAACCGCCACTTTGATTGGCGGCGTTCCCGCGGCGGCGGCAACTCAGAATGATGTCTTAATCGCGGGTGTTGCGGGCCTGGTGGCTGGCGCCATGTCGACGGCCAGTATTTCTCTGTCAGCTCACAATCTGACACCGAGCAGGCGGATCTCGCGCGTGAGAGCAAGGAGTTGAGCTAAAATGTTGAGTTGAGCGGGAGCTGGAACTTCTACGCACTTCTTCTCGCGATCGTGATCCATATTACCGGAGTGATCGTGACCGAGCTGCGCGAAGGAGGCGGCATTGTCTCCGCCATGTTTACGGGGCGTAAGGTACTGGGTCGAGAACCGCGGGGAGATCTCGGGGAAGGCACCTGACAAGACACCCGGGGAGCTTGGACGATCACGGTTCCGGCCCTGCGTTCAACAAGACGGAGCCACACCTGGTCGATGAATGGCTCTCACTCGGTCAGCCCATCGTCTGAAGGCAGCGATCAAGAGCGCAGCGACGGCGAAAGTGCCCGCATTGCCGCTGCCCGGCATGAACAAGGGCGACACGCCGGTGAAGCTCTTTGTCCTGCGCATCAAGCCCAAGGACAAGCCGCTGATGTTGGAGGTCCCTGCCCCGCACTGAGCATCAGCCCTGCTTGCGCCGCAGCGCATAAAGCCCGATCGCCCAGGCCGGCAGCACGATCGCCCAGTGGAACAGATTCACCCGCTCGTTGAGCAGCATGCCGAGATGCTGCGAGGTGAACGTGCCGAGCACGGCGAGCACCGTATAAAACGCCGCGCAGGCGAGCACGAAGGCAATGGCATAGCGCGGGTTGAAGAAGCCGATATAGGTGCCGATCAGCCCCCAGACGAGATTGATCGCGGCCAGGATCGGGTCGATGCGGAAGCCGAGCGGAAAGTGCTCGGGATCGCTGCCGAAGCCGTAATAGGCATAGGCCAGCAGGGCGAGACCGCCTTGCGCCAGGAAATAGACGCTGAGCCGGGCGAGCCACACCACGGCCGGCCAATGCTCGGTCTCGGGGTCGCTTGCCGCCTCATGTTCCGCCATGGCGCCCTCCCTCCTCCAGCTTAGCCGATAGGCCCCAAAGGGGTCCATGCCCGCTAGCACCTTGCGCGCGGGCCCGATTGCATTTAACCAACCACGCGTTGGTGTTGGCCTGCGGGAGCGGGCGGCGGGCAGTCTTTAGCGGAAGGGGATGTCATGGCGCGTAATCGTATTGCGCTGGTCGGCGCGGGCCAGATCGGCGGCACGCTGGCCCATCTTGCCGGTATCAGGGAGCTTGGCGAAATCGTCCTGTTCGACGTGGTCGACGGCGTACCCCAGGGCAAGGCGCTCGATCTGTCGCAGTCGGCGCCGGTCGAGGGCTATGTGCCGAAATTCAAGGGCACCAACGAATATGCCGAGCTGAAAGACGCCGACGTGGTGATCGTCACCGCCGGCATTCCGCGCAAGCCCGGCATGAGCCGCGACGACCTCATCGAGATCAATCTGAAGGTCATGGAGCAGGTGGGCGCCGGCTTGCGCAAATACGCGCCGGAGGCCTTCGTCATCTGCGTCACCAACCCGCTCGACGCCATGGTCTGGGCCCTACAGAAGACCAGCGGGCTGCCGCGCAACAAGGTGGTCGGCATGGCCGGCGTGCTCGATGCGGCGCGGTTCCGATTTTTTCTCTCCCAGGAATTCGACATCAGCCCCGAGGACATCAATACGATGGTGATGGGCGGGCATGGCGACACCATGGTGCCGCTGATCCGCTATTCCTCGGTCGCCGGCATTCCGCTGGCCGACCTCGTCAAGATGCGCTGGATCACCCAGAAGCGCCTCGACGACATCGTGCAGCGCACGCGTGACGGCGGCGCCGAGATCGTCGGCCTGCTCAAGACCGGCTCGGCCTTCTATGCGCCCGCTGCCGCCGCGCTCGAGATGGCGGAGTCCTATCTGAAGAACCAGAAGCGCGTGCTGCCCTGCGCCGCCTATCTGAACGGCGAGTATGGCGTGAAGGGCATCTATGCCGGCGTTCCCATCATCATCGGCGCCAAGGGCGTCGAGCGCGTCATCGAGCTCGATCTCACCTCGGCCGAAAAGGATGCCTTCATGCATTCCGTCGAGTCGGTGAGGGCGCTCGTCGAATTGTGCCAAAGGATCGCGCCGAGCCTCGCCACCGCTTAGCACTGCTGCCCTACAACGCCTAAGGCGCGGCCGGTTACCGGCCGTGGAGCTCCCATGAACATTCACGAATATCAGGCGAAGGCCCTGCTGCATGCTTATGGCGCGCCGGTGGCCGAAGGCCACGTCGCCGAGACCCCGCAGGAGGCCGCCGCGCACGCGCGAACCCTCGGCGGCGAGACCTTCGTGGTCAAGGCGCAGATCCATGCCGGCGGTCGCGGCAAAGGCGGCGGCATCAAGCTGGTGAAGACGCTCCAGGAGCTGCACGCCGAGGCCGACCGCATGCTGGGCAAGCCGCTCATCACCCCGCAGACCGGTCCCAAGGGTCGCCTCGTGCGCCGCGTCTATGTCGTCAAGGACGCAACCA
The DNA here is from genome assembly GCA_963776235.1 of uncultured Alphaproteobacteria bacterium. Classification (GTDB taxonomy): domain Bacteria; phylum Pseudomonadota; class Alphaproteobacteria; order Rhizobiales; family Methyloligellaceae; genus Methyloceanibacter. Next base: position 119,110 of record CAVZLT010000001.1, read on the forward strand.
TCGCCCGCGAGCTTTACCTTTCGCTGCTGGTCGATCGCGGCTCGGGCCGCGTCGCCTTTGTCGCCTCGACCGAAGGCGGCGTCGACATCGAGGCCGTGGCCGCGAACACGCCGGAGAAGATCGTCACGCTCGCCGTCGATCCCGCTTCCGGCATCAGCGACTTTCATGGCCGGGTCATCGCCTCGGCGCTGAAGCTCGAAGGCCCGCTCGCCAAGCAATGCGCCGCCCTGGTCAAGTCGCTCTACACGCTGTTCGTGGAGAAGGACGCGAGCCTCATCGAGATCAACCCGCTGATCGTGACCAAGGACGGCAATCTGCTCTGCCTCGACGCCAAGATCGGCTTCGACGACAACGCGCTGTTCCGTCACAAGGACATCGCTTCCTTGCGCGATATTCATGAGGAGGACCCCGCCGAGGTGGAGGCTGCCAATCTTGGGCTCTCTTACGTGAAGCTCGACGGCTCGATCGGCTGCCTGGTCAACGGCGCCGGTCTCGCCATGTCGACCATGGACATCATCAAGCTCTATGGCGGCGAGCCCGCCAACTTCCTCGATGTCGGTGGCGGCGCGAGCAAGGAGCGTGTGGCCGAGGCTTTCAAGATCATCCTGTCGGACCCGCATGTTAAGGGCGTGCTGGTCAATATCTTCGGCGGCATCATGCGCTGCGACACGATTGCCGAAGGCATCATCGCCGCGGCGCGCGAGATGCATATTTCCGTGCCGCTGGTGGTCAGGCTGGAAGGCACCAATGTCGAGCGCGGCAAGGCCCTGTTGCGGGACTCGGGGCTCGCCATCATTCCCGCCGACGACCTCGACGACGCGGCCAAGAAGGCCGTCGCCGCCGTGAAGGCCGCGGCTTGAAACTTGCAGGGTAATCGGATTGTCCCATGTCTGTCCTCGTCGATAAAAACACGCGCGTCATCTGCCAGGGGTTCACTGGCGCGCAAGGCACGTTCCATTCCGAGCAGGCCATCGCCTATGGCACCAAGATGGTCGGCGGCGTGACACCGGGCAAAGGCGGAACGACGCATCTCGGCCTTCCGGTGTTCGACACTGTGAAAGAAGCGGTGGCGGCGACCGGAGCCGACGCGAGTGCGGTCTATGTGCCGCCGGCCTTTGCCGGAGATGCCATCCTCGAGGCGATCGACGCCGGCGTGCCGCTGGTGGTCTGCATCACCGAGGGCGTGCCGGTGCTGGACATGGTCAAGGTCAAGCGCGCGCTTGATGGCTCGGAAACGCGGCTGATCGGCCCGAATTGCCCGGGCATCATTACCCCCGGCCAATGCAAGATCGGCATCATGCCGGGCCACATCCACCAGCCCGGCAAAGTCGGCATCGTCTCGCGCTCGGGCACGCTCACCTACGAGGCGGTGGCGCAGACCACCGCCGTCGGGCTCGGCCAATCGACCTGCATCGGCATCGGCGGCGATCCCGTCAACGGCACGAACTTCGTCGATGCTCTGTCGCTGTTCCTCGGCGACGACGCGACCGAGGCCATTATCATGATCGGCGAGATCGGCGGCAGCGCCGAAGAGGACGGCGCCGAATTCCTGATCGAAGCGGGAAACACGAAACCGGTAGTCGGATTTGTCGCAGGCTCGACCGCCCCGCCCGGTCGGCGCATGGGCCATGCCGGTGCCGTGATCTCAGGCGGCAAAGGCGACGCCAAGCACAAAATTGAGGCAATGCGCGAGGCGGGAATTGTCGTGGCAAACTCCCCCGCCGCCCTTGGAACAACCCTTGCACGATTATTAAATGACAGGTGAGGCGAGCGCCCAAAGCTCGCCTTGTTTGCCGGGCACGCCGGTGGCCCTTCAACGGCCGGCAGGGTCGACTTAAATGACGCGACACGAACTGAACGACGTGTTTATCCGCACGTCGTTCTTGCAGGGCGCCAACGCCACCTACCTCGCCGAGCTCTACGCTCGTTACGAAGAGGACCCCGCCTCGCTCGATCCCGAGTGGCGCGCGTTCTTCTCGAGCCTCGATGACCACCGGGACGACGTTATCGCCGGGGCGCGTGGCCCCTCCTGGGCGCCCTCGAATGGAACGGCGCTCGCGCCGGCGGCGCCGCGCGGCGCGCTGAGCCAGCGTGAGGCGCTTGCCGCCGCGCAGGACACGTTGGGCGCGCGCATGCTGATCCGCGCCTACCGTACCCGCGGCCACCTCGCCGCCAAGCTTGACCCGCTCGAGCTCGTCACCCGCCGCGAGCATCCGGAGCTCAAGCCTAAGACCTACGGCTTCACCAAAGCCGACTACGACCGCCCCATCTATCTCGGCGGCACGCTCGGCCTTGAATTCGGCACGCTGCGACAGGTGCTGAGCATTCTGAAGCGCACCTATGCCGGCCATATCGGCGTCGAATACATGTACATCTCCGACCCCGAGCAGCGCGCCTGGATCCAGGACCGCATCGAAGGCCGCGAGGTCGGCTTCACGGCGAACGGCAAGAAGGCAATCCTCAAGAAGCTGATCGAAGCCGAAAGCTTCGAGCGCTTCCTCGACTTCAAATATACCGGCACCAAGCGCTTCGGGCTTGACGGCGGCGAGTCGATGGTTCCGGCGCTCGAGCAGATCATCAAGCGCGGCGGACAGCTTGGCGTCAGCGAGATCGTCATCGGCATGCCGCATCGCGGTCGCCTGAACGTGCTCGCCAACGTGATGGGCAAGCCCTATCGGGCGATCTTCAACGAGTTCAGGGGCGGCTCGGCGCATCCCGACGAGGTCGAGGGCTCGGGCGACGTGAAGTACCATCTCGGCGCCTCGTCGGACCGCGAGTTCGACGAAAATCGGGTGCATCTCTCGCTCACCGCCAACCCCTCGCATCTCGAGATCGTCGATCCGGTGGTGCTCGGCAAGGTTCGCGCCAAGCAGGACCAGCGCAAGGACGACGAGCGGAAATCGGTCCTGCCGCTCTTGCTGCATGGCGATGCCGCCTTCGCCGGGCAAGGCGTGGTAGCGGAATGCCTCGGCCTTTCCGGCTTGCGCGGCCATCGCACCGGCGGCTCGCTGCATTTCATCGTCAACAATCAGATCGGCTTCACCACGGCGCCGCGCTTTTCGCGCTCCTCGCCCTACCCGTCGGACGTCGGCAAGATGATCGACGCGCCGATCTTCCATGTGAACGGCGACGACCCCGAGGCCGTGGTGCATGTCACCAAGATCGCCATCGAGTTCCGCCAGCGGTTCGGCAAGCCGGTCGTCATCGACATGTTCTGCTACCGGCGCCATGGCCATAACGAGGCCGACGAGCCCGCCTTCACCCAGCCGCTGATGTATCAGCGCATCGCCCAGCATCCGGGCGTGGTCGACGTCTATTCCAACCGCCTGGTCGAGGAGGGTCTCCTCAGCCGCGAGGAGATCGATCGCATGCAGGCGGATTTCCGCAATTTTCTCGAAGAGGAGTTCTCCGCGGGCGAGGCCTATCGTCCGAACCGCGCCGACTGGCTCGACGGCAAATGGTCCGGTATCGGCCATGCCGAGGAAGGCGCCCGGCGCGGCGTGACCGGCGTCGATCTCGACTTGCTGAAAGAGGTGGGCCGCAAGCTCACCTCCATCCCGAAAAGCTTCACGCCGCACAAGACCATCGCCCGCATCATGGCCGCCCGCCGCAAGATGATCGACGAGGGCCAAGGCATCGACTGGGCGACCGCCGAAGCGCTCGCCTACGGCACGCTTCTGGTCGAAGGTTTCCCCGTGCGCCTGTCGGGTCAGGATTCCGAGCGTGGCACCTTCTCCCAGCGCCATGCGGTACTGATGGATCAGGTGAACGAGAAGAAATACACGCCGCTCAAGCACGTCGCGCGGGATCAGGCGCGGTTCGAGGTGATCAACTCGATGCTCTCGGAGGAGGCGGTGCTTGGCTTCGAGTATGGCTACAGCCTCGCCGAGCCCAATGCGCTGGTCCTGTGGGAGGCGCAGTTCGGCGACTTCGCCAACGGCGCGCAAGTGGTGGTCGATCAGTTCATCTCGTCCGGCGAGCGGAAATGGCTGCGCATGTCGGGCTTGGTGCTGCTGCTGCCGCATGGCTATGAGGGCCAGGGGCCGGAGCACTCCTCCGCACGGCTCGAGCGCTATCTCCAGCTCTGCGCCGAGGACAATTGGCAGATCGCCAACTGCACCACGCCGGCCAACTATTTTCACATTCTCCGCCGCCAGCTGCATCGCCAGTTTCGCAAGCCGCTGGTGTTGATGACGCCGAAGTCGCTGCTCCGTCACAAGCGCGTGGTATCGAATTTGGAGCAATTCGGGCCGGACTCGAGCTTCCATCGCCTGTTGTGGGACGACGCCCAGTTCCTTCCCGACCAGCCGATCAAGCTCTTCCCGGATGACAAGATCAGGCGCGTGGTGCTCTGCTCGGGCAAGGTCTATTACGATCTCTACGATGAGCGCGAGAAGCGCGGCGTCGACGACGTCTATCTCTTGCGCATGGAGCAGCTTTATCCCTTCCCGGCCCGCGCGCTGATCCAGGAGTTGGGCCGCTTCAAGGACGCAGAGATGGTATGGTGCCAGGAGGAGCCCAAGAATATGGGCGCTTGGAGCTTCGTCGAGCCCAACCTTGAATGGGTTCTCGACCATATCGGCGCCAAGCATAGGCGCCCGCGTTATGCCGGCCGTCCAAGCTCGGCGGCGACCGCGACCGGACTGATGAGCAAGCATACGCGCGAGCTGAAGGCTTTTCTCGACGAAGCGCTTGGTTAGGCGGAAACCATAGAGGCGACGGCCATGGCGACTGAGATCCGGGTGCCGAATCTGGGAGAGTCCATCGTCGAGGCGACGGTCGGCCAATGGTTCAAGCGGGCTGGCGACACGGTCTCCGCCGCCGAGCCCCTGGTCGAGCTCGAGACCGACAAGGTGACGGTGGAAGTCCCGGCTCCCGCCTCGGGCGTGCTGTCGGAGATCGTGGTGAAGACCGGCGAGACCGTTCCCGTCGGCGCGCTGCTCGGCGCCATCAGCGAAGGCGAGGTAAAGGCCACGCCCACGAAAGCCAAGCCCGAAGCGGCGACGCTCAGCCTCGCCGCGGCGGAAGCGTCGGCAATCGCCGAGGAGCCCGCGTTGCGCGCGCCGGCGCCCACCGAGCCCAAGACGCTCGAGCGCGAGCCGCAGCGGCGCGAGGAGGTGAGCGCCGAGGAAATGCCGCCATCGCCTGCGGCACGCAAGCTTATCGCCGAGGCGGGGTTAAGCGCGCACGACGTGAGAGGCTCGGGCCGCCGCGGCCAAGTGTTGAAGCCTGACGTGCTCGCCAACCGTCCCGCCGCGCCGGTTACGAGCATAGCCGGCGCCGCCGAGGCGCTGCTGAAGCGCGAACCGAAGCCGAAACCTCCAGCCCCGCCCCGCGCGCCGCTCGCACCTGACGACGCCTCGCGCGAGGAGCGCGTGCGCATGACGCGGCTGCGCCTGACCATCGCCAAGCGGCTGAAGGAGGCGCAAGACACCGCCGCCATGCTCACCACGTTCAACGACGTGGATATGAGCGCGGTGATGCAGCTCAGGAAGGATTATCGCGAAGCCTTCGAGAAGAAGCACGGCGTCAAGCTCGGCTTCATGGGTTTCTTCGTCAAAGCCGCCGTGCAGGCGCTGAAGGAAATTCCGGCGGTCAATGCCGAGATCGACGGCGAGGACATCGTCTACAAGAACTACTACCACATCGGCGTCGCCGTCGGCACTGAGCGCGGCCTGGTCGTGCCGGTGCTGCGCAACGCCGATCAGCTCGGCCTCGCCGAGATCGAAACGCAGATCGCCGATTTCGGCGCGCGCGCCCGCGAGGGCAAGCTTGCGCTCGAAGAGATGCAGGGCGGCACCTTCACCATCTCCAATGGCGGGGTTTATGGCTCGCTGCTCTCCACCCCCATCCTCAATGCGCCGCAGTCGGGCATTCTCGGCATGCACCGTACCGAGGAGCGCGCCGTGGTGCGCGACGGCCAGATCGTGGCGCGACCGATGATGTATCTCGCGCTCTCCTACGACCATCGCCTGGTCGACGGCAAGGAGGCGGTGACTTTCCTCGTGCGCATCAAGGAAGCGATCGAGGATCCGGCATCCTGAAGCGCACCTATGCCGGCCATATCGGCGTCGAATACATGTACATCTCCGACCCCGAGCAGCGCGCCTGGATCCAGGACCGCATCGAAGGCCGCGAGGTCGGCTTCACGGCGAACGGCAAGAAGGCAATCCTCAAGAAGCTGATCGAAGCCGAAAGCTTCGAGCGCTTCCTCGACTTCAAATATACCGGCACCAAGCGCTTCGGGCTTGACGGCGGCGAGTTGATGGTTCCGGCGCTCGAGCAGATCATCAAGCGCGGCGGACAGCTTGGCGTCAGCGAGATCGTCATCGGCATGCCGCATCGCGGTCGCCTGAACGTGCTCGCCAGCGTCATGGGCAAGCCCTATCGGGCGATCTTCAACGAGTTCAGAGGCGGCTCGGCGCATCCCGACGAGGTCGAGGGCTCGGGCGACGTGAAGTACCATCTCGGCGCCTCGTCGGACCGCGAGTTCGACGAGAATCGGGTGCATCTCTCGCTCACCGCCAACCCCTCGCATCTCGAGATCGTCGATCCGGTGGTGCTCGGCAAGGTTCGCGCCAAGCAGGACCAGCGCAAGGACGACGAGCGGAAATCGGTCCTGCCGCTCTTGCTGCATGGCGATGCCGCCTTCGCCGGGCAAGGCGTGGTGGCGGAATGCCTCGGCCTTTCCGGCTTGCGCGGCCATCGCACCGGCGGCTCGCTGCATTTCATCGTCAACAATCAGATCGGCTTCACCACGGCGCCGCGCTTTTCGCGCTCCTCGCCCTACCCCTCGGACGTCGGCAAGATGATCGACGCGCCGATCTTCCATGTGAACGGCGACGACCCCGAGGCCGTGGTGCACGTCACCAAGATCGCCATCGAGTTCCGCCAGCGGTTCGGCAAGCCGGTCGTCATCGACATGTTCTGCTACCGGCGCCATGGCCATAACGAGGCCGACGAGCCCGCCTTCACCCAGCCGCTGATGTATCAGCGCATCGCCCAGCATCCGGGCGTGGTCGACGTCTATTCCAACCGCCTGGTCGAGGAGGGTCTCCTCACCCGCGAGGAGATCGACCGCATGCAGGCGGATTTCCGCAATTTTCTCGAAGAGGAGTTCTCCGCGGGCGAGGCCTATCGTCCGAACCGCGCCGACTGGCTCGACGGCAAATGGTCCGGTATCGGCCATGCCGAGGAAGGCGCGCGGCGCGGCGTGACCGGCGTCGATCTCGACTTGCTGAAAGAGGTGGGCCGCAAGCTCACCTCCATCCCGAAAAGCTTCACCCCGCACAAGACCATCGCCCGCATCATGGCCGCCCGCCGCAAGATGATCGACGAGGGCCAAGGCATCGACTGGGCGACCGCCGAAGCGCTCGCCTACGGCACGCTTCTGGTCGAAGGTTTCCCCGTGCGCCTATCGGGCCAGGATTCCGAGCGTGGCACCTTCTCCCAGCGCCATGCCGTACTGATGGATCAGGTGAACGAGAAGAAATACACGCCGCTCAAGCACGTCGCGCGGGATCAGGCGCGGTTCGAGGTGATCAACTCGATGCTCTCGGAGGAGGCGGTGCTCGGCTTCGAGTATGGCTATAGCCTCGCCGAGCCGAACGCGCTGGTCCTTTGGGAGGCGCAGTTCGGCGACTTCGCCAACGGCGCGCAAGTGGTGGTCGATCAGTTCATCTCCTCCGGCGAGCGGAAATGGCTGCGCATGTCGGGCTTGGTGCTGCTGCTGCCGCACGGCTATGAGGGCCAGGGGCCGGAGCACTCCTCCGCGCGGCTCGAGCGCTATCTCCAGCTCTGCGCCGAGGACAATTGGCAGATCGCCAACTGCACCACGCCGGCCAATTATTTCCACATTCTCCGCCGCCAGCTGCATCGGCAGTTTCGCAAGCCGCTGGTGCTGATGACGCCGAAGTCGCTGCTCCGTCACAAGCGCGTGGTATCGAATTTGGAGCAATTCGGGCCGGACTCGAGCTTCCATCGCCTGTTGTGGGACGACGCCCAGTTCCTTCCCGACCAGCCGATCAAGCTCGTCCCGGATGACAAGATCAGGCGCGTGGTGCTCTGCTCGGGCAAGGTCTATTACGATCTCTACGATGAGCGCGAGAAGCGCGGCGTCGACGACGTCTATCTCTTGCGCATGGAGCAGCTTTATCCCTTCCCGGCCCGCGCGCTGATCCAGGAGTTGGGCCGCTTCAAGGACGCAGAGATGGTATGGTGCCAGGAGGAGCCCAAGAATATGGGCGCTTGGAGCTTCGTCGAGCCCAACCTTGAATGGGTTCTCGACCATATCGGCGCCAAGCATAAGCGCCCGCGTTATGCCGGCCGTCCAAGCTCGGCGGCGACCGCGACCGGACTGATGAGCAAGCATACGCGCGAGCTGAAGGCTTTTCTCGACGAAGCGCTTGGTTAGGCGGAAACCATAGAGGCGACGGCCATGGCGACTGAGATCCGGGTGCCGAATCTGGGAGAGTCCATCGTCGAGGCGACGGTCGGCCAATGGTTCAAGCGGGCTGGCGACACGGTCTCCGCCGCCGAGCCCCTGGTCGAGCTCGAGACCGACAAGGTGACGGTCGAAGTGCCGGCTCCCGCCTCGGGCGTGCTGTCGGAGATCGTGGTGAAGACGGGCGAGACCGTTCCCGTCGGCGCACTGCTCGGCGCCATCAGCGAAGGCGAGGTAAAGGCCAAGCCCACGAAAGCCAAGCCCGAAGCGGCGACGCTCAGCCTCGCCGCGGCGGAAGCGTCGGCAATCGCCGAGGAGCCCGCGTTGCGCGCGCCGGCGCCCACCGAGCCGAAGACGCTCGAGCGCGAGCCGCAACGGCGCGAGGAGGTGAGCGCCGAGGAAATGCCGCCATCGCCTGCGGCACGCAAGCTTATCGCCGAGGCGGGGTTAAGCGCGCACGACGTGAAAGGCTCGGGCCGCCGCGGCCAAGTGTTGAAGCCTGACGTGCTCGCCAACCGTCCCGCCGCGCCGGTTACGAGCATCGCCGGCGCCGCCGAGGCGCTGCTGAAGCGCGAACCGAAGCCGAAACCTCCAGCCCCGCCCCGCGCGCCGCTCGCACCTGACGACGCCTCGCGCGAGGAGCGCGTGCGCATGACGCGGCTGCGCCTGACCATCGCCAAGCGGCTGAAGGAGGCGCAAGACACCGCCGCCATGCTCACCACGTTCAACGACGTGGATATGAGCGCGGTGATGCAGCTCAGGAAGGATTATCGCGAAGCCTTCGAGAAGAAGCACGGCGTCAAGCTCGGCTTCATGGGCTTCTTCGTCAAAGCCGCCGTGCAGGCGCTGAAGGAAATTCCGGCGGTCAATGCCGAGATCGACGGCGAGGACATCGTCTACAAGAACTACTACCACATCGGCGTCGCCGTCGGCACCGAGCGCGGCCTGGTCGTGCCGGTGCTGCGCAACGCCGATCAGCTCAGCCTCGCCGAGATCGAAACGCAGATCGCCGATTTCGGCGCGCGTGCCCGCGAGGGCAAGCTTGCGCTCGAGGAGATGCAGGGCGGCACCTTCACCATCTCCAATGGCGGGGTTTATGGCTCGCTGCTCTCCACCCCCATCCTCAATGCGCCGCAGTCGGGCATTCTCGGCATGCACCGTACCGAGGAGCGCGCCGTGGTGCGCGACGGCCAGATCGTGGCGCGGCCGATGATGTATCTCGCGCTCTCCTACGACCATCGCCTGGTCGACGGCAAGGAGGCGGTGACTTTCCTCGTGCGTATCAAGGAAGCCATCGAGGACCCGAAGCGCCTCGTGCTCGAGCTTTAGGGCCGCGACGGCTGCCCCGCCGAACTTTTTGTGGTAAGCCGCCTGCAATGAGCCAATATGACCTGGTCGTCATCGGCACCGGGCCCGGCGGTTATGTCTGCGCCATCCGCGCGGCGCAACTCGGCATGAAGGTGGCCGTGGTGGAGAAGCGCGCCACGCATGGCGGCACCTGCCTCAATGTCGGCTGCATCCCCTCCAAAGCGCTGCTGCATGCGAGCGAGGCCTACGCCGAAGCCGGCCACGGCTTCGCCGCCATGGGCATCAAGGTCAAGCCGGAGCTCGATCTCGCCGCCATGCTCGCGTTCAAGGATCAGGGCGTGAAGGGCAATGTCGACGGCGTCGCGTTCCTCTTGAGGAAGAACAAGATCGACCACTTCCACGGTACCGGGCGCATCCTGGGATCGGGCAAGGTCGAGGTCACATTCATCAACGGCGAGAAGCAGGTGGTTGATGCGAAGGCGATCGCCATCGCCACCGGGTCCGAGGTGGCCAACCTGCCCGGCATCGCCATCGACGAGAAGCGCATCATTTCCTCGACCGGGGCGCTGTCGCTGCCGGAGGTGCCGAAGCGGCTGGTGGTGATCGGCGCGGGCTATATCGGGCTCGAGCTCGGCTCGGTGTGGTCGCGGCTCGGCGCGCAGGTCACCGTGGTCGAGATGCTGGATCGCCTGGCGCCGGGTCTGGACGGCGAGATAGCCAAGCAGCTCCAGCGCGTGCTGACCAAGCAGGGCCTGACCTTCAAGCTCGGCGTCAAGGTCGCTGGCGTCGACGCCAAGGGCAAGTCGCTCAAGCTCACGCTCGAGCCGGCCAAGGGCGGCAAGCCCGAGACGCTCGAATGCGACGTCGTGCTCGTCGCCGTCGGCCGCGTGCCGAACACGCAAGGTCTTGGTCTCGCCGAAGCGGGCGTGAAAACCGACAATCGCGGGCGCGTCATCGTGGATGCGCATTATGCGACCAGCGTGCCCGGCATCTATGCCATCGGCGACGTGATCAAGGGGCCGATGCTGGCGCATAAGGCCGAAGACGAAGGGATCGCTCTCGCCGAGATTCTGGCCGGCCAAGCGGGACACGTGAACTACGACGTGATCCCGAGCGTGATCTATACCGCTCCGGAAGTCGCCTCCGTCGGCAAGACGGAGGAGGAGCTGAAACAGGCGGGCGTCGCCTACACGGTCGGCAAGTTCCCCTTCACCGCCAATGGCCGCGCCAAGGTCAACCGCACGACCGAAGGCTTCGTCAAGATTCTCGCTGAAGACACGACGGACCGCGTGCTCGGCGTGCATATCATCGGCGCCGATGCCGGCACCATGATCGCCGAGGCCGCCGTGCTGATGGAGTTCGGCGGCTCGGCCGAGGACTTGGCCCGCATCTGCCACGCGCACCCGACGCTGAACGAGGCGATCAAGGAAGCCGCGCTCGCCGTCGACAAGCGCGCCATCCATATGTGAGCGGTTTCAGCGCAGATTGCGCGGCGTGGCACAAGATCGCTTATGCAGCGGCTACTGGATTCCCTTTCGCGGGCATGACAAATCGCAAGGCGCGGCCTCTAATCCAGCGTGCGGCGGAAGCGGAACAGCGCGAGCCCCATGGCGACGGCCATGAACAGCACCAGCGCGAACACGTCCATCTGCATATCGGCGAAGCCGGTGCCCTTCAGCGTGATGCCGCGCACGATGCGCAGGAAATGCGTGAGCGGCAACGCGGCGCCAATGGCTTGCGCCCATCCCGGCATGCCGCGGAACGGGAACATGAAGCCCGACAGCAGGATATTCGGCAGGAAGAAGAAAAACGTCATCTGCACCGCTTGCAGCTGATTGGTGGCGAAGGTCGAGAACGTGTAGCCCACCGCGAGATTGGCGGCGGCGAACAGCGTCGACAGCGCCACCAAGAGCCACACGCTGCCCAAGATCGGCACGTTGAACAGGAAATGCGCCGCGCCGATGATGATCGTCATCTGCACGAAGCCGACCAGCACGAACGGCGCGATCTTGCCGATCATGATCTCCACCGGCTTGATCGGCATGGCGAGCAGGCTCTCCATCGTGCCGCGCTCGATCTCGCGCGTCACGGCAAGCGCGGTGAACATCATCATGGTCATGGTCAGCACCACGCCGAGCAGGCCGGGCACGATATTGTATTGTGTGACGCCTTCCGGATTGTAGCGGCGCTGTAGCCTGAGCTCGAACGGCGGCGAGGTCGCCTTGACGCTCGCGTCGGGCCCGCGCAGCTCGCGCCTGAGCGCGGTATCGATCAGCCCCTCCACCGCCGAGATCGCCGTGCCCGTCGCCACCGGGTCGGTGGCGTCGGCGATCACCAGCACGGCAGGCCGGTCGCCCCGCCGCACGTCGCGCTCGAAGCTCGCCGGAATCTCGATGCCGAATTGCGCGTCGCCCGATCTGATCAGCTTGTCGAGTTCCTCGGGATCGCGCACCTGCCAGCGGAAATCGAAATAGTCGGTGTTCTTCATCGCCGCCAGCACGGCGCGGGTCAGCGGGCCATCGTCGCGGACCAGCACCGCCGTGGGCAGCTGCTTGGGGTCGGTGTTGATGGCGTAGCCGAACAGCGTGAGCTGGAGGATCGGCACGAAGATCATGGTGGCGAAGGTCAGGCGGTCGCGCCGCATCTGCACGAACTCCTTGACCACCATCGCCCACATGCGCCGGAGGAAGCCGGGATCGTGCTCGGTCGCGCCGTTATAGCCGGAGGTACTCATGCGTAGTTGTCCTTGGCCTTGTCCATCAAGAGGATGAACACGTCTTCCAGCGAGGGCTCGCCGCGCGTCCAGTGATGCGCACCGTCGGACTTTTTCGCCGCCGCGATGGCGTCATCCAGCGCACGCTTGTCGCGGCCCGAGACATGCAGCTCGGTGCCGAACGGCGCGACCATGTCCACGCCGTCGCAGGTTTCCAGCTTGGTGGCGAGGCGATGCAGGTCCTTTCCCGACACGATCCACGTGCTCAACTTCGACTGCGCGACCACCTCGCGTGCGGTGCCTTTCGCCAGCAGCTCGCCATAGGCGATATAGGCGATCTCGTGACAGCGCTCGGCCTCGTCCATGTAATGGGTGGAGACCAGCACGGTGATGCCCTCGGCGGCGAGGTTATGGATCTCGTCCCAGAACTCGCGCCGCGCCTTGGGATCGACGCCGGCGGTCGGCTCGTCGAGCAGCAGCAGCTTGGGCTGCGGCAGGATGCAGGCGCCGAGCGCGAGCCGCTGCTTCCAACCGCCCGACAATTCGCCGGCAAGCTGGTCGGCGCGGGTGGAAAGCCCGAGCCGCCCGATCGCCTCCCGCGCCGCCTGGCGCGGATTGGGAACGCCATAGACGCGCGCGACAAATTCGAGATTTTCGCGAATTGACAGATCGGCATAGAGGCTGAAGCGCTGCGTCATATAGCCGACATTGCGTTTGATTGCGTCGGACTGGGTGCGGATGTCGTAGCCGAGACAGGTGCCCTCGCCCGCGTCCGGCGTGAGCAGCCCGCACAGCATGCGCAGCGTCGTGGTCTTGCCGCTGCCGTTAGGCCCGAGAAAGCCGTAGATCTCGCCCTTCGGCACTTGCAGGCTGAGATCGCGCACGACCGTGCGCGCGCCGAAGCTCTTGGTGAGCCCATGCACGTCGATGGCGATCTCCTTCATCGCCGCACCATCTGCTGGCCCGGCCCGAGCGTCACCGTCACCGGCTGGCCGGCGGTGAGAGCGGCGGCGTCGCCCTCGGGGCGCGCCTCGACGAGATAAACCAGCTTCTCCCGCTGCTCGCGCGAGAAGATCACCGGCGGGGTGAATTCGGCCTCGCGCGCGATGAAATTGATCTTGGCGTGCAGATCGGGCGGGCAGCCGTCGCAGCTGATCTCGATGTTCTGATCGACCTGGAGCCGCGCGCGCACCGGCTCGGCGACGAAGAAACGAACCTTGAGATTGCGCGGCGGCAGAAGCGCCACCACCCCCTGCCCGGAATTCACCACTTCGCCCGGGCGGAAATACACCTCTTCCACCGTGCCGCCTGTGGGCGCGAACACCTTGCGCTTGGCGAGGTTTTTTTCGGCCTCGCTGAGCGCGTGCCGCGCAGCCTCGACATTGGCGGCCGCCGCATCGATCATGTCCGACCGGCCTGGAAGCTTGGCCGCGATGATGCGCTTCTCGGCCTCGGCCACCGCGGCCTGGTTGCGGTCATGCTGGGAGACGGCGTCGTCAAGCTGCGCCTTGGTGGTCCAGCCTTTGTCGTACAAGGACTGCGCACGCTCGAGATTGTTGCTCGCCACCTGGAGCATCGCCTGCGCCTCGTTGAGCGCGGCCTCCAAGACCTTGATCTCGTCCGGACGCTGGATTTCCGCCTTGACGTCGGCGAGCCGCGCCTCGGCTTCCTGCACGCGCGACCGCGCAGCGGCGACGGAAGCCTCCTGCTCCGAGCTTTCCAGCACGAAGATCGGATCGCCCTGCTTGACGGAATTGCCTTCCTCGACGCTGAGCTCGGCGATGCGGCCGCCTTGCTCGGAGCCGACCAAAACGAGATCGGCCTCCATATAGCCGGGGAACTCGACGTCCTCATTGGCATGGAAGGTCATCAGCACGAGGATGAGCCCCGCCGCGATCACCATGCCGCCGAGGACAATGACCATTCGCTTCATTGCGCTTGTTCCTTGGCGGGCGCCCTGATGGCGTCGGTCAACAGCTCGACATTGGTCCGGAGCAGCGCGTCGGTGTCGAGGTGATGATGTCGCTCGAACAGGTGGCGCCAGAAGATGGCGGTGATGACCGGCGCGAACAAAAGCTGCGGATAGTCGCGCAGAGGCGTGGGTTTGAACTCGCCGCTCTCGATGCCGCGATCGATCAGGCGCGTCATGGTCTCGATGCCGCGCGAGACCACCTGCTCGTAATAGAAGGCGGTGAGCTCCGGATGCTTGTGCCCTTCCGCGATCAAAAGCCGCGCGATGAAGGCGCGCTTGGAGCCGACCAGCTCCTGGATGAAGGAGAGGAACGGCCCCTTGAGAAAGGCCTCGACCGACAGCTCGGTCTTCTCCATCCGCTCACGCATTGCGTCGAAATGCGTGGTGATGACGCTGCGCACCACCGCCTTGAACAGCTCTTCCTTGGTCTTGAAATAGAGGTAAGGCAGGCCCTTGCTCACCCGCGCGCGGGCGGCGACGTCCTCGACCTTGGTCGCGGCATAGCCATGCGTGGCGAATTCCTCGAACGCGGCATCGACGATCTCTTGCGGGCGGGTGTCGCGCCGCTCCCGCCGCTTCGCGCCTGGGGTTTGGCTTTTTCGCAGTGCTTTCTCGTTGGCCATGGCTCCGCCTCTTGAAACCGATGGCCCAATATAATGACTGACCGGTCAGTACTGCAATAGGCGCGTCGATTGGCTTCAGGAAACGGCCGAAAACCGGGCTTTTTACGCGTCAGGCGCGGGGATGGGCGTTGGAATAGGTCTTGAGCAGATGCGCCCTGTCGACCTCGGTATAGCCTTGCGTGGTCGACAGGCTGGCGTGACCAAGCAGCTCCTGGATCGAGCGGAGGTCGGCGCCGGCGCCAAGCAGATGCGTGGCGAAGGAATGCCGCAGCGCATGCGGGGTTGCCGTCTCGGGCAGGCCGAGCGCGGCGCGGGCGCCGGCGATCCTGAGCTGGATGATGCGGGGCGAGAGCTGCTTGCCGCGTGCGCCGACGAACAGAGGATCGTCAGACCCGAGTTGCAGCGGACAGAGCGCGAGATAGCGCTCGACCGCCTCGCGCACGAGCGGCAGCACGGGCACCACCCGCGTCTTGTTGCCCTTGCCCGTGACGCGCAGCATGTCGCGGCCTTTGATCGGCGCATCCTTGCGCTGGAGCGACAGCGCCTCGGAGATGCGCAAGCCCGAGCCGTAAAGGAGCGCGAGCACGGCGGTATCGCGCGCCAGGATCCATTCCGGCGCATCGGGTGAAGCGATGTCGGCGCCGTCGACCAAAGCCGTCGCCTTGGGCGCGGTGAGCGGCTTCGGCACCGAATGCGGCAGCTTCGGCAAGGACACGGCGCGGATCGCGTCGTTCTTGCCATAGCCCCGCCGCTCGAGGAATTTGTAGAACATGCGCAGCGCGCTCAATGTTCGCGACAGGCTCCGGCTGCCGACGCCTTCGCTGCGCCGCGCGGCAAGAAAGCCGCGCACGTCGCGCGCCTGCAGCGCCAACAGCTGCTTCATGTCGGGCAGCTTGTTCAGCTTCCCGGCGAAGAACGCCAGGAACTGGGAGATGTCGCGCTCATAGGCTTCGGCCGTGTTGGCGGCAAGCTGGCGCTCGATGGTGAGGTAAGCAAGCCAGCCCTCGACCGCCTCCTTGACGTAAGGCGACCCCATATATCCGGGTGATTTGGCGTCTTCCGCCAAGCTGGCGATCCCCCTGGAACCGACGCGGATGAACGGCGCGCGCGAGAGCAGGCTACTATGCGCTGCTGAGTTGTTAATCCGAGACTAAACGAGAAGAGCGTCCTCTGGCCAAGACAAAGACCAAGCCGAGACCGGCGAAAGCCGAAGCGACCACGACGGTACCCGTCATGCTGCCGCTCGCGCTGCCCGCGCCTTACGACTATCTCGTGCCCAAAGGCATGCAGGTCGCGCCAGGCCAGTTCGTCGTCGTGCCGCTCGGGCCGGTCGACTATCTCGGCGTCGTGTGGACGCGCCCCGAGGGCGAGACGCCGCCGCAGATCGAGCGCAAGAAGCTCCGCGAGATCATCGAATTGGTTGACGAGGTGCCGGCATTGCCGCGCGTCTCGCTCGACTTTGCCGACTGGGTGGCGAGCTACACGCTCTCGTCTCCCGGCATGGTCTTGCGCATGATGATGAGCGCGGGCCGCGCCTTCGATCCGCCCGCGCCGCGTTATGGCGTGCGGCTCGCGGGACCCCCGCCCGAGCGCATGACGCCGGCGCGCGCCCGCGTGCTGGCTGCGGCGAATAACGGCCTCACCTGGGTGAAATCGAGCCTGGCTGAGGCTGCCGGCGTCAGCCCCGGCGTGATCGACGGCCTGGTCGATTCCGGCGCGCTCATCGCCGAGCCGCTCCCGGACTGGCACGACATCCCGCTCGACCTCACGCGGCAGCGCGCGACGCTGACCAAGGAGCAGGCCGAGGCCGCGCACGACCTGCTCGCCAATACCAGCGATGGATTCGGCGTGAGCTTGCTCGACGGCGTGACCGGCTCGGGCAAGACCGAAGTCTATTTCGAGGCGATTGCCGCGGCGCTCTCCCGCGGCAAGCAAGTGCTCGTGTTGATGCCGGAAATCGCGCTGACCAGCCAGTTCATCGCCCGCTGCCAGGAGCGCTTCGGCGCGCGGCCCGCCGAATGGCATTCCGGCGTTTCGGCTCCCTTGCGCGGCCGCATTTGGCGGGCGGTGGCCGAGAACAAGGCGAAGCTCGTGGTCGGCGCGCGCTCGGCGCTCTTCCTTCCCTTCCCCGATCTTGGCCTCATCGTCGTCGATGAAGAGCACGACCAGAGCTACAAACAAGAAGAGCGCGTCAGCTATCAGGCGCGCGACATGGCGGTGGTGCGGGGCTCGCTCGGCGGTTGCCCCGTGGTGCTGAGCTCGGCGACGCCTTCGATCGAAAGCCTGGTCAACGCAAGCCAAGGCCGCTACCGGCACATCCGGCTAGGGGTGCGCTATAAGGCAGCCGGCCTCCCCGCCATCGCCGCCATCGACATGCGCGCGAATCCTCCCGAGCGCGGGCGCTGGCTCTCGCCCGTGCTCGTCGATGCGGTCGCCGCGACGCTTTCGCGCGGCGAGCAGGCGCTGCTGTTTCTCAATCGCCGCGGCTATGCGCCGGTGACGCTCTGCCGGAAATGCGGCTTCAAATTCGAATGCCCGAACTGCTCGGCCTGGCTGGTCGAGCATAGATTCCGCCGCAGGCTCGAATGCCACCATTGCGGGACTTTCGTACCGATCCCCGAGACATGCCCGAATTGCGGCGCCGAGCATTCGCTGGTGCCGTGCGGGCCGGGCGTCGAGCGCATCGCCGAGGAGGTCGCCGAACTCTTTCCCGAGGCGCGCCGCGTGCTGCTGTCGAGCGATCTCACACCGAGCATCAGCGATTTGCGCCAGACCTTGCGCGAGATCGAGGAACGCGAGGTCGATGTCATCATCGGCACCCAGCTCGTCGCCAAGGGCCACCACTTTCCGGGGCTGGCGCTGGTCGGGGTGGTCGACGGCGATCTCGGCCTTGCTCAGGCCGATCCACGCGCGGCCGAGCGCACCTTCCAACTGCTCAATCAGGTGACGGGGCGCGCGGGCCGCGAGGCGGTTGCCGGGCGCGGCCTGATCCAAACCTATATGCCGGAGCACCCGGTGATCGCCGCGCTCGTTTCCGGCGATCGCGACAAATTCCTCGAGCGCGAGATCGAAGCGCGGCGCGAGGCGACGCTGCCGCCGTTCGGACGCCTTGCCTCTCTGCTCGTCAGCGCCAGCGCACGAGACGCGGCCGAGTCTTACGCCCGCGCCGTGGCGCTTGCCGCGCCGCCGGCAGCCAAGATCCAGGTGCTAGGACCGGCCGAGGCGCCGCTCTCGGTGATCCGCGGCCGCCATCGCTACCGGCTCTTGGTCAAGGCCGCACGCGAAGCCGATCTGCAAGCCTATCTGCGGCTCTGGCTCAGCCAGGTGCCGAAGGCCAAAGGCGATGTGCGGCTCGCCGTGGATGTCGATCCGTATAGTTTCTTGTGAGTCTGCCTTGCGTCATCCCGGCGAAAGCCGGGATCCAGGGGCAACCCACTCTGAGCGAACAGCTCTGGATACCGGCTTTCGCCGGTATGACGGAGACTTGGTATGCCCTACGAGCCGCGGATCTCCTGCGCAGCGCGCGCCAAGATCTCCACGATCTTCGCCTCGGCATCTTCACTCGCGCCGAGCCGTTTGGCCGCGACTTCGCGCAGATTGTCGAGCGCGGCATTGACGAGACGCGGCACGCTTTCCTGCTCGTCGCTCTCGGCGCTCCATTTGCGCCGCATGCGCGAAAGCTTCTCGCCGATGGCAGCAAGCCGCGCCAGCACCATGTCGGCGATGTCGCGATTCTCTTCGAGATAAGCGCGGCCTTCGTCGGTGATCGTATAGCGCTTCTTGGCGCCTTCGCTCTCGGCGGTGACATAGCCCGCCTCTTCGAGGAAGGTCAGCGTCGGATAGACCACGCCCGGACTCGGGCTATAGGCACCGCGCGTCTTGTCCTCGATCAACTTGATCAGTTCGTAGCCGTGGCGCGGCTGTTCGGCGATCAAAGCAAGCGCAAGCAGCTTGAGGTCGCCTTGCGCCAGCATGCGGCCGACGCGGAACCAATCGCCCCGCCCGCCGCCTCTGCCTTCGCCGTGGCCTCCCCAACGGGGGCCCTCGCCGAAGCGGCCAAAACGCCGCGCGGCCCAATGTTTACCGCCGCAGCGGTCTTCAGAATGTCTCAGTCCATGCATTTTAGGGGTCTCCTATGAAAAGATATATCGTAAGATAATACGCAGACATGTGTATCGCAAGATATATCTTAAGGCAGCGCGCAACTCCGCCTGTGCCGGCTCGAACCGTTCGAATCCCAACAATTTTCGAATAGGGAGGACCTCAGGTGCCGGTCGTCGTCTCGGTCTTTTCGCTGCGCGCATGCACCCATTTGGAGTGCTCGGCCATCACCAGGCTGCTGGTGCGCTCGGCAAGAACCCTATTGGCGATCTCGGGCTTCAGATCGGCGTAAGGTCCGGCTTTCTCGGCGAACAGATGCTGCTCGTTGCGCAGGCCCTCGCAGGTGGCGCGATACAGCACCCAGTTCTCCTGCCACTTGTTGAGGACCTGCAGACCTTCGAGCAGGAGGATGGCGCCGGCGGCGAGGCCAACCACGAACGCCCGCGAGTCGTGCATGCCGGGGATGAAGCCATACTCCGCGAGCACAGGGATGGCGATGGCGAGCAGAATGATGGCGATCTTCGAGGCCTTATAGGCGCGCTGGTTGGCCTTGGCCTTGTTGTCGTACCAGTCGATGCTCTGCTGCAGCCGCTCCCACAGGGGCTCTAGCTTCGGTGCCTGCGCCCGCGTCTTTTGACCCGCTGCCATCTCGCCCTCCTGGGCATCCTGATCCATGTCGCGGAACGCTGCTTACAGCGTCAAAACCGGGCTCGCAAAGCCCTTTTCTTTGGGCGTTTTTGGCGCTCCCGAGGTTGCACCCCCTCCCCCCATATGTTACAGGCTCCGCGGGCTTCCGGGGGGACCGTCCGGCAGGGTTTCGCCCTGTTGACGCGGGAGCGCCAATCCAACATTTCTCGGCTCCGGGGACGAGGCGTCGTAAGAAGCGCGCGTTCGGGAGGAAAGGCGTTTAGGGGTGGCAGGAGAGGTCGACACCAGTTCGGGCGTAGCCGGCCGCTATGCGACCGCCTTGTTCGAGCTTGCCCTCGAGGCGAAGGCGCTCGAGCAGGTCGAGGCCGACCTCAACCGCTTCGGCGAGGCGCTCGACGCGTTCGAGGACCTGACGCGCTTGGTCAAAAGCCCCGTCTTCTCGGCCGATGAGCAGGGCCGCGCCCTCGCCGCCATTCTGGACGAGCTGAAGATCGAGGGGCTGACGCGCAATTTCCTGCTGCTCGCCGCCAAGAACCGCCGCCTGTTCGCCACGCCGGACATGGCCCGCGCCTTCCGCGCCATGCTCGCCCGCCACCGGGGCGAGATCGGCGCCTCCGTCACCGCGGCGTCGAAGCTCACCGAGACCCAGGTCACCGCGCTGAAGCAGGCGCTGAAGGCCGCGCTCGGCAAGGAGGTCATGCTCGAGGAGCGGGTCGACCCCTCGCTGCTCGGCGGGCTCGTCGTCAAGGTCGGCAGCCGCATGATCGATACGTCGCTGCGCACCAGATTGAATTCTCTCAAAGTTGCCATGAAAGAGGTTGGCTAATGGATATCCGGGCCGCTGAGATCTCCGCGATCCTCAAGGAGCAGATCAAGAATTTTGGCCAAGAGGCGGAAGTCGCCGAGATCGGCCAGGTGCTGTCGGTCGGCGACGGCATCGCCCGCGTCTACGGCCTCGACAAGGTGCAGGCCGGCGAGATGGTCGAGTTCGCCGACGGCACGCGCGGCATGGCGCTCAATCTCGAAGTCGACAATGTCGGCATCGTGATTTTCGGCGACGACCGCCACATCAAGGAAGGCGACGTCGTCAAGCGCACCGGCGCCATCGTCGAGGTGCCGGTCGGCAAGGCGCTGCTCGGCCGCGTGGTCGATGCTCTCGGCAATCCGATCGACGGCAAGGGCCCGATCGCGGCGAGGAGAAGCGCCGCGTCGACGTCAAGGCGCCCGGCATCATTCCCCGCCAGTCGGTGCACGAGCCGATGCAGACCGGCTTGAAGGCCATCGACGCGCTGATCCCCATCGGCCGCGGCCAGCGCGAGCTGATCATCGGCGACCGCCAGACCGGCAAGACCGCCATCATCCTCGACACCATCCTCAATCAGAAATCGATCAACGCGCTCGGGCGACGACAAGACCAGCCTCTATTGCATCTACGTCGCCATCGGCCAGAAGCGCTCGACCGTGGCGCAATTCGTCAAGGTGCTCGAGGACAACGGCGCGCTGCCCTATTCCATCATCGTCGCCGCCACGGCTTCCGACCCCGCGCCGATGCAATATCTCGCGCCCTTTGCCGGCTGCGCCATGGGCGAGTTCTTCCGCGACAACGGCATGCACGCCGTCGTGTTCTACGACGATCTGTCCAAGCAGGCCGTGGCCTATCGCCAGATGTCGCTGCTGCTCCGCCGCCCGCCGGGCCGCGAGGCCTATCCCGGCGACGTGTTCTACCTGCATTCGCGGCTGCTCGAGCGCGCCGCCAAGCTGAACAAGGACAACGGCTCGGGCTCGCTGACCGCTCTGCCGGTGATCGAGACGCAGGCCAACGACGTGTCGGCCTATATCCCGACCAACGTGATCTCCATCACCGATGGGCAGATCTTCCTCGAGACCGATCTTTTCTATCAGGGCATCCGCCCCGCGGTGAATGTCGGCTTGTCGGTGTCGCGCGTGGGCTCCGCCGCCCAGGTGAAGGCGATGAAGCAGGTGGCCGGCAAGATCAAGGGCGAGCTGGCGCAATATCGCGAGATGGCCGCCTTCGCCCAGTTCGGCTCGGACCTCGACGCCACGACCCAGCGCCTGCTCAATCGCGGTGCGCGGCTGACCGAGCTTCTGAAGCAGCCGCAATTCTCCCCGCTGAAGGTCGAGGAGCAGGTGGTGGTCATCTATGCCGGCGTGAACGGCTATCTCGACCCGATCAAGGTGGCCGATGTCAGCCGTTTCGAGGCCGAGTTGCTCCGCTATATGCGCGCCGAGCATGCCGGCATTCTCGACGCGATCCGCGACCAGAAAGAGATTTCCAAGGAGACCGGCGACAAGCTCAAGGCCGCCGTCGACAAATTCGCCAAATCCTTCGCCTAGGAAGTCGTGAGTGACTGAGCCATGCCGTCGCTGAAAGATCTGCGCAACCGCATCGCTTCCGTGAAGGCGACGCAGAAGATCACCAAGGCCATGCAGATGGTGGCCGCGGCGAAGCTCAGGCGTGCGCAGACGGCGGCCGAGGCGGCGCGGCCTTACGCCACGCGCATGGAGGCGGTGCTCGCCAATCTCGCCACCGCGCTCAAAGGGCGCGAAGGCGGCCCGCCGCTGATGGTCGGAACCGGCAAGGATCAGGTACATCTGCTCATCGTCTGCACCGCCGAGCGCGGCCTGTGCGGCGCGTTCAATTCCTCCATCGTGCGGCTCGCCCGCGAGCACATCAATCGGCTGCTGGCCGACGGCAAGCAGGTGAAGATCCTCTGCGTCGGCAAGAAGGGCTACGACCAATTGAAGCGGCTCTACGCGCCGCTCATCATCGATCTCATCGAGTTCAGGGGCGTGCGTCAGCTGTCTTTCGAGCATGCCGAGAAGGCGGCGGACAAGGTGCTGGCCCTCTTCGCCGAGGGCGCCTTCGACGTCGCCACGCTGTTCTTCTCCCGCTTCCGCTCCGTGATCAGCCAGATCCCGACGGCCCAGCAGATCATCCCGGCCACCATTCCCGCCGAGACGCCCTCGCAGGAGGCCTCGCTCGGCGGCGCGGTCTATGAATACGAGCCTGACGAGGCCGACATCCTCACCGAGCTTCTGCCGCTCAACATCACCGTGCAGATCTTCAAGGCGCTGCTCGAGAACGCGGCATCGGAGCAGGGCGCGCGCATGAGCGCCATGGACAACGCCACCCGCAATGCCGGCGACATGATCGATCGCCTGACCATGAAATATAACCGCTCGCGCCAGGCCATGATCACCAAGGAGCTGATCGAGATCATCTCCGGCGCCGAGGCGCTCTAGTCACCGAGAGACCGTAAGGAAATTTTGCAATGGCAAAGAAATCCCCCGTGATTGCAGAGACCAAGAAGCAAGAGAAGAAGATTGCGGCTGGCGAAGGCGCCAAGGGCCAGGTGCGCCAGGTCATGGGCGCCGTCGTCGACGTGCAGTTCGCCGATCAGCTGCCCGAGATCCTGAACGCGCTCGAGACCGAGAATCACGGCAACCGCCTCGTGCTCGAAGTCGCCCAGCATCTCGGCGAGAACACCGTGCGCACCGTCGCCATGGACTCGACCGAAGGCCTGGTGCGCGGCCAGGAGGTGGTCGATACCGGCGAGCCGATCGCCGTGCCGGTCGGCGAGGAGACCTTGGGCCGCATCATGAACGTGGTGGGCGAGGCGGTCGACGAGGCGGGCCCAATCAAGACGGCCGAGAAGCGGCCGATCCATGCGCCCGCTCCGTCCTATGTCGATCAGTCGACCGAGGCCGAGATCCTGGTCACCGGCATCAAGGTCGTGGACCTGCTCGCGCCTTACGCCAAGGGCGGCAAGATCGGCCTGTTCGGCGGCGCCGGCGTCGGCAAGACCGTGCTGATCATGGAGCTGATCAACAACGTGGCCAAGGCGCATGGCGGCTATTCGGTGTTCGCCGGCGTCGGCGAGCGCACCCGCGAGGGCAACGACCTCTATCACGAGATGATCGATTCCGGCGTGAACAAGGACCCGCGAAAGACCGGCAGCGCCGCCGGCTCCAAATGCGCGCTGGTCTATGGCCAGATGAACGAGCCGCCGGGCGCCCGCGCCCGCGTCGGCCTGTCGGGCCTGACCGTCGCCGAATATTTCCGCGACCAGGGCCAGGACGTGCTGTTCTTCGTCGACAATATCTTCCGCTTCACCCAAGCCGGCTCGGAAGTGTCGGCGCTGCTCGGCCGCATCCCCTCGGCCGTGGGCTATCAGCCGACGCTCGCCACCGACATGGGCGCGCTGCAAGAGCGCATCACCACCACGCAGAAGGGCTCGATCACCTCGGTGCAGGCGATCTACGTGCCGGCCGACGATCTGACCGACCCGGCGCCCGCCACCTCGTTTGCCCATCTCGACGCCACCACCGTGCTGTCGCGCGGCATCGCCGAGAAGGGCATCTATCCCGCCGTGGACCCGCTCGACTCGACCTCGCGCATGCTCTCGCCGCTCATCGTCGGCGAGGAGCATTACGCGGTGGCGCGCCGCGTGCAGGAGATCCTGCAACGCTACAAGGCGCTCCAGGACATCATCGCCATTCTCGGCATGGACGAGCTGAGCGAAGAGGACAAGATCACGGTGGCGCGCGCGCGCAAGATCGAGCGCTTCCTGTCGCAGCCCTTCCACGTGGCCGAAGTGTTCACCGGCTCGCCCGGCGTGTTCGTCGATCTCGCCGACACCATCAAGGGTTTCAAAGGACTCTGCGACGGCGACTACGACCACCTGCCGGAAGCCGCGTTCTACATGGTCGGCACCATCGAGGAAGCCGTCGCCAAGGCCGAGAAGCTTGCCGCCGAGGCGGCCTAACCAATGCCAGACGCATTCAAATTCGAGCTCGTATCGCCGGAGCGGCTGCTCGTCTCGGGCGAGGTCGAGCAGGTGCTGGTGCCAGGCGCCGAGGGCGACATGACCGTGCTTGCGCATCACGCGCCGCTCCTCACCACGCTTCGCCCGGGCCTGCTCGACATCGGTCTCCCGGGGGGCGAGCATCAGCGCTACTTCATCCGCGGCGGTTTTGCCGAGGTCGGCCCCTCGGGGCTTACCGTCCTCGCCGAGACGGCGATCGACCTGGTCGAGCTCGACGCCGGCCGGTTTGCGCAAGCGGTCAAGGATGCCGAGGAGGACGTGACGGATGCCGCGGAGGGTGCCGTCCGCGACCGCGCCCAGACCAAGCTCGACCATCTGCGCCAGGTGCAGACCGCGCTCAATCTGTAAGGTTCAGCCTGAGCGCGCAACCGCGCCGAGCTGTTCGATCACGCTGAGATAGACTTTCCGCTTGAACGGCACGACGAGCGCCGGCAACTCGGCGAGCGTCACCCACTGCCAGGCGTCGAACTCCTGCTCGTGCCCGTCGCGCGGGCCGAGGTCGATCTCGCTCTCGGGACCCTCGAAGCGGGCGGCGAACCACAGCTGTTTCTGGCCGCGATAGCGGCCCTCCCAGGCGATGCCGATAAGCTCGTCCGGGAGGTCGTAGGTGAGCCACTCCCGGGTCCGCGCCACGAACCGTGCGCTGGTCACCCCGGTCTCCTCGGCGAGCTCGCGGCGTGCGCCCGCCTCCGGCTCCTCGCCTTCATCCAGGCCGCCTTGGGGCATCTGCCACCACGTGCTGTCGACGCCTTCCTCGCTCCGGTCCGAGCGCCGCCCGACAAAGACGCGACCTTCGGCGTTGATCAGCATCACGCCGACGCAAGGCCGGTAGGGCAGCCCTTCTGTCTCTGTCATGGAAATTAATGTCAGCTTTGCCGCTGCGACCGCACTGCTGCGCTCACCGGCACCAGCACGAAACCTTTCGCCTGGAGCTTAGCCGCCCAGTCTGACAGCTGCTTGACGGTGGCCGGTGTCGCCTTCACCACGCCGATAGCGGCGCCCCGCTCCTTGGCCGTGGCCTCGAGTTGCGCCAATTGCTTGACGAGATTGCCCGCATCGATCTGCACGCTGGCAACCGAGTAATCGAGGCCGATGGTGCCGGCGATCTGGCTAACCGTCGAGTCCTTGACGCTCCCGTCATCGACATAAAGCAGGCCGCGCTGTTTCAGCTCCTCCAACACCGGGGTCAACGACGCGGACGTCGCCTCGAACTTTTCGCCCATGTGGTTGGTGACGCCGACATAACCGGTGTAGCGCGACATCAGCCATTGCAGGCGCTTCATATTCTCCTCTGGCGGCAGCGTCGTCAGCAGCGTATGCGGGCCGGGATCGACCGTTGGGTAGTTGTTCGGCTCGAGCGGGATCTGCAACAGAACTTCATGGCCGTTGTCGCGGGCCCGGCTCACGCTCTCTTGCAGGTTCCGCCCATAGGCGCCGTACGCCACGCTGATCGGAGCCGGCAGGCCTTTCAGCACGTCACCGGCGGGTGTGTCCGGAAGGCCGAGCCCGGTCACCAATATGGCAACGCGGGGCGGGTCTCCGGCCTTGGCCACGACATAGCGCGACGGCCTTGCATAGACATCGATCGGGCGCCGCCCGTCAGTTGCCACCCTGGGCAACGGGCCATATTGCAATTCCTCGACCAGCTCGGCGACGGGCGCCGGGGGAAGGGTGATCGACCCGGTTTCGCTGTCGGGAATGGTCGGGGGTGGCGGCGGAGGCGGCGGCGCGGCAGCCGGCGCTTCAAGCGCGGCCTGTTGTGTCCCCGTGGCGGCGGGTGCGGCCCCTTGCTGGCCGGGATCGTCCGGCGGCGCAGCATCGTCGGGCGCCGCGGGCTGTGGCGGCACGACCGGAAGCATCTGTCCCGGAGGCGCCTCGACGATCGGGGCTTGCGGTGCCTGAGAGGGTACGCCGAAGCCGGGAGGAAGGTCCATTTGGCCTTTGGCTTCGGCTGGAGGCGCCGGCTCCGCGGCAGGTTCGGCCTCGTCAGGAGGCGCGGGCGCGTCAGTCGCGGAATCGGATTCGGGCGCGGCGGCGTCAGGCGCCGTAGCCGGCTGTATTTGCAGAACGGCGACGGGCTCGCCCACATCGCTGCCCGGAAAGAAGGCAAGCACCGCGATGCCGATCACCAGCGTCCAGAATACTAAGCCAGTAGCGACGGCTAGCGCCTTCATTCGACTTTACCTCCCCGCTCGCCGGCCAGTCGTGGTTGCAAGCCTCCTATCCCCCCGGCGATTATCGTCGTCATGGCCGGTGTCGCCGGCCTCGCAGCCGAGGCTTAATTGGCCTCAGCCTTCTTTTTCGCCTCCGTGTCGACCGACTTGATGCCCCGCAACAGATCGAGCGCGTAATTCAGCTGGGTGTCCTTGTCCTTTTCGGGCGCCACATAGGCCGAGCTTCCGGATTGCTCGTCGTCCTCGCCGCCCGCGCCCTCCTCATTCGCATCTTCGCCCTTGAGGTGACCGCGCAGATTGGCTTCGCCACGCGTGCCGAGCGCGTCGGCCTTCTGCTTGAGGTCGTCAGGCAGCTCCTCCTCGACCACAACCTCAGGCTCGATGCCCTTGGCCTGAATCGAGCGCCCCGACGGCGTGTAATAGCGCGCGGTGGTAAGCCTGAGCGCACCGTTCGAGCCGAGCGGAATGATAGTCTGCACCGAGCCCTTGCCGAAGGAACGCGTACCGAGAATGGTCGCGCGGTGATGGTCCTGCAACGCGCCCGCCACGATCTCCGATGCCGAGGCCGAGCCGCCATTGATCAACACGACGATCTTCTGTCCGTCGGTGATGTCGCCCTGCCGCGCGTTGGAGCGCTGCGTCTCCTCGAGATCGCGGCCGCGCGTCAGCACGATGGCGCCCTCATCGAGGAAGGCATCCGAGACGGAGATCGCCTGGTCGAGCAGGCCGCCCGGATTGTTGCGAAGGTCGATGATATAGCCCTTGAGATTCGGACCGAGCTGCTTCTTCAGGTCCTCGACCGCCTTTTGCAGATTGGCGGTGGTCTGCTCGTTGAAGGTGGTGACGCGGATATAGCCGACGTCGCTGCCCTCGGCGTTGTACTTCACCGGGTTGATGTGAATCACGTCACGCGTGACCTTGACGTCGAACGGATCCTCGGTGCCCTTGCGCACGACGGTGAGCGTGATCGGCGAATTGACCGGTCCGCGCATCTTGTCCACCGCCTCTTGCAAAGTGAGGCCGAGAACCTGCTCCTTGTCGAGATGGGTGATGAGATCGCCACTCATCAAGCCGGCATGCGCGGCGGGGGTATCATCGATCGGGGCGACCACCTTGATGACGCCATTCTCCATCGTGACCTCGATGCCGAGGCCGCCAAATTCGCCCCGCGTCTGCACCTGCATGTCGCGGAAATGTTTCGGATTGAGATAGGCCGAATGCGGATCGAGCGCGGTCAGCATGCCGTTGATGGCCGACTCGATCAGCTGGGGATCGTCGGGCTTCTCGACATAGTCCGAGCGCACGCGCTCCAGGACCTCGCCGAACAGGTCGAGCTGGCGGTAAATCTCCGAGTTGGCGGCCGACGCCGACTGGCTGCGCGCCAAGCTCACCATCGTCGATCCGGCAGCGAGCACGGCCAACACCAGAAGCGCCCACAGCGCGTATTCGGATTTCCGCATCATCCTTGCACCTTTTCGGAAGCCTGGGCCCACCATGGGTCAGGGTCTACTGGCCTGCCGTCCTTTCTGAATTCGACATAGAGGACGGGGCGCGAATTGTCGTCGCCTTGGCTCGCCGCTGCCGAGTTGCCCATCACCGCGATCGGCTCTCCGGCAAGGACAAACTGGCCCAGGCTTACGTCTATGCGGTTCATCCCCGCAAGCAGGATATGATAGCCCCCGCCTGCGTTGATGATCAATAGCTGCCCATAGGAGCGGAACTCCCCGGCATAGACCACCCAGCCGTCCGCCGGGGCGGTAATCCGGGCTTCGCCGCGGGTTTGCAGCGAGATTCCCTTGAGCGTGCCGCCCGCGGCATCGGGGTCGCCGAACCGCTTCACGGTCCGCCCCTGTGCCGGCAGCCGCAGGCTGCCTTTCGCCGCCTCGAAGGGAAGTGCCGGCTTGAGCCGGTCGGGGCTGGCAAAGGCGACTTTGGTCCCCGGCTTGATCTCGACCACGCTCTCATTGGCAGGCGTGGCCAAGGCCTGTTGCTGCTCCCGCGCCAGCAAAGCGCGCTCGGCGGCGAGCTCGGCGTCGTATTGAGCGATCTCGACCTTGGCGATCTGCGTGTCGAGCCGGTCGATCAGCTCGTTCAAATCCGTGACGGTCTGCGCCTGCTCGGCCGTGGACTGCTTGAGCGCGGCGAGCTCGGCCTCGCCTTGCGCCGCGGCGCGCTTCTTCTCCTCGAGCAACCGGTCGAGGCTCGCCTGCTCCGCCGCCAACCGCTCGGCCTCGCTCTTCTCCTTGTCGCGCTGGTCGCGAATGCCGTTCTCGACCGTGACCAAGCCTTCCAGCTCACGCGAGAGGTTGTCTGCTTGATATTTCAATTCGGGGAAAATATTGGCGAGCAGCATGGCGCTGCGCACGACGGCAAGCGCATCGTCTCGCCTGGTGACCAGCGCCGGCGGCGGTGTGCGGCCGATCCTCTGCATGGCGCTCAGCATCTTGACGATGGCTTCCTTGCGTTCGGTGATCGAGTTTTGGATGACGTTGACCTGCTCGGTGAACTCGGCAAGTTTCGCTTCCGTCTCCGAGAGCTTCGCTTCGCTCGCCTGCACGCTCTTGCCGGCATCAATCAGCTCGTTGTTCAGTTTCGCCCGTTCCTCGGCCAGCGCCGCCAGATCCTTGCTCAACCCCTCTGCCTTGACGCGACTCGACTGAAGCTCTTGCTCGGTCTGGTTGAGCTTTTGCTTCGCCTCGTCGCGGGACAGATCCTCCTCGGCCGCGGCGAGCCACGGCGACGCGCAGACCAGGCCGGCAACAAGCAGCGCGGACCAGACTCTGTGGCGGGGGGAAGTCAATCGATCAGGATGCGCCATGCGCCTTGGCCGTTCAGCCGATGGCAACGACAACGGAGCGGTACGGCAGAATCAAGGCAATTGGCTTACCAATCCTTAACCTTGGGCGGCCGTCAGGCACGATGATAGGGGTGGCCCGCCAGGATAGTCGCCGCGCGATAGATCTGCTCGGCAAGAACGATGCGGGCGAGCCCGTGCGGCAAGGTCATCGGGCCGAGCGAAAGGCGCTTCGCCGCCTTTGCCAGCGCATCCCTGCCGAGGCCGTCGGCGCCGCCGATCATGAAAGCCACGCCTTCGGTCCCATCGTCGCGAAACTTCGCCAACAGCCTGGCAAAGGCTTCGCTCGACAACGCCTCGCCGCCGGGATCGAGACAGATCAGGAGATGCGCCGAGGGAATCTTGGCGAGCAGCGCCTGCGCTTCGGCATCTTTGCGGCCTGAGGCGGTCGCGGCCTTGGACTCCGCGACTTCGATTGCGGTCGAGCGGCGACAGATGGAGTTTACGGCCGAGAGCTTCGGCGCGGCCGAGATAATGCGCGAACAGATCGCGCTCCGGCCCCTGTTTCAGCTTGCCGATGGCAGCGATCAGGAGCCGCATGCTTGCTCGCCTTTAGGCCAAGCGGCCGGGCAATCGGATCAGATCACCAACCGCTCCATGGGGCGATCGGCCGACCACATCTTCTCGAGGTTATAGAACTCGCGAACCTCGGGCCGAAAGATATGGACGATGACGTCGCCGGCATCGATCAGCACCCAATCGCATTGGGGCGTCCCTTCGACGCGAGCGCGGCCAAAGCCTTCGTCTTTCAGTTTCTTGATGATCTGGTCGGCGACGGCTCCGACATGCCGTTGCGAGCGTCCCGATGCGACCACCATCTGGTCGCCGATCGAGGTTTTGCCTCTCAAGTCGATGGTCGCGACCTTCTCCGCCTTGGCGGCATCGAGCGTGTCGAGCACGATCTTGAGTAGACGGTTCGGATGCGCGCCAAATGACGCGAATCCGTTGGGAGGTGTGCCGTGCGCGGCACCCTCTCTAGCTGAGCGCATGTTTGGGTGAGTATCCTTCTGCCATTGCTCCTCGACGAAGCCGCTATACCCGATACGCATGCTAAACGCATGACACCGCGTTTCGGATGCCGCTTCGCACCATAAACATAGTATGACCGCCGCCGGCGCTCAATAGCTCTAGTGTCGCTTGGCCTTTTTCTTGGGCTTCTTATCCTTGCCCTTCGCCTTGTCCCGCTTCGCTTTCTTCGGCGTCTTAGCCCGCTTGGCGCGAAGTTCGGTCGAGGAGAGCCCGGAGAGCGTATGGGTGAGGATGGTCCAGGCGGGAGGCTCGAGCCGCGCCAGCCCGCGTGCATCTGATTCGTCGACCTGGTAGGCGGCGAAGCGCTGTGCCGCCTTGCCGGCGCGCGCTTTCAGCCTGAACCCGGGGCGATCCAGCACCGCGATCGGCACGGCGGCGAAAATCTCCTCCCAGGCGCGCCAGCGATCGAATTGCGCGAGATTGTCGGCGCCCATCAGCCACACGAAGCTCACCCCCGGAAAGCGCCGCTTGAGCTCGGCGAGCAAATCGACCGTATAGGCAGAGCCGCTTCCCGCCTCGAAGCCGGTCACGGCGATGCGCGGATGCTTGGCCAAGTCTCGCGCGGCCTCGACGCGGGATTTGAGGCTCGGCGAGCTTGGAGGCATCTTTCAGCGGATTGCCCGGCGTGACCAGCCACCAGACCTGATCGAGCCCGAGCCGTTTCAGCGCCGTGAGACTGATCGCCCGATGCGCGTCGTGCGGCGGGTTGAACGAGCCGCCGAGCAGGCCAATGCGCATATTGGGCGCCGCCATCGGCAGCTTCGTGACATCCGGCTTGGGGGTCTTCGACTGATGTTTGCCATCGCCCTTACGATTGGCGTGCTTCTTCTCGGCGTGCTTCTTCTTCGACACGGCGCCCCCAAGCGGACTTAAGGTCGGATCTGACCTTGCCCGCGCACGACATATTTGAAGGTCGTGAGCTGCTCGAGACCCACCGGGCCACGCGCATGGAACCGGCCGGTGGCGATACCGATCTCGGCGCCCATGCCGAACTCGCCGCCATCGGCGAATTGCGTCGAGGCGTTATGCAGCACGATGGCGCTGTCGACGCGGGCGAGGAACTGCTCGGCAGCTTGTTTGTCCTCGGTGACGATGGCGTCGGTGTGTTGCGAGCCGTAGCGCGCGATATGGTCGATCGCCTCATCGAGGCCGTCGACCACCTTCACCGCGATGATGGCGTCGAGAAACTCCTTCGGCCAATCCTCTTCGCTCGCGGCCTTCACCCGGCTGTCGGCGGCTTGCGTCTCGGGATCGCCCCTGACCTCGCAGCCCGCCTCGATCAGCATTTCGACCAGCGGCGCAAG
Organism: uncultured Alphaproteobacteria bacterium; assembly: GCA_963776235.1. Taxonomy (GTDB): domain Bacteria; phylum Pseudomonadota; class Alphaproteobacteria; order Rhizobiales; family Methyloligellaceae; genus Methyloceanibacter. The sequence continues at coordinate 151,126 of CAVZLT010000001.1, forward strand.
ATGCGTGGGCGCGACAGCACGATCGACCAGCAGCGTCTCGGTCGCCCCGCACACGCCGGTGCGGCGCAGCTTGGCGTTGAGCACGATATGCTTCGCCATGTCGAGATCGGCGGCCTTGTGCACATAGACGTGGCAGACGCCCTCGAGATGCGCGAACACCGGCACGCGCGCTTCTTCCTGCACGCGCGCCACGAGATCCTTGCCGCCCCGCGGCACGATCACGTCGATGGCGCCGTCCAGTCCGCCCAGCATGAAGCCCACGGCCGAGCGATCGACCGTCGGCACGAGCTGGATCGAGGCCTCAGGCAGACCCGAGGCGACCATGGCCTCGCTCAACGCATTGGCGATGACGAGCGAGGTGAGAAAGCTCTCGGAGCCGCTGCGCAGGATCACGGCGTTGCCCGACTTCAGGCAAAGCGCCGCCGCGTCGGCCGTCACATTCGGCCGCGACTCATAGATGATGCCGATCACGCCCAGCGGCACGCGCACGCGGGAAATCTCCAGGCCATTCGGCCGCGTCCAGCGCGCCATCACCTGGCCGACCGGATCGGCAAGCGCCGCCACCTCGCGCAAGCCTCGCGCCATCGCCGCCACCCGCAGTCCGTCCAGCCTGAGCCGGTCGAGGAAGGCGGCGTCACGACCCTTGCTCTGCGCAGCCTCGAGATCCTGGCGGTTGGCTTCGATGATCTTCCCGGATGACAGCTCGATTCGCGCCGCCATCCGCTCAAGCGCTTCGTTCTTCGCTTCAGTCGAGGCAAGCGCAAGCGTGTGCGCCGCCTCGCGCGCGCGGCGGCCGATATAGAGCATCATCGGCTCGATGCTCGCTTCCGGGCTATTCGAGAGCACGCTCATTCTAACTCTTTCGCTGCAAAACCATGTCGTCCCGGTGGATCAGCTCGGGGCGGCCAAGGTAGCCGAGAATCTCAGCGATTTCACCGCTCTTGCGGCCAATAATGGCCTTGGCCTCTTCATGGTCGTAAGCCGTGAGCCCGCGACCGAGCTCGGTCCCGTCGCCGTTTCGGATCACCACGGCGTCGCCGCGCTCGAAGCTCCCTTCGACCCGCGTCACGCCCGCCGGCAACAGGCTCTTGCCTGAGGCCAGGGCCTGGGCTGCCCCGGTATCGACGGTAAAAGCGCCCTTCGGCTCCAGCGTGCCGGCGATCCAGCGCTTGCGCGCCGTCACCGGATCCTGGCGGGCGATGAACCAGGTGCCGACCCCCTGCTCGGCGAGCGCCTGAAGCGGGTGCATCACCTTACCGCTCGCGATCACCATATGCGTGCCGCCGGAGACCGCGATCTTCGCCGCCTCGATCTTCGTCACCATGCCGCCTTTCGACAGCTCGGAGCCGACATCCCCCGCCATCGCTTCGATCTCCGGGGTGATCTCGGCCACCTCTTCGAGCCGGCGCGCATCGGCGCGCAAGCCGGGCGGCGCGGTATAGAAACCGTCGACATCCGACAGCAGCACGAGACAGTCCGCGCTCATCATCGAGGCGACGCGGGCCGCCAGCCGGTCGTTGTCGCCATAGCGAATTTCGCTCGTCGCCACCGTGTCGTTCTCGTTGACGACCGGCACCGCGCCGAGCTTGAGCAGCGTGGTCATGGTGTTCCGCGCATTGAGATAGCGCGGCGCTGCTTCCGTGTCGCCGAGCGTGAGCAGCACTTGCGCCGCGACCAGCGACCGGGCGCGGAACGCCTCTTCATAAGCATGGGCGAGATCGATCTGGCCGACCGCGGCCGCCGCCTGACTATCTTCGAGCTTGAGCGCGCCCTTCGGCAACTTGAGCGCGTTGCGGCCGAGCGCGATCGCGCCGGAGGAGACCACCACCACCTCCTTGCCGGCTCGACGCAGCTCGGCGATGTCGTCGGCGAGCGCTTCGAGCCACGCCTGCCTGAGCGTGCCGGCGGCCGCATCGACCAGCAGCGAGGAGCCGATCTTGACGACGATGCGCTTGGCTCCCGTCCATTCTCCTCTCATGGACGCCACCCTCGCACCGGCGCTCTCTCGGTCGTCGCATCTTCCTTGGCACGCGCGCGCCAATCTCTCACTTCGCTCGCGAGCGCGCGCAAAGTCTCCTTCACACCTTCGCCGGATGCGGCAGAGACGACAAGCGGCGCGGCACCTGCCGCCTTCTTCAAGGCGCGCACCTTCTTCTTCATTTCGTCCTTGGGCACGGCATCGGCCTTCGACAGCGCAAGGATCTCTGGTTTGTCGGCAAGCCCGGCGCCGTAAGCCTCGACCTCGCCGCGTATGATCCGATAGGCCTCCGCCACGTCGTCGAGCGTCGCGTCGACGAGATGCAGCAGCACAGCCGTGCGCTCGACATGACCGAGGAAGCGGTCGCCGATGCCGGCGCCCTCATGCGCGCCTTCGATCAGACCGGGAATGTCGGCGAGCACGAAATCGGTGCCGTCGATCCGCACCACGCCGAGATTGGGATGCAGCGTGGTGAAGGGATAGTCGGCGATCTTCGGCTTCGCCGCGCTGACCGCGGCAAGGAAGGTCGACTTGCCGGCATTGGGCAGTCCGATGATGCCGGCATCGGCGATCAGCTTCAGCCTGAGCCAGATATTCATCTCCTCGCCTTGCTGCCCGGGATTGGCGTGGCGCGGCGCCTGATTGGTCGAGGATTTGAAGCGGGTATTGCCGAAGCCGCCATTGCCACCGCGAAGCAGCACGATGCGGTCGCCGGGCGTGGTCAGGTCGGCGATCAGCGTCTCGCCGTCAGCATCGAGAATCTCGGTGCCGGGCGGCAGCTTCAGCACGATGTCGGCGCCTTTGGCGCCGGTGCGGTTCTGGCCTTTGCCGTGGCCGCCCTTCTTGGCCTTGAAATGCTGCTGGTAGCGGTAGTCGAGCAGCGTGTTCAGATTGGCGACGCATTCGACGATAACGTCGCCGCCTTTGCCGCCGTCGCCGCCGTCAGGGCCGCCGAACTCGACGAACTTCTCCCGCCGGAAGCTGACGCAGCCATTGCCGCCATCGCCCGAGCGCACATAGACCTTGGCCTGATCGAGGAACTGCATGGCAACGGCTTAGCACCGGCTTCTTTCCAATACACTACGGGATGCGGGGTTTGCGGCGGCCTCACGCCCTCAACGCACCCGCCAGCGCCGTGGCGCGGTCCAGCCTATAGATCACGCAATGCGCCTTGGCGCCCCGCGCGGCGCAGTCCCGGCTCTCTTTTCCCTGCCGGGTGAAGCCGAACTTGGCGATGATCCGCGCCGAAGCCGGATTGTCGCTGAAATGGCCGGCCGTCAGATAGGCGAAGCCGCCGGTCTCGAACGCGTGCAGGATCAAGACGCGCACCGCCTCGCTCGCATAGCCCATCCCCCAATACGGCTTGCCGATCCAATAGCCGAGCTCGGCATGGTCGTCGCCGAAGGCGCGATAGCCGGTGCAGCCGATCAATGCGCCCGACCTCTCGATCACGAACACGACGCCTTCCTCGCCGGCAATGGCGCTCGCGAGCCACTCGGCGGCCATCCGCTCGCTGTAGGGATGCGGGATCGTGCCGGTCATGCTGGCGACGTCGAAATCGCCGGCGAGCAGGCTGATCCGCGCCGCATCCGCAAGGAGCGGCAGCCGCAATACGAGTCTTGGTGTTCTGATGCTCACGTGAGGAAATTACACGCGCGAACTCGCGCGGGCGAGCGGGCAGAAGCCTAGTTCGGCTTCACCGAGACGTAGACGCGGCCCTTCTGCTTGGTCGCGAACTCGACATCGCCTTCGCGCAGAGCGAACAGCGTGTGGTCCTTGCCCATGCCGACGCCGTCGCCGGGGTGCCATTTGGTGCCGCGCTGCCGGACGATGATATTGCCGGCGAGCACGCTCTGGCCGCCCGACTTTTTGACGCCGAGCCGGCGCCCGGCCGAGTCGCGGCCGTTGCGCGAGGAGCCGCCTGCTTTCTTATGTGCCATGGGTGAATTCCTTACTTCTTCGGCTTCGACGCGGGCTTCTTGTCAGCCTTGGCTGCCGGCTTCCGCGCCGCTGGTTTGGTTTCCTTCTTGGCGGGTTTCGCCTTGGCCTCTGGCTTGGCCTTGGCCTCGGCCTTCGGCTCGGGCTTCTTCTCCGCCTTTTTCGGCTCAGGCTTTGCAGCCGCCTTTGACGGCTTCTTGCCGTCGGTCAGAATCTCGGTGATGCGCAGCGCCGTCAGCTCCTGGCGATGACCCTTCTTGCGGCGATAGTTCTTGCGGCGCTTCTTCTTGAAGACGATGATCTTCTCGCCGCGCGTCTGCTCGATCACCTCGGCGGCGACCGACGCGCCGGAGATCGTGGGGTTGCCGGTCTTGGGGCTGTCGCCGCCAAGCAGGATCACCTCGGAAAGCTCGATGATATCGCCGGGCTTGCCCGCGATCTTCTCGATCTCGATGACGTCGTTTGGCGCCACGCGATATTGCTTGCCGCCTGTGCGAATGACCGCGAACATGTCCGTTATCCGTCCGAATTCTGGGCTTGAAAGACCGGCGCCTCAGGCGCGCGAACCGAGCCGCAAATAGCCTTGAAGCGGCGCAATATAGAAGGCAAGGCCGATAAGTCAATTGGCTGCTTGCCTTGAAGCAAGAGTCCCTGCCTTGCCTTTAGCCCAAGTATTTCAGGCCTTCAGGTTGCCGTGCGCCTGAGGGCAAGCTACATGAGCGCGGGACGGAGAGGTGCCAGAGTGGTCGAATGGGACGGTCTCGAAAACCGTTGTACGGGTAACCGTACCGTGGGTTCGAATCCCACCCTCTCCGCCAGCAATTAAGCTATTGATATAGCAGGTGTTTTCTGTCTTGGCGCAGCGCAAATTGTCTGGCGTTTTCCGGGCCTTGCACGCGGACCTCATCAGGCGCGGTAGTTAGAGACTCTTTTGGTGCGCCAATCGACCGTCTCTGCACGGCCTCGTCTCTTATGGCGTGCGTTGGCAGTACCACTGTCTCTCGGCCGAAGCCGCAATTCTTGGTGAGCGAGCGAGACGCTAAACGGAGACGCGCGTGAACGACGGGCTATTGATGCGCTTCAAGAGCAGAGGAGTTCGCGCTGTGCGGTCCAATCGAGAGGCAGGCGGGTATCGTCCATCAGCCGGTTTGCGGTGAGCTGTGGAGGATGCCTTCCGTTCAAGATCGCCGTGACAATGTCGGGAGCGAGGAAGGCGAGCCTTAAGAGACGCGTAACGTAGGAACTGCTGATCCCCTCCTCTGCGGCGATCTCTTTCAGCGGTAGGCTGGGCTCCTCGAAGCAGGCGGGCGCGTATGGCGTGGGCCCGGAGCGAGAAGACGTACCAGGACGGGATCGACGTTCGCCGGTTCTGATCCATCATCGACCACCATTCTCATCTCTATCCCCGTTCGCTTCAGCCGCGCCGGGATGGTCAAGACCGTTAGATGCCGTTCTCGATCATCTCCGCCGGAGTGAGCAGGTTGCGGTTGATCCTTGGCATTCAGCCACAGAGCAACGCCCATTTGATCGAGCGTCACGTCGACCCGGTCGGAATGAACTTGAACTCTTGTGACCACGGCACGGAGGATCGCACGCAGCTGCTCCGCATCGAGCTCCTGCCAGGAGGCGGCAAGCCGCGCCGCCTCGTCCAGAAGCCTCTTCTGGGCAACGGCGTCGGGCCCACGACACTGAACTGCGTTCAGCACGGCGACCGGATCAGCGAGCCACGCGCGGATCCGGCCCGTGACCAGAGCCTCGATATGAGAGGCCGGAATGCGCTGACCCCTCTTCTCCGCCTTATCGCCTCCAGTCAGCAGCGATTTGGAGACGTAGTATCGATACCGGACACCCTTCTTTACCGCATGACTCGGCGTCATCGGTTCGCCATGCGCGTCGTAGATGAGACCGGCGAGCAGGCTTAAGTGGTGGTTACCCTTGCCGGCACCACGATCGACTCGGTTTGCCGCCAAGGTCGTCTGCACTTCCTGCCAGAGATCGTCATCAATGATCGGGGCGTGCTCGCCTGGATAGGCCTGGTTCTTATGCACGATCTCGCCGCGATAGATGCGGTTCTGCAGCATGTGATAGAGGGCTCCCCGAGCAATCGGCTTGCCTCCATAAGGTCGGCCATCGGGCGCCGTGCGGCGCTTGCTGACGATGCCCGCTTGCATCGAGGTGCTCCTTGAGCAGGCGCACCGAACCCAATTCCTGATAGCGGCGGAAGATATAGCGGACGGTCTCGGCCTCGGCCTCGTTGACGACCAGCTTCCGGTCCTTCACGTCGTAGCCGAGCGGCGGATAGCCGCCCATCCACATCCCCTTCTTCTTGGAGGCGGCGATCTTGTCGCGAATGCGCTCGCCGGTGACCTCCCGCTCGAACTGGGCAAACGACAGCAGCACGTTCAAGGTCAGGCGGCCCATCGAGGTGGCGGTGTTGAAGGCCTGCGTCACCGAGACGAAGGAGACGCCATGGGCATCGAACACCTCGACGATCTTGGCAAAGTCGAGCAGCGAGCGGGTGAGCCGATCGATTTTGTACACGACAACGACGTCCACCTTCGACCCGCGGATGTCGGCCAAGAGGCGCTGCAGAGCTGGCCGCTCCAGCGTTCCCCCGGAATAGCCGCCATCGTCATAGTGGGTCGGCAGGACCACCCAGCCTTCGTGCTTTTGACTGGCGATGAAGGCCTCGCAGGCTTCCCGTTGCGCATCGAGCGAGTTGAAGTCTTGCTCCAGGCCCTCCTCAGTTGACTTGCGCGTATAGATGGCACAGCGCAGCTTGCGGCGGCTCTTCTTTGCGCCGACCGCAGATCGCCTAGGCATCTGAAGCGCCTCTCTTGTTGGCTCAGTCCGAAGAAGCGCGGGCCGGACCAGCGGGCGCCAGTGATTTCACGAGCGATTGCGGTCAGCGACCGGTAGTTCCGTCCGGCGTAGGTGAAGCCTTCCTCCTCCACCGTGACCGTATGCGTGCGGCCGTTCCATTCACGCACCAACCGCGCGCCCGCTCTGATCCTCTGGGCGCCCTCTGTGGCTGTCTCCGCACCGGAGCCCCGCGCCTGCACGAGCGCGGCGAGTTTGCGGCTGGTCGCTTTGCTGAGCCCACCGTAGCGAAGCTCCTGGATGCGGTAGGCGATGGCGCGAACGAGCAGGTCTCGGCTGAGCCGTGGCGGCTGGCTCCGATAGAGCCGCCGCCACTCTTTGCGCAGTTCGTCAGGACTGAGATCGGAAAGAGCCTCAAGCCTTCGCGACACCTCTAGGTCGCGAGCTGTCGCACCCGTTGCTTTGCCTTCTGGCAAACCAGCGTCTGCCATGGCAGTTAGACCGCGTCTGGAAATGCGATAGCGGCGGGGCCCCGCGTCGGGCTTCTCCGACAGGAGCGTGAGGCCGAGCTTCTTCTTGACGGCCCCAGCCAGGAAGCCGCGCACACTGTGTTGCTGCCAGCCGGTCGCCGCTTGCAGCTCTTCTATCGTCGCACCTTCTCGGCGGCTGAGCAGGTCGAGGCAGGTCTGTTGCTTGGTCTGTTTGCTGGTTGCGGGTTTGACGCGGCTGCGAGAGCGAACGGCACCCTTCCTGCGCGTTTGCCGTTTCGGCGCCTTCGCTCTTTCGCTTCTCTTCTTCGCATTTGATCGGCGCTGGCGCTTGGTGCGCTCGACCGCGTCTGCACTTCTCGTCTCGTCAACAGGATAAGATTTGGCCATTGGGTGGTCCTCCACTTGGGCAACCGCGCCTCATGCGCGGCGCTCCCACCACCCAAAGCCCCGCCATTGAGGCGAGGCGCTCTTGGCCGTTGGCGCCATGCCTTCTAGGCCACCAACGACGTCAGCATGGACGCTCTCTTCGCGATAGAAGTCCAGTCGAAATGCAAGAGGCGGACAGGCTTGTTAGCATGTAGCCCAAACGGCGCGGTTCAAACCAACTACGCCGCTGAGACGGGTGAGCTGAGCGATGTATCGCAATGGAGAGCCACGATGCCGAGTACGCTAATCACCGGTGCCAATCGAGGACTTGGGTTCGAGTTTGCTCGCCAATATCTGACCGATGGATGGCAGGTCTACGCAACTTGTCGCGATCCGGCATCTGCTTCCAAACTGCGCCGCCTCGCCGAGGAGAGCAAAAGCAAATTGCGGATGTTGGCTATGGATGTCACCGATCCGGCCAGCATCCATACGGCAGCAACTGAACTCGACGGACACGCCATTGACCTCCTGCTCAACAACGCTGGCATTATCGGTCCGCAGGGCCAGACTATCGGGAACATCAACTACGAGGCCTGGGCGGAGGTGTTCGCCGTCAACACCATGGGTCCCATGCGGGTGTCGGAGGCGTTTGTTGAGCATGTGGCACGCAGCGATCGCAAGCTCATTGTCACGCTTACCAGCGGTATGGGATCGATTACCGACAACACCTCTGGGGGTTCGATCGTCTATCGCAGCTCGAAAGCGGCAGTGAACATGGTCATGCGCAGCCTAGCGATCGATCTTGCGTCCCGCGGCATTACCTGCGTTGTCGTCAATCCCGGCTGGGTGCGGACGGATATGGGTGGGCCGAACGCCACCTTAGAGCCAACGGAAAGCATGAGTGCGCTAAGGCGTCTCATCGAAATTCTTGGGCCCGAGCAGTCCGGCAAGTTTTTCAATCATACCGGTCGCGAATATCCTTGGTAGCATGGAAGCCGCTTGAGCGCCGTGGTGAGTTGGGAATCTCTGTTCATGCGATCGGTACTGATCACGGGCACCTCGAGCGGTATCGGGCTCGCCACAGCTGTGGTCCTTGCCTCGCGCGGTTGGCGGGTGTTTGCCACGATGCGAAATCTAAAGAAGAGAGGCCCGCTCGATCAGGCGCTGTGCACTGCCGGCGTGCAAGACAAAGTCTGTATTGAGGAGCTCGACGTTACGAGTCAGGCCTCGATCCAAGCTGCAAAAGATTTCGATCTTGGCTCGGACTGATAACCGACTCGATGCCGTCGTGCATAATGCCGGCGTGGCGGCAGCCGGTGCTTTGGAAGATATACCGGAATCCGAGCTTCGACGGGTGATGGAGACGAATTTTTTCGGTGTGCTTGCGCTGACGCGCGCCCTCCTTCCGACCTTCCGCGCACAAAGGCGCGGGCGTATGGTCATCGTGTCGAGTGAAGCTGCATTCTACGGGCAGCCGACGAATGCCATCTATTGCGCCTCAAAATGGGCCATCGAAGGATGGGCCGAGGCAGCAGCCTATGAGCTTGAACCGTTCGGGATTGATGTCGTGCTTGTCGAGCCCGGCCCTTATCGTACCGCGATCTGGGAAAGCACTCCCCGATTCCGGCCGGCGGGCAGTCCCTATCGGAGCTGGGTGCAGCAGGTGTTTGGTGCTGCCGATGCACATGCGGCCACAATGAGCCGCGATCCAAAGGAAGTCGCTCTTGTAATCGTTCGCGCGCTCGAAGCCCGCCGGCCGCGATTCCGCTATCCAGTCGGTCCCTTCGCGCGCCTCAACCACTTCTTTAGAGGCAAAGTCCCGGCCACATGGCTGCGAAAGGCGATGAAGCTCTACTTGGGCATGTCAAGATCCTGAACCTTCGGCGAGTGAAGCGGGAAATTCTGCCAAGAATTCAAAGGCAATTTTTCTGACCGGACCGCGAGTTCGAATCTCACCCGCTCCGCTAGCAAGTCACTTGCCCAAAAACGATGACCCGTGATTGTTTAAACAATGGGCGCTGTGCAAAAAGTCACGGCTTTGGTTGACTGGGATACAGTCCGACGACTTAGTCGCTGGAGTCCGGAGCGCAAACAGCGCTATCTCGAAGACGTTTTCACTAAGCTTCAAAACCGGCACCTCGGTGAAAGTGTTGGTTAACTCCAACTCAGATTTATGATTTTTGAAACGAGTTTGAAACAGCGCGAGTGCGCCAATGCCTCACAACAGGAGGCGACGTCATGTTCACGGGGGAAAACGCTGTTCAGAGTAAGCTGCTCTACCGAGGATACCAGCTAGAAATTAGGCGCGCGCCGTCGGGATGGCGCGTTGGCAGCCTCGAGTGACGCGGCGCAATTTTTGTCGAACAGCTTCCACCGATATTCCTCGGCGGTCAGACCGCCGCGCATAGCCGTGAGTTGCTCCCCAGTGAAACGGCACGCTGCTGCGCTTCTCGCGCGGTACTTCAGCGACTACAGCAGTGGCTCGCGATTAAGCGGTCGATCTTCGTCCAGTGTTTCCCTGGGCGAGTAGCGGCCGGAATTGTCCGGCATAATATGATCGAACACCGTTGCCAAAATCCAAAGCGCTGGGAACACTCCGATAAACACGACAGCGTAGAGAGTCGTCATGTCGCGCTTCCCCCCAATAGCCGTCTTCGCTAGCCAGTCGTCGAAGGATCAATCCTTCGCGCCCATGATATTTACGAGAAAGAGGCCGATCACGACGACCATCAAAGCCAAAGCGATATTCATGGGTTCCCCCCAATCCCGTGAGACGAAAAAATCAGCTTCCGACTAAATCCCTTCAGCCCGGACACCTAACGCCTCATCTGACTCGCACATGGCTCGCGGGACGAAATGGACTCGCTGCACGCCACCATCGATGAGTTTGCCGCTGAGGGCTTCACGCACGTCGAGTGCTTCTGCCCCCAATGCCGCATGACGAGGTTGAGGCCAATCAGTTGGCCCTTCACGCTCGGGCTTCGTAAAGGACTTCGAATTTTCACGCGCGACTATTGAGGAGGCGTGGACAGCTGGCGTGGAAGACGTGCGTCGTTCCATTTCAGCCTGGGACACGATCAAGCCCCACGCAGCGGACTCAGAGATTGTAATCTATCGGCCGACCGAAGCTCTGCCATTGCCTCAGGCAGCCGAATAATCTCCGTTGCGGCCTCAGGCAAAGGACTAAGAAGTTCATCGGTGCCGGAATAGATAGCTGCCGGTGTAACGCCCGGCCATCCCCGCTTTCTGAAGGTGCTCACTTAAAAAATCATGAGCACCTTCGAGACCGATGAGCATCTTCAGTCGCTGACAACGTGATGCCAGATTACAGTCTAGCCACTGCAACAATCTGGCGAGGCAACGATGCGCTGGCATCCTCACGTGGCCAGACGCCTTCGACCCGACGTATCGCGCCTGCACCTGAAACACGTACTTTAGAGAAGCCTAACGCGCGAAACTTCCTTGCAATCAGATCGTTATCAACTAATCGCTCGACGGAACCAAGAGAGAGGGTTGCCCTGTATCGCTGACCTTTGAGGACCGTAAAATCACCAGCCAAGCTCACGCTGCTGAAAGTGGCGGTGATGGCAAAGGCCGCAAGAGTTTTCAGCAAATCAACGGTCTTGTTGGTCATACAGATGTCCTCCCGCCTCAGAAGTAGGTCACTGCGGTTGCAATGGAGGTTGATGCAGAAGCGGCGTATCGCCCGATCCCACCCAAAATAAGGCGACATCGTGGCCTCCATCGGCTTCCCGAGACGTGAGTTCCCTCGAACATGAAAGGAAAGTCACTTGCGTGCTCTCGGTCTGAACCTTCTGGCTGCAACGTGTATGGTTAGCCTGACGGTCGTCACACCCGCTCCAGCCAAGTCAGAGGCAAGCAGCTTATCCCTTGGCTTTAGCCAAACTAACGTCAGTGTGGTTAGGGAAGTCGGCTACCGCAATTGGCGGTATCGCTACGCTCGTCCGTCTTGGCGGTATCGCTACGCATATCGTCCATCGTACCTTCGCCCTTACCAGCACTTCGGCGTCGGGCCTAGTCGCTACTTCGGTGTCGGGCCTGGTGCCTACGAATGCTATGGCTACGACTGCAACTGGTGATGCAGATGGCGAGTATCTTCAGGCGCTGACGCCGCAGGCTTGCTTTAGCGCGGCATAGCGATGTTGAATTGGGTAACTGACGTGCAGCTATCTGATCGACCGTCCAAGGCCTGTGGAGGAAAGACGTGCCGTTCGGGGCAGAAGCTTGCCGGGCGTATTCTAGCTGTCGGTCTTGCGCTCATACTGGTCGACATCGGCGTCCCTCGTTCGCCTGCCTTAGCCGATGACGCGAGTGTGTTGACGGGGCACTGGATCGTGCCGAGCCGCGAGCAGAAGAAGTCGAGGATGAGCCCGCAATGCCAACAGTATGCCGAGACGGACTTACAAACGGTTCCCGAGAGCGAGATAGAAATATTCTCTTGCGACGATCCTGCCTTCGCGCCGGAGAAAGCACGCATACTCGAATTTGTGAAATCTGTTAACGAGGTCTATCGCGCGCAGAACAGACCGCATTACTCCGAAACGATCTCGGGACTGTGCGCGGTCGTGCGCGAGACGGCGGCGAAAAGGAAGACCGATCTTTGCAATCCGAGCGAAAAGCTACGCGGGGCGCCCATCGAAAATCTACCGGTCGTCTGGAACATACGGGCGTCAGGAAACGATGAATGGCCGTTGGCAGGTGATAGCTACTCTCCCTCGTCGGGATACGGCGCGATCTCCTGTTTTAAGAGGCCCGCTGCCGGTCAGCTCATAACGAGGGGATGCCGCCGCTGGGGCGTCGAACTCCCGGTGATCGGCGCCCCGACATGCGACTGCGAATGCAAGGTCGTGTGCGACGAAGACGTCTGGACCCGAAAATAGATGACGCACACTTCCCTCCTAGCCTGCGCTTGCGATCGAGATCACTCGGCCGGTTCGGGCGGACCGGTCTCGGCTACCCAAACCTTTATCAGAGATAGCTGGTGTGCCTCCAAGCACTCAGGGCAGCCTAATTGCTCGCTGTGAAGGCTAGTGAAGCTGAGGCTATCAACCTCAATACCCGCGTCGACCTCGCGTCCCGTGGTAGGACATACCAAGCCCAGCGAGGGCCACGCACCGCTTGGCATTTTCACTGCATTCTTTCGGATTGGTCGTCATGTACGCTCTCAACTAATTCCCAAGAAAGGGGACTCTTTCGCACCCGCGACGAAGCATTCGCTTAGGCATATTGCCTTTTAATGAAGAAGCCCCGGGATGAGCGGGCTTCATAGACCGGATCGGTGGCGGGGGCGGCTCTGGGAACTCAGAGCAAAGTACGATGCAGACTTTCGTATGAACCTGAATATTCGCCCGTTGGCTTGATTTGGCTGTAGCCAACCCAAGCCTCAGAAGGGGCCCGCCCAGCCCCCAGAGCACCGTCTCGGCCTTCTCATTTTATTGGGGTCAATGCGGCGCGGCGTGGCGGCGCTGCACTTCTTCAGTGATAGCCACGACTGCTCTTCTGATTTTTTCACGGCTCAAGCTATCCTGCGCTGATTGCTGGAGGCGCGCACAGGCATTTTGCGCAGCCGCAAGAGCCTCGTCGCTGACGGGTCCGCCCGCGTCGAGCGTTGTCCAGGTATCGAAACAAAGGGACTGGTCGTTTACGGCTTTGGCGCTTTGGTAACTGGCGGTAGTTACCGCCATACAGCATAGGCCAAGCGCAACAACGAAACGCAGCATTGCGGTTTCCTCCTGAAACTCCCGGCGATTGACGCATGATGCGCTCCGATTTCGCCGTCCCCAAATCAATTCCCTACCGCACCCACTTGCGCTTGAACTCCTCGATGGCCGCGTCGCGGTCAAAACCGATGTAGTGCGGGCCGTTCTCGATGAACTCCAGCTCATCACGCCGCTCCTGATCGCGATGCTTCTGCTCCACCTTACGCAGTCGCTTGATGAGATCAGGGGACAGCTCTGCTGCTTTGTGCAGTGGTGCCATCGCCTTGGCGCGCTCGGCGGGTTTCGTCCACGGATAGATGTGGAGCCATCTGGATCGATGCCGCCAGTCTTTGGCATCTCGCCGTTTGCCCTGCGCTTTGGATCGCCAGGATCGAGATCGAGGCTCTGAAGCACCTTCAGCCGCCGATAGTCGGTGATCAGGCACAGCGACAGCTTCGCACGCTTCTCTCGCTTCAGTGGTGGTGCCCAAGAGCCATCAGTGACCTCCACCTTCGGCCAGTGAAAATTCCGGAAGGTTCTCAGAAGCCGACATTTGCTTGCTGACGGGCGGAAGGCTCTGACGGCCCGATGCAGGAATCTTTCAAATTACCAGCAGAGTTTGGCTCCGGACGTACACACATAGGGCGATACCACGCCCGACCAGCAAACCGTGTAGGAACTCTTGTTCACTATGTCTGGCTTGTAAATGCCGCACCAAATGTTGAAGCACAACATGTTCTCGCTGATGCTGCTGCGCCAATAAGGTTGCGGCGACGCGCGCTTGGCGCTCACGGTGACGGCACGGAGTCTCTTTTCCGCCTTGTACTGCTTGACGTAATCGGCAAGCGCGAGTTGCGCGCGACTGACCGCTGTCTCCTTGTCGAACCCGTCGGCGGTGCCCGACAGCTCAACGCAACCGGCCTGCGCCGGAGCGCCTAGAGCCAAGCAAAAACCCGCCGCGATCAATGCCAGCGCCGAGCCGCGCCAAAACGACCTCATCGGAACGCCTCCATCACCAGTGCCAGAATGCGCAAGAGTAATATCCGCTACGCGTGCTTGGCAGTGCCTTTGCTGACGCAGAAGGATGATCGGCCTGCGTTGTAGCCTTTATGCAACACGGGTTGGCAAGGCGCGGCGACCTCAGGTATCGGGTTTCGGTCAAAAGCCGACGCTTGTAGCTCACGTGAATTTGGTCCGCTTTGTTGCCGCAAGCAGACATCCGTTTGCAAACCAAATTGCAAACCAACCGTGCGGCAGGCGAAATTTCAAATCTGCGCCACAAAATGCGCCACAGCGGAAGTAGCCTGTAGTGCGATAACGGTAGCACTCACGGGATGAAACGCCGCCAGCCGCGCGCTATGGGCGTGAAGTAGGCGCATCGCTCTCAACGTGGCAAAGCTGGCAAGTCGGGAGCGATAACCCCTTCGTTTAATCCCAGCGATCCCATCGCCGATTAACTCGGCGGCCAACGCGTCGGCCATGGCCCCAATGAGTGCCGTAATAAGGACGCGCCATAGCCATAGCCATAGCTTGGATAGGCATAGCCATACCTTGGATAGGCGTAACCGTAAGCAGGATAGCCCCCATAGTAGCGGGGATAAGCCGGATATGCGTAGCCTGGGTAACGGGGACCGATGTAGATACTAACGCCTTGGGCGGATGCTTTGAGAGGCACAACCATCGCCAATCCAAGAGCAATGGCGCTCACAAAAATGGCGGATGACTTTCTCATCGCTTTAGTTCCTTTAATAGGAGGCTGCGGTAGCAAGCTTAAGGTTGGCGACACGCTGAGTGCGCTTGAAAAACGCGAGCGCGGTCATGACGGAAGCGCGTAACAACCCGTCATCGCAGCATGCCTACCAGCGAGAAAGCCACACGTGGTCAACTACGCACTATGTGGCCACTTAGGTGCATGCTATCGCCGAACTCTTACACGCTGGGCGGAGGCCTTCTACCCCCCAACCCGAACAGTTGGTGGACACGTGTCCGAGACGGGCACCGGCATGGTTGCGCCTAACATAGCGCTGCAAAATCCTCTCGGCTCTGTTGGTGGCAATGCCTTGGGTCGCGCCGTGTGCTGTGTCCGTCGTCAGCATTGAACAACTTCGCGCCTGCACCTGTTGCGGAGCAAGGCTAAAGGCGGCAAGCATACCAACTGCGGTCGCAGCAAACAGTATTTTACTCATCGCACACTCCTATCGTCAGGTAGCGGCGTGGTTTCCCACCACGCTTAGGGCCATGCAATTTTACCAGACCATTGCTCAGTCGTCCCTTTGTCCCGTGGTTATGGTTATCTGTTCCCGTGGTCGGCAATGAAGTCCGATTACGCAACCGGGCCAAGGTGCTGCGATGGACGAGGCTCGCCAGTTAGCGGCCAATATCGCCAGTCCGACAGCTTACGCAAGTTGGCTGCCGCATCACGAAAGTTGCTCGCCTGAGGCACGCCGGAGCGATCTCAGAGCGCAATGCGGAGCAGCAGATCAAACAGGCTGTTGAATATCGCGCGGAGCTCATGCGGCGGATCGATAGCCAAGATCTTGTCTTTGACGCCTAGGGCAGTGGGACAGTACAACCACCAAGCCAAGTCATCGCGCAGGCCGATGTTGTTCGCTCGGGCCAAACCGGAGATGGCGCTGGTACCTCGCCAAGGCCTCTGAGGTTTCGGTTGCTTGCAGATCTTCTCTGCGCTGTTACCCCCCTCACGTTCCCTGGTCGCCAACAAATTTTCCCTGCTTTGGTGAGTAGGCGCCTTCGACTTGGGCTCAAGGCTGCGGACTTACTTGCCGGTTCCCTTCGACGCGTAATGATGTTGAGGTCATTGACAGTAAGCCGGAATCCGTCGGCAGCAGAAGGTGGTAGGGCACATACATATCGGTCCCAGGCAGCGAAACGAGCCAGACCTCAATGGCATCCGTATGGGACATGAGCCTGATATTGGGATCGTCGGGTGCGTAACCGGAGATTGGCTTGAACTTGACCCGGCAAACGACGGCATGGCTCGAATACGCGGTCGTGGCTTTTTTCCGCAGGGGGACTTTCCTTTTGGGCGTGAGTACAAGGTCAAACCGCCACCCTCCGTCGAACACCGGCACCGTTTGATCACAAACCTTGAGATCGCCATTCGGATCGTCGGAACGAGCATGTAAAAAAGCCGCCGCAACAGGATCGAGCGCGCCCACAAGCTGTTCTTTTGCAATTGGGATTTCGCGAGGATCACGCGCCCTCTTAGGGATAATCGAGAGTGCGGTGACGGCTCCCGCATTGAAGGACATACGGAGTTGGCCGGAATCGCCGCCGCCTGCATAGCTCAACGCATACATCGTTGGCTCTGGGCCACCGTTCGTGAGCTTCCCTGAGCTTGCTGTAGTGGTCCGCAAGTCATAAAGGAGACCGCCCAAGACTGAGAAGTGACCGGCACCCCGCACGCGATAATCCGAGCCATTCAACGTTGTTGTGAAACGAAAGCTCCCTAGGTTGAAGTTGTCCAGATCGATGCGATATTCGGCAACAACTCTCGTTTCTGCCCCCGTCGAGCCCTCTGCCAAGGCCCCTCCAGGTAACGAACCTCCACAGACTAGGAGACTCCCGATAAGTAGTACCGCCTCGCTCCACCCCAAACCCACCCCTGAACCCTCTGACATCGCTACCTGACCGGTCTCATTGCGACGCTTGGGCCCGCCCGAGCAAGCCGGCAAGTACTTCAATCATACTGGTCGACTGACCACGTGACGCCCACTGAGGAAGGATAACATGGCCGCCACGTTCCGTGCGTTGCTCGCGACCAAAGACGGCGACCGGCAAAGCGTCGCCGTCACCGAGCTGGCGGAGACTGACCTGATGGACGGCGAGGTCACCGTGGCGGTCGAGCACTCCACAGTGAACTATAAGGATGGCCTCGCGATAGTGGGCAAGGTGCCCATTATCCGGAAATTCCCCCTCATCCCAGGTGTTGATCTGGCCGGCAGGGTGCTGCGTTCGGGGGACCCTCGCTTCCAAGCGAGAGATTGCGTCGTGGTGAACGGCTACGGACTTGGAGAGGTACACCACGGCGGCTACTCCGAGCTGGCCCGCGTTAGAGGCGATTGGCTTATCAGGCTCCCCGAGACCATTTCGACTAGCCATGCCATGGCAATCGGTACCGCCGGATATACCGCCATGCTTTGCGTGTTGGCCTTGGAAAAGGCTGGCGTGACGCCGGACCGGGGCGATGTGCTCGTGACCGGCGCTGCCGGTGGTGTGGGTTCGGTCGCGATCGCGCTCCTCGACAAGCTCGGCTATCGCGTTGTCGCCTCCTCCCGCAGAGCGGAACAGGAAGCTGACTATCTTCGAGGACTCGGCGCAGATGAGATCATCGACGCCCGCGAGTTTTTCGAGACCGGTAGCCCATTGGGGAAGGAGCGCTGGGCGGGGGCGGTGGACTCCGTCGGCAGCCGCACGCTCGCGAACGTATTGTCGCAGATCAAATACGATGGCGCAGTGGCGGCTTGCGGCTTGGCACAAGGGTCGGACCTGCCCGCGACGGTCCTGCCGTTCATCCTACGCGACGTGACGCTCGCGGGCGTCAATTCGGTGTGGGCTCGGCGTGAGAAACGCGACGAGGCATGGCATCGTCTAGCAATCGATCTCGATCTCGCAAAGCTCAACAGCATGACGGCTCACGCAAGACTGGACGATGTGCCATCTTTGGCGGCCGAAATCCTCGCAGGAAAGATCAGGGGTCGGGTGGTCATCGATCTCTGAGAACAGAGCATTGCCAGCCGGCGTTGCCTACTAACGGGGCGTCAAATTTTCAGACCAACCAGCAGCCTTGAGAGTTTAAGGTCTAGCAGATCTCCAGTCTGATGAATAGAAGATCCACCCCTCGCGTCAATCTGGAGGATTTCACTTGGCACCTCTGGCCACGCGTAGCGAACCAGATCATGCGCATCCTGGATCTCCACTTCATCGTGCCAGCCGGGCAAGAACCGCACATAAAAATGGCCGCGCCTTGGCGTAGATGTCCGGCACTTCGCTTTCGCGCGGTCCGGCGATGCCGATGCTCGATGCGTCGCTGGCGTCTTTGCCGGCACAGGCGAGTGCCTGTGCGAGCGCATCGCCGGCATCGAGGTCGATCATGCTAAGCGGCTTGCCGAGAGCGAGGGCAAAGTCGCGCGCGGCGACTGTTCCCTTCGATACGCCTATGCCAGACACGTCGATCAAGATCATCAACCGGTCGGCATCACGCACATTCCATTCGGTGCGTTGTATCGGCTCGGCAGATGGCGTCTCCCGCAAAAGCGGATACCGCGCGAGCAGGCCGGGCGGTTTGCGAAAGTCTTCTGCCCAGCCGCCTTTCGGGCACCAGCCGCCATACTCCACGCCCATCGATGGCGGCATCGAGCGCTGCACGGTCGATGCCGGTCTGACCGCCAGAGATGATCTTCATACGGGCATTGTCATTCCAGCACACTTTGGAATCCAGTAAGCATGACGCGGCATCGCCGGCTGGCAAGAGAGACCGCAATGCAGCTCGTAAAACATTCGATCCTCGGCTTCATTGCCGGGTTTCTTGCCGTGCTGATCTTCCATCAGAGTCCCCTGGCGACCGAGCTCAGCTCCTCGTTTCAATCGTGGTGCCCGTGCAATCTAGAATTTGCGCGCCTTCGCAATCTGCTCATAGGCCTCATTAATGGCGGTGATCTTCTTGGTGGCGATGGAGACGAACTCTTTCGGCAAACCGCGCGCGACCAGCTTGTCGGGATGATTTTCGACTACCAGCTTCCGGTATTGGCTCTTCAGCGCCCTATTGCTGATCGAAGGCTTGACGCCCAAGACGTCGTAGGGATTGCGGTTGGCGCCGATGACTTGACGCGCCTTGATGAACGCAAATTCCGTGTCGGTTATCCCGAAGCGCTTGGCCACGCCGGCCAGGTACTGCTCCTCGCGCGGATGCAGCACCTCATCCGCCTTGGCGATATGAAACAAGCCTTCAAGCACGTCCTCGAGCAGCTTGCGGTTGCCTTTGAACATGTTGCAGCCACCCGAGCGCGCGATCTCCAATGGGTAGAACCGAAGCTAACCGCGAAGGTGCGCCATCTTGCTGGGGCCAAATATCTCCGCCATGCGGTTGTTAAGGCGCTCGAATAGAATGGCGTTGCCCTGCCCTGACTAAGGTTAATCTTCCTCATTTGCGCCATCGCGGTGCCCGGTTTCGGGACGCTACTCAGCACGTACACGCGCTAGGGAGAGTCCAATGAACCGCGTTGAATTATTGGAAGCCGCATCCATGAAGCTGGCCGAAGCCGTGATGTTGCTCACCGAGGCGGGTGAGAAGCGACTAGCCGCCTATGCCGGGGAGATCGCAGAGATTGCTGAAATCCTCACCCTCCCGTTCGAGAAGTCGAGTCACCCAAGCTCCGCATCTCGCACTGACGCCTGTAACTGTGGTGCTTGGCTCAGGGAGTAATGCATTCCCGGTACGATTGGAGGCTAATGCCTTCCGGCTACGAACAAGAGCCCAATTTACACGCTCGGCCCCAGCCTAGCTGGTGGAACATGGTAATCCCCGTCATCATCATTGTCGCAGCCATCGCCCTCGCATTCCTTGGCGTAATGTAGCTGCGCTTATGTTGATCGAACGGCGGTAGCTACTTTCGCCGATTGTAAGGCGATTGGTTCGTGGGCTTCAGCGAAATGCCTTCTCGCTCAGCCTTGGTATAGATTGATGTTTCAGAACGCCCCAGTTTAAGGGCAATCACTCGCGTGGGTGTATTTTCTTTCGCAAGCTGACGAAGCGCGTTCACTTCTTGCCTGGTCCATCGTCGGATATGGCGTGCTCGATCCAACTTATGCGCTCCGCCTCAGTCGATCCCGCCACTCCTCTGACCGATCATCGCGTTCGCGAAATCGGCGACGAGCTTAAGCGTATTCTCCCAAGCGAAGCTTCAAGGCGTGAGGCAAATCATCATCAGGCCCACCAAGCTCCATTTCTTAAATTGCCTGTAACAGCGTTTGATCGGATTCCGCCTCGGCGGCGAGTCGGTTCCACGTCTCGGCCATCTCGGCGAAGATTTGTCGTGCCTCCCGACTCCGTGCGTTCTTTGCCAGCGCAAAGAAGCGGCTTGCATACAAGCGGCAGTGATGGGGTTGCTGGCATGTAGTCGCCTCCAGAACTCAATCCCCATCGTCCCGTCGCACCTTCTCACCGTCGCTTGGGCTTTTCCGTATCTACGTGTTTATTGTTCTTGCGGTGGGAATCGTTTGGGGCGTTTACGTCGGCTTCACCAGCCCCACAATCGCTCCGCCCCCGCCCCACGCATCGGATATCCAGCCCGAAGGGAATTTCGAGTAGAGCAGCGAGCGCATTCCTTTGCGCCGAGTTACGAAAACTGGTGATCGACGCGCTCAAGGACCTGGAGCTAGGCAACGGCGTCGCAGTGGCAAATGCTCGGCGAGCGTCGCCTTTCGGTGTGCTGGGCCAGGCTATTCTGTTTATGACAAAAAGTTCATATTCAGAGGGGTTGCCCTGAACTGGTGAGGTGCTATCTGATTTCACAGTGATGGGTTTTTCCCTCCCCCATCATCATAAGGTTCCCCCGTAACGGAACCCGAAGGAGCCCCGAGTCCCCCCGTCTCCGGGGCTTCTTCATTTTAGGTGTCCTGGTCTTTTAGTCCGCGGAACCGCAGCGGCTCGCCAAAAAGAAAACGCCCGGCTAAGAGGCCAGGCGTTCCCCGCTTCAAGCCTACGATTTTCCCTCTCGTACGCGCGGATCAGTACCTCAAATCCAGCATTGGGAACGTGGCCATTCTCGGGCAAGGGCGGGTAGCGGAAAAACGCTCGCAATGGCGGCCAACCGGTGCATCGGCTGAGCCCGTCAGTCGCCAGACGTCGCAGTTACGTTTCTTAGATTTGCTCCATGGCCACCACCCAAACACCAAAGCTCCAGCCCCGGGCGCCTAATCCGTCCGTGCGTCGGCGGCGTACTGAGTACAGGTGGCCCGCGCGGGCCAAAGCGTCATCTGCGATGCTTATTCAATCCGAGCTTGCGCGGCTCTGCGGTCCCATAACGTGAGCGCTATTGAGCCCGCGCAGGGGCAAGCGCTGTCGATCAGCAGACGACTTCCCGCCCCAGAGCTTTTTCATCATCAAAATTACATCGGCGTAGCGATAAACCTCGCCGCTCCATAGCCTGTTGCCGATTTCTCCCGTCCAAATCAACACTGACTCCGCGTGGCCCATAACCGGGGTGAACTCCGCTCCCGTTGGGGTGTGGATAATCGCATCTTCTTTGATTTCGAATTGGTCGCGCGCAACTTGTGCAAACATTTGCACTCCCTCCGCCTAAAACGAATCCCGTCTTACGTCCTTAGTTAGGACCGCTGGTGTTAAATTTCGCTGTTATCGTGACCGCGCCGATGAGTACGCGGCGCATCCTTTAATTTGAGCGCTCTTGGGCTTGCGGCATTGAGGTGCTAGCCAGATTCTCGGCCTGCGTCGCTCGGTCCCGGTACTCATTTGCCACATCGAGCAGCCGGACACTCTCCTCGTGCAAGGAGGCCGAAAGAGCCATCCTCACGCACAAATCAGCCTGACGGTGGTAGTACGCTGAACTCGCCATCCTTCAACCCCCTACCCCATTTCCCCCTGAGCTGGGAGCCTATGTCTCGCTGACTTGTGATGGAAGCGGTAGACGACCCCAACTAGTCAGATACAGGTGCAGCGTGGCTCGGGGGCCACAGCTGTCAGACTGCGGCATTGCTGATACCGCGTTCGTGCTGACCGACCTGCTCATCGATGTGGCTTAGCGGCATAAAGACTTGGGCGGTGTCGATGTTCATGGAACAGCTATCCGGTGTGGGTTGTTTTGCGTGGTAGCCATCCCGTTGGACTCATCCCGAGATCAGCGTTCTTTGACTGACCCCCGCAATCCCCGCGACCTTTCGCCTTCATAGATAACGCCGGCGAGGTCGAGGAGCACAACACTGATCATGACATCAGACCGGAAGCAGGGTGGGCCCTGGGCCAAATGGTGCTGCCCTAGCACTCATCGGCCCCTGGAACTGCGAGTGGTTTATTGCGTTGGCATCCGTCAACAATAAGAGGCGAACAAAACCCATCATAGGGAGAAGTGCAGGCTCGAAGAACGATACGCCGCCTTACTCCTTCATACCGTCACCAACTTCCGCGAAGAGCTCAGCGGTCGAAAAGCGCACTTAAGGACAGATCAGCCTGTTGGGAGGAAAACAATGCAACCACTGCCGCCTCAACTTGAGTTACCCGAAGGGGATCGTTTCGCGCTGCCAACCGTCTCAGCAGTTCGAGAATTGGTGCCTCCGGGAGGACAATTGCCGGCTCATATGGTCCTAATGATGATATGCGGAAAAGAACTCTGGGTCCCTTTGGATAGAGAGATAGCACGGCAGATGGCGAACATTCTTGCTCCCTTCCGTGAATGATTCGGGTCGCGTTGAAACTTCCGCCTCGGAGGGCGAACCAGACAGCCATCAAGAGCGCCCGTACTCGCCGTTGCCGAGACGAAGCGGACGTTCGCGTTCGCCGTCTTCACGTCAGCTTTTGACCCATAGCAGACTCGTAGTGACGCGGCGACGGCGGCTATGCCAGCCCGAGTCCTCAGCTCATTGACGGCGGCCCCGCCAACCGCAAATGGCTGAGCCCACGAGCAAAAGGGCGACGATAATCAATACAGTGGTCACTATCCTGGCTTCCTCTGCGGGGACGGTGAAGGCGCTCAATTCGCCTCGCTAGCGCCAACGGCGCTCGTCGGGGCGTCGCTATCCCGGGCGTCCAGTCCGTGCCTGGACTTGACCGAACGTCTAACCGTCGACTTGGCCCTGGCTACGCTACACACGCTGCCCCGCAGATGCGTCGGGCTGTCGCTCAACGAGGCTTGGATCGCGAGCCTATCGAGGCTCGTGCCGAACAGCGATTTCCAAAAATAGCGCCCGAAGCCCTTCTCGAGGAGATCGGTCGCGCGTTGGTTGCGCGATGCGACTGACTGCTCGCCCAGCACGACGGCGACCAGCTTGCGGCCGTCCCGTGTCGCGCTCGCCACCACGTTGAATCCGGATTCGCAAATGAAGCCGGTCTTCATACCGTCGGCGCCCGGTAAGCTGACAAGCAGGCTGTTATGGGTACGCATGGTCTTCTTGCCCACTTGCACTTGGATCGACGAGAAGAGATCGGCGTACTCAGGAAACTCGACGATAATGGCGCGGGCGAGCTTGGCCAGATCGCGGGCCGTGGTGACCTGGCGTTCGTCGGGAAGACCATTGACATTAGTGAAGGTGGTGCGGGTCATGCCGAGGTGCTGCGCCGCCTCGTTCATGCGCGCGACGAATGCCTGCTCGCTGCGGGCGACCGTCTCGGCGATCATCACGGCGACATCGTTGGCCGACTTCACGATGAGCACCTTCAGCGCGACGTCGAGGGTGATCGCGCCGCCGACGGGAAGGTCGAGCTTGGACGGCGCTTGCATCCTCGCCTTCTGCGAGCAGACGACCTTAGTGTCAGGCGAGACGGTGCCCGCTTTCAGCGCCTGGAAGGTGACATAGGCTGTCATCAATTTGGTCAACGATGCCGGGAACCATTGGGCATCGGGATCCTCCGCGTACAGGACGGTGCCGTTGTAGGGCTCGAAGACGAGGGCGGGGGCGGCGGAAGTGACCGAAGGAGCCAGCAAGATCGCTCCGACGAGGAGGCCAAGGCCCACGTGTCTCGGCATCGCTCCTGTTCCCTCATTTAATCGACGCCTTAGGACTTCAAGAACGCCAGTCCTCCAAAGCCCAGGTCGCCGCTACACGCCCAAGTGTCGTCATAAAAAAATGTCGATTTCTGGGGCACCGGCCTTTAGCATGATGCAGCAGCCTGATCAGAACACATGATTGGAGTTCGGCGAGACCGCCGCGAGGCGGTCTTTCCATTTGTATAGTTCGCTGATGTCTCCTCTTGGCACTAAACGGACGTGGCAACCGCATCAGAGCAGCTGCGACGACGTCCGCTTGTGACCTTAATTGAGATTTCGACCACCCCCACTAAGGAGATCCGCAGCCCCCGGCTTCGGCGCATGATTATGGGAAACTGTGGGCGCGAAGCGATTATTGCATTGATGCTCGTTGCCGGGAGCGGCACCGCGATTGGCGCTGAGGAGGCGAACAAGCCATGCGTCGAAGACGCCATGATCGTCTTCGATGCGTCCGGCTCGATGGCCGGGAGTTTGGCCGAAGGCATCGGCGCCACGATCAGGCGGATCGACGAGGTGCGGAAGGCTTTGGCTCAGGTCCTTCCGAACGCCGCGCATTTCCGCCGCATCGGCCTCGTTACGTATGGGCCTGGTCCTCATGAGCAGTGCAATGTCGACCTCGAGCTGCGGCCTCAACCCAACGCCGCCAAGCCCATCATGGAAATTGTCGAGTCATTGAACCGGTAAGACACCGTTGGTGCAAGCCGTGGAGAGGGCAGCAGAGGTTCTCGATTTCAGAACCAAACCTGGGACCGTCATCTTGCTCACCGATGGCGAGGAGACATGCGGCGGCGCACCCTGTGATCTGGGCAAGATGCTTGCCGCGGAAAGTGCCCAGCTCACTGTGCATGTCATAGGCTTTCGCATGACGGCCTTCTGGACGGGCGGGCAGAGCGCGATCGACGTGAGATGTCTCGCAGAAGCGACCGGCGGACAATACATCCAGACGAACAATCAAGAGGAGCTCGTCGAAGCGTTCCAGAAGACGCTGGGCTGCCCGATGATGTCGCGGCTTGCACCATCCGTCGCCTTAAGGTTTGGGCCGACGCAGACGCGACGAGACGCCCGATCACCTCGGTGAAAGGGCGGCAGAACGGTTCTGTTTGAAGACGTCGCGGCAGTTGAGGTGACGGTCGTGGTTGAAGTGGTTGTGGATTGATGCGTGGGCGGCTGCAAATTTCTGTAGGGTTTGCCTCAGGCAGCCGAATAATCTCCGTTGCGGCCTCAGGCAAAGGACTAAGAAGTTCATCGGTGCCGGAATAGATAGCTGCCGGTGTAACGCCCGGCCATCCCCGCTTACTGAAGGTGCTCACTTAAAAAATCATGAGCACCTTCGAGACCGATGAGCATCTTCAGTCGCTGACAACGTGATGCCAGATTACAGTCTAGCCACTGCAACAATCTGGCGAGGCAACGATGCGCTGGCATCCTCACGTGGCCAGACGCCTTCGACCCGACGTATCGCGCCTGCACCTGAAACACGTACTTTAGAGAAGCCTAACGCGCGAAACTTCCTTGCAATCAGATCGTTATCAACTAATCGCTCGACGGAACCAAGAGAGAGGGTTGCGCTGTATCGCTGACCTTTGAGGACCGTAAAATCACCAGCCAAGCTCACGCTGCTGAAAGTGGCGGTGATGGCAAAGGCCGCAAGAGTTTTCAGCAAATCAACGGTCTTGTTGGTCATACAGATGTCCTCCCGCCTCAGAAGTAGGTCACTGCGGTTGCAATGGAGGTTGATGGAGAAGCGGCGTATCGCCCGATCCCACCCAAAATAAGGCGACATCGTGGCCTCCATCGGCTTCCCGAGACGTGAGTTCCCTCGAACATGAAAGGAGAAGTCACTTGCGTGCTCTCGGTCTGAACCTTCTGGCTGCAACGTGTATGGTTAGCCTGACGGTCGTCACACCCGCTCCAGCCAAGTCAGAGGCAAGCAGCTTATCCCTTGGCTTTAGCCAAACTAACGTCAGTGTGGTTAGGGAAGTCGGCTACCGCAATTGGCGGTATCGCTACGCTCGTCCGTCTTGGCGGTATCGCTACGCATATCGTCCATCGTACCTTCGCCCTTACCAGCACTTCGGCGTCGGGCCTAGTCGCTACTTCGGTGTCGGGCCTGGTGCCTACGAATGCTATGGCTACGACTGCAACTGGTGATGCAGATGGCGAGTATCTTCAGGCGCTGACGCCGCAGGCTTGCTTTAGCGCGGCATAGCGATGTTGAATTGGGTAACTGACGTGCAGCTATCTGATCGACCGTCCAAGGCCTGTGGAGGAAAGACGTGCCGTTCGGGGCAGAAGCTTGCCGGGCGTATTCTAGCTGTCGGTCTTGCGCTCATACTGGTCGACATCGGCGTCCCTCGTTCGCCTGCCTTAGCCGATGACGCGAGTGTGTTGACGGGGCACTGGATCGTGCCGAGCCGCGAGCAGAAGAAGTCGAGGATGAGCCCGCAATGCCAACAGTATGCCGAGACGGACTTACAAACGGTTCCCGAGAGCGAGATAGAAATATTCTCTTGCGACGATCCTGCCTTCGCGCCGGAGAAAGCACGCATACTCGAATTTGTGAAATCTGTTAACGAGGTCTATCGCGCGCAGAACAGACCGCATTACTCCGAAACGATCTCGGGATTGTGCGCGGTCGTGCGCGAGACGGCGGCGAAAAGGAAGACCGATCTTTGCAATCCGAGCGAAAAGCTACGCGGGGCGCCCATCGAAAATCTACCGGTCGTCTGGAACATACGGGCGTCAGGAAACGATGAATGGCCGTTGGCAGGTGATAGCTACTCTCCCTCGTCGGGATACGGCGCGATCTCCTGTTTTAAGAGGCCCGCTGCCGGTCACCTCATAACGAGGGGATGCCGCCGCTGGGGCGTCGAACTCCCGGTGATCGGCGCCCCGACATGCGACTGCGAATGCAAGGTCGTGTGCGACGAAGACGTCTGGACCCGAAAATAGATGACGCACACTTCCCTCCTAGCCTGCGCTTGCGATCGAGATCACTCGGCCGGTTCGGGCGCCAGTCGATCTCAGAGTTGCGCTCGGGCCCGTCCCCGCAAACGGTGTAATGCCTCACCGCTTCCTGTCGCCTAGGACTGCCGAGCCTATCCCCCGGTGGCTGTTCGTGTCGTGCCGCTAGCTCAAAGAGATCGGTTGAGAAGGCAGCGGTAACCTAGAGGACGGCGCGCCTTGGGAATATTCTACTGATTCGCCGCCTTTGATCTGGGGGGACCAATGGGCACTATCATTAGATTTCCGAAACAGTGCCAGTCCGCTGACGTCAATTTTTACGGGCTCGAGCTATTCGTGGAGTTGTGCGGAAAGTTGCTGAACACTCTACCCACGGAAACACGTTCGGCTGCCAAACAAGAGTTCAACCGACTAGTCGAAACCCTGGTTCAGTTTATGGATACGTGCCAAGAGGCTCGCAGAAACAAATAACCTCCTGGGGAGGAGAGGCTGCGGAGTCGTCAAGCTGCCGGGGATGCTGCGCGCCCGGTTGAATAGAGCGGCCCACCCGATTGCCGTATCTCCCATGCGCGCGTGTATCTCTCGCGCTGTTCAGCGCACTTCATCCATTCGGGCGGTTTCGCGTGAGCGTCTTCCGGGCACGCATCCCAAGGCTTCATTCCAAGCGCGCTATGAAGCGCGTTACAGGCGTCCCGACAGCACAAGCTAGTATTGTCGCCTCAGGAATGCCTAACCAGACGTCGACTTCGCCTGATGTGGGAGATCCCTACTACTATTGGTGTGTGGCCGGGGCCGGAATGGTGATCGTCTTGACCTTGCGTGCTCCCGACCACGCAGGCGGCGGTTGCGGTTCCGACACAGGGCCCGATGGGTTTGATGGCGAAGCTTGTTCACCGTCCGGGTACTGTGAAGGCGGTTCGAATGAATTCGAGTATCGCGTCTCCCCATAGGCCGGAGAGTTTAGTGGTGCCAAGTCGGCAGTGGATGCTTGCCAAGGGCGGGAACAGCCTCCTCCAACGACAGAAAGCGCCAAAGCTGCGGTGATGGCGGTTTTTACGCGCATGACATACGCCCCCCGGCCCCATTCCGAGGATGCACCAAGACATACAGCGACGGCGCTTTCGGAGCGGTTAAGGCCCCGCCACATCCCATCTGTGCCTTAAGGACCAATGAGGCAGTCAGCGCGCAGGGGTCTGGCAGTGTTCTTTGCCGCGACCGCGAGGCGCATTAACCATACGTTTACCCTAAACTCGTCCACGCGGCGCATCGTGATATGGTTAAGCCATTCAGATTGCTGCGTGCGTGGGGGGTGGGATCATGGCTGCTGATCCTAATGAGTGCAGGGATCACAATGAGGCGGCGGTTATTCCGCGGCTTCATCGTTCGCTCCAAAAACTTCAGCAGATGTTTGAGCAGTGGATTGCGCGCGAATCCGGGAGCGAATCCTCACTGTACCTGGCTTCGCTCGCCATCACATTTGGAGCCTTTTGACGTCGTAGGCCCGGGCAAAGTCACTGCAAGCGGCCGCAGAGACCCAATTTTGGAGAATGATGGGCACGCGTGGTTGCGAATTCTCCGTTCGGCAATTTAGCGGTCCGGTTACGCGCGCAGGCCATCTCCGATCCAACGCGCCTGCTGCAGCTCACTGCCGATATCGAGCGATGTCTGCTTTGCTGCCGATAGGCGACCAAGTGCCCCTTAGGCGGTAGGTATCGGCAGAACCGGCGCGGCGCTTTCTGCCTGCCGACACTTCGGACCAGGACGCCATGTGCGCCGCCGTCTCACTGATGGGTCAATGCAGCGTGTTCGTGCGCAATCGCGAGCAGTTCACGAAGGCGCCGTTCAATCTGAAAATCGATGAGGCATTCGTTGCGCGGCTGACCGACTTCATCAGCGACCTGGCGCTGGACGGCATGGCGCGACGGGCGTGAAGAACATCAATGCGACGATTCTAAACAAGCAAGAAGCCTCGACACGGGAGTCGAAGATAGTTTGGGTTCGCTTCGAAGGTCTTCCCGCACTTGGCACAGCGCTGCCTCCCTGCACCCGGGCCACACGGCCGCTCGCGCGCAAATCAGCTGGCCATGCCAGGTGCCAAGCAAGATTTCAGCTGGTCAGTCCACCCGGGCGACCAAACTTGCTGCGACCGGGGATACGACAGTTGAATTTTTCGATTGCGCGTCATCCACCGTGACGTCAATGCCCACCGGCAACTGTAGGACAGTCGCGCGCTGGCCTTTGCACAATTGCGTCAGTAGGACGGTTTTTCCGTCGGGGAATTCAAGGGCATCATGGTAGACGTTTGACCGGCCTTTGTTGACTTGTCGAAACTTCGCCACCTTGTGTCCGAGCCCCCAGGAGAAGACCAAGCCAGTCTCGCATCGGACCTCTTTCTCGAAGGCAAGCTCGGTGCCGGGAAGCAAACAGACGACGGTGTTGCGATCGTCGGCCGAGGCAAAACCTCGCGTAATCGTGTGGGGGAAGCTCGTCGATATCAGCTCGTCGCCGACCCTCGCAGGCCGGGACGCCATGAGATGTAGACTGTAGTCGCACATTGAGGGTACTCCAATCGCTGCGGACGTACCCCCCGTCTTCGATAATGTTAGCCGAGCAAAGCGGCAATCTCTTGTCTGTCTGGTTCGCTTCTCTAGCTCGGCGCCATGTCCTTCGCGGTCAGTTCTTTGATTGCTTGCTCGTTCTTTGATAGACGGGCCAACCCCATGCCGCGCAGCACGTTTGGGGCCTTGGTGAATTGGACGTTCTCATAACTAACAATCTCGATGCGATTGCCCCACGGGTCGAGAAAGTCGAGAAACGGCCCCGGCAGCGGTTTGATCCCCGCTACAGCCATCGCCTTGCGGACGGCTTCCTTGTCGTCGACCACAAGCCCAAAATGACGTCCATCGTCAGCCGGTTGAGTTCGGCCTTTCTGCAGTGCGAGGAATTGGTCGCCCAGATCGATAAATGCCGAAGTACTACTTTTGCCGCGAAGCTCGAACTCGAACAATCGACCATAAAACGCGAGAGCCTCCTCGATATCACCGACTTCCAGTGCGACGTGATTGATCGCTCATGAAGAGCCCACTTGACATTGGTCAAGTGACGAATTATTAAATTCATCACTATTCACAGCATCGAGCGAGCCTCAAGATGAGACCGCAGGCCAGAACCAAACCTGACGACACCCGCGCCCGGATCGTGGAGACCGCAGATGCCCTGTTCCGCCGGATGGGATTTGCCAAGACTGCGGTGGCCGACATTGCAGCAGAGCTTAGGATGTCGCCGGCCAATGTCTACCGCTTCTTCCCATCCAAGACCGCCATCGTCCAGGCGATCTGCCAGCGGTGCCTCTCAGAGGTCGAGGAAGCTGCCTGGGCGATTGCGCGCTCCAAGGCGCCTGCCGCCCAGCGCATCGAACGGCTGATTCTCGAAATCCTGGCCTACCACAAGGAAAATCTGCTCACCGAGCAGCGCGTCAACGACATCGTGCTGGTCGCGATCGAGCACAATTGGGACCATATTCGTGCCCACAAAGACGCCCTCCGCAACGTCGTGGAGCTGATCTTGCGCGACGGGATCGAGACCGGCGAATTCGAGGCGGTCGACCCGCGCACAACGGCGGAGCTGATCTTGCGATCCGTCGTGGTCTTCACCCATCCATTGCTTATCGGCCAATGCCTGCAGGATGGGGAGGATGTCGAGACCGAAGCCCGCGCATCCGTCCGCTTTCTGCTCCAAGCCATCACCCCCTGTAGGTAGATCTGATGTCGCGCTCACCCAAAGCCGAACCGTGCCCACAAAGTGACGATATACGCCTTTCGTCATTCGTCACACATAGAGTGAAGGAGCAGCTGCCATGCAATCGTCGTCAATCTCACTGCTGCCGCCGTGGCCGTCATCGCCCTCCTTCCTCTGCTCGCGGCGTGCGACGATCACGCGGCTTCGGCAACCGCCAAGCCTGAGCGCCCGGTGCAGGTTCAGCGCGTCGCCTTCGAAAACGAGAATGCAACGCGCGAATTCGTGGGCGTGGTGCGCGCCCGCTACGAGAC
Organism: uncultured Alphaproteobacteria bacterium; assembly: GCA_963776235.1. GTDB lineage: Bacteria > Pseudomonadota > Alphaproteobacteria > Rhizobiales > Methyloligellaceae > Methyloceanibacter. The sequence goes on from CAVZLT010000001.1 coordinate 182,194, forward strand.
GGATCTCGGCTTCAGGGTCGCCGGCAAGATCGTCAGCCGCGTCGTCAATGTCGGCGATGCGCGTACAAGTCGGCGACGTGGTGGCGCGGCTCGATCCGCAGGACCTGAAGTTGCAGGTTGAGAGCGCCGAGGCTGAGTTCGCCGCGGCGACCTCTAGTCTTCATCAAGCCGCGTCCGATCTCGAACGCTATACCACGCTGAAGACGCGCGGCTGGGCTTCGATCGCCGACTTCGATCGCAAGAAGGCCGCGAAGGATGAGGCCGAAGGGCGTCTCGAGCGCGCCAAGCGCTCTCTCGACCTCGCGCACAACCAACTCGACTATTCCGACCTCAAGGCCGATGCCGACGGCGTGATCACGGCAACGCTTGCCGAGCCCGGCCAAGTCGTCGCCATCGGCCAACCGGTCGTGCGGCTTGCCCACCGCGGCGAGAAGGAAGCCGTTGTCGCGCTGCCGGAGACGTGGCTGACAGAAGCGCGCAGCTCGAAAGCCACGGTCCAGTTGTGGTCGGGGCCTGGGCGGAATTTTGCTGCCCGGTTGCGCGAACTGTCGCCGCAGGCCGATGCCGCGACACGCACCTACGCTGCGCGCTTTACCATCGAGAATCCCGACGAACTCTGTCGCGCTCGGCATGACTGCGACGGTGACACTCTCGCACTCCGCCGATGTCTCGGTGGCGAAGCTGCCGCTCGCGGCGATCCTCAACCGTGGGACCGGCCCATCGGTCTATGTGGTCGACAAGTCCGGTGCGCTCGAGCTGCGACCGGTGAAGGTTGCGTCCTTCACCGAGGACACGGCGCTTGTCACCTCCGGCGTCAGCAATGGCGACCGAATCGTCAAGCTTGGCGTCCAGAAGCTCGACGCCGGTGAAAGAGTCCGCGCTATCGATGAGCGCTAAAGGATGACCGTGCTCTTTGCGCGAGCCGCGGCCAGGAGGACTGGGTCATGAGGCGCTTCAATCTTTCGGAATGGGCGATCACGCATCAGCCGCTCGTCCTGTTCATGATCCTGCTGCTCGGCGCGGCCGGGGCCTACTCCTACTTCAACCTCGGCCGTGCCGAGGATCCTTCCTTCACGATCAAGACGATGATCGTGAACGTCGCCTGGCCCGGCGCGACGGCTGCGGAAATGCAGACGCAAGTCGCCGACAAAATCGAAAAGAAGCTGCAGGACCTGCCCTACCTCGACCGCGTGCAAAGCTATTCGCAGCCGGGCGTTTCCTTCATCCAGGTCTTTCTCACGGACAAAACTCCACCTGCCAAGGTCAAGGAACTTTGGTACCAGGTGCGCAAGAAGGTGGGCGATATCAGAGGGCGATTTGCCTGCCGGCATCATCGGTCCGAGCTTCAATGACGAATACGGTGACGTGTATTCCGTCATCTACATGCTGACGGCTGACGGCTTAAGCCTCGCCGAGCTCAAGACGCGGGCCGAGGACATTCGCCAAACCCTCCTGCGCGTTCCCGACGTCAACAAGGTGGATATCATCGGCGAGCGCCCGCAGAAGATTTTCATCGAGTTCAGCCACGCAAAGCTCGCCACCCTCGGCATAACCCCCCAGCAGATCTTCGACAGCGTCGCCAAGCAGAACGCCGTCGTCTCCGGCGGATCGGTCGATACGTCGGCGGACCGCATCAATGTGCGGGTCACTGGCGCCTTCTCCGGCGCTGAGGCCATCGCCGCCGTGCCGGTGCAGGCGGACGGGCGTGTATTCCGGCTCGGCGACATCGCCACGGTCAAGCGCGGCTATGAGGACCCGCCGACCTTCGTCGTGCGCGAAGGCGGCAAGCCTGCCCTCGGGCTCGGCGTCTCGATGGCGGACGGCGCGAACATCATCACGCTCGGCGAGAACCTGAAGCAGGCGATGAAGTCCGTCACGGCGGAGCTGCCGGTCGGCATTGAGGTCACCCAGATCGCCGACCAACCCCATATCGTCGACGAATTGGTATCGGAATTCGTCAAGAGCTTTGGCGAGGCGCTCGCTATCGTATTGGTCGTGGGCTTCCTGTCACTTGGCTGGCGCACCGGTATTGTCGTCGCGTTGTCGGTGCCGCTCGTCCTCGCCATCGTGCTTCTCGTCATGTACAGCGCCGGGCTCGACCTGCATCGGATCACGCTCGGCGCGCTCATCATTGCTCTCGGGCTGCTCGTTGACGACGCGATCATCGCTATCGAGATGATGGTGGTGAAGATGGAGCAGGGATGGGATCGCGTGCGAGCAGCGACTTACGCCTGGACCTCGACCGCGTTCCCGATGTTGACCGGCACGCTGGTCACTGCCGCGGGCTTCTTGCCGGTCGGTTTCGCCAAGTCGAGCTCCGGCGAATACGCCGGCGGCATTTTTTGGGTCGTCGGCCTCGCCCTGATTGCCTCCTGGATCGTCGCCGTGGTGTTCACGCCCTATCTCGGGCTCAAGCTCCTGCCGGATTTCGCCAAGCACGGGGTCCACGACAATCCCGATGCGATCTACGACACACGCATCTACCGCGCGCTGCGGCGCTTGATCGAACGTGCCTTGCGCTGGCGCAAGACCGTCATTGGCATCACGGTTCTGATGTTCGTCGCCGCCATCGCGGGTTTCGGCCTGGTCCAGCAACAGTTCTTCCCGACCTCGACCCGGTCCGAATTGTTCTTTGAGATGCGGCTCCCGGAAGGCACTGCGATCGGCGTTACCGACGCGGCGGCGAAGAAGGCCGAGGGCCTCCTTGCGGGTGATCCCGACATTGTCACCTACACCACCTATGTCGGCCAGGGCTCGCCGCGCTTTTGGCTTGGGCTGAACCCGGTGCTGCCAAACCCGAATTTCGCTCAGATCGTCATCGTCACCAAGGACCTGGAGGCCCGCGAGCGCGTCAAGGCCCGGCTCGATAAAGCACTTGCCGATGGGGCGCTGCCGGAAGCGCGGACTCGGGTGGACCGTTTCGTGTTCGGTCCGCCGGTGGGCTTCCCCGTGCAGTTCCGCGTGATCGGCCCCGATCCGATGAAGGTGCGCGAGATTGCCGAGCAGGTCCGCCAAGTCATGGCGGCAAATCCCAAGATCGTCGACCCGCACCTCGACTGGAGCGAGCAGGTCAAGTCGATCCGCCTCGAGGTCGACCAGGACCGCGCCCGCGCGCTTGGGCTGACGCCACAGGATGTGGCGCAGACATTACAGACCCTGCTCTCGGGACTCACCATCACCCAATATCGTGAGGGCATCGAGCACATCGACGTGGTGGCGCGTGCCGTGCCGGATGAACGCCTCGAGCTTGGCCGTTTGCCGGCGCTGACCATAACCACCCGAAACGGCGTCCCCGTGCCGCTATCGCAGATCGCACGACTCCATTACGAATTCGAGGAGCCGATCCTGTGGCGCCGCAACCGCGACCTCGTGCTCACCGCGCGTGGCGACATTGTCGACGGCGTGCAAGCGCCTGACGTCAGCACCGAGGTTCTGGCGAAGCTCGGCGGGATCGAGGATGCGTTGCCCTATGGCTACCGCATCGAGACCGGCGGCTCGATCGAGGAAAGCGCCAAGGCGAATGTCGCTCTGGCGGCCGTGTTCCCCGCCATGGCGGTGGTGATGTTGGCACTGCTGATGATCCAGCTCCAGAGCTTCTCGCGGTTGGCCTTGGTGTTCGTAACGGCACCCCTTGGGCTAATCGGCGCCACAGGGGCGTTACTTCTGTCTAACCAGCCGTTCGGTTTCGTGGCCCTGCTCGGCCTCATCGCGCTTGCCGGGATGATCATGCGTAACACCATCATCCTGGTCGATCAGATCGACCACGACATCGCAGCTGGCCACGGCCGGCATCGCGCCATCATCGACGCCACGGTGCGGCGTGCGCGGCCGGTGTTGCTCACTGCGCTGGCCGCCATCCTCGGCATGATTCCGCTGGCGCGCAGCATCTTTTGGGGCCCAATGGCGATCACCATCATGGGCGGGCCTGTTCGTGGCGACCTTATTGACGCTCCTGGTCGTGCCCGCGCTCTACGCGCTGTGGTTCCGAGTGCGCGCAGACGAGTCCTCAGATACGTCCGTCGAACGTCCGCGACTGACGGATCAGATTGGCCGGGGCCCAATACCTATCCCTATCGCAGCGGAATAGCGGGGCGTTGTTGAGAACTGCAACCTGAGGCGGGTTGCACACGGCTCGGCGCGCGCCGAGGTGAATCGTCCGCTTTGGGTCAAAAGCGGAAGTGACTCAGCGGGTCGGGTTAGTCCGCTTCGTGCCACTAGCGGACAAGCGCGCAGCACGACCGAGCCTGCTAGACGGTAATGCCATGCTTAGCGTAGTAGGATGTAACGCGTGGTTCGTTCCTAACCCGGTGATAGTGCTCGACGAGTTTCGGCGCGATGCGATCGGCTAAGTCCGTCGGAACATAGTCGAGGAAGCCAGCCTTGAGTTGACGGGTGAACGTGAAGACCTTGAGATCCGCTACTGTCAAACGGTCGTCAGCAAAGTAGCGACCTCCATGCGCGTCGAGCCTTTGTTGTAGCTGGGTCAGATAGAACGGAATTGGACCCTCAGCCAATGCCTTGCGCTGCGCTTTCTTCTCCTCCTCGGGGAGAAACATGGTCGGCACGATCTTGGTGAGAATGTCCTCCACTGCCCCCATGGCCTCCTGGCACAAAGCCGCCTGCCAAGGGTCCGACGGATAAAGATTTGCGAGCTTACCGACATAGCAATTGATCGCATTCGACTGGGCAATGGTCTGCCCATCCACCTCAAGCACGGGTAGTGCGCCGAAAGGCATCTTTTCCTTACGCTGCGCCCAGTCGGCGAACGGGATGCGATCGTCTTCGAACGGGATACCGCCCATCGATAGGGCGAGCCTTGCGGGCTCACCACGCCCGCCATGAAAATCGAAATAGCTAAGCTTCAATTTGGCCATGGCCATTCCTTGCGTGACGGGTTAGGCGTTCCGGTTCCGCACCTTTTTCGTGCCAAAAGTGGACCGCATCGCCTCAGCAAGTTCTGTGTGTTTCGTAGATAGTTTTAACCCAGCGCATCACTGGTCGCTTGCTCCAGCGGGCAACATCGGCTCCAAGCGCCTCAGGCCCTGACATGCCATGAGCCGTAGCCAGTTCGTTCGGCTTCGCAAAATTAGCAAGCAGACTAGCCACCGTCAGATCCGCTCGGCTGAACCGATCTCCAGTGAGATAAAGACGTCCGTCAGCAAGCTTTTCTTCCAGCCAGTCAAACTCCAATTCCAGCATTGCTCGGCTTTCAGCCGCAACCCCGGGGCGAACATCATACATACGCATCATAACTCGCCATGAGACTGGCCACATCATATTGCCAATCAGTCGGCGCCATCCTGATGCACGATAGAAGAGAGCAGGCTTGACCATGTGTGAGTGATCCGGGAGCAGCTCGGCAAATGCCAGGCGGCGAACATGAATGCCGATAATCTCATCGGCACGACGCTCAATCTCCATCGCCTCAGTGCGGTTCTCTTGTGTAGGTGTTAGCTGCCGCCGCTTGTCCTTATCCTTCGTATCAGCCCAATCGATGATTGCTCCGCTGCCTTAAATCACGTCATCTCCGTCAAAAAGGATAGGAACCGTCGTATGCTTTGCGCCACAGCCCTTAGTGAGGATGATATGTAGACCTGGAGGCCAACCCACTTCATGGTAAGGAATTTGATGCCAGTCGAGTGCCCACCGCGCTTTCTCGCAAAAGTGAGAGGCTGCAAACGTTATGAGTTGTGGGTTTGCCGAGGTCACGACTCAGAGCTTCGTACTGGCGAGGGCATGTGGGCGCGGCTCCGTCCAAGATGGCTATTTTCTTCCATTTCACCGTGAGGCGGAAGAGGAAGAGTGGGGCTGCCTTGAAGGAGCCCTGCAGATCGGTGGCGGTGCTCCGACTTGGATAGTCCCGAGAACTTCAAATACATGCCTTCGGTAGCGGAGGAAAACTCGAGAAAGTGCGCACCTGCCTCGATGTCCGAAAAGGGTCACAAGCGGACGTGGGAGCGCGCTGCCAAGTTCGTCCGCTAAGTGCCACAAGCGGACATAACGCTGGGCCAAATTTGCCCTTATTGAACTGCTCATCGAGCTTCAGCCACAAGCTTTCGTGGGGCGACGCTCTGGCCATGAATACCTGAAAAAGGCATAAGCCTACAGCTATCGGGCTGACGCTCACGGAGACAAGACATGCATACGCACTCCATTGAAGACTTTCGCCATGCACACATCTTCCTCGGAGAGGCACATGCACGGAATGAGCGCAAGACGTGGACGGTCATCGCTATCTGCACGGCGATGATGGTTGCCGAGATCATTGGGGGCCTTTGGTTCGGCTCGGTGGCCCTCATTGCTGACGGGCTTCACATGTCGACCCATGCCGGCGCGCTCCTTATCGCCGCCCTGGCCTATACCTATTCGCGTCGGTACGCGGGCGATGAGCGTTTCGTCTTTGGAACAGGGAAGCTAGGAGACTTGGCGGCATTTACGAGCGCTATCGCACTTGCAATGATCGCGCTGCTGATTGGTTATGAGAGCATCAACCGATTTTTTAGTCCGGTACCCATAGCCTTCAATCAGGCGATCTTGATTGCAGTAGTCGGACTAGGCATCAACCTCCTAAGTGCCTTCCTACTGCGCGATGATCGCGACCACCACCACGCCCATCCGCGTGGGCATGCTCATGCGGGCGATCGGCCTCATACACACTCGGAAAGAGGTCACCACCATCGAGATCACAATCTCCGGGCCGCATTCGTGCACGTAATGGCTGACGCCGCCGTCTCAGTGCTGGTGATCATTGGTCTTGTGGTGGGGCGGCAGCTTGGGTGGATTTGGATGGACCCGCTCATGGGTATCATCGCCACCATCGTCATCCTGAGCTGGTCTTGGAGCCTTGTCCGGGCGGCAGGCGCCGTCCTGCTTGACGTCTCTCCTGATCCCACCCTCTCATCAAAAATTGCCGCGCGTTTAGAAAAACGTGGTGACAGGATTTCTGACCTTCATCTGTGGCGTGTCGGCCCTGGTCACATAGCCGCTATCGTTTCAGTGGTGTCCGATCATCCCGAGACCTCAAGCGCGTATAAGAAGCGGCTTTCGGACTTGCCGGGCCTTTCTCACCTGACAATCGAGGTCGAGCGTTGTCCCGGCATCCACGGTTAGGCACGACCCTCTCCGTGGGGGACGCCGAAGATTAGTTAGGAAAGCAGCGTGAAGGCGGAGTCGGATCACATCGTCTGGAATTGGGAAAGCCAAATAGTTCGGTTAGGAGTTGACCGGCTTGGAGCAGGACCAACGGTTCTTCTGCTGCCTGCGTTAAGTTCGATCTCGACCAGGCGCGAAATGCGTCTCCTTCAGGAACGGCTTGCACCGGATTTCACTACCGTGGCGGTCGACTGGCCAGGCTTTGGCGACGAGCCACGCCCAGCAATCCCGTGGCGACCCGACGCTTACCTTGCTTTTCTCCGCTACGTCCTCACCGAGGCGGTACCTCGACCACACGCAACCGTGGCTGCTGGGCACGCGGCGAGCTATGCCCTCGCCGTCGGTGCGGCTGCTCCGACTTCCACCGGCCTGCTGTGCCTGATCGCGCCAACATGGCGCGGCCCTTTGCCGACAATGATGGGAGGAAAACGTGGCTTGGGAGAATTGATCGCCCGAGTTGGGGATCTGCCTGTACTGGGCCAGCTCCTTTACCGGCTGAATGTCAATCCTCCAGTCGTGAGTATGATGGCGCGTGGGCACGTTTACGTCGACCCAGACTGGCTCCAAGGCGAGCGTTTAACCCAGAAGATGACAGTCGTCCGTGCGACCGGGGCACGACATGCATCCATTCGCTTTGTCACAGGCATGCTCGACCTGATGACGAGCCGCTCGGATTTCCTCGAAGCAGCGCGGCGCTTCAAAGAGCCCATTCTCGTGCTGTACGGAGCGGCAACGCCGAGAAGATCGAAGGCAGAAATGCAGGCCCTGGCTGCTCTTCCGAATGTCCGCTCTGTCGAGCTGCCCAGCGGCAAGCTAGGCGTTCATGAGGAATTTCCTGATGAGGTCGCCGGAGCGGTGAGGTCATTTCTTGGCGAGAGGTTCCGCTCAAGTGACGAGGACGCGGTAAAGGGTCCACAGCCCGAACGCCAGCACCGCCACTGAGCCGCCCACCTCCAGAGCTTTCCCAAGGCGATGCCGCCAGCCTTCTGTCCGGGCGAGCAGCACCATGAACCGCTCTCGCGCAAAGGCCGCAGCGAGCGCGATCCCTCCGATGGTGGCGATCATTCCGACGGTCATGGCCATGGTCACGGCGAGCCCCGCCGCGAGCATCCCCCGCGCAAGCGCGTAGCTCATGATGAAAGTGGTCAACGGACAGGGAATCATGCCCGTCACGAAAGCAAGAGTCTTCCCGTCTTGAGTATGTACGTGATGGTCGCTTCTCAGCGAGCGCCAGAGCAGGAACGCTCCGATGAGCGTGATCAGCACGCCACTTGCAGTCTCGAATTGCGGCGTGCGCCCGCCATAAGCGAATGCCCGGCTGATCACGGCGAATCCTGCAAGGACCAGGACCAGGGCGAGTCCGACGTGGGTCAGCGCGAGGATCGCCCCATTGGCGATGCCCTCCCTCAGCTTGGCTGGCTGTCCGAGATGGTAGGACACCAGTACGGTCTTGCCGTGTCCTGGCATTAGTGCATGGACCGCGCCGAACAGCACAGCGGCAGCCATCGCAGCGAATATGGCCCTGAGGTCGCCGCCAGCGACCTCACCGAGGCCACTCGCCATCCCCCCATAGAGCCAGTGCTGGATCGCGACTAGGCTGTTCATTGCTTTGCTGAGTGGTACTAGTTCCTCGCGACGGCGATCTTCTCAAGCGCTGCTTGGTAAGCCTTCGCCAGCTTAACGGCATCGTTGTTAGCTAGGCGCGGCTTTTCGTCGAGCATGTGGCTAGTCGAGCCGCATCCAAGGAATGTCTGCTATGGGTCAAAAGCGGACACCGTTAAGCAGCGTCGGCGATGTCCGCTTTACCCTGAAAGCGGACATGCGCCTAACCGTACAGGATGTCCGCTAAGTGCCAGATGCAGACATCAAGCGGTCGCTTCGTTTGATCAGCGGGTCTGTCGGAAGCCTTGCACAAAGGTCGG
>CAVZLT010000002.1:0-62993 GCA_963776235.1 uncultured Alphaproteobacteria bacterium
CGGACTATAACGAAGACCAGTGCTTGCAACAGAGTGGCGGGCGGAATAACTGCGACGCGCGCGCGGTGGGAACCATCAAGGCCACGTTCTAGGCATTCAGAACTTCCCCAAAAGCAACTTCCACCTGAAAGGGCGCCGTTCGCGGCGCCCTTCTTTTTTGGCCTGCTAGCGGCCAACCTTACTGACGCGGCTTTGGCTCGGAATGTGCTAACCTATAGCCGCTTCAGACAGGTCATCGCCGACGATGCTGCAAGAGGACATTGTCAAAACCACTTGTTCGCGCGATTGCTACGACGCCTGCGGTCTCGCCGTATATAAAGAGAGCGGGGTCATCACCAAGGTTCTTGGTGACCCCGATCATGCCGTCTCGCGCGGTAAGCTCTGCGGTAAGTGCGCCATCGCCTATAACGGCGCCTGGCGCGATGCCTCGCTCCGCCTCACCAGCCCCTTGCGGAGGGTTGGCGCGAAGGGGACCGGCACCTTCGCCGAGATCTCCTGGGACGAGGCTCTCGCCGAGATCGCCGCGCGCTTCCGCGAGCTGATCGACGCCGGCGACGCAGCCAGGATCCTGCATACCCATTACACCGGGACCGTGAGCTTGATCGCAGGTTCCTTCCCAATTCGCGTGTTCAACCGCATGGGCGCGACCGAGGTCGACCCTGACACGGTATGCAACAAGGCCGGACATCTGGCGCTCGAGCTCACCTTCGGCAATTCGCTCGAGGGCTTCGACCCGCGCACCGCAAAGGACGCGCGCACCATCCTGATCTGGGGCGCCAATCCATCGCACTCAGCGCCGCATCAGGACATGGTGTTCGTGCGAAGGGCGGCTGAAGCCGGCGCCAAGATCATCGTCGTCGATCCGATCGGACACGACACGGCGCTCGCCGCCGACATGCACCTCAAGCTCAGGCCCGGCACCGACGCAGCGCTTGCCTTCGCCTTCCTCAACGTGATCCGCGAGAAGGGATTGGTCGATCAGGCCTTTCTCGATGCGCACGTTCTCGGGGCCGGGGAGCTCGACGCCGCCATCGACAGCATGACGCTCGCCAGGGCGGCTGAGCTTTGCGGCCTTCCCGCCGATCTGATCGAAGAGGCTGCAACCGCCTATGCGGCCGGCCCCTCACTGCTCTGGCTCGGGCAAGGCGTGCAGCGCCAGCTTCAGGGAGGCAATGTGTTCCGCGCGCTCGCGGCGCTTGTCGCTTTCTCCGGCAACGTGGGCAAGCCTGGCGCCGGCTTCCTCTACATGAACGGGACCAACGGCCGCGGCATCGACATGAGCCTGCTCACCATGCCTGAGCTTGCCCGGGAGGGCACGCGGTCCATGAGCCATATGGACCTCGCCGCCGCGCTCGAGGATCCGCGCCGCTCAAAAGCCTTGGTCAATTGGAACAACAATCCGGCCGCATCATCGCCGGAGCAGGGGCGCTTGCGCAAGGCGCTCGAGCGTGAAGACCTGTTTCACGTCGCTGTCGATCTCTTCCATACCGACACCACCGCCTACGCCGACATCGTGTTGCCGGCCGCGAGTTTCCTCGAATTCAACGACCTCGTGCTTCCCTATTTCGACCTCACTTTGTCGGCCCAGGTGAAGACGTGCGAGCCTCCAGGCCAAGCGCTGCCCAACCAGGAGATCTTCCGGCGGCTCGCCCGCGCCATGGGCTACAACGATCCAGGGTTGTTTGAAAGCGAGGCCGACCTTATCGACCGGCTGCTCGCGCAGACTCCTTATGAGGGCAGCTTTGCCGATCTTGCCAAGGTCGGCACCACGAAGCTGTTTGCCGAGCCCCAGTTGCAGTTTGCCGATCTCAAATTCGCGACACCGTCGGGCCGGATCGAGCTTGCGAGCGACCGGGCTGTCGAGCTGGGGCTGCCGCGCGCGCCAACCGCTCATGCCGACGAGCGGACCAGGCCCGGGCTGTTGCGCATCATCTCGCCGGCATCGCCCTGGCAAATGAACTCGAGCTACGGAAACGACCAGGTCATACAGAGGCAACTCGGGCCGGCTACCGTCACGCTGCATCCAGACGATGCCGCCGCCCAGGGGTTCGCCGAGGGCGACAGCGTCGTCCTGGTCAACGAGGCCGGGCGCCTGCCCCTCGCCGTCACCATTTCCAAGGCGGCGCAACCTGGCGTGGGCATTATCTATAAAGGACGATGGCCGAGTGCATCGCCGAGCGATGCTAACGTCAACGTGCTTGTCGCCGGGCGCAAAAGCGACATGGCCGAAAGCACCACGGTGCACAGCACAGTGGTTTGCTTGGAAAGGGCGGAAACTCTCGCCCAACCTTGATCGGGGCCATGACCTTGGCTACCGTCTGAAGCACATCCATTTTAAGGATGGAGCGCGAGTTGGTTTTTCCCAGCGACCAGAGTGTCAGGCCAGGACCGCCGAAGCCTTCTTCAATTCTTCGGCCGGGCATGCGCTCGCTCGCTCCAGGCGAGGAGCGCTATAGAGTGCCCGGCGGCGGTGCCATTGCCGTACCGATTCACGCCGGCGACCGCCTGCGCCTCGTCGATGCCGAAGGCATGCAGTCTTGCGAGCTGGTGGCCGCCGATGTCACCGGCGTCATCGATCCCGCCATCCTCGGCGCCCGCGGGGATAGCGATGCGAGCGGGCTCAAGCAAATCCTGAGCGGGACGAGCGAAAGCGCGCGGTCGGTGCGCGCCGGGCTTGAACGGCGCGGCATCGATTTCGCCCGCGCCCGCGCCGTGACGCTGTTCGGCGGCGAGTTCCAGGCCTGGAGAGTTCAGCCGAATTCACCGTCACCCGCGACGGCCTGTTGATCGTGGCCGCGCCAGGTGCCGCCATGGAAGCCGGCGCGCAAAATACCGCGACGCCCATCCGCCTCCACGTGTTTCGCAGCCGGCTTCGTCCCGCGAACGAAACCCACCTGCCAGAGCCTCTGGCCGATCCTCTCCAGGACATCCGCGTCAACCACTCGACGGCGGAGGCCTATGTCGTGCGTGCCGGCGACTATATTCAGATCATCGATGTTGCTGGGCGGCAGTGCACCGACTTCCAGTGCTTTGCCGCGCGCAAGCTCGACAAGGGTGAGGAGCATCCGCTCGACGTCACCACCACGCGATCGATGACGGGGCAGAGCTATCCCCTCCCCGGCCTCGCCTCCAAGGCCTTCGATCAGGGCATGCAGCCGCTGGTGGAAGTGGTTCGCGATACCGTCGGGCGTCACGATGCCTTCGGGCTTGCCTGCAGCGCGCGCTATTATGACGACCAGGGTTATCCCGGCCATGTCAATTGCACAGACAATTTCAACAAGCAGCTCGCGCCGTACGGCATCGCCCCGCGCAAGGGCTGGATGGCGCTCAATCTCTTCTACAATACCGGCATCGACGCGCATAACGTGCTCTATTTCGACGAGCCGTGGTCGCGGCCGGGCGACTACGTCTTGTTGCGTGCGATCACCGATCTCGTCTGCGTTTCGTCGTCGTGCCCGGACGACATCGATCCGGCGAACGGCTGGAACCCCACCGACATCCATGTGCGCACCTATTCCGACAAGCAAAGCTTCTCCAGAGCGGTGGCCTATAGAATGACACCAGACGCAGAGCCGGAGCTTACGCGCGAGACCGCGTTTCACCCGCGCTTCTCGGCGCTGACGCGCAACTACACGGAGTATCGCGGCTATTGGCTGCCTACGCGGTTCTCCAATGACGGGCCGGTGGCCGAATATTGGGCTTGCCGCGAGCGTGCGGCGATCATGGATCTGTCGCCGTTGCGCAAGTTCGAGGTGACCGGCCCTGACGCCGAGGCGCTTCTGCAATACGCGCTCACCCGCAACGTGCGGAAGCTCGCCATCGGCCAGGTGGTCTACACCGCCATGTGCTACGAGCACGGCGGCATGATCGACGACGGCACGCTGTTCCGCCTCGGCGAAAACAATTTCCGCTGGATCGGCGGCGACGACTATGGCGGCGTCTGGCTGCGCGAGCAGGCGGAGAAGCTTGGGCTGAAGGCGTGGGTGCGCTCATCGACCGACCAGCTGCACAACGTCGCCGTGCAGGGACTGAAGAGCCGCGACATCTTGCGCGAGGTGGTGTGGACGCCGCCGGCGCAAGCCACGTTGGACGAGCTCGGCTGGTTCCGCTTCACCATCGGGCGCATCGGCGGCTTCGAGGGTGCGCCGGTCGTGGTGTCGCGCACCGGCTATACCGGCGAGCTCGGCTACGAGGTGTTCTGCCACCCCAAGGACGCGCTCACCGTGTTCGACGCCATCTGGCAGGCGGGAGAGCCGCACGGGCTGATGCCGCTGGGGCTGCAGGCGCTCGACATGGTGCGCATCGAGGCCGGTCTCGCCTTCGCAGGTTATGAGTTTTGCGACCAGACCGATCCGTTCGAGGCGGGCATCGGCTTCACCGTGCCGCTGGCGGCGAAGAACGAGGACTTTATCGGCCGCGAGGCGCTGCTTCGGCGGAAGGAGCATCCGCAGAAGACGCTGGTCGGCCTCGAGATGGAGGGCGACGAAACAGTCGGCCACGGCGATTGCGTCCATATCGGCCGCGCCCAAATCGGCGTGGTCACCAGCGCCACCCGCTCGCCGATCCTCAAGAAGACGATCGCACTCGCGCGGCTCGACGTGACCCATGCGGGGATCGGAACCGAGGTCGAGGTCGGCAAGCTCGACGGCCACCAGAAGCGCTTGCCCGCACGCATCGTGCGCTTCCCGCATTACGATCCGGAGAAGACGCGGGTGCGTGCGTAATCGGGATGATACGCGCAGTTCTGCTCGATCTTGCCGGGGTCGTCTATCAAGGCGACCAGCCGCTGCCGGGCGCGGTCGATGCGGTCGCTTCCTTGCGTCGGGCGGGATTGCGCCTGCGCTTTCTCACCAACACCACGCGAATGCCGAGGCGGGCGCTGCTCTCGCGTCTCGACGATATGGGCATTAGGATCGCCGACGAGGAGCTGTTCACACCGGCTCAGGCCGCAATCGCGTGGCTTTGGGCCAGGCGACTTTCGCCCCACCTTTTGATCCACCCGGCACTTCAAGAGGACTTCGCGAACCTCCCAGCCTCCGGGACCGAAGCCGTCGTAATCGGCGACGCCGCTGATGGTTTCACCTATGCCGCGCTCAACGCGGCGTTCCGCAAGCTGCTGGCGGGCGCCGCGTTCCTGGCGCTTGCGCGCAATCGCAGCTTCAAGGACGAGGACGGCGAGCTCAGCCTCGACACCGGCGCCTTCGTGGCGGCGCTGGAATATGCCGCAAAGCGCGAAGCAGTGGTGCTCGGCAAGCCGGCTCCCGATTTCTTCAAGGCCGCGCTCGCCAGCACCGAAATCGACGGCAAGGAGGCTGTGATGGTCGGCGACGATGCCGAAGCCGACGTCGCCGGCGCGCTATTGGCCGGCATCGGCAGCGCCCTTCTCGTCCGCACCGGAAAGTATCGTCCGGGAGATGAGACCAGGGTCGAACCTCGCCCGAGCGAAACCGTCGCAGACCTCGCCGCGGCCGCGCGCTGGATCATGGAGCGCAGAGGCTAGAGAAAAGGCCGCCCCAAAGGCGGCCTTTTCGCGTTGCCACGCCTTGCGGGAGATCTATTCCGCTGCGGCCTTCCCGCCCTTCACGGCAAGGAACGCCTTCATCGAATCGTCCATCGCTTCGAGCCAGGGCGTGTGATGAACCGGAGCCATGGTTCCGGTGCAAGGCGATTTGAACGCCTTGTTGCGGTAGCCGAGGATGGAATGCTCCTTGTCGTGCTCCCACTCCCTGAACTCGTCCACCGTCATGTCGATGTCGAATTTCGGATAGTCGGTCGCGTCGCAGAGCTCGCGTACATAGTCGGCTTGGAAGTCGATCTTCTCGAAGGCATCCTTGAGAGCCTCTTCGCGCCTCACCCAGGCATCGTCGTCCTTCTGCATCACCTCCTTCGACGGCAGCTTGATGCGGCCGAGGATCACATCGCGCGCGTACCAGGTCTGCGCGTCGAACATGGAGAAGGTATAGAATTGGTCCTGCATGCCGAGATAGATGAGCTTCGGGTTGTCGAGCCAGAAGATGCCTTTGTAGAGGTGCGGCGGGTGCATGCGATTATGCGTGCGGAGCTTCAGCTCATCGGCGAGGAACGGGAAGTGGTGCTGATATCCGGTGCACAGGATGATGGCGTCAAAGTCTTTGCTCGAGCCGTCCTTGAAGAAGACTTTTCTCCCCTCGATCTTGGTCAGAAGCGGCCGCTCGTCCATCGTCTCAGGCCAATGGAAGCCCATGGCCTGCGTGCGCCAGCACATGGTGACGGACTTCGCTCCATATTTGTGGCATTGCAGGCCGATATCTTCCGCCGAATAGCTGGCGCCGACGATCAGCACATCCTTGCCCTTGAATTCGTCAGCGCTGCGGAAGTCGTGGGCATGCATGACGCGGCCGGGAAAGGCCTCAATGCCGGGAAACTGCGGTACGTTGGGCACGGAGAAATGGCCTGTCGCCACCACCACCCAATCGAACGTCTCGGTATGCAGCGTGCGGTCGGACAGTCTTTCCGCGGTCACCGAGAACTGGCCTGAGTTCTTGTCGTAGGTAACGCTGCGTACGGCGGTATTGAATTGGATCCAAGGCCTCACGCCGGCATCCTTGGCGCGTCCGGTGATGTAGTCGTAGAGCACCTCGCGCGGTGGGAAGGACGGTATCGGCTGCTTGAAATGATGATCGAAGGTGTAGTCGGCGAACTCCAAAACTTCCTTGGGTCCATTCGACCACAAATAGCGATACATGCTGGAATGAACCAGCTCGCCAAATTCATCGGTGCCCGAGCGCCAAGTGTAGTTCCATAAGCCGCCCCAATCGCTCTGCTTCTCGAAGCAGACAATCTCGGGGATCTCAGCCCCCTTGGCTTTCGCCTGCTGGAATGCGCGCAATTGGCTGAGCCCGCAGGGCCCCGCTCCGATGACGGCGACACGACCGGTCATGACTTCACTCCCCTCGCCTGTTCGACCTACAGCCCGAAACACTACATCATTGTGAATAGCGGCTCGACTGGTTGGTCCACCGCCCAGCCAATTAGGGCCATTCTAGCCCAATCTAGGACCAATTTGTCAAAAGAAAGCGGATTGGTCTTGTCCAATGTCAACAACCGGTCTAAGCTTTCTGGGCTAGAAATGCAGCGGTGAAGCTATTTTCGGCGCGTTGGCGAAACCACTTTAGGCCAAGTGCGGCGCTGCGCGATGTGCGTCTATACTGCTTTCGTCTGGGCATGCGGCATGGCTAGTTGAGCGTGAGCGCGTCTTCATTCTTGATTCTTGAAAGATTCTTGAAAGCCTGGGGGTGGCCATGAGCACTGCAGCAGCAACGGGGACGGTAAGTGCAGAAGGAACCGAGTTAGGCCTGCACCGAAAAATTGACTGGACGGGCGCGTTCTGGGTGGCGAGCGGTGTTCCGGCGCTCGTGCTGTTCTCGATCGGCGGTATCGCGGCCACGGTCGGCAAGGCGTCCTGGCTCGTTTGGACGATTTCCATCATCTTTGGTTTCATTCAGTCCTTTACCTACGCTGAGATTGCGGGCCTGTTCCCCGGCAAGTCCGGCGGAGCCTCGATCTATGGTGCTGTCGCCTGGGTTCGTTACGCCAAGTTCATCGCGCCGACGTCCGTTTGGTGTAACTGGTTCGCCTGGTCGCCGGTGCTGGCAATCGGCTCAGGGCTCGGAGCCGGCTACATTCTCAGTCTCTTCTTCGCGCCCGATGCCGCCATCAACACTTGGCAACTCACCTTGGTCGATCTCGGGGCGGTGAAGGAAGGACTGACGTTGCGCATCAACGCCACCTTCTTCATCGGCCTGATTTTGATGCTGGCGTGCTTCTTGATCCAACATGGCGGTATCCTGCGTTCAGCGCGCGCGACCATGCTCATGGGCGTGGCGGCGCTGCTGCCCCTGATGCTGATCGGAATCGTTCCGCTGCTGACCGGTGATCTGCCGCGCGAGAATTTCGTGCCTCTCGTGCCGCTTGGGCACGATGCCGCCGGAGCCCCCATTGACGGCGCCTGGGACAAGGCTGGTTGGATCCTCTTCTTCGGCGGCCTGTTCATCGCGGCCTGGTCGACTTACGGGTTCGAAACGGCCGTGTGCTACACGCGCGAATTCAAGGATCCGAAACGGGACACGTTCAAGGCCATCTTTTACTCGGGCCTCGTGTGTCTTGCGGTGTTCATCCTCGTGCCGTTGTCCTTCCAGGGCGCTCTCGGACTGACGGGAATGCTGGCGCCGGACATCTACAGCGGCATGGGCGTTGGCAAGGCCATGGCGGGGATGCTCGGTGGCGGTCCGTTCATCGAGACAGTCGTCGCCATCCTGCTGATCTTCGCGCTGATGCTGACCATCATGACGGCGATGGCGGGATCGTCCCGCACGTTGTATCAGGCATCGGTCGATGGCTGGCTGCCGCGCTATCTATCCCATGTGAACTCTCAGGGGGCGCCCACGCGGGCGATGTGGACGGATCTGACCTTCAATCTGATCCTGCTCATGATGTCTGACTACCTGTTCATCCTGGCAGCGTCCAACGTCGGCTACATCATCTTCAATTTCCTCAACCTGAACGCCGGCTGGATACACCGTATGGACCGGCCGCACTGGGAGCGGCCTTACCAGGCGCCCACGATCCTGATCGCGATCGGCGGGGTGCTGGCCTACGTCAATGCCGCGCTGATGGGCGCCGGCGCCGACGTCTGGGGCGCGCACACGCTGTGGACCGGGCTCATCTTCGCGGCTCTGATCATCCCGGTGTTCCTGTTCCGCCACTATGTTCAGGACAAGGGCGTGTTTCCGAAAGACATGATGGAAGACATGCATCTCGGCACGGAGGCAGGCGTCAAGAGCCGTGCAGGCATGCTTCCTTACGTGGCGCTCGCCGCCGGCGTGCTGATCGTGCTGGTCACACACTGGTGGGCCACCAGTTAAGCACGCGAGGCTACAAGCGACCAGCCGGCCACGGTAGTACCCTCCCCGTGGCCGGCTTTTGCTTTCGCCCGCGGCCTGGCGCCGTAGTCAAGCATCGGCGGGGAGGCGCGCATGAGTGTCGTTGACGCCGTCGACATACCCTTTCTCAGGCTCTCCGATCCAAGTTTCTCGATTCGGTCGCCCGAGGTGCGCGAGGCGCGGGAGCGCAGCTGGTATGCGCGCACGCCCTATGGCATCGCGGTCTTGCGCTATGACGATGTCGGCAAGTTGCTGCGGGATCCGCGTCTCCGCCAAGGCAGCTACGCTTGGCCGGACCACAACAAGGTGACCGGCAAATTTGCCGATTGGTGGCTGCGCATATTGCTGAACCGTGTCGGCGACGATCATGCGCGGCTGCGGCGGCTGGTCAACCCTGCCTTCTCGCCGAAGCTCATTATTCCGTTGCAGCCGATATTCGCCGACCTCGCCAACGACATTGTCGACAAGTTCGCGAGCAGCGGCCGTTGCAACTTCGTGGCGGAATTCTCCGAGCCCTATGCGGCGCGGGTCACTTGCGTCCTGCTCGGCCTCGATCAGAGCGAGTGGCGGCGGCTCGCCGACATTACCGGCGACATGGGTCTAGCGCTCGGCGTCAACTTCAAGCAGGACGTGGGGAAGATCGATCGGGCGACCGCCGCCTTGTTCGAATACGCCCACCGCGTGATCGAGGAGCGCCGGACGCGGCCGCCGGGCGATGATTTCATCTCCCAGCTGCTGCAAGCCAACGAGGACAAGGACGCGCTCAGCGATCAGGAGCTTTACGACATGGTCGTGCTTGCCGTGTTCGGCGGCATCGACACGACGCGCAACCAGCTTGGCCTGGCGATGAGCATGTTCGTGGAGAATCCGGACCAATGGCGCCTCCTGGCCGAGCGGCCGGATCTCGCCAGGAACGCGGTCGAGGAAGTGATGCGGGTACGCCCGACGACGACCTGGGTCACCCGCGAGGCGATGGAGGACTTCACCTACAGGGACCTCGAGTTCAAGCGGGGCACCACCATTCATCTGTTCTCAGAATCGGCCGGAACCGACCCCCAGCACTTCACACCTGGCTTTGATATCGCGGCGCAGCGCAAACCGCATTTCGGGTTTGGCGGCGGCGTGCATCATTGCCTCGGTCATTTCATCGCTCGCAGCGACATGACCGAGGCGCTGAAGGTGCTGGCGCGGCGCATCAGAAATCCGCACTACGACGGCGAGCCGACCTGGCTGCCGGACAGCGGGAACACCGGCCCTATCAAACTGCCGATCGCCTTTGACCCGGAGTCCTGAATGCGGCCAACGGACGGGCGAGGCCCGGCCAACAACTCGTAACACATTTATGACAGTGCCCCCGCGGGAGCCCGCGCCGGGCGAGGCGCAAAACCGCGGGATTCCAGCCTCTTGGGGACATCGATCGATACTCTCGTCAAATCTGTTGGGGGTGTTATAACTATGTCCCTCCAAGCCATCTTGGAGCAGGACTTCCATTCGCGGGGTCCGAATGGGCGGGGGCAGATGAGGGACTCTGGTCGGAGCCTGGTTGTTGCGGAGAATCCGGAAGGCAGAGGACCGTTCGTGATCCTCTGCGATCACGCCTCAAATCGCATCCCTGAAGCCTATCAGTCGTTTGGCTTTGCCGAGGATGCGTTGCAAACGCACATCGCCTGGGATCCCGGCGCATTGGCGGTAGCGCGGCTCCTGTCGGCGAAGCTGGACGCGCCGCTTTTCTGGCCTGATGCCTCACGTCTCATCATCGACTGCAATCGCGCGGCCGATGCGCCGAGCCTTATCGTCACGGAAAGCGAAGGACGCCCGGTGCCGGCCAATCGCGGGCTCGACGAGGAAGAGCGCTCGCGACGTCTCGCCAACATCCACGCACCTTTCCATGACGCAATCGACGCCTGCCTCACGCGCCGCATGAGCTCTGGGCGGCCCACGGCGCTGATCGCCATCCACTCCTTCACCCCGGTCTATTTTGGCAAGGCAAGGCCCTGGCAGGTTGGCATCTTGTTCGACGACGACCGCCGCCTGGCCGATTTACTCATTCGCGAACTGGAGACCGACGCGACGCTCGCCGTCGGCATCAACCAACCCTATTCCCCGGCCGACGGGGTCTACTACACGCTCGACCGCCATGCCCAACCGCAGGGCCTACCGGCGGCCATGATCGAAATTCGTAATGATGAGATCGGCGACGCTGCGGGCCAGCAAGGCTGGGCGTACCGGCTGGCAGATATTCTTTTTGCAGCAACACCGAGTCTCTTCGAATCTAGTCATGCCATGGTGTGAATCTTGCCGTTAGGAACGGCGAAATGACAGAGGGGGTTGGAAAAATGGCTGAGAAGCGACATGAAGGCGGGGTTTCCTATCATATCCCCGGCGAGGATTATTTCGAAAAACGCGAGCTGAGGCGCCACGCGGGCGTCTTCGCGCTTTGGGCGCTTGGCGTCGGCGCGGTTATCTCAGGAGACTTCTCGGGCTGGAACCTTGGTTTCAATGTCGGCGGCTGGGGCGGCATGTTCGTCGCCACCATCGCTATCGCCATCATGTATCTCGGTCTCACCTACTCCATCGCCGAGATGAGTCCGGCGCTGCCGCATACCGGGGGCGCCTATTCGTTCGCCAGGACGGCGTTCGGGCCATGGGGCGGATTCATCACCGGAATTGCCGAGAACATCGAATATGTGCTGACGCCGGCCGTGATCATGTTCTTCATCGGCAGCTATCTCACGGGAATTTTTGAAACCCCCGCGAGCTTCCAGCCGATTTGGTGGGTCATTGGCTACATCATCTTTGTGGGGTTGAACGCTCGGGGCGTGGAACTCTCCTTCACCGTCACCGTCATCGTCACGCTGCTCGCGATCGCGATCCTGCTCATCTTTTTCGTGAGCGCGATTCCGCTCATCGATTTTGGCAAGTATGCGATGAATATCGGAGCCGATCCGGCGACGGGAGCGGCCGTGGAACTGCCTGAGGGCCACGGTCCGTTCCTGCCCTTCGGTGTCCACGGCGTGCTTGCCGCCCTGCCCTTTGCGGTGTGGCTGTTCCTGGCCATCGAGGAGCTTCCACTCGCGGCGGAGGAGTCAGCTGATCCCAAGCGCGACATGCCGAAAGGCATCATGCTCGGCATGTTCACGCTGATCGCGCTTGGCTTCCTCGTGCTCGTTATCAACCCGGCAATCCCGATCGCACGCGACATGACAGATGCCGCCGGCGCAACAACGACCGCCCACGGGGCCTTCGCCCTCGGAACCTCAGGCGAGCCGATTCTGGACGGCTTCCGCGCGATCTTCGGATCGAGCTGGGCAAAGGTGCTGGCGCTGATCGCGGTGGCCGGACTGGTCGCAAGCTTCCACACGATCATCTTCGCCTATGGCCGGCAGATTTTCTCGCTGTCGCGAGCCGGCTATTTCCCACACTTTCTGTCGGTGACGCACGGCACGCATAAGACGCCCAATACGGCGTTGATTGCGGGCGGCGTGGTCGGGCTCGCGGTGATGCTGGTCGTGTGGTTCGCTATGGGCGGCGAGAAGGCGGGGTCGTTCATCGGTGGCACGCTACTGAATATGGCCGTGTTCGGCGCCATGTTCTCGTACCTCTTGCAAGCGCTTACCTTCATCCAGCTTCGCCGAAAATTCCCCAATATCGAGCGGCCTTATCGCAGCCCGTTCGGCGTGCTCGGCGCATCGCTGACCGTGATCATTGCGCTGGTGACCATCTACTTCCAGCTCACCGATCCGGTCTACCGCACCGGCGTCATCGGCGTGGCGATCTGGTACGCGCTTGCCATCCTCTATTTCGCCGCCTATGGACGGAAGACGCTCGTCTTCTCGCCGGAAGAGGCGTTCGCGGTGAAGCACCGCGAGGGTGCCGTCAAGGTATAGCCGCACGAGACTGACACTTGATCGAAGCCGGTCCGTTCTGAGAACGGACCGGCCTTTTTGTAACTCGCATCTGTGCGCCAGAGAGATCGCAAAAAATGACCCGGTGACGAACATCGCGGTAATGCGCTGTGATGAGTTGGCGACCCTAAATTCTGTCATCGAGACCACGGCAGCTGCTGCTGGGCGAGGTGGCCTTGGTCGGCGCTTGTGGGGTTCCGTGAACCCCCACAAGCGCCGACCAGCAGGCGGCTAGAATCGAGATCACTATCGCTAAGGTGGCGCACCCGCTTGGACTAACAACTCAGAGTTGTACTCTTGCTATCTGGGTTCGCAAAACGAACCCAATTGCTGCAATGCGGCATCAGGAATTTGGACCGCCGCTGCTTACCGATTTGCACAAAGAAATCGCCCGACGCTGGGGCCTTAGGACATGGGCATTTCGCGATGCTGTGCTGTCCGCACTTGGCTCATCATCCATTGCCGTGCAGCCGACAAGCTGATCAAGTACTGGCCCTCCTGGTCCTCACTGCCATCATTTGGTACCTGTTCAGGGTTCGCCAATCGGCGACTTGAGAAGGACCAGGCCGAGCTCCTGGCGGCTGAGAGGGCCGTCGGCGAGATTTGACGCCGGCCAAGGTTGCGTAAGCCGCCCGCGCGGGTCCGAGCCTCGCGCGGGCGTAATTTTGACAAAGGGAGAAAACCTGCATGGCGGGCATGTTGACCTTAAAGGAATTGCAGCAGGCCGTGGGTGCCGGCGAGATCGACACGGTCGTCGCCTGCTTCCCCGACATGCAGGGGAGACTCATCGGCAAGCGTTTCCAGGCCGAGTTTTTCCTCGGCGGCGCCCACGAGGAGACGCATGGCTGCGACTATCTGCTTGCCAACGACATCGATATGGAACCGGTGCCGGGTTACGCCGTGGCCAATTGGGAAAAGGGCTATGGCGATTTCGTCATGAAGCCGGACCTCGCCACGCTGCGGCGCACTCCGTGGCTTCCGGGAACCGCGCTCGTGCTGTGCGACATCCTCGACCATCACAGCCACGAGCCTCTGGCGCACGCCCCGCGCAGCATACTGCGCAAGCAGATCGCACGGCTCGACGCGCTCGGCATGGCGTCCTATTTCGCCTCCGAGCTCGAGTTCTATTTGTTCGACGAGACCTATGAATCGGTGGAAGCCAAGGGCTGGCGCGATCTCAAGACCGCCGGCAGCTATATTCAGGACTATCACATCCTGCAGACCACCAAGGAGGAGAGCGTGTTGCGGGCGATCCGCAACGGGCTGCAGGGCGCCGGCATTCCGGTGGAGAATTCAAAAGGCGAATGGGGACCGGGCCAGGAAGAGGTCAACGTCCGCTACGCCGATCCCCTGACCATGGCCGATTGGCACGTCATCCTCAAAAACGGCTGCAAGGAGATCGCCTACGGCTTCGGCAAGGCGGTGACCTTCATGGCCAAATGGCGCTACGACCTCGCCGGCTCGTCGAGTCATATCCACGCCTCGCTGTGGGACAAATCGGGCAAGACGCCGCTGTTCCTCGATGCTAACGGCGAGCACGGCATGTCGCCCTTGATGCGCCAGTTCGTGGCCGGGCAGCTTGCTTATGCGCGGGAGATCACCTGGTTCCTCGCGCCCTACGTCAATTCCTACAAGCGCTTCCAGGTCGGCACCTTCGCGCCGACCAGGGCGATCTGGTCGCTGGACAATCGCACCGCAGGCTTCAGGCTGTGCGGAGCCGACAGCAAAGCTATTCGCATCGAGTGCCGCATCGGCGGCGCCGATCTCAATCCTTATCTTGCTTTTGCCGCGCTGATCGCCGCCGGGCTCGCCGGCATCGAGCAGAAATTGGAGCTGGAACCCGCCTATGTTGGCGACGCCTATCTTGACAAGAGCTTGCGCGAGGTGCCGAAGACGCTGCGCGAGGCGACCGACCTGATGCGCGGCTCGAAAATGCTGCGCGCTGCCCTCGGCGATGGGGTCATCGACCACTATGTGCACAACGCGGAGTGGGAGCAGTTCGAATATGACCGCCGCATCACCGACTGGGAGCTGAAGCGCGGTTTCGAGCGGTCTTGAACCTTCCGCGATCGGTCAGAATACGCTGCGCACGAGCCCGCCATCGACGCGCAGCGCAGCGCCATTGATGGCAGAGGCGCGGTCGCTGCACACGAAGGCAACGGCGTCACCGATCTCCTTCGGATCGATCAAGCGGCCGATGATGGAGGTCGGCCGATTCTCGGCCATGAAGCGCCGCTCGGCTTCGGCGAGCGAAACGCCGGGAAAGACATCCTGCATAAACACCTCCACGCTTTCGGTGCGCGTCGATCCCGGGAGCACCGCGTTCACCGTTACCCGCGTGTTCCTGGTGAGCTCGGCAAGGGCGCGGGAGATACCGAGCTGCATGGTCTTGGTGGCGCTGTAGTGGGTCATTTCCGGCGCCGGGCTGATGGCCGATTCGCTGGAGATGAAAACGATGCGTCCCGCGTTCCGCTCGAGCATGCCGCGAAGATAGTGACGGGACAGCCGCACGCCGCTCATGATGTTGACCTCGAATAGACGCAGCCAGTCAGCGTCGGTCTCGTCGAAAAAGCCGACGGCTTCGTAGATGCCGAGGTTGTTGACGAGAATGTCGACGGAAGGAAGCTCTGCGATTGTCGTCTCGCATCCCGCCGCGGTCCCGTTGTCGGCCACGAGCGGAATGAGATCGGCCTCAGGCAGCGCGGCGCGGATGCCGGCGAGCGCCCTGTCCACGTTCTGCTTGGTACGGCCGTTGACGGCGACCTTTGCACCTTCGGCGGCAAGCGAGCGCGCGATGGCGAGCCCAATCCCGCCTGACGAGGCAGTGACGAGCGCTACTTTGCCGTTCAAATTCAGCTGCATCGATCGGCCCCCGAGCAAGAGCGGCTAAGATTGCAGGTGCCAGACCAAGCCGATCAGCGTTGCGGCGGCGGCCAGGCACACCGGCAGCAAGAGGATGTGGATCAAGACATCCCTGCCCCGCATGGTTCCCCGGTCGACGGGGATTTGGTCCTTGAGAAACTCGCCGAAGCGCGCTTTTGGCTGTTTCCAGCGCGGATCGTCGATGACCATGGATGCCGCCAGCAGAAACAGCGTGAAGAACATGACGAAGAAGCCGGTGACAACCGCCAGATTGAGATCGACCTCAGGGCCGCCGGAAAAATCGAACCAAGCGACCGCCAGGAACCACACGACGGCGCTCATCGCGATCTTGATGACGGCAGGATGAACGCCGGTTATCGGCAAGAGGGCCAAATCGGACTCAAGGGTACGAGCCGCGCTCTTTGTGCCGCTACGGTCGAAGAACTGTCCTCTCGGCGGCAAAAGCACCGTCTCGAAATTCGATTTCAGAGTGTGTTGCGTCATGGCTTTGCCTCCTCTAGCGGAATTTGCTGCGCCTTATGCCAGACCCCGGTGATAGGCGGTCGGCGTAAGCCCGGTCGCCTTGCGAAAGGCGGCGGTGAAGGAGCTCGTCTCGCTGAAGCCGACCGTCAATCCGATCTTGGTCACCGACGGAGCTGGCTTGGCGAGCAGCGCCTTGGCGCGATCGATGCGCCGGCTGGTGTGGTAGCGGTGCGGCGGTATGCCGAAAGACTGCTTGAAGGCCCGGCAGAAATGGTAGGTGCTCAGGCCGACGAGATCGGCAAGGTCCGCCAGCGATATCGGATCGGCCAGGTGATCTTCGATGTAGGCGGTGACGATGCGTTGCTGCCAACCGGCAAGACCGCCGCGCACGGCGCTCTTGCGCGGCGTGCCGGCGCGGTCAAGGCGCATCAGCTCATGGGCAAGCACGCGGCCGAGGGCCTCGATGTAGCAGCTGTTGTCCGGCTCCGCCCCTTCGGCCAGCCCAATAAGCTTCTGCGCCGTGGCGAAGAGATGCGGATCCTCGAAGAACAGGCGCGGCGGTAGCGCATTGGCGCCGGTATCCCCGACACCCGGCAGCTCGTCGGGGTCGAAATAGAAGAGGGCCATGCGCGCCGGCGTGCTCGGCTCGCGCCAGTCGCGGTACTCGTGGCCGGCAGGCACGAACACAAACTTGCGGGCAAGATCGCGAAGCGAAGAGCCCGGCAAGCCTGCGATGGCGGTCTCGCCTTCCCGGCGAACGCCACGCTCGAACAGGATGAGGAGATGAACGGGCGCCTTAAAGCGATATTCGATTCGCTCGCTGCCCGTCTCTTGCACGATCTCCGCGGTCATGCCGGTGGAGCGCACCATCCGGCGGCGGAAGCTGTCCCCGGGGGTAATGGCGACCAGCGGATGCGGGGCAGCGAGGGGGGCCTTGCGAACGCCAACCTTGTTGGCACCAAGCGCGGCCCGTCCACTGACCCCGGCGCTTCCGCCGATCGGCAGGATCACGGCTTGGGGCCGCTTTGTAGGCAAGATATTTCGCTCAAAGCGAAGTGGAGAATTGCTGCGAAGCGCATTGGTCAACATGACACTCAACCCTTGTTGTTTCGGTCATTGTGCTGTTGACGTGAAAGATAGGTCGCAGGCTTGCGCGGCCGCCATCCTACATAGGTTAAATTGAATGAGGGATTGGTTTGGTCGACTTATACTTTGGTTTGCGACACTTTAGCCCGCTGCGAATATCGTCAGCGCGCCTCGGCTAAGCGCCGGTCTTGCCCAATGCCGTTGCCAGGCACTCGATCAGCACCCGGCTGTCGAATGGCTTGCTCAGCATGCAAGAGGATACATCATCAAGCGCTTTCGCCCGGATCCGTTCTTCGGGGAAGGCAGTGATGAAGATGATCGGCGTGGCGATACCCTTGGCGCGAAGCATGCGCTGCAGCTCGATTCCGCTCGTCTTCGGCATCTGCACGTCGACGATCAGGCACGCTGCCTCGCCGACATGGGGCGACTCAAGGAACTCGTCGGCGGACGCGAAAGTGTGCGCCCGGTAGCCGAGGGAGCGTAACAGGCACGCCGTCGCCACGCGAACCAACTCGTCGTCGTCGATGATGGAGATAAGCGGGGCCTGCTGCAATGATCCTGTCCTTGTTGGCGCGACACCGACCAAAAGTGGGCCGCACCAACAGCAGATTGCGCCTGCGCACGAGATTGTGAAGACATACTTAGGTTTAGAAGGCGGTTCAGGCCGAAGCCGATCCGCCCCGACGCAGGCCGAGCGCCTCGGCCATGAGCACGAGCTCGGCGAGCGACTTCGCGTTCATCTTGCGCATGACGTGGCCGCGGTGGATCTTTACGGTAATCTCCGTGACGCCCATCTCGCCGGCAATCTGCTTGTTCATGAGCCCGGTGGTGACCAAGGCCATGACTTGCTTCTCGCGCGGGGTCAGCTTTTCGAACAGCCCCTTGAGCTCCTTCAGGCCCTTGGATTCCTCGCGCCGTTTCCGGTCGCGCTCGAGCGCGATGGCGACGGCGTCGAGCAGATCCTGGTCGCGGAACGGCTTGATCAGGAAATCGACGGCCCCGGCTTTCATCGCCCTCACCGACATCGGCACGTCGCCGTGCCCGGTGATAAAGATGATCGGTATGTCGATATTCGCCTTGGCGAGCTCGGCCTGAAAGTCGAGCCCGCTGCGCTTCGGCAACCTGATATCGAGCACAAGACAGCTCGCCACATCGGGCAGCTTGGTTTGCAGCAACTCCGGAGCCGACCCGAACAGCTCGACGCGCAGACCCACCGAGCGCAACAGGCTGCTCAGCGCTTCGCGCAAAGACGGATCGTCGTCGACGACAATGACCACGGGCTCCTCCGCGGCCGATGCATCGCGCGGTGGCGAGCGGCGGTTCATGACGCAGCCACGAACGGGACGGTGAATTGGAAGGTCACGCCTGCGCCGTCGTTGCAAGAGGCCCACAGCCGTCCGCCATGCCCCTCAACGATCGAACGGCAAATCGAAAGACCCATCCCCATACCGTCAGCCTTGGTGGTGAAGAAGGCATTGAATACACGGTCGAGCTGATCAGGGGGAATGCCGACGCCGGAGTCTTGCACCGCGACCAGGGCGTGGTCCCGATCGTGCTCGCGCACTCTAATCATGAGCTCGCGCTGATCTGCAACATTGGCCATGGCTTCGATGCTGTTCACGATGAGGTTGATGATGACTTGCTGCAATTGCACGCGGTCACCGAGGACCGGGTCAAGGCCAGAGTCAAGATCGAGCCGCAGCTGCACCCGATAATTCAACACCTCGCGCTGCACCAGGCCGACGACGTCATGGATCACATCGTTGATATCGAGCGGAGCATTTTGCGGGTCGGTCTTCTTGGTCAGAGCACGCAGGCGCTGGATCACCTCTCCGGCGCGGTTGCCGTCCCTGATCATGCGCTCAACGGCGCCGCGAGCCTCTTCGAGATTCGGCGTCTCGTTGCCGAGCCATCTGAGGCAAGCCTCGCCATTGGTGATGATGGCGGCGAGCGGCTGATTGACTTCGTGCGCGATCGAGGCGGTCAGCTCACCGAGCGTGGTTACGCGCGTCACGTGAGCAAGCTCAGCTTGCGCCTGCTGCAGAGCCTCCTGTGCGTGCTTTTCGGCGGTGATATCCATGAGCGCGCCGACATATTCGAGCGGTCCCGAGGCCTCGCCGAGGGGATGCGCAACAACGTGGATGTGCTTGATGGAGCCGTCAGGCATCAAGAGCCGGTGCTCGACCTCCCAATTGTCCCGGTTGCGCGACACCCGCTCGAGCAGGCGCTTGAGAAACCCGCGATCGTCCGGATGGGTTCGTTCGACGACAAAATCGAGGGTGGGAGGCGATTTTGGATCGCACTCGAAAATGCGAAAGGCCTCGGCCGACCAGCGGATTTCGCCGGTGCCGATGGTCCAGCCGAAGCTTCCCGTCAGGCTCAACCTTTGGGCTTCGGCGAGATAGGCCTCGCTGCGGCGCAAGGCGTTCTCGGCCCGCTTGCGGTCTTCGATATCGGTGTTGGATCCATACCATTTGACGATGTTGCCCTGCTCGTCGCGCAACGGCGCGGCACGATTGAGGAACCAGCGATATTGCCCGTCGGCGCTGCGGATGCGGCCTTCGCTTTCCCACGCCTCTCCGGAAGCGATGCCCTTGTTGCGCGCCTCCACGATGTAGTCGACGTCGTCGGGATGGTACACGACGCGCCAGCCCAAGCCCTCGGCCTCGCTGTGGGTGAGGCCGGTGAAGTCGAGCCATCGCTTATTCAGAAAAGTCGGTCCAGCCGTCAGGCAGAATGCGAAAGACGAAAGCTGGGATGGTGTCGATGGTGAGCTGAAGCTCCTTTTCTTGCCGTAGAGTCTTAGCCTCGGCGATTTTCCGCTTGGTAATGTCGTTGTTGGTTTCCAAAATGGCGACTGGGCGTCCTGCCGCGTCGCGTTGAACGGACCAGCGACTGGCGACGACGACCTCGGTGCCGTCCCGCTTGGTGTGGCGTTAGCTCCACCTCAAGCCGATCGCCATGGAGCAGTGCCGATTTGAGCTCCTCGGGCGAGGCGGGAAAAACGGTTTGCAGCAGCTCATGAGAGGTTTTGCCGAGGGCTTCTTCACTCGACCATTCGTAAAGATGCTCGGCGCCACGATTCCAGTAGGTGATCACGTCGTTCAGGTCGCGCACGATGATGGCGTCGTGGGTGATGTCGAGCAGGCTCGCCTGCTCACGCAGCGTGAGGGCAGCAGCCTGACTCTTCAGGGCGAGAAACGTGGTGATGACGATGGCAAGAAGGCTGACCAGGCAGCGGACGAGCGACGGTCCGTAGGTGAAGCCGTGCTGCAGCAGAAAACTCAGGATCGTCAGCGTGATGCAGGCGGCGGAGACGAGAAGCACGCCGCGCCGGTCGAGGAAGCGTCCGGCCATGAGCACGACGACGACGTAAAGGACCGCGACGGCGAGCCCAAGCGGCGTAAAAGTATCGATGGCGAAGATCGCCGTGGCAAAACCAACGGCGACGAAGGAGAGGAAAATAGTCGCGGTGAATGAGCGGGAGGGCGATCGCCCCTCCTGCTCCATCACCTTTGCACCCTCCCGTCTCGCCGATTTAGCCGATTGAGCCATACTGCTTCGGGATCCTCCTCAGAATGGACCACGCGCCTAGTTTACAGCCATGCGGCGCCCTGTGTGTATCGTGCGGCCATCGCCGGCAAGGCGGCCAACACTTTTCGCCCCGGTGCGGCGTAACTGCGCAATCCACAGACAGAAGCAGCAACGCCGGGCGAGCGCTCCTGGCGCGGCTTCGCATATCAAGGATCGTACCCAAGGCGGCAAAAAACTTCGTGAAGGCAGATGACCTCGATAGATGGCCAGCTCAATTGGGATCGGGAGCGTGGATTTGTCGCGCCGGCACGTCCGCAGTCCCGCGAGCGTGACCCGGCGCTTGCCACCATCGCCCAGCTTCGTGCCTTCTCCCTCCTGCTGTGCCTGGATGCGAAGCTCGCCAACGAGCTCGTTGAGATCACGCTGCTCCGCGTATGCGTCGCCACCAATCCCTCCCATCTCAATCCAAGTCACTTGGCTTGGTTAATCGCCAGGCTGCGGACCTATTTCTACGCTGAATTCGCTCATCGCCGGCGGGCGATCGACCCTCCATCGCCGCTACCCAGCTTCGCCTGGCAGCTTCACGGCGACGTGCTCGCGGCCTTCGCGAGCTTGACCGTCGAGCAGCGCGAGGCATTGATCCTGATCGAAGCCGCAGGTTTGTCCTATAAGGCGGCGGCGCGGATTTGCCGGAAGCCTTTCCTGACCTTCAAGAAGTTCGTCGCGCGGGCGCGTGCCGACCTTGCTTTGTCCTTGGCCTCCGACGCCGGCGAGATAGGCGTGGAGGCGTTGCTGCTCAAGGTGCCGAGCGGGTTTCTCCTCGAAGCCTGACCGACTCCCCGACGCCATCACCTCACCGAACAGTTCCGAAACAGAAAGAGCCGATGGCGCATGGCGCGCCACCGGCTCTAACTGCCTACGCTCACGACGAATGCGGCTGAGGGGAGGAACCGCTATCGCTGTTGGCCGACGGGTGAGCCGGGCTAGGAGCACGAGGCCAAGTCTCACCCCGCGTCAGTCGGCATAGTGAGCGTCGAGGGAATGTTGGCGCCCTCTGACAAAAAGGCTTTGCCGATATTGCGCCGCCCGAGTTCTTCTTGCGGGGTTCGAGTACGCCAGAAAGAAAGACCCACGCCAGTTTTGGCGCGGGTCTCCTGTCGTTCTCTTGTCGAGGCGCAGCCTAGTAGGCACCGCCGCCGAGATTGGCCCGCGCGGTCCGGGAGGTGTAGCCCCGGGAGGAGTTTCCGAAGCAGTAGGGCTTGTCGTGGTAACTGCCGACGATCGTGCAGTCCGAAACGATCGGCCCGCTGACGGCGGGCGGATCCGCTCTATAGGTTTCGTACTTGCGTGTGGCCGCATTGGCCGCCGTCACGCTCAGCAAAATGGCGCCCGCAACTGCGGCCGCAACATAGGTCTTCGTCATCATCATCTCCTTTGAGAGGTTTCTCTGCGAGCAACTGAAGCTACGGCTTCGGATGTCGCTGCTTGCATCTATCGGCCGTGCGCCAGGAACGGCGACACGCTAAGCGCGTTCACACCGATGGATGCGCCAACCTAAGGTCGGTGCCTCTCGGCTGCTCTTGCGATCTTGCTGCCGACCGAGCGCATTTGCGTCGATTTCCGTGCGGCGAAACGAGCAAGGGCAGACCAAGCGCAGCAACGAGGCGCAAGCCAACTCCGCGAGGGGTCTTACGTTTGAGCGCATGCTCGGCACTCGCCGATAGCTCCAGGTTCAAATCGCGAAACGAGGTTCAAGGTCATGGGACGTTTTCTCAGCACGATTCTATTGGGCGCATCGGGAGCAGCAGTCCTGTTGGCAAGCGGCCCACTTACGGCAGCGGTCGAGACCAGGGCAGGTGCCCAGGCAGCGGCAAAGACTTGCGCCGGCGACAATGGCGGGATCACTTTGCCCCAAGGATTTTGCGCCACCGTATTCGCCGACCATATCGGTCACGCGCGCCACATGGTGGCGGCTCCGAACGGCGTGGTCTACGTCAACACCTGGAGCGGCACCTATTACGGCAACGACACGCCTCCGCCGGGAGGCTTTCTGGTCGCCTTGCAGGACATAAACGGCGATGGCCAAGCTGACGTCACGGCGCGTTTCGGCGACACCATCGAGCAAGGAAATCATGGGGGCACCGGCATCGGCATCTACAAAGACTGGCTTTATGCCGAAACGAACGACCGCATCGTCCGCTACGCGTTGCCGAAAGACGGCATCGTGCCGCAAGGCGCGCCGGAGACCGTTGTCTCGGGCCTGCCGCTGACCGGCGACCACCCCATGCATCCGCTCGCCATCGACAAGAACGGAAACCTGTTCATCGACGTCGCCTCCGCCACGAATTCGTGCCAGCCGCAGAACCGCATGCCCAATGTCCCGGGCGACAAGCCTTGCACCGAGCTTGAGACGCGGGCCGGCATCTGGCGCTACGACGCCAACAAGACCGGGCAGAAATTCTCTCCCGCCGAGCGCTACGCCACCGGCATCCGCAACGCTGACGGCGTCACCATCGATGCGACCGGGCTAGGGCTCTGGGCGGCACAGCAGGGCCGCGACGAGCTCTACGAGAACTGGCCGAAGCTCTACAACGAGGATCAGGGCGCGAACCTGCCGGCCGAGGAGCTTCTGCAGGTCAAGCAGGGTGACGATTTCGGCTGGCCTGAATGCTATTTCGACAATGTCCAGAAGAAGCTGGTGCTCGCCCCCGAATATGGCGGCGACGGCGGCAAGACGGTTGGGGTGTGCGCCGAGAAGAAGGGACCCGTCGCCTTCTTCCCCGCCCATTGGGCGCCGAACGACCTCATGCTCTACAATGGGACGCAATTCCCGACTGCTTACCAAGGCGGCGCGTTCATCGCCTTCCACGGCTCCTGGAACCGCGCGCCCTTGCCGCAAGCCGGTTACAACGTCGTATTCCAGCCGCTCTCGGGCGGGAAGCCGTCGGGGAAGTATGTGTCTTTGCCGACGGTTTTGCCGGAGGCCATCTCGACCCGGGCGAGGCCGCGCACCGGCCGTCCGGCGTGGCGACCGGGCCCGACGGCTCGCTCTACATCGCCGACGACCAGCACGGGCGGATCTGGCAGGTAACCTTCCATGGCGAGAAGACGGTTGGCGTGGAGCCTGCTCCGGCCCCCGCGAAGAGTGCGGCAGCTCCCGCCTCTGGCAACACCGCCCAGGCGCAACCGCCAGAGGGCGTGCATCCCGATGCCGGCGCCGACGTGACCGGAAGCCTGCCGGCGCCTCCCGGGCAGACCGCGGAGCAAGTGAAACTCGGCGAGCAAATTTTCCACGGCCTGGATGGCGGCACGTGCGCCGGATGCCACGGCGCCAACGCCAAGGGCACGCCGCTCGCGCCAGACCTGACCGCTGGCAAATGGCGGTGGGGCGACGGCAGCATACCGTCGATCGCCGCGACCATCACCAAGGGCGTGCCAACGCCGAAGGACTATCGGAGCGGCATGCCGCCGATGGGCGGAGCCCAGCTCGACCCGACGCAGGTTCTGGCGCTCGCCGACTATGTCTGGTCTCTGAACCACCCGAACGGCGGGTGAGGCCGGCCTTCCGGCGCCCGAGCCGAGCCCGCGCGCCAAGGCGGACTGGTCGCAGGCTGTCTCCCGCAGCGTTCCGCTACCGATCGCCGCAAGGGTGAACCATTTGCCGCAATCCCTGCGCGGCTGCGGCGCGTTGGATTCCCTATCTTCTCACCAACAACCAGCGTCGATTCGTGAGGAAAACATGCAGGATACCAAGTCTCGTTCCGCCCCGGCGAAGGTGGCCAAGCAAAAACCTCTTGCACAAAGCATAGGCTTCATCGGGCTCGGCCACATGGGCAGCGCCATGGCGGCCAATCTGGCGAAGGGCGGCCTCGCCGTGCTCGGCTATGTGCGCAAGGCCGCGCGCAAAGCCGAGCTTAAAGCGCTCGGCATTCAACCGACCAACGACATGACCGACCTTTTCGCCTGCGACGTCGTCATCACCATGGTGTCCGACGACGCGGCAGCGCATGAGATCGTCTTCGGCAACGGCCCGTCCGCCGGACGGGGGCTGGCAGCTGGGCTGAAGCCCGGCGCGCTCCACCTCTCGATGAGCACCATCAGCCCAGGCCTGTCTTCGACGATCGCCGCCGAGCATGTGGGCCACCGCCAGCACTATGTGGCGGCGCCGGTGTTCGGCAATCCTGACGCCGCCAAGGCGCGCGAGCTCTACGTCATCGCCGCCGGGAAGCCAGACCAGATCGAGCGCGCCAAGCCTCTCTTCGACCTTCTCGGCCAACACATTTTTGTCGTCGGCCCTGATCCGGCAAGCGCAAACCTGGTCAAGCTCGCCGGCAACGCCATGACCGCCACGTCCTTGGAGGTGCTCGCCGAAATTCTAGCGCTCGTGCGCAAGCGCGGCGTCGAGCCCGAGAAATTCATCGACATCATGACCAGCACCATGTTCGGCAGCCGCGTGCACAAGATTTACGGCGCCAAGATGGTCCACCACAACTTCACGCCGGGCTTCTCATTTCCTCTCGCTCTTAAGGATGTCCGCCTGGCGCTTTCGGAAGCTGACGCCGCGAGCGTTCCCATGCCGTCGCTCGATGTCGTGCACAACAGGCTTGTTGCCGGGGTGGCCCGCGGCCAGGGCGGACTGGATTGGTCGGCGCTAGCCCTCATCGCCGCGGAAGAGGCCGGTCTCGAAACCAACAACCCGAAGAGCGGGGCTTGACCTGAGGCGCCGCTGGCAGAGGAGGAGGCTTGCGAGCACGCAAGCTAGGTCATGGGCATCGTTCGGTTCGCACTCAGGTTTCCGCACACCTTCTACGTGCTTGCCGCGCTGATCGTGTTTCTTGGCGTCACCGCCATCCGCACGATGCCGACCGACATCTTTCCGCAAATCAACATCCCGGTCGTGACCATCATCTGGAGCTACACCGGCCTCAGCACGCCAGAGATGGAGCAGCGGGTCTCCACCTACAGCCAGTATTCGATCAGCTCCAACGTCAACGGCATCAAGGACATGGAGTCGCAGACCCTCAACGGCATCTCGGTGCAGAAGATCTACTTTCCAGCCGGACGTCAATCTCGACTTGGCAATCGCGCAGATCGTCTCGGCCACGAATGCCATCCGTGCGCTCATGCCGCCCGGCATCCAGCCGCCGATCATCGTGCAATTCAATGCCTCGAGCGTGCCCGTGCTGCAGCTCACGCTCACCTCGAACAATCTCAACGAGCAGCAGCTCTACGACTACGGCATTTATCGCCTGCGCCAACAATTGGCGCCGGTGCCAGGCGTTACCTTTCCCACGCCGGCCGGCGGAAAATACCGCCAGATCATGGTCGATATCGACCCGAACAAATTGCTCGCACGCGGGCTGACGCCCCTCGACGTGGTGAACGCGGTCAATGCGCAGAACCTGACGCTGCCGTCGGGCCAGGTGAAGATCGCCAACACGCAATACACCGTGCGCACCAACGCCACGCCTGGCTCGATCGACGAGCTCAACAATATTCCCGTCAAGTTCACCAACGGCGCGACGGTCTTCATCAAGGACATCGGCCAGGTTCGCGACGGCTCGGCGGTGCAGCAGAACATCGTCCGGGAGAATGGCGAGCGCGCCGTTCTGCTCAGCGTCATCAAGAACGGCAACGCTTCGACCCTCGATGTGGTCAACGGGGTACGCTCCGTGCTGCAAGTTGCCCGCGCCGCGGCCCCGCCAGGCCTCAAGATCAGCGAGCTGTTCGACCAGTCGGTGTTCGTCAAATCGGCGGTGACGAGCGTGGTGCGCGAGGGCGTTATCGCCGCCGCGCTGACCGCGCTGATGATCCTGTTGTTCCTCGGCTCCTGGCGCTCGACCATCGTGGTCATGATCTCCATTCCGCTGGCGATCCTGACCTCGCTCGTCGCGCTCTACTTCCTCGGCGACACGCTCAACACTATGACGCTCGGCGGCCTCGCTCTCGCCGTCGGCATTCTGGTCGACGATTCGACGGTGACCATCGAGAACACGCACCGGCTTCTCACCGAGGAACGCATGCCGCTTCCGGAAGCCACCCTGCACGGCTCGGCCGGAATCGCCGTGCCGACGCTCGTCTCCACGCTCGCCATCTCTTGCGTGTTCACCTCGGTGCTCTTCCTCGAGGGACCGGCACGGTATCTGTTTACGCCGCTCGGCCTCGCCGTGGTGTTCGCCATGCTTGCCTCCTACGGGCTGTCGCGCACCCTGACCCCGATCACCATCGGGCTGTTGCTCGAGGGAGAGCAGCACGAGGCTCCCGAAGAGGCTCAGCGGACTTGGTTCGGCCGCTTCCATGCCGGCTTCGAACGCAATTTCGAGCGGATGCGGCAGGGCTATGTCGGGGTGCTCCACGTCCTGCTCAATCGCAAGGTCATCGTTCCGGTCATCGCCGTGGCCACGCTGGCGCTCGGGGCGGCAATGTTCATGTTCGTCGGACGCGACTTCTTCCCGCTCATCGACGGCGGGCTGATCCAGCTCCATGTCCGCGCACCGGCCGGCACCCGCATCGAAACCACCGAGCGGATCTTCCAGGCAGTCGAGGACAAGATCAGGCAGGTCATTCCCGAAGATCAGCGCAGCCTGATCGTCGACAATATCGGGCTTCCGGCGCGCGCCTATAATCTCGCCTTTTCCGACGGCTCGACCATCGGGCCCAATGACGGCGTGATCCAGGTGCAGCTGACGGACGGCCACGCGCCGACGGCAGACTATATCCGCAAGCTGCGCGAGGTGCTTCCCGCCGCCTTCCCCGACACGACGTTCTATTTTCAGGCGGCCGACATCGTAACGCAGATCCTCAATTTCGGCCTGCCGGCGCAGATCGACGTCCGCACTGTCGGCTACGACCGCGCGAAGAACCTGCAAGTCGCCCAGGAACTCAGGCAGCGCATCGCGGCAATCCCGGGTATCGCCGATGCCCATCTCCAGCAGGAGGTCAACGGCCCGGCGTTCTATGCCAACATCGACCGCACGCGCGCGGCCGGTCTCGGCCTCACCGCGAACGCCATCGCCACCAACATCAATGTCAGCCTGAGCTCGTCGGAGCAGGTCTCGCCGAATTTCTGGACCGACCCGACCTCGGGCATCCCCTATTACATTGCCGTGCAGACACCGGAGCCGCGGCTCGCTTCGATCGATAATCTTCGCAACACGCCGGTCTCCACCGGGCTTTCCACCAGGGGCAATCCGGTGCCTGGGCTGCTCAGCAACGTGGCAACGCTGCAGCGCGGCAGCGTGCCGACGAACAGCAACCAAGCGAACATCCAGCCGGTCTACGAGGTCTATGCCAGCGTCCAAGGCCGCGACCTCGGCGGTGTGTCCGGTGAGATCAACAAGATCGTGGCCGAGTTGCAGCCGAAACTGTCCCCTGGCAACACGATCCAGATCGTCGGCCAGATCCAGAGCATGAACGACAGCTTCCGCGATCTCGGCATCGGGCTCCTGTTTGCCGCCGTCTTCGTCTTCGCGCTGATGGTGGTGAACTATCAGAATTTCGGCGATCCGTTCGTCGTGATCCTCGCGCTGCCTGCCACGCTGTGCGGCATCTTGGTGATGCTGTTCATCACCGGCACGACGCTGAACGTTCCCTCGCTGATGGGCGCCATCATGGCCGTCGGTGTCGCATCGGCGAACTCAATCCTGCTTGTGACGTTTGCCCATGAGCAGCAGCTTGCCGGCCGGAACTCGTTCGAGGCCGCGGTCGATGCCGGCCACACCAGGATCCGTCCGGTGCTGATGACGGCTGCCGCGATGATTGTCGGCATGTTGCCGATGGCCATCGGCGGCGCCGGCGAGGAGCAGAACGCGGCCTTGGCGCGCGCCGTGATCGGCGGCCTGTTGTTTGCAACGCCAACCACCCTGCTCGTCGTGCCCTATCTCTTCGCCGTGTTGCGAAGGGGCAACGACGGCAAGACCGCGCATGGCGTATTCGAGGAGGGCATCGAGTGAACGAGATCGTTTCGTTGGACAAGAAGCAGCAGCCCGCGCCGGAGCCGTTTCCCGCGCCGACTTTGCCGGAGGACCGTCCGCGCAAGCCGCGCCGTTGGGCGGCAAGGTTGCTTGGCCTCGGTGCGCTCCTCGCCCTCTTCGCAGGGCTCGCTTTCGGCGCTTGGCGTTACGAGGTGCAACACCACGAGGCCCTGGCAACAGCGGAGCGGCGGGCCAATTTCGTGCCCGAGGTCCGCGTTGGCACGGTCAAGGCGAGCGACAGCACCATGGCCGTCTCCTTGCCAGGCTCGACCTCGGCGTTTACCGAGGCAAACATCTTCGCCCGTGCCAGCGGCTATATCGACAAGCGCAACGTCGATATCGGCGACCACGTCAAGCAGGGCGAGCTTCTCGCGCAAATCACCGCGCCCGAGCTCGATCATCAGATCCAGCAGGCCGAGGCCAATCTCAGCCAGATGCAGGCGACGTTGCGCCAGAACTCGGCAAATGCCGATCTAGCCAACGTCACCTGGCAGCGCGACAAGCCGCTGGTCGAAAAAGGCTGGGTCACGCCGCAACAGGGCGACATTGACAGGCTCGGCCTCCAGGCGCAGCAGGCGACGGTTGGCGTCGCCCAGTCGAACATTGCCGCCCAGCAGGCGCAGATCTCGGTGCTGCATCAGCAGAAGGACTACCAGAGCGTCGTCGCTCCCTTCGACGGCGTCATCACCCAGCGCAACATCGACGTGGGAAGCCTGGTGCAAGCCGACGCGACGAGCGGCACCTTCATGTTCACCATCATGCAGGACAACGTGATCCGCACTCTGGTCTATGTGCCCCAGGATCAGGCGTTCGGCTTAGAGCCGGGCGTCGAGGCCATCGTGCACGTTCCGGAGATTCCGGACCGGGGCTTCCCCGGCAAGGTCGCGCGCATTGCCGATGCGTTGCAGCCGGGCACGCGGACGCTGCTCACGGAAGTCGACGTGCCGAACCCTGACGGCGCCCTAGACCCTGGGATCTACGTTACCGTCGAGCTGCATATCCCGCGGAAAGTGCCGTCCTTCATCGTCCCGGCCGGAGCGATCATTTTCAACGCCGATGGACTGCACGTGGCCGTCGTCGAAAACGGCGTCGTCCACTTCCGCAAGGTGACGGTGGCACGCGACCTCGGCACCACGGTCGAGGTTCATGACGGGGTCAAGGCAGGCGACCAGGTCATCCTCAGCCCGCCGGTCGATCTCGCCGACGGCGCCAAAGTGCAGGTCCACGCCGACACGCCACCTCCCGCAACCAAAGCCATTGAGAGCAAGAAAAACCGCGGGCGGGCTGAGCCCATCCGCGGTTCGTTCAGCAAACATCCTGAATCCACTTTGATCGGAGAGAGCGGCGCGTGCCGCTCCTCCGCAATGGACCGACTAGTAGGTGCAGGTCCAGACGTTCCGCCAACGCAAGCCGGCAGGGGTATGAACCCGCTCGGACCGCCAGCAGTCCGTTCCATAGTCATAGTAGTAGTCGTCGTAGAACGGTCCGCCGGCAAAGAACCTGCGGCCATGGTGAAAATCGTTGTCGGCAAAGTGGCCGCCGTGGAATTCGCCGTTCGCAGGACCGCCGGCAAAGCCGCCGCCACCCATATGGCCCATGCCATGGCCGCCGAAGCCGCCGCCGACGTGGCCGCCGCCTAGTCCACCGCCGCCAAAGCCGCCGCCGTGACCGCCGCCGCCTCCCATGCCGCCGCCCCCGCCGCCGCTAAATCCGCCCCCACCGCCACCCCCGCCGCCGCCGCGAGCAAAAGCATCGCCGGCGATGGCTGTGCTCGCCAGCGCCAGAGCGGCAACAAGGGTGACAACCTTATGCAAACGAAGATTCTTCATTGTGGAATCGCCTTTCCATTCGATGTGTTGGATCGTCCCGCGCCTCGCCTGACCGCCGCGAAGGCGCATGTCAGGCAGGTGCTGCGAGCGATGTAAGCGGCTGTGCGCGAAATGACTTTCTCGATCTTGCTGCCGACCCCGCGGAGTTGCCGAGCGTGGCGAGGCTTAAAGCCGCATCACGCGTCTGGCTTGCGCCGATTTGGGGTGAAAGCGGCCAACTTGCCGCAGGAACGGACAAATCGCCGCAAGGCCTGCCAATCCCGTGCGCCGGAAAGGGACTAAATCTCTCTCCATCGAAAGCAACAAGCGAGCGCGACGCGCCCAAGGGAGATCACCATGCCAACCATCACCACCAAGGACGGAACCGAGATTTACTACAAGGATTGGGGCACCGGACAACCTGTCGTCTTCAGCCACGGCTGGCCGCTCGACGCCGATGCCTTCGAGGACCAGATGTTTTTCCTCGCCTCGCGTGGCTATCGCTGCATCGCGCACGATCGCCGTGGTCATGGCCGCTCAAGCCAGCCATGGAACGGCAACGACATGGACACCTATGCCGACGACCTTGCGGAATTGGTAACGAAGCTCGACCTCAAAGACGCGATCCATGTCGGCCACTCGACCGGCGGCGGCGAGGTGGCTCGTTACATCGGGCGTCATGGAACCAAGCGCGTGGCCAAGGCGGTGCTCATCGGCGCCGTGCCTCCGCTGATGCTCAAGACGAAGGCCAACCCGTCGGGCACGCCGATCGAGGTATTCGACCAACTCAGGGCGAGCGTCATTGCCGACCGGTCGCAGTTCTGGAAGGATCTCAGTCTGCCCTTCTACGGCTACAACCGGTCTGGCGCCAAAGTGTCGGAAGGCGTGCGCGAGTCGTTCTGGCTGCAAGGCATGTTGGCAGGCTTTCCCGCCTCTTATTTCTGCATCAAGGCGTTTTCCGAGACCGACCAGACCGAGGATCTGAAGAAGTTCGACGTGCCGACCCTCATTCTGCACGGCGACGACGATCAGATCGTGCCGATCCAGGCATCTGCCATGCTATCGTCCAAGCTGATCAAGGGCGCGGTTCTCAAGGTCTACAAGGGTGCCCCGCACGGCATGTGCACGACGCTGAAGGACAAGGTCAATGCCGACCTCCTCGAGTTCATCGGGGCCAAGGCAGGCAAGACCAGCGAC
This sequence comes from uncultured Alphaproteobacteria bacterium, assembly GCA_963776235.1. GTDB lineage: Bacteria > Pseudomonadota > Alphaproteobacteria > Rhizobiales > Methyloligellaceae > Methyloceanibacter. Next base: position 31,770 of record CAVZLT010000002.1, read on the forward strand.
CGCGCGGCATAAATCCGACCGAACGTCGGACTCGGAAGGATCGACATGGCTGAACTTTCCAACTTGGCGTTGGCTGCGGCGATGGCTCTGGCTGTCGCCGCACCTTCCGCCAACGCCGAACCGAACCCGGTGACGGCGCCGGACGTCGTGACGGCGCTGGAGGGCGCCTATGGCGTTCATCCCGGCACAGCGTCGCAATCACACCAAGGGCATGTGCGCGCTCGGGAGCTTCGTGGGAACGCCGGAGACCGCCTCCTATTCGCGTTCGGCGCTGTTCTCGGGATCGACCATCCCCGTGGTCGCGCGCTTCTCGCTCGCCGGCGGGAACCCGAAGGCCGCGGACACCGAGAAAAGCCCGCGCGGCATGGCCTTGGAGTTCAGGCTGTCAGACGGCAGCAAGCAACATATGACCATGCTCGACACACCGATGTTCTTCGCCGCAATGCCGCGCACGTTTCTCGACAAGATGCTCGCGCTGAAGCCTGATCCGGCGACGGGCAAGCCGAACCCCGAGGCGCTCAAGGTGTTCGCAGCGACCCATCCGGACAATAAGGGACAAGCCGACTTTCTCGCCGCGAACAACCCTCCCCCGAGCTATGCCAACACCTCCTATTACGGCATCCACACCTTCAAGTTCATCGATAAGGCGAACGAGACCACTTTGGTGAAGTGGCGCTTCGATCCTGAGGATGGGCAGAAGGAGCTCACCGACGCCGAGCTGAAATCCATGCCGGCCGATTTCCTCGAGCAGGCTCTGATCGAGCGAACCAAGCAGGGACCGGTGCGTTGGGACATGTGGATCACAATCGGCGAGCCTGGCGACCCGCAAGACGACCCGACGCTGCTGTGGCCCAAGGAGCGCAAGGAGGTGAAGGCAGGGACGCTGACGTTCACCGACGCCATGCCGCAGGACGGGGCCGAGTGCAAGAACATCAACTACGACCCGTTGGTGATGAGCGACGGCATCGCGCCAACCGACGATCCCGTGCTCCTGTTCCGCTCTCCTTCTTACGCCGTGTCGTTCGTGAAGCGCCTGCAAGGCCAGTGATAAACGCACATGTCAACCTTGCAAGTTCCTGTCAGCTCAGCCGATCACGCCCAGGGCGATCCGCATGCCCCCGTCACGCTCGTCGAGTACGGAGACTATCAGTGTCCCGCTTGCGGGGCTGCCTTTCCCATCGTCAAGGCGGTGCAGACGCATTTCGGCAAAGAGCTTCGCTTCGTGTTTCGCAATTTTCCGCTGACGCAGATCCACCCGGAGGCGGAGAGCGCGGCGGAAACCGCGGAATTCGCGGGCGCCCACGGGCATTTCTGGGACGTCCACGACGCTCTCTACGAGAACCAAGAAGAGCTGGGGTTGCCGCTTTACCTTGATCTTGCCGAGGCTTTGAACCTTCCCCAGAAAGCTTTGCGCGAAGCCCTTGAGACGCGCGCGTTCAGAGCGAAGGTGCGCAGCGACTTCATGGGCGGCCTGAAGAGCGGCGTGAACGGAACGCCGACCTTCTTCATCAACGGCAAGCGGCATGACGGGGCAAGCGATTTTGACAGCCTCGCCGGCGCGATCGCCGCGGAGCTGGCGCTGTTAGAGACACCGAGTTGACCACGGAGAAGGCCCTTCGTCGGGGGATCACGCGCAGGCATTTGCTCGGCGCGGCAGGATTGACCGGGCTCAGTTTGCTTGCGAAGCCCGCTTGGGCGGAGGCGGTGCTCGACGCCCTACCCTCACACGGCCAGGCTCTCACTCAGCCGCCGGGGATAAGAAGCGAGAACGGCGTGCTCAACGCCACCCTCACAGCGGCACCAGCACGCGTAGCCTCTTGGCGAGTTCGCTTTCCCCGGTCTTGTCTATAACGGAGCCTATATCCCGCCGCTCTTGCGCGTGCGCCTCGGCGACACGATACGCATCTCTTTCCGCAATCAGCTGCCGGATGATCCGTCGAATTTGCACTATCACGGCATGAGCGTCTCGCCGCAGGGTAACAGCGACAATGTGTTCGTCCACGTTCACCCCGGCACCCAGTTCGACTACGAGGTGCGCATTCCAAGTCACGGCCGGCAGGGCCCGGGACTGTTCTGGTATCACCCGCACGCGCACGGCTTCGTCACCAAGCAAATCTTGGGGGGAATGTCGGGAGGCCTCGTGGTGGAGGGCTCGGACCGGCTTTACCCGATTCTGTCAGGCTTGCCCGAGCGCTTTTTCCTCATCAAGCACGCCGAGCTCGGCGAGGGCAACGAGATCATCTCCATCAACGGTCAGCTCAATCCTCTGATCGATATCCGCCCGGGCGAGATGCAGTTCTGGCGGATCGCGCATATCGGCGCCACGCTGTTCATCAGGTTCCGCATCGGCGGCATGCCGCTTTATGTCGTGGCACGGGACGGGCACCCCCTGACCCAGCCGCAGAAGGTCGACGAGTTCTTCGTCGGTCCCGGTGAGCGCATCGACGCCATCGCCGTCGGTCCTGACGCCGGCGAATACAAGGTAACGACCATTCCGTTCCAGAACGAGGCGTGGAAAAAGCCAGATCCTGCGCAGCAATTGGCGACCATCGTGTCGAGCGGGGGAGGAAGACCGTCAGGGGGCGCCGAGAGCGAAATCCTGAACCAGCGTGTCGAAGGCGACGCCTGGATCGACACGGTGCGCGCCACGCCCATCGCCAAGCGCCGGGAGTTGACCTATTCGAGAACGCCGGACCGAAAGGTGTTCATGATCGACCACCACGTCATGGAGGAGGATCGCGTCGATCAGACGGTGAAGCTCGGCGACACGGAAGAATGGACGGTGATCAACACCGACCAGCAATATCACAGCTTCCATATCCATCAGACCGGCTTCCTGGTCACCGAGGTCAATGGCGTCCCCCAGCGCGAGCTCAGCCTGCGCGACACCGTCTCCATTCCACCGGCCACCGATCAAAGCCAAGGCGTTCTCAAGGTGGTGATCCCCTTCACCGATCCGGTGATCGTTGGACGCTTCGTCTATCACTGTCACGCCGTCGATCACGAGGACAAGGGCATGATGGGCGTTATCGAGGTGGTGGCCTAAGGCCGACCTCAATCCTGGAATTGCTTGCACATCACCAGCCCGCGCCGGGTCGCAAAGAAGCGACCGCCGGCAGACTGGCTTCAAAGTTTGCAAGCTAGTGAGGGCGCTACTCGCAGCTGTCCGAAGTCCAGCTCTCGGAATAATCGCAAGGCGTCCAATAAGGGTCGTTGATCTCTCCGCGAACGGCTCGGCGGGGAAGCATGTCGCGTGCCGCGCGGTCCTCGCGCATGGCGCCAACGTGCTGCACGGCTCTGCTTTCGCTCCTCGGATAAGCCGCCAAAGCAGGAGCGGAAAGTGCAGTGAGCATTGCTGTGGCGAGAAGAAACTTATTCATGGTGGCCTCCGTAATCGGTGTTTTGGCTGGCTCCAACCGAATGCGTGCATCGCATGCGATCGAGCGACACCGCTCACATGGGGAGGCCTATCGGGCGAGGTTTGCCCGATCTTGCCGCTACTAGCCGGCAGTTGCCGCGAACCGAGTGCAAGACTCAGCCCGCGGCGCGGCGAGCTCAGGCGATCGAGCGAGAAAAACCGCTGCGACTAGGCGTCGGCGGAGGCGTAATAGCCCGGGTAGAGACGCTTGCGATAAACAACCCCGGGATGCGAGCAACACGCTTTCATGACATCGATGCCGGCAAACCGGGAGAGATCGTACTGGCATACGATCGTCGTCTGCGGGTGCTCGACCAGCAAGTCATTCAGGGCCGTTTCATATTCATGCATCGAATCCACGCCCGGCGCATTGGTGAAGAACCAGTCCATCTCGCCGCAAAGGAGGTGCGACGGATGGTTGTCGGCCCGCTTGCGGATGATTTGGAGGCGCATGAACGCGACCATGAACTCCGGCGTAAAGGTCGCATTCTTCAAATAGGCGTCATGCGCGGGGATCAAAGTGAGCAGTCCGCGGCGGATGACCTCATGGGGATCCAGCCCTTCGTCGCGCACCCGATCCATCATCTCTTCGCGGGTGCTCGCCGAATGGATATAGATGGTCGGCTTGCCGGCATAAAAATGCTTCAAGAAAAAGGGACGGAACGCTTCCCAACGCTCTTCATGGCGCCCAACAAATAGGCAGATATGTCTCGAGGCGAGATCGGCTTCCGACTCCTTCATCGCGCCGCTTAATCCGCTGATCGTCGGGGCTCTGAGGTCAGGCGTGTCGGACACGCCGCTGGCAACGAACGAATCAAGCACGTCTGGGTCGAATCGACGCTCGTTGCGCGGCCCCACGCGGTGACAAGCGAGCCTGCCATCGTTGGTCCAACGACGGAGCGTCGTTTTGCTGACCGCGAGATAGGTTGCGGCCTCATCAAGAGTCAAAAGTGGCTTTAGTTTGCTCATAGGTCTTTGCGCCTATAGGCCCTTGCTCGAATAATAGATCTGAGCCTTGGTCAGAAACTCCTCGGGCTTCTTGAGGAAGATGCTCTTGGCCTGCTCATTGCCAAAGCAATAGGTCCTGCCGTTAAGCACCGTATTCACGGAGCAGTCGGTGGCGATATCCTTCCCCAGAGCAAGCCCCATAACACATTCGTTGCCGAACTCGCCGGTCGCCGCGGACGCTGCGAGCGTGGCCCCGCCAAGCAAAAAGGCTACCGCTGTAAGACAAGTCCTGGCTGTCATTGCTCTTTTAGAATTTGCTGGCAATCGCACCAATTAGCATGGGCGTTTCTCTACGTCCAACCGCTTGCCCCTTTGCTCGATCTCCCCCCTAGCGAAGCTGTGGCTTTTCCAATGGCCCTGCCTCAAAAGCATCGCTCACCCCGGAATGTTCACCACCATCCTGCCGCGCACCCGTCCCTCGATGATGGCCTGCGCCGTTGCCGGAACATCAGCCAGCTTGATGTCGGTGCGGGTCGCGTCGAGCTTGGCGCGATCCAAATCGCGAGCAAGCCGCTGCCAGGCCACGAGCCGCTTCGGCCGCGGGCACATGACGCTGTCGACCCCGAGCAACGACACGCCGCGCAAGATAAAGGGCGCGACCGACGCCGGCAGATCCAAGCCTTGCGCCAGGCCGCAGGCTGCGATGGCGCCGCCGTATCGCGTCATGCTGAGAAGATTGGCAAGCGTATGCGAACCGACCGCGTCGACACCGGCGATCCAGCGTTCCTTGCCGAGCGGCTTTCCCGGTCCGGACAGCTCGCTGCGATCGATAATCTCGGAAGCGCCGAGGCCCTCGAGATAGTCCTTTTCGCTGGTTCGCCCGGTGACCGCAATCACGTGCCAACCGAGTTTGGCGAGAAGCGCCACGGCGATCGACCCGACGCCGCCGGCGGCGCCGGTCACCACCGCGGGGCCCATTGACGGCTGCAAGCCGTGGGCCTCGAGAGCCAGGACGCAGAGCATCGCCGTATAGCCCGCAGTGCCGACGGCCATTGCCTCATCGGCGCGCAATCCTTGCGGCAGCGGCACGAGCCAGTCGCCCTTCACGCGCGCCCTCTCGGAGTAGCCGCCGAAATGGGTTTCGCCGAGACCCCATCCATTGAGGACCACGCTGTCGCCGGGCTTGTAGTCAGGATGGCTCGATGTCTCGACGACGCCGGCGAGATCGATGCCAGGGATCATGGGAAACCGGCGCACCACAGGCGCCTTACCGGTGATGGCCAATCCGTCCTTGTAATTGACCGTCGAGTGGCTGACGCGAATGGTAACGTCACCATCCATCAGATCGCTGTCGCTCAAGTTCTTCAGTGTTATGCTCTGCGCACCGTCGTTTTTCTCGATGACCAGCGCTTTGAAATCGCTCATGTCTATTCCTTGCAAGAACGCGCGAGACATCGCCAGCTTCGCCGGAGCGAGGCGAACGCGTCGTGCGGCACGTCATGGTTTCAGTGTAAGGCCCTCGGCCTTTTGGTGTTCTACACGCCCATCGGTCGCTTGCTCAATCAGCGAGCCTTACTCTACGACTAAAGTAGGACCGGCCGCGAGGAGGGAGATACTCGCCCTTGTTGAGGGGCAGTGCGATGATGTTAAGGCTTGGTCCAAGCCAAAAGACTCTTCAATGAATGCACGACGTACTTTGCGCGGGCTAAACGCGTGAGCTGCGAAGTAAACGGTCGCGCCAAAAGACGCCTAGAGGGGAAGCGGAGATGAGTCGTTACCACGAGATCTACAAGAGCTGGCAACGAGACCCGGAGTCGTTTTGGGCCGGCGCCGCCTCAGACATCCATTGGCACAAGCCGTTCGACAAGGTGTTTGACGACAAGGCCGGACTCTATGGCCGCTGGTTCGTCGGCGGCGAATGCAACACCGCCTACAATTGCCTCGATCGGCACATCGCCGAGGGACGCGGAGACGAGACCGCGCTCATCTACGACAGTCCGGTGACCGGAACGAAGCGGTCCTTCACCTTCAGCGAGCTTCTTCACGAGGTCGAAACCTTCGCCGCCGTGCTTGCCGACAAAGGCGTAACCAAGGGCGACCGCGTCATCATCTACATGCCGATGGTGCCGGAGACGCTCATCGCCATGCTCGCTACGGCGCGGCTCGGGGCGATTCATTCGATGGTGTTCGGCGGTTTTGCCGCCAACGAGCTTGCCGTTCGCATCGACGACGCCAAGCCGAAAGTCGTCGTCTCAGCCTCTTGCGGCGTGGAGCCCGGACGCATCGTGAACTACAAGCCGCTGCTCGACGCGGCGATAAAGATCGCCGCCAACAAGCCCGAGCTCTGCATCATCCTGCAGCGCCAGATGGCGCAAGCTCCTCTCGTCAAGGGGCGCGACTACGATTGGGCTGAGCTCGTCGCCGAAGCCAAGTCGGCAGGGCGCAAGGAGCCTTGCGTCCCGGTCGAGGCGACGGCACCTCTCTACATCCTATACACCTCGGGCACCACCGGGCAGCCCAAGGGCGTCGTGCGCGACAATGGCGGTCACATGGTCGCGCTCAAATGGTCGATGAAGAACATCTACGACGTCAAACCCGGCGAGGTTTACTGGGCTGCGTCCGACATCGGCTGGGTGGTCGGGCACTCCTACATCGTCTACGCGCCGCTCCTCAACGGCAACACCACTGTCATCTACGAAGGAAAGCCGGTGGGAACTCCGGACGCCGGCGCTTTCTGGCGCGTCATCTCGGAGCACAAGGTCGCGGCTCTCTTCACCGCGCCGACCGCGCTCCGCGCCGTCAAGAGAGACGATCCGCAAGGGAACTTCATTGGGAAGTACGATCTCTCGAGCCTGCGCACGCTGTTCCTCGCCGGAGAGCGCGCAGACCCCGACACCATCATGTGGGCCGAGGAGCATCTCGGCATTCCGGTCATCGACCATTGGTGGCAGACCGAGACCGGATGGGCGATCGCCGCCAATCCAGTCGGCCTCGGCCAGCTCCCGGTGAAGCGCGGCTCGGCCACGGTCGCCATGCCCGGCTACGACGTCCAGGTGCTCGACGACGGCGGGCATCCGGTCGAGTCCGGCAAGCTCGGCAACATCGTGGTGAAGCTGCCGCTGCCGCCATCTTGCCTGCCAACGCTTTGGCATGCCGACGAGCGCTTTTGCGCCGGCTATCTCGATGAATTTCCCGGTTACTACAAGACGTCTGATGCAGGTTACCGCGACGAGGACGGCTATATTTTTGTCATGGGCCGCACGGACGACGTGATCAACGTGGCCGGCCACCGTCTCGCCACCGGCGCCATGGAGGAAGTTCTCGCCTCGCATAAGGATGTCGCCGAATGTGCCGTGGTCGGCGCCTTCGACCTCTTGAAAGGCGAGGTCCCGGTCGGATTTCTTGTCGTCAAATCAGGCGTCGTCCGCGATTTGGCGCAGATCGAGAAGGAAGTCGTCGAGCTCGTGCGCGAGCGGATCGGGCCGGTCGCCGCCTTCAAGACCGCGGTCGCGGTCTCCCGCCTGCCGAAGACCCGCTCGGGAAAGATCCTGCGCAGCACGATCAAGAAGATCGTCGACGGCCAGAGCTACAACATGCCCGCGACGCTTGAGGATCCGGCTGCCCTCAGCGAAATCCAAGCGGTTGCCCACCGAATAGGGCGAAGGCTTGCAGAAACGCGTTCGTGAATTGCCGCACTCCCATGAGCATGGGATGCTTTGCCCTGTGACAAGCGACCCGCGAGCGGAGAAGGAGCAAGCCGCATGGCCAAGCTGAAACTCACCTATTTCGACTTTCACGGGGGGCGCGGAGAGCCGGCACGGATCGCCCTGTCGATGGGTGGCATCCCGTTCGAGGATGAGCGGGTCAAGGGAACCGATTGGGAGCGCCGCAAGCCCGGCACGCCGTTTGGCGCATTGCCTCTGCTCGAGAAAGACGGAGAGATCCTCGCCCAGTCGAACGCGATCAATCGCTATGTGGGCCGGCTCACGAACCTCTATCCGTCAGACCCTTGGCAGGCGGCGCTGTGCGACGAGATCATGGAGGCGGTGGAGGATATCACCAGCAAGATCGCTGCGACCATGTTTCTCAGCGACGAGCAAAAGAAGGCGCAGCGCAAGGCGCTGGTGGAAGGCCCGCTCCCATTCTATCTCGCGAGGCTACAGCAGAGGCTCGAAGCGCATGGCGGCCGGTACTTCGCCGGAGGCAAACTTTCCGTCGCCGATCTCAAGGTCTTCGTGCTGATCCGCCAGCTCAAATCAGGCGTGCTCGATCATGTACCGGCCGATTTGCCGGATCGCATCGCTCCCAAGCTCATCGAGCACTACGAGCGGATCAAGAACGAGCCGGGAGTGAAGGCCTACTACGCCAAGTACAATGTTGCCGCCTGACAGATTTCTCCCGCGATGCCAGGCCTAAGGAGCCTCGAATATCGCCACCTCTAGATCGTGGTCGGTCGGTCGGTTCCCGCCTTTGGGTTTCCAATCCATCTTGTCCCCCCTCTTTCGCCCTCGCTCGGTGCTTCCGCGCCATTGGTTTTGTGCGGAGCGCGCACACGCACTGACATCGTGACTTTTTTCACAGCCGGTCACCGTCAGGAATTGTACTTTCGGCCGAAGCGACATTTCGCCTGCGTCGCTTCGCTTGACTTCGCGGCGAAAGCTTCATACCCGGATAGGCGGGACACCCCTCCCCACCGAGGGGCATCTATCTGGAAGGGTAGACGAAGATGACCGCGCTCGAGCGGCCCGCAACGCGGCCGCAAAATCCTTTCTTCTCCTCCGGCCCTTGCGCCAAGCGCCCAGGCTGGTCTCTCGACAATCTCAAGAACGCAATTCTCGGCCGTTCGCACCGCTCGGCTGCGGGCAAGGCCAGGCTGAAGCTTGCCATCGACCGCACCCGCGCTCTGCTCAAGCTGCCGGACGATTATCTCGTGGCCATCGTTCCTGGCTCAGATACCGGCGCGGTGGAGATGGCGCTGTGGTCGCTCCTCGGCCCGCGTGGTGTGGACGTCCTCGCTTGGGAAGCCTTCGGCAAGGATTGGGTCGTCGATGTCGTCAAACAATTGAAGCTCGGCGACGTCCGCGTCATGGAGGCCGCTTACGGTCAATTGCCCAATCTCGCCAATGTCGACTTCTCGCGCGACGTCATCTTTACCTGGAACGGAACCACATCCGGCGTGCGCGTGCCGAACGCCGACTGGATCGCGGCTGACCGGCAGGGCCTCACCATTTGCGACGCGACCTCAGGCATTTTCGCGCAACGCCTCGATTGGGCGAAGCTCGATGTGATCACCTATTCCTGGCAGAAGGTTCTCGGCGGCGAGGCTGCGCACGGGATGCTCATCCTGTCTCCGCGCGCGGTCGAGCGCTTGGAGAGCCACGCGCCGAATTGGCCGGTGCCCAAGATCTTCCGGCTGACCAAAGGCGGCAAGCTCAACAGGGAGATCTTCGAGGGAGCGACCATCAATACGCCGTCCATGCTGTGCGTGGAGGATTACCTCGACACTCTTGCCTGGGCGGAAAGCATTGGCGGTCTCGATGCGCTCATCGCGCGCTCCGACCGCAATGCGCAAGCCGTGACCGATTGGGTGGAGCGCACGCCCTGGGTCGACTTTCTCGCGGGCGTTCCCGAAACGCGGTCGAACACGTCGGTTTGCCTGCGGGTCGCCGATGCCGAGATTGCGTCGCGCTCTCTTGAAGAGCAGGCGGCGTTTGCCGGCAAGATTGTGAAACTGCTCGAGAAGGAAGGCGTGGCGTACGACATCGGCGCCTATCGCGACGCGCCGCCGGGTTTGCGGCTGTGGTGCGGCGCGACCGTCGAGACCAGCAACCTTGAGGCTCTGCTGCCCTGGCTTGACTGGGCTTTCGCCACGCTGCGGAAGGAACTCGCAGCCTCCACGCAAGCCGCCTGATTCACATCCAGCAATTCCGGCGCAACAGGAGAAAGACAATGGCGCCAAAGGTGCTTGTTGCCGACAAACTCAGCCGACTGGCTCTCGATATCTTCGCCAGGCGCGGGATCGACGCTCACGTCAAAACCGATCTCACACGCGACGAGCTCATCGAGATCATTTCCGGCTATGACGGGCTCGCGGTGCGCTCGGCCACCAAGGTGACCGAGAAGGTCGTCGCTGCCGGAGAGCGGCTCAAGGTCATCGGGCGGGCCGGCATCGGCGTGGACAATGTCGACCTCAAAGCCGCCACTTCGCGCGGCATCATCGTCATGAACACGCCGTTCGGCAACTCCATCACTACCGCTGAGCATGCCATCACCTTGATGCTGGCGCTGGCGCGTCAGGTTCCGTTGGCCGACCTCACCACCAGGGCGGGCAAATGGGCGAAGTCGGAGCTGATCGGCGTCGAGATCACCGGCAAGTGTCTCGGCATTATCGGCTGCGGCAATATCGGCGCCATCGTGGCGGACCGTGCCAGGGGGTTGAAGATGAAGGTCGTGGCCTTCGACCCGTATCTGTCGCCGGAGCGGGCCACCGACCTCGGCGTCGAGAAGGTCGAGCTCGATGCCCTGTTCCGGCGGGCGGATTTCATCACCTTGCACACGCCGCTCACCGACAAGACGCGCAAGATCATCAACGCCGAGGCCATTCGCACGATGCGCGACGGGGTGCGCATCATCAATTGCGCGAGAGGCGGGTTGATCGACGAGAAGGCCCTGTTCGACGCGCTGCAATCAGGCAAGGTCGCGGGCGCCGCGATCGACGTCTATGAAGTCGAGCCGGCCACCGACAACATCCTGTTCACGTCGAACAATGTGATCTGCACGCCGCATCTCGGCGCATCGACGCGCGAGGCGCAGGAGAATGTCGCCATGCAAATCGCCGAGCAGATCTCGGATTTCCTGCTCGACGGCGCCATCGTCAATGCGCTCAACTTTCCGTCCATCTCGGCCGAGGAACGGCCGAAACTGATGCCTTTCCTCAAGCTTGCCGAGCAGCTTGGCTCCTTCGCCGGCCAGACCATCGAGACCGGGCTCAAATCGGTGCGCATCGAATATTCCGGCGCGGTGGCGAGCCTGAACACCAAGGCGCTCACCGCCGCGGCGTTGTCGGGAGTGCTCACGCCGTTCCTCGAGCAGGCCAACATGATTTCCGCGCCGGCGCTCGCCAAAGAGCGCGGGATCATGGTGGAGGAGGTTAGCCGCGGCCAGGAAGGGGCGTACGAGACATATATAAGACTTCGCGTGGGAACCGAATTCAACGGGCGGTCGGTGGCCGGTACGGTGTTCGCCGACGGCAAGCCCAGGATCGTGCAGGTCGGAGACATCGCCATGGAAGCAGAGCTCGGCCCGCATATGCTCTACACGGAAAATGCCGACAAGCCGGGCTACATCGGCGCGCTTGGAACGGTACTCGGCGCGGCTGAGATGAACATTGCCACCTTCAGTCTCGGCCGCTCAGCTCCCGGAGGCACGGCGATCGCGCTGCTCGAGGTTGACCAGCCAATTCCCGATGACCTTCTGGAAAAAATCAACGCCCTGCCGCACGTGACCCGCGCCGAGCGGCTGCTCTTCTAGTGAGGGCGCGCAAAGTCCGTTCAGGTTAGGCGTGGGCCAGCGCCTCACGCTCCTCCTCGCTCAGGAGCTGTTCAAGCGTCGCCGTGAGCTCAGGGCCGACGATGTAGCAGTCGGCATCCTTGGCCACCTGTTCGCGATAGGCGACGCCGCCAAAGCCGACGACGTATGCGCCGCCCGCGCGCGCAGCAATATCGGTCATTCCGTCGCCGACCATGGCGATTGCGCCGTGGCGGAGAGCGAGGTGCCTGCACACAACGGCCTTGCCATCGGCGCGTGCGAGCGGAGAGGATGAGTCAAATCCTTGATAGGCCCCTGCCCCGTCGAAATGAACGGCCACCGCGAAGACATGCGCGTCGGGAATGGCGAGCGCCCGGCTGAGATGCTGGACCGCCGGCAAGAGCCCTCCGCTGATCAGGTAAACGACCTTGCCCAAGCTGTGCAGGGCTTCAACGGTCTCTCTCGCGCCAGGCACCAACTCCTGCACGTAGCGCTCGCCGAGCCAGGCCATCGCCGCTTCGTCGGGCGACACGATGGAGAGGCGCTCGGCGTAGACGGCGTCGATGGCCAGCGATCCGTTCATGGCCGCCTCGGTCAGGCGCGAGACCTCTTGCTTACGACCGCGGCGCGAGGCGAGCTCATCGATGCCCTCGATCCGGCTCAGAGTGCTGTCGCAATCGAAGCAGACCGCAGCGAATTTCGGTTGGGGGTTCATGACGCGATCTCGGCAGCTCGATCGGCGGCTTCCTCGAGGCGTGCGCCCCGCAGCAGCATTCCGAACCAGGCAAAAAGCCTTTGTGAATCGACATTCTCGGCGATACGCCACTCAGGATGCCACTGCACGGCGAGCACCCGTTCGCCGCCCGGCGGCCGAATGCCTTCAACGATGCCGTCAGCGCTCGTGGCCTCGACTATCAGCTTCCCGCTCATTCGGTCGATGCCTTGAAAATGCGCCGAGACGATCGTGATCGACGATGCGCTCAAGGCGCGTTCCAAGATGCCGCCAGGGGAGAGGTCGACACGATGCTCAAGAGCGAACATCTCGTCCAACGGCAGGCCTGGCGGCGTGTGGTGGATTTGCTCGCGGTCGGGCTGGCCGAGATCGGGCCTGAGCGTTGCGCCGTACGCCACGGCGATCTCCTGAAATCCCCGGCAGATGCCCAAGACGGGCCGATCCTGCTTTACCGCTTCATCGATGAGGCGCAGCGTGGTCTCGTCACGCGCGGGATCGAAAGGACCGACCCCGGTTTCGCTGCTGCGGTACCTCTCCGGCGCGACATTGGAGGGGCTGCCGGTCAAGAGGATGCCATCCAAACGGCCGACAATCGACCCGATGTCGAGGATGTCGCTCATAGCGGGCACCAATACGACATCGGCGCCCATGAACGGGGCCGTGCGCAGATAGCGTTCGGCGACGGCCTGCACCGGATCCTCCGGAAGGCGCGTGCAACAGCTGACGCCGACGAGAGGCCGCTTTGACGCCATCAAGAACCCCTTGGAGTTACACCATCTCGAAATAGCGCCGCCGCTCGACGTCGCTCACGCGTCTCTCGCAGGCTGACGCTTCGAAGGCGGCGATGCGGACGAGATTGTCGATGAATGCCGCTCCGAAAATCTCCCGCAGCTCAGGCGCTGCCGCAGCCACCTCGCACGCCTCGCGCAGAGAGGCCGGCACGGTCTCGACCTGCGCGATCTGGTAAGCATTGCCTTCGATCGGCGGCGGCAGCGGAAGCTCCTTGCGCATGCCCCTGATGCCGGCACCGAGGCAACAGGCAAAAGCGACATAGGGATTGAGATCGGCGCCGCCGAGGCGATTTTCAACCCGGCAGGATCCCGCCGAGCTGTTGATCACCCGCAGCATGACCGTCCGGTTGTCGATCCCCCAGGTGCGGGTCGACCCGGCAAAGCTTTCGGGCTGGTAGCGCTTATAGGAGTTCACGAACGGTGCGTAGCACAGCGTGGCGGGGCGAAAAACGTCAAGCTGGCCCGCGAGATAATGCCGAAGCACCGGGCTCATCCGTAATGGCTGCGCGTCATCGTAGAAAGCCGATTGCCCGCTCGCGCGCTCGACCAGACTTTGATGGATGTGCCCCGAGCTGCCTGAAAGCTGGTCCTCGATCTTGGCCATGAAGGTCGCCGAAAGTCCGGCCTTGGCGGCCATCTGCTTGGTCGCGGTCTTGAACAGAACCGCGGTGTCGGCCATCGCCAGGGGATCGGCACGGTAGAGGTTGACCTCGAATTGACCAGGCCCCCATTCGGGGATGCTGCCCTCGATCGAATCGGGGAAGGCGCGGCGAATGTCGGACAGCAATGGTTCCCAGAAATGCCCCTCCTGGATGGAATAGCAATGCACGTCCCGCGCCGTCGTCGGCAGATCCGTCCAGCGGCCCTGCCGTATCTCCTGCAATGGGATAGGCAGCAGGTAGAATTCGAGCTCCAGACTGAAGAGCGCGTCGAAACCCATGGTGGCGAGAGCCGCTCTCTGGCGCTTCAGCTCCGAACGCGGGCAAAGCGGGTGCGGAGCGCCGTCGCGCCCGACCCAATCCATGATGCAAACCGCGACACCAGGCTCCCAGGGCGCCAATCGCAGCGTCGACAGATCCGGCAGGCCTTTGACGTCAGGGACACCGGTATCGAACAGGCCGGGCAAGACTTCGTCCATGGTCGTGGTCGCCATGATGTAGGACGAAAAGCCGATCCCCGACTGGGCGGCCTTGAGAAAGAACTCGATATTGAGCCGCTTGCCGCGCGCCACACCGACCGGATCGGTGCCGATGACGATCACGGTGTGGATGCCATGCGTCGTAAGAAATGCCTTGGTTTCGGCCTGCGCCGACATGCGTGTCCTCCGCTTCAGATCGTTTTGCGCCGCGACAACCAGACGCCAGTCAAAATCAGGATTATGGAGGCAACGATGATCAGCGTGCCAACAGCGTTAATGTCGGGGGTCGCCGTACGGCGAAGCAGCGACCAGAGCTGCATCGGCAAGGTATTCTCCCGCCCGGTCAAGAGATAGGTGACCGCGATCTCGTCGAATGAAATCGAGAAGGTGATCAGCATTGCACCGAAAAGCGCCGATGAGATACTGGGAAGCGTGACACGGGTAAAGACTTCCCACTGGTTGGCGCCCATGTTCAGCGCTGCCTCTTCCTGGCGCCGCCCAACCTGCTGCAGCCGCGCAAAGACCTCGGTGATGGTGATGCACATGAGGCCGGTGCCCTGACCCAGGATGATGGTGTTCAGCGACAGCGGAATGCCGATGCGCACATAGAACAAGAGCAGCGACACGCCGGTGATCACGCCTGGCAGCACGATCGGCAAGAGCACGATGCGGCGGAACAGCGCCTTGCCCGGGAAGTCGGAGCGGTCGAGCGCTATCGCCGCAGGCAGCCCGAACAAGGTGCTGAGGAACACGACGCCGAGCGCCACATAAATGCTGTTGGCGATCGACCTAAGCATTTGCTGGTCCTGCAGCAGCTTCTCGTACCAATGCAAGGTGAAGCCGGTGAAGGGCAGGCTGGTATGCGGGCTTTCGTTGAACGAGAAGAACGCCATCACCAGCAA
The DNA here is from genome assembly GCA_963776235.1 of uncultured Alphaproteobacteria bacterium. GTDB lineage: Bacteria > Pseudomonadota > Alphaproteobacteria > Rhizobiales > Methyloligellaceae > Methyloceanibacter. The sequence continues at coordinate 47,227 of CAVZLT010000002.1, forward strand.
CGGCAGGTAGAGAAATGCCAGCACGCCGCCGGCAAGCGTCCAAACCAGCGCAGGGTTGGCAAAGTCCCGCCTCATAGCCGCACCGCGCCGCGGTGCTCGAAATACTGCGCAATCGAGATGAGCAGCATGCCGAGGATGATGGTGACAACGCCGATCGACGCCGCCATTGGCCAATCGAAGGCGACGCCCAATAGGTTGACGACGATATTGGTGATCATGATGCCGCTCGGCCCTCCGACCAGCGCCGGCGCAATGAAATCGCCGAAGGCGAGAGACGAGGCAATGATCGCGCCGGCCACCACGCCGGGCATGCTGAGCGGCCAGACGATCCGCGTGAAGATTTCCCAACTGCTGGCGCCAAGGTCACGCGCGCTCTCGATGATGGATGTCGGGATGCGCTCCAGGCTCGCATAGATCGAGAGCGCAGCGAACGGAGTGAAGATATAGATCAGGGTCAAGCAGACGCTGAACTCATTGTAAAGCAACACGGTCAGAGGCTCGCTGGTCAGCCCGGATGACAGCAACGCGCTGTTGATCAGCCCGTGCGAGCCGAGGATCGTCTTCCAGGCATAGGCTTTGACGAGATAGGCCGCCCACCAAGGCGCGATGATGAGCAGGTAGACGAGAAACCGGGTGCGCTCGGAAGCGACATGGAACGCAAGGGCGAAGGCGAGCGGGTAGCCGAGCAGGGAAGCGCCGACGCCGGCGATGATGCCGATGCGGAGCGACTTCAGCAGGACGCTGAGATAGGGCTCGGTGGTAAACAGCCGCACAAAATTCGCCGCGGTAAAGCCGGGATGAAAGGTGACGTTCTCGACGGTGCCGAGGCTGTAATAGAGCAGCAGGCCATAAGGCACGATCATGAACACGAAGAACCAGGCGAGCGGCGGCAGCAGCCACAGCAGCGTCTGCCGGCGCAGCATGGCGCGGTGGCTCGGCACCGATCTCGATTTCGGCACGTCGCGCGGGCGGCGGCTCGACGCCGGCGACTGGTTCCTTGGTTATGCCGTCCCGCCACCTCGTTCCTACTGCCCGTGCATCACTCGTTCGCCAGCAATCGGGCATAGGCGGGGAGCACGGCAATGTCGATGGCCGCGCCGACGGGCAGCACCGCAGCGTGCTGGCGGTTATCGATCACCGTGAGCGGACGCTCGTATTCCGGGAGGGCGACCACATACTCGATCGACTTGCCCAAATAGAGCCGCTCGGAGACCGAGCCGACGAGCAGGCTCTCTGGTAGCGCTTTCGCCTCTTCGCCGAGCAGAAACCGTTCGGCCCGCAGCATCACCATGACCTCCTGCCCTGGCCTCACATCGTGCGCGGGGCGCTGACAGACGAGACCTTGGCCGTTGCGAAAGCGCACGCTGACGGTCTCCGGCCGTCACTCCCTCGACCGTGCCTTCGAGCACGTTGGCGGACCCTACGAACTCGGCGACCGCGCGGCTGCGCGGCGCCTCATAGACTTCCGTCGGTGTGCCGAACTGCAACAGGCGACCGTTTTGCAGGACGGCAACCCTGTCGCTCATGGCCATCGCCTCTTCCTGGTCATGGGTGACGTAGATGAAGGTCATGCCGAACTCGCGATGCATGCGCTTGAGCTCGACCTGCATGAGCTTGCGCAAGTTCGCATCGAGAGAGCCGAGCGGCTCATCGAATAGAACCACCTTTGGATCGGTGGCGAGCGCGCGTGCAAGGGCCACGCGCTGGCGTTGCCCACCTGAGAGCTGATGCGGCAACTTCTTGGCGTGGTCGGCGAGCTGCACGATGTCGAGATAATGCCGCGCCCGGGCCGCAATGGATCCAGGTGGAAATCGCCCGCGCATCGAAGCCACGCTCAATCCGAAGGCGACATTTCGTTCGACGGTGAGATGCGGGAACAGCGCATAGTCCTGGAAGACCATGCGCATGTCCCGATGCGTGGCCGGAACATCGGTGATGTCCTGGCCCTGGAACCAAATCGTCCCGGAACTCGGCATGTCGAGTCCGGCGATCAGGCGAAGCGTCGTCGTCTTGCCGCTGCCGCTTGCGCCGAGCAAGGTCACGAACTCTCCGTGCCCTATGGACATCGAGACGTCGTCGACGGCCTGATAGGATCCGAAGTTCTTGCTGATCGAGCGCAGCTCGATCAGTGTGCCTGCCGGCTCGCGGTCGGCCTGCACACCACCATGCTCGGCTTTCTGCAGCATCTACTCAGCCTTAAGCTGGTTCCAGATTTCCAGATATTTCGCACGGCGCGGCACCGGCTGCCACCAGTCAACCGTCGTCAGGATCTCCGGATCGCTGAGATGCAGCTTGACGTAGTTGTCCTTCGTGTCACCCGACAATTCGTCGACGATGCCACGATTGGAATAGCCGTAGCCGGTCACCGCGTGGGCCAGAGCTTGCGTCTTCGCCGACGCCGTATAGTCAAGCCATTGATAGGTGCACGGGTTGTCGCCGGCGCCCTTCACCACCATCCAGCTGTCAGACCAGGCGCTGCGGCCTTCTTTCGGGTTGACGTCCGCGACGTTCCGCTTGGCCTTCCACATATCGACCAGCGTCGTTTCCCAAGAGTTGCCGGCAGCCACCTCGTGCGAGGCCATGAGCGTGCTCATTTCGCCGGTGGTCGTCCAGTATTTGCGAATGTTGGGCTTCAGCTTGATCAAGGCGTCCTTCACCTTCTCGAGCTGCTCGTCGCTGAGTTCGTAGGTATTCTTGAAGCCGAGATAGCGCGATGCGGTGTAAATCGCCTCGACATCGTCCCAGATCGAAACCTTGCCCGCCATCGACGGATCCCACAGGAAGGCCAAACTGTCCGGCGTCTTGCCGCCGGTCGCGTCGGTATCGACGATGATGCGCATGATGCCCCAGCCGTGCGGGACGCCATAGGTCTTGCCGTCTTTATGATTCCACGGCGCCTTGAGGAAGATGTCGAAGAAGTTCTTCATATTGGGCACGCGCGACTCATCGATCGGCTCCACCGCGCCGGCGTCGATCAGGCGCATGGTGGTATCATTCGATGGCGACACAAGGTCGTAGGCGCCGCCACCGGCGAGGATTTTGGCCACAAACTCGTCATTGGTGCCGACATAGGTGGCGTTGACCTTGCAGCCGGTCGCTTCCTCGAACGGCTTGACGAAACTGTCGTCGGCGTAGCCCTCCCAGGTCAGCAAGCTCACTTCTCCGGCGACAGCCTGCGGCGCAGCCGCCGGCCAACATCGCTCCGACGACCCCGACTGCCAGCAGGCATGCGGTCTTTTCCAGTCTTCTACTCATGTTCATAGTTACTACTCCCCTGTTCCTTCTCAGCCCATCACTGTCTCGTCTTTGACTGCCTTACGCTTGTCCAACGTCAAGGGCCGCAGCCCGCCCAAGTCGTCGATCACCGTCCCACGCAGAATGCCGACCACGCGGTCGTAGGCATGGGAGATATGTTCAGTGATTTCGACATCGAGACGCTTCGCGTCGCCGGCGCGGATCGCGTCCATGATCGGCTCGTGCGAATGCACGATCGTGCGCATCTCCTCGACATCGCCAGTGTTGGTCAGAAGCCAGAGGCGATAGCTGTGCCCGAACAGATTGCGCAGCATGTTGGCCACGAAGACATTCCCCGAGCCTTCGTACAGCAACGCGTGGAAACGGAAATCGAGTGCGATCGTCTCTTCGATCTGTCCGCGCTCCAGCAAGGCAGGAGCGGCGTCGAAGCAGTGCGACAGTTTCTCGACGAGCTGCGGCGTGCGCCGCTCCATCATCAGCCGGACGGCAAGACGCTCGGAATGAAGACGAAGCTCGTAGAGGTCGCGTATGTCGGTCGGCCCGATCGGCGCGACCTGGATGACCTGGCCTGCCTGAAAGATGACCAAGCGCTCTCCCGAAAGACGCAATAGAGCCTCGCGCACCGGGGTGCGGCCGAGGCCGTGCTCCTTCATCAGAGCCCGTTCGTCGATGATGGCACTCGGCGGAATGCGGCATTCGAGAATGGCGGCCCTGATGATGCGGTAGGCCTGCTCGCTCAACGTCCGCGCTTCGCCGACCTCAGCATCGTCGAGCAGTGGCGAGCGAACTTTCGACTTCCGCCGCTTCTGAATCATGCGATGCCCTCCAGAAGGACGGCCATTCCCATGCCGCCGCCGACGCATAGGCTGGCGACGCCGCGCGCGCCGCGTCCGTCCTTGGCGAGACGCCTGGCCAGATCGCCGACGAGGCGCGCACCGCTCGCGCCGAGCGGGTGGCCGAGCGCCACGGCGCCGCCATGCGGATTGACCGCGGACGGTTCGAGCCCCAAACCGCGCAGCACGGCGAGGACTTGCCCGGCAAAGGCCTCGTTGATCTCCCAATCGGCAATATCGCCGAGGGCAAGCTTATGCTCGGCCAAGAGCTCGCGGACGGCGGTGACGGGGCCAATACCCATGCGCGTGGGATCGACACCGACGCACGATGCGCCGAGGATGCGCGCGAGCGGGCGCGCTCCCGACTGGGCAAGCGCTGCGTCGTTCATCACCACGACGGCCGCAGCCCCATCGCTGATTCCAGATGCGTTGCCGGCGGTCACCGTTCCCTTATCGAGGACCGGCGCCAATCGAGCCAAGCGCTCAAGCGAGGTATCCGCGCGCGGCCCGACATCCTCGGCAACCATCTCTCCCGTGCGCAAGCGGACGGCCACGATCCCGTTACCGCCGTTGTTATGCGCCTGCGCGGCGATGGCGCGCTGGTGACTGGAGAGAGCATAAATGTCCATCTCCGCCCGGGTGACTCCGGCCTCGGCGCTTACGGTCTCCGCCGTCTCGATCATGCTCGGATCGCCGAGAGAGGGCGGCGACAGCGGCACGTCGATGAAGGCGGGAGGTTCGCGATCGTAAGCGCGCTTCGGGCGCGCCATCAGGAACGGTGCTCCGCTCATGCTCTCGACACCACCGGCGACGAACGAGATCGGAGCGGCCGCGCGCTCGGCGCGGTATGCGGCCTGCATGATCGCCTCCATGCCCGAGGCGCATTGGCGGTCCACGGTGGCGCCGGGAATTTGCACGCCAAGCCCGGCCGCGAGCGCTGCGTAGCGGGCGAGATTGCCGCGCCCGTTGAGGACGTTGCCGAGAATGACGTCGGCGAGGCCTGGCAGCGCCGGTACCGCGGTGAGCGCCGGCTGAACCACCGCTGTCGCCAAGTCCTGGGCGCTGACATCAGCAAGTGCCGTGCCGGCACGGGCGAAGGGCGTCCGCCAAGCCGCAGCGATGTAGGCAGCAGCGCTCATGCGGCTTCATCCAGAGCAACGGAGAACGAAGCGCCGGTCATGGCGCGCACCTGATCGACCGGCGCATCGCCGATGAGCTCGACGAGATGCAGACCGTCGGGACGGACGCGGAACACGGCATATTCCGTGACGATGGTGTCGACGCAGCGCGGCGCGGTGATCGGCAAGCCGCAGCGCTCGAGAATTTTTGGCGTGCCATACTTGGCAGTGTGGCGGGTGGCGACGATGACGCGCCGGGCCTTCTGTGCGAGCTCCATGCCGCCGCCCACGCCGGGCGACCATTTGCCGGGAACGATCCAGTTGGCGAGATTTCCTTCCGCATCCACCTCCAGAGCGCCGAGCACGGCGCAATCGAGACGTCCGCCGCGCACGATGCAAAACGACACGGCGGAATCAAAGCAGGACGCCCCACCAAGCAAGGTGACGGGCTGTCCGGCGGCATCGGTGAGGGTCGGATCTTCTTCGCCGGCGGCCGCGGGCTCTCCCATGCCAAGAAATCCGCTCTCCTGATGAATGACGCAACTTGAGCCGTCGGGAAGAAAATCGGGGATCAGCAGCGGAATACCGATGCCGAGATTGACCACGCTTCCGTCAGGGATCTCCGCCGCGGCTCGTCGGGCAATGCGCGCGGAGATCGGGTCGGTCGCTTTCATCGCGCGGGAACCACTGCGTCGACGAACACGCCGGGTGTCACGATGTGGTCGGGCGGTATCGCCGATGTCGGCACGATCTCGTCCAACTCAGCCACCACGCGATCGGCGGCCATGGCCATCAAGGGATTGAAATTGCGCGCGGCGTGCACGTAGGTGAGATTGCCGAAATGATCGGCACGCGCCGCGTGGATCAGCGCGAGATCGGCGCGGATGGCAGGCTCCACCAGATAGTCGCGCCCGCAGATGGTCACGCGCCGCTTGCCCTCGGCGAGCATCGTCTCGATGCCGATGTCGCTGAGCAAGCCGCCAAGCCCCGCGCCTCCGGCCCTGATACGCTCGGCAAGAATGCCTTGCGGGCAGATCTCCACCTCGATCTCACCGCGCTGCATGCGCTCGATCAGCCCGCGATTGAGCCCGATGTGACTGGCAGTGATCCTTCGCACACGGCCGTTCTCGATGAGGAGGCCTATTCCGATACCGTCCTCGTTGGCATCGCTCTTGATCAGAGTAAGCTCAGCCACCCCCGATCTGAGCACCGCGTCGATCAGCCTGAACGGAAAGCCGCGTTCTCCGAAGCCCCCTACCAGGATGGTCATGCCGTCATGCAACGTGGCCATCGCGTCGTCGAGCGCGGCGCGCTTGTCGATACCGGCCGGACCCTGGAGGCGCTGGTTCATTCAGTTTCGTCGTCGAAGTAAGGGAAGAAATTGAAGATGAAGGGGTAGCCTTGCGGCACGTTCTCGACGTCGAGCAGCGTGGCGCAGGACGGACAATAGAACTCGCGCAGGATCATCCACTCTTTGGTCGGCGCGTTGGTCGAGGAATAGAGCTCGCCGTCTTGCGGGTCGCGCTCATAGACGAGAGCAGACTCCTTCCAGTTTCGGCGGTAGTCGTCGAAATAGTGTCCGCAGCGGCAGCGCACCTTCTTGCCTGCCTCGGTCCGGACGACGAAGAGATTTTCCTGCAGCGGCAGCACGATCGGCTCGCTCCAGCCGAGTTTCTGTTGGGCGATGGCAAGCAGCCGCTGCCGCCGATCGAGATCCTTAGGCGCGCGCTGGATTTCACGGGCGCGTTCGAGATCGAGCTCTCCATTCAGCAGATCGAAAAGTTCTTCATCGAGCAGGCGCATCGCAGGTCACCGTTCGAAGGTTGACGATCAGGCAAAAGCGAAGTCGGAGGGCAAGTTCCAGAATTCGAGGAACTCGTCGCGAAACCGTCCCGGATTGGAAAGCGTGTCCTTAAACAGGGTCTTCGACACCGGCGGCAAATCGCCGGTGAAAAACTTCTCGCGGACCTTCGCCCGATATTCAGCGGCAGGCACGCCGCGCGCGAGCCGCTCGGCGCGGATCTCATCTCGACGACGCTTGGTGGCAACGACATCGACCGAGCCGTCGGCGGCAAAGACCACGCCGTAGACATTCTCGGCGGCGCGCCTGCTGGTCACGCCATTGTCGAGATCGCGCTTGACCTTCTCGGGGTCGCGCGCAAGCACATCGCCAAATCCGCTGCCGTCGCCTCCGGGCTGCACATAAAGAGAGTAAGGCCCGATCGGCCGCGCGATATAGTTGCCGCCACGGGCAATCTCGACATCGCCCTTGGCCTTGGTGAGAACCTCGGGCGTGACGGGATCGCCCTCATGGTGGGGAAGCGGCAGGCGCTTGGCGATGCGCTCTCCGAGATCGGTGTTGCGCACCACATAGACCGTCGGCATCGGCGCCGGATAGCCGCCCATGAGACCGGGAGCGGAAAAGATCGGGGCACCGCCGAAGGAGCCCACTTCCAGCTTCGGCACTTCCGGCGTCATGTAGACCGAGTAAAGCCCGGAGCCGCCGCGGAAACGGCCGAACCCTCCGCCATCGACTCTGATCGTGCGGCCGAGATAGATGAGCGGCATCGCCGTTTCCCAAATCTCGGCATCGCCGCAGTCGCCTTCGGCGTTGAACTCGGCGAGCGCCGTGTCGAGCCCGTCCATGAAGGCGGCGGCGTAGGAGCCCGACGCGCACATCTCCATGTTCCATCCGGCGAACTTGCGCCCGAAGAGATCAACACCGCCGGCGATGACAGCGTTCACCTGGGCGTTGCTGGAATGGACCTCCTCGAGATAGCCGTTGGCGAAGTAGGCGCGGCTGATCGACTGATTGCAGGCGATGCCGCCGGCGAAGGCGGGACCCCAGAGCGCGGTCGCGTGATAGATGTCAGGCGGGTTGCACGCCGATCCCTCAGGAACGTGGTGATCGAGCACTAGCGCCGTGCCTTCGTTGTAGCGCGTGTCGTAGAAGACGTGCTGGATCAGCGAGCTGAACAGGATGCCTTCGAACAGCGGCACCGTGGCCTGCACCGGGTGCATGCCGGCGGAGCTCAAGCCGTCGGCGTCGACGTGGATGCGCCCCTCTTTGGTGATCGTCGTCTGGATCGGCGCATGCAGCAATTGGCGCAAGTCGGGCTCGTCGATCCCGCGCCAACCGACGTCGCGATAGCGGCCCGGATGTAGCACGCGGCGCACCTTGTCGATGGTCGCGCGGCGGGTGTCTTCGATGTACTCGACGCTCGCCCTGAGATAGTGATCGATGCCGTATTCCTCGATCAGGGCGCGCACGGCGTCGCGGATCAGCTTGGCGCCGGCGAGCTTCGCCCGGCTGTCGAGCAGCCACCAGACCGAGGCCCGCACCGAGCGGTCGACGAGAATTTCCAGATCGCGCTTGAACAGGTCGTTCTCGCCGATCTTTACGCACGGCAAATAGAGCCCTTCGTGGAAGCGGGTCTTCATCGAAATGCCCATGCCGCCGGGCTCGACCGCGCCGACCTCCGAGACATGCGACATGCCGCCGGCCCAGCCGATCAGCCGGTCGTCGTGAAACAGAGGAATGATGATCTGCTGGTCTGGCGCGTGGCCGCCGCCGATGTACGGGTCGTTGTTGAAGAAGATATCGCCGGGTTTGATGCCGACTTCGGTCTCGTAATCGTTGTCGATCATCCATTTGATGGCGCGCGACATGGTGCGAACGTGCACCATCAATCCTGGCGACAGGCAGATGGCGTCACCTTCCGCGGTGAACAGCCCGAGCACCAACTCGCCCATCTCGCGCATTTCCGGCGAGGCCGCGACCTGGCGGGCGAGGTCGCGCGCATTGTTGATGCTCTGGCTGAGCTTCGTGTAGAAGACCTCGAAGCCGATCGGGTCGGACTCCTTCAACGGGCACTGATCGACGTAGGTGTCGGTCGCTTTGATATGCAAGCGACGCGCCCGGACCCGATCTTTGAGCGGCATTCCTTCAGTGAGATTGAGAATTACATCCACGTCCGCTCTCACTTCTGCTTCAACCAAAGGCTGAGGAATCGATCGATTTCGACGGCGCGGTCCGGAGGAACGACATAGGTCGTGGTCGGATCTTCGACGATCGCGGGACCCGCGATGTAATTGCCGGCTTTGAGCGCGGAAGCTTCGTAGATGCGCGTCTCGTGCCAATCGCCGGCAAAATAAGCGAGGCGGCTGCCCTTCAGCGCCTCGGGATCCGGCCGGCTGGAGACCAGCGCGTACTCCTTGATGCGGGGTCTCACCTTGGGCGAGGACGCAACGAGAGCAACATCGGTGATGTGGTAGCCGGCCTGCGGAAAGCGGGCCGCGCGGGCGTAGGTCTCTTCATACTTCTCCTCGAAGGCCGCAAGGATGCGGTCGAGGTCCCCCGCGCCATGGGGCGTCAAAGTATGAGAATTGATCACGAGATCGTTGAGCTGGCGGCCATAACGCACCATCACCAATGGGGTTAGGGTGACGCTCGCCACGTCAAAGCCCTCAACCTTCATGTCGCGCTGCGCCTGCTCGACAAGGCCGGCCCACCCTTCCGCAAGCTTGGCGGCGACGGCCGCCTTGCCGCCCTCGTCGATGTCGGGCGCAATGATCAGATTGGTGGCCCGGCTGTAGTGGTGCTCGTAGTCGGCAGCCGACGATCCGAAGGCGCTGAACGCCGCCGAATAGGGCAGCATCAGCACGCCGGCGAGAGGAACCTTGTCGGTGTAGCCGGCGCAGTGCGTGGGACCTCCGCCGCCGGCCGCAAGCAGATGATAAGACGACATATTGAGGCCTCGCGCCTCGACCAGGCCGACCATTGCCGTCCGCATCTTGGTGTCGATGATCTGACGGATGCCGTCAGCGGCCTCGATGACGGAAAGCCCGAGCGGTTCGGCAAGGACGGTGCGGATGGCTTCCTTCACGCGCCCGACGTCGACCTTGATAGAGCCGCCGGCGAAGTAGTCGGGGTTGAGGTAGCCGAGGATCAGATCGGCATCGGTTACGGTGGGGAGCTTGCCTCCCTTGCCGTAACAGACGGGGCCCGGAACCGATCCGGCGGAATCGGGGCCGACCTGCATGCGGTTGGTGAGCGGATCGATGCGCGCCATGGTGCCGCCGCCGGCGCCGATCGACAGCACCTCGATCATGGGCACGCCCAAGATCATGCGGGCAGCCGTAGGATCGCGCCTGGTGGTGATCTGGCGGCGATTGATCAGCCCAATGTCGAACGACGTGCCGCCAACGTCGGTGGTGATGACGTTCTGCCAGCCATAGATTTCGGCGAGCAGGCGGCCGCCAACCAAGGCCCCCACCGGGCCTGAATGCAACGTGTCGACCGCCTTCACGTTGTGCGGCGAAGCGAGACCGCCGGAAGACTGCATGATCTGCAGCCGTCCCTTGAAGCCGCGCTCGGTAAGCCCGCGCTCGATTTTGGCGAAGGCGCTGTGAGCGAGGCGTGAGGTGTAGGCCTCGATCACCGTCGCGTTGGTGCGCGACAGCTCGCGGATCACGGGGCTCGTGTCGAAGCTCGTCACGATGCGGCAATCGGCGCCGCGCTCGCGCACCCGTTCGGCAGCGATGGCGGCGGCGCGACGCTCGTGATCAGGATTGAGGAAGCTCCATAGAAAGCAGATCGCAATGCCACTCACCTTCTCGTCGAGAAGAGCATCGACGGCGGGCGCGACCTCATGCTCGTAGAGCGGAATCACCGCGCGTCCCGTGGCGTCGACGCGTTCCGTGATACCGCGGACCAAAGAGCGCGGCACGAGCGGATCGAGGTGGCGGTGGGTCAGCGGATGGATGCGGTCGGTGCGATCGTATTCAGTCCAAGTTTGCTTGCCCCGCTCGATCTGCAGCAGGTTCTCGAAGCCGCGCGTAATGATGAGGCCGGTTTTCTCGCCACGCCGCGTGAGCAGGGCGTTGAGCACGGTCGTCGAGCCGTAGCCGAAGACCTTCATCTCGGAGAACCCATCGGCGGGCGCGATGCCGCCAGCTTCAAGCGCGGCTTCCACCGCTGCGAAGAAGCCGCGCGAGATATCGTCGGGCGTGGTCGGCGCCTTGCCGATGCGGAAATCTCCACCTTCGTCGACGAGGAACGCGTCGGTGAAGGTGCCCCCGACATCGAGGTAGCAGAGCGCTTGTTTCGGTTGAGCGGCGCCGGCCAAAGGATTTGCCCCGTTTACGCATGGCCGCTCGAACAGCGACTGGCAAAAAACCTATCGCCGGGCAGATACACTGTCAATATATCTTGAATATGTTCAGCGCAAAATTCTGGGAGTGTATCAACGTGAGTTTTCCGTCAAAGCGACTCCAGTGCCGCAAAAAACGGGTGTCGCCTCAGGGGGTGCCCGACGGCCACCGCCTCAGGTGCTAATGCGCAAAGGTTTGGCTTAAGCGTCGCGTGACGGAGGCGGATGGAGAGGCATCACCATTCCCTCCTCATCTCATCACCTTGTTGCGATGGCCGAGATGGCCGTGCGCCACGAGCGTGCCGAGGACGTCGAGGATGACGCGGGCGGCGAGCTGCGCCGTGTTGTCGTTGACATCGTAGGGCGGTGAGACCTCGACCACTTCCATGCCGCACAGGCCTTCAGCGGCGATGGTGTGGATCATCTGCAAGGCCTCGCGCGGCAGGAGCCCGCCAGGCTCCGGCGATCCTGTCCCCGGCGCGAAGCCCGGATCGATCGAGTCGATGTCGAAGGAGAGGTAAACCGCCTTGCAGCCTTCCCACGCCATGTCGAGCGCGATCTCGGCGGCCTTCTTCGCTCCGTGCTTCTCGATGTCCTGCATGGTGAGCACGCTCGTGCCGCGCCGCTTGGCAACCGCCGTGCCCGGCCGGTTGCCGTACCAGCCGCCGATGCCGACCTGCACCAGGTTCTTGGGATGGCAGTTCGGCAGTCCGACGTCATGCATGTGGCTGTGGTCGCGATGCGTGGTGACGGTGCCCTCATGCGTGGTCCAGAACCACGGCGTCGTGTGCATCCGCTCATCCATATCCTTCTCCTGGATATCGATGTGGCGGTCGATATGGATGATGCCGACATTGCCGTCGATATGCGGCGCGATCCCGCGCACATTGGGAAAGCCGAGGCTGTGGTCGCCGCCGCAGATGATGGGAAACACGCCGGCGGTGTAGATGTGCGACACGGCCTTGGTCACCTGGTCGAAGGTCTTCTCGATGTTGCCTGGAATGACGAAGATGTCGCCGGCGTCGCAGAGATCGAGCTCCTCGTAGATGTCGACGCCGCCGTCGAACCAATATCCGTCATAGAGCGCCGAGATGCGCCGCACCGCCTGCGGACCGAAGCGCGTGCCCGGCCGGTAGGTGGTGGCTGAATCGAAGGGCGCGCCGACGAAGGCTGCTTCGAAGTCGCCGACCTTGCGGATGTCCTCGCAATAGGGCGCCTTCATGAAGGTGTTGATGCCGGCGAAGGCAGGCTGATGGCCGCGGCTGAACAGAGAGATGTTGCGGTCGATGACCGAGTTTGCCGCCTCGAGCCCAAGCTCGAGCGACCTCTTGACCTCCTCGTCCTGCTTCTTCTGCGAGATGCGGGAGAGCGTCTCAATGGTCTTGGCGCCATAGGTCTCGGAGCGCTTCACGCCATGGGTAGGACGCCGACGCGCCTTGTCCTTGTCGCCCCTGCCCTTCTTTCCTCCGGCCATATCTTAAGTCCTCGCTTCAGCCAATCGCGACCATAACGTCCGGGTGAGCCCCGGAAAAAGGCCAATTCCCTCAATTGGCAGCATTGATGACATCAATGCTGCCGGCGTCAAAACGCGCCGAAATCGCGCCCCCGCGCAATGAAGTTTGGCGCTTCAATTCGCGCCGCCGGGAATGCCGATCTCGGCAAGAAGCAGTTGGCGCGCGAGCTTAGCCGGGCGCGCGCGGGTTGGTGATCACGAAGACGGGCATGCAGGGCTGATCCTCATGCCGAAGCAGCGGCCACAGCCTGCCAGCCTCGACGTCGGGCGCGGCGAAGGCTTCGGGGAGGAAACAGATGCCGACACCGAGAACGGTGAGCCGCTTCGCTTCGTCGAGATGCTCGGAAAGGCCGGCGACCTCAAGGCCGAGACCATGACGCGTGCGATAGGCGGTGAGCTGGTCGGGCTCGTCGGCGCCGGTGAGCACGAAGGCTTGGCCCGCGAGCGCGGAAGGATGGTCGAACGTCTTGCCGTAGAGCGGATGCATCTCACCGCAATAGGCGCCGTGCACCTCATCGAACAGGAAGTCGTAGGTGAGATCGGAGCGCTGAGTCTGCGCCGAGGCGACGCCGATATCGATTTCGTCGCGCAGAAGTGCGGCGGCGACCGAGTCCCAGGTGGTGATGTCGATCAGGATCTCAACCTTGGGATGCCGGTCGTGGAAGCGCGAGATGGCCGCATCGAAGCGTTCGCACACCAGGCTGGAAATGACCTGGATCGAGATCCGCCCGCGCACCTCCTCGGTGAGATTGCCGAGCCGCTTCGGAACGTTGCGCACGAGCGAGTTGAGAGACCGGCAGGTCTCGGCGACCAGCATGCCTTCGTCGGTCAGCTCGAAGCCGCGCGGTCCGCGCCGGCACAGCGTGACGCCAAGCTCGGCCTCGAGCCGCTTGAGGGCGAGGCTGAGGGCGGGCTGCTTGCGCCGGAGCGCGCGCCCGGCGCGGCTGACCCCGCCGGCCTCGGCGATTTCGTGGAACGTCTTCAGGAGATTCCAATCGACGTTGCGGGAGAAATTGGGACTGAGACGAAGCATTGGCAGACACCTCTGGTGGTGCGTGTGGCGCGTGGGAAAGGCCCTAGCGCCAATTCAACACCGACTTGGCGGACTTCGCAAAGACTCTACGGGGCGAAGGACGCATGATCTCCGCCCTTTACGGACTTGCCAGCGCGTTCGGCCTCGGCGCGGCAGACTTCATGGCGCGCTTCAGCGCGCGGGCGCTCGGTGCTCCTCTGAACTATGCCGCAGTGCTCCTCATCGGGGCGCTGGGAACGACGATCTGGCTGCTGGCGGCGGGTACGGAGCTCGTCTGGTCGCCGCTCGGCTATGCCTTCGCGGTGATCCACGGCATCGCCGTGGCGGTGATGTGCATCCTGCTCTACATGGGCATCGCGCGCGGCCCGATCGCCGTCGTGGTGCCGATCGTTGCCGCGCATCCGGCGCTCGTGCTCGTGGTCAACGTGCTGATGGGCGTGCGGCCAAGCGCGGCGCAATGGGCGGCCATGGCCACCATCATTGCCGGAGGCATCTTCATTGCGCGGAGCGCGGTGGCCGAACCGGAAGCTGCCGAAGCCGCGAGCAATCGCATCACCGTGCTTATCGCCATCGGCGCCTGTCTGGCTTACGTCGCCATCGTGCTCACCGCTCAGGCGGCCACGCCGCTGATCGGGGCGCCGCAGACGATGTGGATCGGCCGCTGGACCGGCCTCATCTTCATCGCCGGCATCCTTCTCGTGCAGCGGGCGCCGATCCGCATCCCGGCAGAGTGGTTGCCCTTTGTCGGCCTGCAGGCCGGCCTCGATACGCTCGGCTATATCGCCTTCCTCGCCGGGTCCAACAGTGCTGCGCCGCACATCACCATGGTCGTCGCCTCCGCCTTCAGCGTGGTGGCGGTCCTGCTGGCGCGGATCGTCATCAACGAGCCGGTGAGCAGGATGCAATGGGCGGCGATCGCGCTCATCGCCGGCGGCACGGCGGTGCTGAGCGCGACCTGAACCTTCAGCCCCAGACACGTCCGGAGCGTACCGTGTCGATCTGATAGTCACTTGTGTGCCTCGTAAAGAACTCCATGCCGAAGCGGCGCGCCGCTTTCATCGGCTCGCCCGGGTCGCGCAGCACGTCGCCGCGGGCGTTGCCGTAGCCATGCACGACGCCGACGAAGTCTGAGTGCGTGTAGCGGGAGAATTCCTGGATCTGGCAGATGACCGCGCCGGAGACCATCGGGAAGGTCTCCTCGGAGCTCAGCACGAGCCCGATGCGCTTTCCCTGCATGCCTTGGATGACCTCTGCGGACCCCGGATAGGAGGCGGCGTAGTAGCAGAAGGTGCGGTCGAAGAAGGCTTTGAGCTGCGCCGAGCTGCCGTACCAATAGATCGGCGTTGCCGCGATGAAACCGTCGGCCGGCAGATAACGGTCGAGAAACACGGAGCGGAAGCCGTCCTCGATCGAGCACTCGCCGTCGGGCTTCCGGCATTTGCGGCAATCCCGGAGAAAGCCGTGCAGGAAATCGTCGGCAAAGACGAACTCAGCCTCATGACCGGCCTCAGCCAACCCCTCGCTGACGGCCTCGGCCAGCAGCGCTGAGTTGCCGTTGCGGCGTGGACTTGATGACAGCACCAGAGCCTTCATGTCTCATCCTCTCAACAATTCGGCGGCAGCTTCGTCGAGCGCGCGTTGGAACTCAGGCACCCGGCCAGGCGAGGCGACGCAATGGCCCCATGGCGAGTCGAACACGCGGAGCTCGGCGCGCCGCATGGCCGCGACTTCCGCTTCGTTGTCTGACGGCACGAAATACATGTCGCTCGAGCAGGGCATGACGATCGCCCGCGCCTCGATCGACTGCAAGGCGTGGGCGAAATCGCCGCGATAGATCTGATTGTCGCTGATGTCGCCATGCTG
>CAVZLT010000003.1:0-134513 GCA_963776235.1 uncultured Alphaproteobacteria bacterium
ATCATGCCGATGCCGATGATCAGCATCACCGGCCCCATCAGCCGGGCGATATATTCCGATCTTTCCATTGTCTCCTCCCCACACCGCAAGCGTCATCGCTGCCAAGGCCTAGGCCGCGCCCTGCCGCCAAGGCGCATGGCCGAGCCGAGATGTAAGTCCCGACGCCGCATCACGAGGAACGACCTGTCACGAAGCGAAGGCGCCCATGCAATCAGTCTTGCCAGGCTTTCCCGGCGCCTTCCAAGTGGCGCGCATGTTAAGCCGAACCCCCCGGAACGCAAGCCGGACGCCTCGTTTCGCCAAGGCACGGGCAAACGTGGCAATTTGGCTTGATCCCTTGCGTGGCAACGGAATTCTTGCCCGAACGCCGCTTCCAGTTTAAGCCTCGTCATCATTCTGCCGTGCTTCACCTTGAATTGCGGGCGTAAGAGCCTGATGAGGCCGGTGCCCCCGCCGCAGCCGAGGTATAGAGAAACGTGAATCAGGACGCTTCGACCGAAACGCCCGCACGCGCGAAAAACAACACCGCGCTCTATCGCTGGGTGGCGCTGTTCGTTCTTCTGGCAGTCACCGTCGGCGGCGTGTTGCTGTATTGGCGGCATACCGAGATCTACCCTTCGACCGACAACGCCTATACTGGCGCCAACATCGTGCGCGTGGCCGCGCAAGTCACCGGCCCGATCGCCCACGTTTACGTGGTCGACGACGACAAGGTCGCCACCGGCGATCCTTTGTTCGACATCGATCCCACGCTCTACGACGCGGCGCTGCGCAATGCGCGCGCGCAGTTCGACGCGGCGGCTTCCGCCGCCGGCACGGCCGCCGACGACCTCAAAGCCGCCGCCGACAAGCTCGAGCAAAAGCGTGTCGCGCTCGAGGACGCGCTCGGCAAATATCGCGACGCCAAGGACGCGCAGAAGGGCGGCGAGCCTGCCTCGCAAGCCACCACCGATGCGCTGAAGGCCTGGCACGACGCCTTGCAGGCCTATGACGACGCCGAGGCCGAGTTCGCCAAGGCGCAAGACGCCAAGCTGACCGTGACCACGCCCACGGTGCAGCTCCGCGCGGCGTCGGCCCAGCTCGACAAGGCGACGCACGACCGGGTGCGCACCCATGTCACCGCCCCCGGCAGCGGCTGGGTCACCAACAGCAATCTGCGGCCGGGCTCCATCGTGCAGGCCGGCACGCCGGCCTTCGCCCTGATCGAGGACAGCCATTGGTGGGTCGACGCCAATTTCAAGGAGACCGATGTCGCCCGCATCAAGCCGGGCCAGCCCGCCAGCATCCGCCTCGACATGTATCCCGGGACCAAGCTCGACGGCGTCGTGGAGTCGATCAGCGCGGGCTCGGGCGCGACGTTCTCGGTGCTGCCGCCTGAGAATGCCACCGGCAACTGGGTCAAGGTCACGCAACGCTTCCCGATCCGCATCCGTATCACCGGCACGCCCGATGCCGACAAGCCGTTGCGGGTGGGCGCCAGCGCCGACGTCACCATCGACACCACCGCGCCGGCAGCAGGCGGAAAATGAGCCGGCCGAAGCGCGGCGGCGGCAGCAAGGGCCGCAAGGGAGGTAAACCTCCCGCCGAGCCGCCGCGCCCGGTCCCCCTCCCCGAGCCTCATCCCGAACGGCCGCCGATCCCGCTCGTCATCGCCGTGGTGCTGACCGCGGTGTTGGAAGTGCTCGACATCACCATCGTCAACGTGGCGATCCCGCATATGCTGGGCGCCTTCGGCGCGACGGCCGACCAGATCACCTGGGTGCTGACCTCTTATATCGTCGCCGCCGCCGTGGTGATGCCGCTTACCGGCTACCTCTCCAAATGGCTCGGGCGAAGGCGGCTTCTGCTCACCGCCATTATCGGCTTCATCGCCTCCTCCGCCTTGTGCGGCTTGGCGTGGAACCTCGAGAGCATGGTGCTGTTCCGCTTGGCGCAGGGCGTGTTCGGCGCGCCGCTCGTCCCCTTGAGCCAGGCCATCCTGCTCGATGTCTTCCCGCGCAACCGCGCCGGCCAGGCGCTGGCCATTTTCGGTCTCGGCATCATGGTGGCGCCGGTGATGGGGCCCGCGCTCGGCGGCTACCTCACCGAGGTCTATTCCTGGCGCACGGTGTTCTACATCAACGTGCCGATCGGCATGTTCGCCTTGCTGATGTCGATCGGCTATCTGCCGTCGCGGGCGATCAAGGACATCAAGACCGACTGGATCGGCATGGGCCTCTTGGTGCTCGCGGTGGGCGCCCTGCAATTCGTGCTCGATCAAGGGCAGATGCGCGACTGGTTCAACTCCCGCCTGATCGTCGTCGGCGCCATCATCGCCGTGTTCGCCACCGCGGCGTTCTTCCTCAGGGGCTGGAACAAGCCTGACAACATCATCGATCTAACGCTGCTGCGGGACCGCAATTTCGTCGCCGGCACGCTGGCGATCACCGCCTATGGCATCAGCCTGTTCGGCTGGATGGCGCTGATGCCGCTGTTCACCCAGCGGCTGCTCGGCTACCCGCCCGCCATGGCCGGCACGCTGTTCATACCGCGCGCCGTGGTCAGCGCCATCACGCTCGCCATCACCGGCAGCATCCTCATCAAGCTGTTCGACACGCGCTATCTCGTCACCGCCGGCCTCGTCATGACCGCGATCGGCACGCTGCTGATGGCGCATTTCACCCTCAATGTGGATTATTGGGGCATCGCCACCCCGGGCATCTGGGGCGGCATCGGCACCGGACTGTTCTTCGTACCGCTCACCGTCGTGGCCTTCGCCAGCATTCCGAAAAGCCAACTCGACGAGGCATCGGGCGTCTACGCGCTGATGCGCGGTATCGGCGGCTCGGCCGGCATCGCCGTGGTGAGCTGGCTGTTCGTGCGCCAGGCGCAGATCCATTTCGCCGAGCTCACGGCGCATATCACGCCGTATAACCCCGCGCTCCTGCCCTATCTGGCGCAGCACGGACTAAACCCCTATTCACCGCAAGCGGGGCCCTTGGTCGCGCACGAGATCGCCGACCAGGCGCAGATGCTCGCCTTCAACGATCTGTTCTGGTTCATCGGCGTCGTGACGCTCGCCATCATCCCGCTGATCTTCATCATGAAGAAGCCGGAGAAGATCGAGCTCGTGCCGGCGCACTAGCTGCCGCAAGCGTCAGGGCTGGGTCGAGAATGGGATCGGCCCCGGGGCTCGACCCGGGGCGCGATGCAGGACCTACCGGATCACCAGCAGACTTTGGCGCCCGAAGTGCAGACATACGGCGAAACCACGCCATGCCAGCAGATCGTGTACGAATTCGATTTCACGATGTCCGGTTTGTAGAAGAGTTCGTCCCACACGCTGTCGCGCCAATAAGGCTGCGGCTTTGCGCGCATGGCGGTGACGGTGATGGCCCCGAGCCGCTTCTGCTTCTTATAGTCGGAGATGGCATCAGACAGCGCGAGCTGCGCGCGGCTGACGCCGGTTTCCTGATCGAAACCATCGGCGGTCCCGGAAAATCCGAGACAGCCCGCATTGGCTGTCGAGGCGTGGGCGAAACTCAAGCCTGCCGCAACAACCGCCAGCCCAAAGACACGCGCAAACGACCTCATCGGAACGCCTCCCGTCGCAACATCTAGGATGCTGTAAGATTATCGCGCTGGTTTGCGCTTGCCAGTATCTTTGGAGCCGCAGGACGAGGGTTCCTGTCGCGCTGTAGCCTTTGTGCCACAGTCCTGCGCCATTTTGAAACGATCCGAAAATGGCTAAGTCTCAGGGACTTGGCTGCTCGGCGAGAAAGTAAGAAGAGAGCTGCGATGGCGTCCAAGCTGGTCCTCGTCACCGGCGCATCGAGCGGGATCGGCGCGGCGACGGCCAAGCTTTATGCCGCACGCGGCGCCCGCGTTCTGCTGCTCGCCCGCAATGAAGCGAAGCTCGACGAGGTGGCTGCCGCCATCAAGCGCGACGGTGGCGCCGCCAGCCCTTACGCGGTCGACCTTGCCGACCCGAGCGCCATCGCCGAGACGAGCGCGCGGATCAAGGGCGAGGCCGGAACACCGGACATCCTCATCAACAATGCCGGGGCTGGCCGCTGGCTGCCCTTGCTGGAGACGAGCGCCGAAGAGGCCCTCGCCATGATCGAGGTGCCCTATCTCGCCGCCTTCAACCTCACCCGCGCCTTCCTGCCCGAGATGATTGCGCGCCGGTCCGGCGCGATCGCCTGCATCACCTCCCCCGCCTCATATGTCGCCTGGCCGAACGCTTCGGCCTATATCGCCGCGCGGCACGCACTGCTGGGTTTTACCGAGTCGCTTCGCGCCGATCTGCGGCGAACCGGACTCACCGTCACGCTGGTCGTGCTCGGCGAGGTCGAGACTCCTTATTGGCAGCACAATCCCGGCAGCCGCGAGCACATGCCGAAATCGAATCCGCTCGCGCCGGTGCTCACGCCCGAACAAGCCGCCCAGGCGATCGTTCAGGGGGTTGAGCGGGGACAGCGCCGCGTGGTCAAGCCGGCGATCCTGCGCGCCCTGTTTCTGTTGAATGCGTTGGCGCCCGGCCTTGTCGCCCGCCAGCTTCGCCGCGGCGTCAAGACGCCCTGAGCATGGGCCCTAGCGTCGCAGAATGCCCGACCGCTTGAGCAGCCAAAACACAAAGGCCGACACGCCCACCAGCAGCAGCAGGACCCACACGAAGCCCGCGCGATCGGCCACCAGCGGCAAGCCGCCGACATTCATGCCGAAGATGGCGGCGATCAAACTCGCCGGCAGGAACACGGTGGTGACGATGGCGAGCACCTGGAGATTGCGATTGGTCTGGTCGGCCATTCTCAGCGACACCTCTTCCTGCAAAAGATGCGACCGGTCGCGCAGCGCGATCATCTCATGATCCAGCCAATCGAGCCGTTGCGCCAATTTGGCGGTGGCGAATTGCAACGAGTCCTGACCCGACCGTTCCATCTCGCGCTCGAAGCGATGGATCAGCGAGCGTTGCGTCGCCAACTGCCGGTGCAGCCGCACCGCGAGCTTGCGGACCCGGCCGATGGCCTGATGCTGGTCGCTGGCCTCGGCGATCAGCAATCGCTCCTCGACCTTGTCGAGATCCTCGGCGAGCGTGTCGGCATAGCTCTCGACCGCCTCGACCATGTGCTCGACGATCGCTTCCAGCAGCCCGGCGGGTGCGGCGATCTTGTGGCCGCCGCGCAGCGAGCGGCGCATCGCCTCGAGCGCATTCAGGCTTTGCCGCCGGCCGCTGACGAAAAGTTTCTCGGTCATGGCGAAATGCAAGAAGCCGATTTCATCGGTCACGCCGCTGAGCCCGCAGACGAGATCGGCGAACACGCCATAGACGCAAGTCCCATGGGCATGCAGTTGCTGATGCCCGTCCGGAGCGAGCAGGAGCTCGCGCGCCGCGGCGGGCAGATCGAGGCCCGACTTTAGAAAGTTGCAGGCACGCGCGTCGGCGAGATTGAAATGCAGCCACAGCCAGCCTGGGGCGGCGTCGATCGGCCGGTCGACCGGCAGCTCCTGCGCCGACCCATCCGCGTCGAAGCGAAACGCCGAGATGAGCCCGGGCAAGGGCTTCGCTTCGAGCTCGGTGGCCTCACTCGATTGCGCGGTGGGCGCGAACTGCAAGAGCAAACCTCCCCGCAAAGGACCCTGCACAAGCAGCAAAGGCCGGGACTGTTACACTCTTGTGACAGTTCCCAGGCGCGGTGCCTGTCAGTGGGCAGGGCTTAAGTGGGAACCGGTCTACCCACCCTATCGGCGCAAGGTGCTATGATCGAAGCTTGGGCTAATTGCTGTCGGGGCTTCGCTTGCGCCACGCTTTATTTGCGCTTCTCCTTGCCTCTCTGTTCGCCTCTCCCGGCTTCGCCGCGGCCGAGCCTCCGTATCCCGTCGGCTTGAAACAGATCGAATTCACCGACGGCGACCGGCAGATCGCGCTTGCCGTGTTCTACCCGGCCACGCTCTCGGACAGCTCCGCCAAGCCGACCGGCCTGCCCTTCTTCACCAATCTGCATCTCTACAGGGACGCCGGGCTGCGCGAGGGCCGCCACCCTCTGGTGATGCTCTCGCATGGGCGCGGCTCGAACCCGCTGCAATATGCCTGGTTCGCCGAAACGCTCGCAGGCCAGGGCTATATCGTCGCCGGGCTCTATCATTACCGCGCCAACACTTACGACCAGACCATCGCTTACCTCTCCAACAAGATCTGGCAGCGGCCGCGCGACATCTCGCTCGCCATCGACTTTCTGCTGAAGGACCAGGTGTGGGGCAAGGCGATCGACGCGGAGAGGATCGGCGTCGCCGGTCATTCGCAAGGCGGCTTCACCTCGCTCTGGATCGGCGGCGCCAAGGTCAATGCCGACAAGTTCCTCGCCTTCCAGAAGGGCTGGAAGAACAATCAGCAGGTTCCGGCTTATCTGCGTGACGAGCTGCCGCTCGATCCCGCGCCCGCGCTCGACGTGCGCGACCCGCGCATCAAGGCCGCCTTCGCCATGGCGCCCGGCATCATCAAGGCCTTCGGCATGGACGAGGCGGGTCTCGGTCAGATGGCCATTCCGGCCTACATCACCGTCGGCGCGCGCGACACGCAGACGCCTCCCGACGACAACGCCGCCTTCGCCGCCGCGAACATCCCAAACGCCAAGCTCGTCATCATCCCCGGCCTGGTCGATCACGAGATCTTCGTCAACGAATGCGACGACGAGGGACGCGACGAGTTCCCCGAAGCCTGCATCGATGCCCCTGGCGTCGACCGCCACGCGATCCACAAGGATGTCGGCGCCGCTGCTCTGAAGTTCTTCGATGCCCACCTGCCCGAAGGAGGGAAATGATGGTCCAAGATTGGCTGCTCAATCTTCCCTTGTTTCTAATGGCCTTGATTATCTTCGGCGGCACCTATCTCGTCGCCGCAGGCATTTGGTTCACCGTGACAAGGCTCGCGGTCGACGACCGAGGCCGTGCCTTCAAGGCGTTGTCGCCGGGGATGCTGCCGCCGCTTGGCATCATCTTCGGTCTTCTCGTCGGCTTCACCGCCGCGCAGGTGTGGAGCGATTTCGAGAAGGCGAAGCTTGCGGTCTCCAATGAAGCGAGCGCGCTTCGCTCCGTCATTATCCTGGCGCAAAGATTTCCCAACGAGCAGGGCAGCCGATTACGCACCCTGATCAACGAGCACATCGAGACGGCGGTCAATCAAGAATGGCCCGCTATGGCGCAACAACGCGCCAGGCTCGGAGCGGTGCCGACGAAATTGGTCGAAGCGCTCAACACCACGCTCTCTCTGGCGGCGGAAGAGCCAGGACAGAAATTGGCGCAGAACGAGATCGTGCGATCGATCCAGACCGCCTTGGACGCGCGGCGTCAGCGCATCATCATCAGCCAGTCGACGGTGAGCATCATCAAATGGTCCGGGCTGTTGTTGCAGGCGCTCTGCACTCTCATCGCCATTTCCTTCGTCCACAGCGATAACCGCACCACGTGCGCCATAGCCTTGGTATTGTTCGCGACCGGCATTGCGGCGTCGATCTTGCTGATCGAGTGCTACAGCCGGCCCTTCACCGGCGAAGTCTCGATCAGACCCGTGCTGTTGCAGCAAATTATTGCCGCCGAGGGCCCGCCCGCCGTGCCCTAGCGTCACGACGCGAGCTTGAGCTTGGCGTCAGCGCCCTGGGCAGCGCCTTCGGTCGGCATGATATGCGGCTCGACCGCGTCCCCCACCGGCGCGCCGAACTTCCGCAACAGCCGCTTCATATAGCGGCGGAAGCGGTAATGCTGGATCTCGAAGCGGTGCCACGGCGTGTCCTTCCATTTGATGCCGTGGCCGATATCGGGATGCGCGGTCGCCTTGAGCGACCTGAACCATTCCGCCCGCTTCGGATCGTCCTCGCAAGCCTTGATGAAGGCCGCGATCAGCCGGCCCTGATAGTCGGCGATCTGCCACACGCCCCCTTCGGCCGGCTCGAACAATCCCGCCACGAAGAGATCGTCGAGCTCGCGGCTGAAGGTATGGATGAACAGCTTCGACTTGCCCTGCTCATCGAGGATGTAGGAGGAGTCGATGAACGGGAAGCTCGGCCGGAAGCCGGTGGCCCAGACCAGAAAATCGATCTCCTCCGCGCTGCCGTCGGTGAAGATGACGCGCTTGCCGTCCAGCCGCTCGATGCCGGGCTTGACGATGGTGCGCCCATGGATGAGGTGATCGATATAGGTGTTGCAGGCCGTGGGATGCGCTTCGAACAGATCGTGGTCTGGCCGCTCCAGGCCGAAGCGACGATGCGGACCGACCACGATGCGCATGCCCCAGCGGTAGAGCAGCCGCATCAATTTGCGCGGCAGCGGGATGCGGCTGGTGTAATCGATGAACACGTCGGTCGGCTTGCCGAACACCGTCTTGGGGAAGAAATAATAGGTCCGGCGCATCGAGTGCACGACGCGCCCATTCTCGATCGCGGCATCGGACAAGATATCGACGGCTGAGTTGCCCGCGCCCACCACCAGCACGCGCTTGCCCTTGACCTGCTCCTTCGACTTCACGTCGTGGGAGTGCAGCATCTCGCCGTCGAAATGGCCGGGATAGGTCGGGACGACCGCCTCCCAATGATGCCCGTTGGCGATGACGAGACCCGCATAGGAGCGCGGCGCAGCCTCGCCCTCGATCTGCACGCGCCAGCCTTGCGGCGTGTGCTCGGCGCGCGTGACGCGCTTGTTGAAGCTGATCAGCTTGTAGAGGCCGAACTCCTTGGCGTAAGCGCGCAGATAGTCTTGCGCCTGTGCCCGGCTTGCATAATGCGCCCACTCCTCGGGGAAATGAAAATCCGGGTAGCGCGAGAGCTTCTTGGAGGAATTCAGGTAGGTCGAGCCGTAGACGACGTGTGGGCTCTCCGGATTCCAGATGCCGCCGACGTCGGACAGCGCCTCGAAACAGTCGAAGGCAATGCCGCGCTCGGCAAAACTCTTGGCAACGGCCAAGCCGCTGGCACCCGCGCCGATAATGCAGAAACGCTTCACCGCTTCCTGAACCCCTATGCTGTGCTGGACCCGGGGCGCCGCTCGACCGCCCCTCGCGGCAGACCTAAGCATCCCCGGCATGAGGGTTCAACCCCACAAGGATGCTTCCTTAGTCTCTTTGATCTGTGTCAAATCCTTGACCCGCGCGGCTCCCCCTCTATGGGACAACGCCGCCGCTTGAAGCCTGGATTCGCCGGTGGTTTGCTTTATGGTCTGACGCCCTGGAGGCGGGGGGAGTGCATGCAAGTCAAGCAAGACGTCGCCATCAAGACCTGGGACGGAACCTGGACCTACCATCCCAAGGTCGTGGTCACGCCGGAGAGCGTCGAGGACCTGGTCGAGATCCTGGCCGACGAGGTGCGCTTTCCCGCGCCGGTGCGCCCGGCCGGCTCGATGCATTCCACCGCACGCATGAACGGCGACGACGCGGGCGGCACCATGGTCGACATGAAGGCCATGAACCGCATCCTGCACTTCACCGACGACACGGTGACGGTCGAGGCCGGCGTCACCCATATCGTGCTCGCCAATGCGCTGAAGGAGCGCGGGCTCCAGCCTTACGTCACCACCGAGATCGGCAACGTCACCATGGGCGCGATGGCGACCGCCGCCACCAAGGACTCCTCCTTCCCCGGCGGCTTCGGCCAGGTCAGCTCTTATGTGACGAGCGTCAGGCTGGTCACGCCCGACGGGAGGCTGAAAGAGATCAATGAGCGCGACAATCCGGATGAGATGCAGCTCATCCGCTCGAGCTATGGCCTGTTCGGCATCGTCTACGAGGTCACCATCAAGGTGAAGCCCACCGTCGCGCTGGCGGTGCGCCACTATTCGTTGAGCCTGGACAATTTCCGCAAATTCTTCCCGATCTACAAGGCGCGCGGCTACGCCGTGATGTATTACATCTTCCCCTATGTGAAGCGGGTGCTGGTCGAGCTGCGCAAGGAGAACCCGGCGGTCCCGCCCAGCTCGCGCTATCGCTGGGTCTATCGCAATCGCTTCTGGCGCAAATACGGGCCGGCCGTGACGCAATGGATCCAGCGCAACACGCATAATCACGCTCTGCGCGCGGCCGCCGACAAGCTGCATTTCTTCTTGTTGCGCCAGGCGCTCGTGCTGGTCGTGCGCAGCGACCGCACCTGGCCGCATGCCCAGATCATCAACTATCCGCGCGAGCCCGGCGCCAACAAATATCTGTTCAGCATGTGGGCCTTTCGCGAAGGCGGCTTCTTCGACATCCTCGAGCAATATTGCGACTTCCTCATCGCCTACGAGCAGAAGACCGGCTATCGCTGCGACCTGCCGAGCGTGGGCTATGCCATCGCCCGCGATGTCGAGGCGCTGCTGTCCTATAGCTGGGAGGGCGCCACCTTGAGCATCGACCCGGCCTCGACCGGCGGCCCCGAATGGGAGGAATTCCTGCATCATTACAATGAGTTCTGTAGCGCGCGGCGCGGCGTGCCGCTGTTCAATCAGACGCCGTTCCTGACCCGCGATCAGGTGCGCAAGGCGTTCGGCGTGCGGCTCCAGCAATTCGCCGCGCGCCGCAAGGCCGCCGACCCCAAGAACCGCATGCTCGACCAATATTTCCGCGAGCTGCTCA
This sequence comes from uncultured Alphaproteobacteria bacterium, assembly GCA_963776235.1. Taxonomy (GTDB): domain Bacteria; phylum Pseudomonadota; class Alphaproteobacteria; order Rhizobiales; family Methyloligellaceae; genus Methyloceanibacter. The sequence goes on from CAVZLT010000003.1 coordinate 10,574, forward strand.
GCTAAGCCCGATGCCGGTCTCGCGCTGATAGAGGATGAGATCGAGCGACGGCGCCTCGCCCGCGATCTTGGTGAGCAGCGCGTGCACCTGGCCGCGATGATGGGTCTGGTGATTGAAAACATGCGGCAGCGCGTAGCCCAGCTCCTGCTCGATCGCCGCCGGCCTGCTGATGGTCGTGTAGCGCACCTTGCGTTTCAAGTCGTCATCGCTAAGTCCTGAAACGAAGGCGACAATCCGCGCATCCTCGGCGGCTCGCGCCGCACGCAACGGTTCCAAGTCTTCGAACAGAATGGCATCGAGGCGCGCTGGCGCGTCGCCCTCCCCGGTCAAACGCTGCATCCAGATGCGGTCGCCGACCAGGAGATGATTGAGCGTGCCATGCACCGACTTGAAGAAGGCGCCATGATCGGCGCGATACTCCGCATCCGGTAACTGCGCTGCGGCCGCATAGAGCCGCGCATTGGCCCAGCCATTATAGTTCGCGAACATCTGGAAAATCGGCCGCATGACTATTGCTGCATCGTCTTGGTGAACCAGCGGATGAGCGGGAAAGACACGCGGCGCGGCAGGGAACGCACGGTCTTCAAGAAGCCCGCGACTTGTGGCGGGAAAGCGATCTCGTAAGGCCTCCCCGACAGCCTCTCGAGGATCTTGCGGGCGCAACGCTCCTTGCTCATGGCATAGAGCTTTTTCTTGGGATCGTAGGCGGCATTGAGCGGCGTATCCACGAAGCCGGGGTTGATGATGGTCACGTCGACGCCGGTCCCCTCCAATTCGAGCTTGAGACTTTCGGCGAGATTGATCACCGCCGCCTTGCTGGCGCCATAGCTGCCGTTCTCCGGCCAGCCGGCATAGCCGAACAGCGATCCCATGATGGCGATGTGGCCCGCCTTCCGCGCCAGCATCGACGGCAGCACGGCGGCGACGCCGTTGATCACGCCATCCACGTTGACCGCCATGGTGCGGTGGAACCCGTCGAGGTCGATATTGCGGATGTTGAAGGGCACATACATCCCGGCGCCGAACAGCGCGAGGTCGATCGGGCCGAGCATGGCCTCGATCTTCGCCACGCAGGCCTTGAGCTCTTGTGGGTTCAACACATCGGCGGGGAAGGCTTTGATGGTTTCGTATTGTGAGGCGAGCGCATAGAGCCGGTCGCTCGGCCGCGCGCTGGCGGCAACCGTGACACCCTCCGCGGCAAGCCGCCGGGCGATCTCGCCGCAAATCGCGCCCGACGCGCCGGTGATCCAGGCGAGTTTCCAGGGATATTGCTCCGCCACGTTCACCTCTTGGGCTAACCCAAGTGACCAGTCATGCCCGGGCGCAGTCCCGGGCATCCACGAACTTCCTGCGAAGGATCAAGACGTGGATGGCCGGGACAAGCCCGGCCATGACGGAGACCATTGGTTGACCTCAACCAACACCATTCTAATCCACGAAGGGATCGTGCACGAGGATGGTGTCCTCGCGCTTCGGGCTGGTCGAGAGCAGCGCCACCGGCGCGCCGATCAGCTCCTCGAGCCGCCGCACATATTTGATGCATTGAGCGGGAAGCTCGGCCCAGCTCCGCGCGCCGCGCGTCGACTCGGTCCAGCCTTCCATCGTCTCGTAGATCGGCACGACGCGGGCCTGCGCCCCTTGCGCCGCCGGCAGATGGTCGAGCGGCAGCCCGTCGAGCCGGTAGCCCACGCAGATCTTCAGCTCCGGCAGTTGGTCGAGCACGTCGAGCTTGGTCAGCGCGATGCCGTTGATGCCGGCGACTTTGCGCGTCTGCCGCACGAGGCAGGCGTCGAACCAGCCGCAGCGGCGCGGCCGCCCCGTCACCGTGCCGAACTCGGCCCCGCGCTCGCCGAGCAGCTTGCCGGTCTCGTCCTTGAGCTCGGTGGGGAACGGCCCCTCCCCTACCCGCGTGGTATAGGCCTTGGTGATGCCGAGCACATAGCCGATCGCACCCGGCCCCACGCCGGAACCGGTCGCGGCCTGAGCCGCCACCGTGTTCGACGAGGTGACGAACGGATAGGTGCCGTGGTCGATATCGAGCAGGGCGCCTTGCGCGCCCTCGAACAGGATGCGCTTGCCTTGGCGCCGTGCCCGATCGAGCAACGCCCACACCGTGTCGACGTAGGGGAGAATCTTCGGCGCGATCTCGGTGAGCTGAGCGCACAAATCGTCGGCCGAGATCTCGGGCTGGCCGAGCCCGCGGCGAAGCGGATTGTGGTGGGCGAGGATGCGCTCGATCTTCGGCTTGAGCGATGGCAAATCCTGGAGGTCCATCACCCTGATGGCACGCCGGCCGACCTTGTCCTCGTAAGCCGGGCCGATGCCGCGCTTGGTCGTGCCGATGCGCCCTTCGCCCGCGGCGGCCTCGCGCAGTGAGTTCGAGCTCGCGGTGCAGCGGCAGGATCAGCGTCGCGTTCTCGGCGATGCGGAGATTGTCGCGGCTGATCTTCACCCCCAGCGTCTCGATCTTGGCGATCTCGTCGGCCAGCGCCCAGGGGTCGACCACGACGCCGTTGCCGATCACCGAGAGCTTGCCCTTGCGCACCACGCCGGAGGGAAGCAGCGAGAGCTTGTAGGTGGTGCCGTCGACCACCAGCGTATGGCCGGCATTATGGCCGCCCTGGAAGCGCACCACGATGTCGGCGCGCTCGGACAGCCAATCGACGATCTTGCCCTTGCCCTCGTCGCCCCATTGGGAGCCGACGACCACGACATTGGCCACGGGTTAAGGTCCTCTAAAACCTGGATAAAAAACGCACAAACGGCCCCGCATCTGGGCGGGGCCGTGTCACCTTATAGCGCCTGGGCAGGGGCGGACGCGAGCACTCGATGGCGTTTCGTTAAGCCGCCTTGGCGAGCGCCTGTTTCTCCACCGCGAAGGCCCAGTCGAGCCACGGCAGCAGCTTTTCGACGTCGCTCCTTTCCACGGTGGCGCCGGTCCAGATGCGCAAGCCCGGCGGGGCATAGCGATAGGCAGCGATGTCCTTGGCGGCATTCTCGCGATCGAGCAGCGCCGCCATCCGGCGGGGCAGCGCCTCGCGCAGCTCGGGCGGCAGCGCCATCACCTCGGGGTCGACGATCTTGAGGCAGATGGATGTGTTCGATCGCGTCTGCCGGCACGCGGGCGAGGAAATCGACCCAAGGGGTCCGCGCCACCCATTCGGCGATGACCGACGCATTCGCATTCGAGCGCGCGATGGTGCCCGCGAGCCCGCCGACGCGGTCCACCCAATCGAGCGCGTCGAGATAGTCCTGCACGCAGAGCATCGAGGGGGTGTTGATGGTGGAGCCCGCGAACAGCTCGGCGTTGAGCTTGCCGCCGCGCGTCATGCGGAACAGCTTCGGCAGCGGCCAGGCCGGCGTATGGCTCTCCAGCCGCTCCACCGCGCGCGGGCCGAGGATCAGCATGCCGTGCTGCGCCTCGCCGCCCAGCACCTTCTGCCAGGAGAAGGTGGCGGCATCGAGCTTCGTCCAATCGATCTCCTGCGCGAAGACGGCCGAGGTGGCGTCGCAGATGGTGAGGCCCTTGCGGTCGGCCGCGATGAAATCGCCGCTCGGCACCCGCACGCCCGAGGTCGTGCCGTTCCAGGCGAACACCACGTCGCGGCTGAAATCGACTTGCGACAAATCGGGCAGCTCGCCGTAGGCCGCAAGCAACGGGCGGACATCGGTGAGCTTGAGCTGCTCGGTGATGTCGGTGACCCAGTCGCGGCTGAACGCCTCCCAGGCGAGCACATCGACGCCGCGCGGGCCGAGCAGCGACCACAGCGCCATCTCCACCGCGCCGGTATCCGAGGCCGGCACGATCGCCAGCCGATAGCCGTCCGGAAGTCCGAGCAGCGCGCGCGTGCGGGCGATCGCCAGCTCGAGCCGCGCCTTGGTCTCCGGCTGGCGGTGATTGCGGCCGAGCAGCGCGTGCTTCAGCGCATCCGGAGTCCAGCCGGGACGCTTGGTGCACGGCCCCGAAGAGAAGCGCGGATTATTCGGGCGGAGCGCGGGTTTCTGCGGCGTGTTCATGCCGAGGCAGGTACGTGCAGATGCCTGACGGGTCAAGTCCAGCGCCGAGCGCGTTGCGGCGTTCAGGCCGCCGCGTCGGTCAGCGCGTGGACGATGTCGGAAACCACGGTCTTGACCAGCTTCTCGTCGTCGCCCTCGGCCATCACGCGGATCACCGGCTCGGTGCCGGAGGGACGGATGACGAGCCGCCCCGACTTGCCGAGTCTCGACTTGCCGGTGTCGATCGCCCGCCGCACCGCCACATTGTCGAGCGGCGCGCCGCCGTTCTTGTAGCGGACATTCTTCAGAACTTGCGGCAACGGCTCGAAACGATTGCAGATTTCGCTCACCGGCTTGCCGCTTTGCGCCACCACCGACAGCAGCTGGAGCGCGGTGACGAGGCCGTCGCCGGTGGTCGAGAAATCCGACAGCACGATATGGCCGGACTGCTCGCCGCCGACATTGTAGCCGTGCTGGCGCATATGCTCGACCACGTAGCGATCGCCGACCGGCGTGCGGGCGAGACCGAGATCGATGCTCTCCAGATAGCGCTCGAGCCCGAGATTGGACATCACCGTGGCGACGATGCCGCCGCCGGCGAGCCGTCCGCGCTTCTGCCAGGACTCGGCGATGACCGCCATCAGCTGGTCGCCGTCGATGATGCGGCCCTTCTCGTCGACAATCACCACCCGGTCGGCGTCGCCGTCGAGCGCAATGCCGATATCGGCGCGCACCTCGTTGACCTTGCGGATCAAATCCTCGGGCGCGGTCGAACCGCAATCCTTGTTGATGTTCAAGCCGTTGGGCTCGACCCCGATCTTGATGACCTCGGCGCCGAGCTCCCACAGCGCCTCTGGCGCCACCTTGTAGCCCGCGCCGTTGGCGCAATCGATCACCACCCTGATGCCGTCGAAGCGGATGTTCTTCGGCAACGTGCGCTTGGCGAATTCGATATAGCGCTCACGCGCGCTGTCGATACGGGTGGCCCGGCCGATCAGCTCCGCCCCGGCTAACAGCTCCGAGGAATCGCCCTCCATCAGATGCTCGATCTCCTGCTCCTTGTCGTCGGAGAGCTTGTAGCCGTCCGGCCCAAACAGCTTGATGCCGTTGTCGATGAACGGGTTGTGCGAGGCCGAGATCATCACGCCGAGATCGGCGCGAAGCGAGCGGGTCAGCATGGCGACGGCCGGCGTCGGCATCGGACCGAGCTGGAACACATCCATGCCCACGGCGGTGAAGCCGGAGACGAGCGCGGACTCGATCATGTAGCCCGAGAGCCGCGTATCCTTGCCGATCACCACGCGATGGCGATACGAGCCATTGGTGAACAGCTTGCCGGCGGCCATCCCCACTTTGAGGGCCACCTCGGAGGTCATGGGATAGGTGTTCGCGCTGCCACGGATGCCATCCGTGCCAAAATATTTGCGAGGCATTGTGAGGCCTCCCCGTCGGTTCCCTGTCGGTGCCGTTCGCTTGTTATGTTCTGTCCGGCGCGCCATGACGATTATGCTCTTTGGTTTACCATCCTTCCGTTCAAAAACTGTAAGCAAAAGTTACACCCGAGGGGGTACCCCCGAGTCTAATTTCCCTTAATTTTCAGTACCGAAAGCCGAAGCCCGCCAAACGCCGAGCGCCTGGCGGCTGCCCGCCACGTCATGCACCCGCAGAATTTGCGCCCCTTGCGCCGCCGCGACGATCGCCGCGGCCTGCGAGCCGGGCTCACGCGCCTGGGCCTCCGCCCCACCCGCGATCCCCTTGATGAAGCGCTTGCGCGAGGCGCCGATGAGAAGCGGCACGCCCAAGCCATGCAACAGGGAGGTATGCGCCAGCAGCGCGAGGTTATGCGCGAGCGTCTTGCCGAAGCCGAGGCCTGGGTCGGCGGCGATGCGGGAGCGCTCGATCCCCGCCGCCACGGCCGCCTCGATCCGGCTCTCCAGATAGTCGAACACCTCGAGCACGACATCGGCGTAACGCGGATCGTCCTGCATGGTCTTGGGCTCGCCTTGCGCATGCATGAGGACGACGGCAAGCCCCGTCTCTGCCGCGTCTTCGAGGCTCTGCTGGTCAAGGTCGAGCGCCGAGACGTCGTTGAAGATCTTGGCGCCGGCTTTTGCCGCCGCGCGGCGACGCTTGCCTTCCGCGTATCGATCGAGATCACGGCACAGATCCCCTTGAGCCCCTCGATCACCGGCAGTACGCGCGTGCCCTCCTGCGCCCTCCTCCGGTAGGTCCGACCCGGGCCGCGTCAACTCGCCGCCGATATCGACGATGGCCGCGCCGGCGCCGGCAAGCTCGGCCGCATGCGCGATCGCCTCCTCTTTGCTGTCGTAGAGGCCGCCGTCGGAGAAACTGTCCGGCGTGACGTTGACGATGCCCATCAGCACCGGGCGGTCGAGCGCGATCCCGGCGAAGGGCGGCCGCGGCGCGGTGACCCGCTTGAGCAGGGCGGCGAGATCGGCGTCGCGCGACTCCGCCAAAGCGTGCGCGGTGAAGATTTGCCGTCGCGCGCTGCCGGCCGATCCCTCGATCAGCTCAGCCGCGGCGAAGGCGATCGGCCCTCCCGCCAGCGGCAGCGCCACCCCTTCGGCGACCGCCGCATCCGCGGCGGCGCCATAGAGCAAGCCGATCGGCCGGAGATAAAGCTTCGCGCGCATGAGCGAGCCTTAGCATGAAGCAAACCGCTCTCCGAAAACGAAAATGCCCGGCGCGACCGCCGGGCATCTTTTCAATGCGATGCAAGCCGACCTCAGGTCTGCGGCTGGGGCTCCATGCCGCCAGTGTCGGGCTCGGGCTCCGGCGGACGCTTGCCCCGTCCCGCCGTCGGCACGGCAGAGGCCGATCCTGGCCGCGGCTGAACCTCGGCGGCGAAGTCGCGCACCGGCGGCTTGCCCTTGAGCAGGTCCTTGATCTCCTCGCCCGACAGCGTCTCGTATTCGAGCAGCCCGCGCGCGATGGTGTGCAGGTCGTCGAGATTCTCCGAGAGAATCTTGCGCGCGTGCTCGAACCCCTCATCGACGATGCGGTGGATCTCCTCGTCGACCCTGGTCTGGGTCTCGTCGGAAAGATTCTGCGTCCGAGCGATGGAGTGGCCGAGGAAGACCTCTTCCTCATTGTCGCCGTAAGCCAGCGGGCCGAGCTTGTCGGACATGCCGTATTGCGTGACCATGGCGCGCGCCAGCACCGTCGCCATCTTGATGTCGGAGGCGGCGCCGGACGTGACTTTTTCGTAGCCGAACACGAGCTCTTCGGCGACGCGCCCGCCCATGGCCACGGTGATGTCGGCCTTCAGCTTGGCGCGCGTGTAGGAGAGGATATCGCGCTCGGGCAGCCGCATGACCATGCCGAGCGCGCGGCCGCGCGGAATGATGGTCGCCTTGTGCACCGGGTCTGACGCGGGCATGTGCAGCGCCACCAGCGCGTGGCCGCCTTCATGATAGGCGGTCAGCGTCTTTTCCTCCTCGGTCATAACCATGGAGCGGCGCTCGGCGCCCATCATCACCTTGTCCTTGGCGTCCTCGAACTCGAGCTGGGTAACGAGGCGCTTGGAGCGGCGCGCGGCGAGCAGCGCCCCCTCGTTGACGAGGTTGGCGAGGTCGGCGCCCGAGAAACCGGGCGTGCCGCGCGCGATGACGCGCAGATCCACGTCGGGCGCGAGCGGCACCTTGCGCACATGCACCTTGAGAATCTTCTCCCGCCCGATGATGTCGGGCCGCGGCACCACCACTTGCCGGTCGAACCGGCCGGGACGGAGCAAAGCGGGATCGAGCACGTCGGGCCGGTTGGTGGCGGCGATCAGGATGATGCCTTCATTGGCCTCGAAGCCGTCCATCTCGACCAGCAGCTGATTGAGCGTCTGCTCACGCTCGTCGTTGCCGCCGCCAAGGCCGGCGCCGCGATGCCTGCCGACGGCGTCGATCTCGTCGATGAAGATGATGCAGGGCGCATTCTTCTTCGCCTGATCGAACATGTCGCGCACGCGGGAGGCGCCGACGCCGACGAACATCTCGACGAAGTCGGAGCCGGAGATGGTGAAGAACGGCACGTTGGCCTCGCCGGCGATGGCGCGCGCGAGCAGCGTCTTGCCGGTGCCGGGAGGCCCGACCAACAGCGCGCCGCGCGGGATGCGCCCGCCGAGCTTCTGGAATTTCTGCGGGTCGCGCAGGAACTCGACGATCTCCTGAAGGTCCTCCTTGGCCTCATCGACGCCGGCGACGTCGTCGAAGGTCACGCGGCCGTGCCGCTCGGTGAGGAGCTTCGCCTTGGACTTGCCGAAGCCCATGGCGCGCCCGCCGCCCGACTGCATCTGGCGCATGAAGAAGATCCACACGGCGATGAGCAGCAGCATGGGAAACCAGGAGACCAGCACGCCGAGCAGCGACGGCACGTCGTCCTCGGACGGCTTGGCGGTGATCTTGACGCCCTTCTGGTTCAGCTTGTCGACCAGGTTGGGGTCGTTCGGCGCATAGGTCTGAAAATTGCGGCCGTCGGTGAAATGCCCGGTGATGGTGTTGCCGGCAATGGTCACGTCCTGGATGTTGCCAGCCTCGACCTCCGAGAGCAGCTGCGAGAAGCTGATCTCGTTGCCGCGGACGTGCACGCCCGGGCTCTGGAACAGGTTGAACAGCGCGACCAGGAGGAGGCCGATGAACACCCAGATGGCAAAGTTACGGAAGTTCGAATTCATGTACTGACCTGACGGCTCGATCCTATCGCGGCTACCGGTGCAAGGCAGCCTCGCCCTAAACTAAGGCGCAAGAGTGAAGCTAGGCCTCGGTAACATAGGAACATGCATGCTCTTTGCCAAGTAAAGCTAATGCAAAGAGGTGCATGCTTTCTCAACGGCTTGAGCGCTGCGCCGTTCCGTCGGCGTGGCCTCCGCTGACAAAGGTCGCGCGGCACGCAAGGCCTGCCCAAGCTTGACCCAACCTCGGACCAAGCCTCGGAAGTCCCAAGAGAATCTCCCCTCGCCAGCAGGCGGGCAAGGTCCGGCCGGCGAGCCGCGGCAGCGACGCTGCCAGTGCCGAGCGCTGTTTGAGCTCGCGCCAGCCGGACTCGCCGAGCGCCCTGACCACGATCGGCTCGGGCGCATCGGCCGGAAGCTCGAGCCGAAAGCGATTGTCCCAAAGTGCCCGCATCCCAGGCAAAAGCTCCGTCACGGGCAGACCGCTGCCTCTGACCTCGCGGAAGACGCCGAGCCGGCCGGACATCGGCTCGATGCGGCAGCGGCCGAGCGTATGCGCCCTGCCGGGATGCGCCGCCAAGGCCGCGAGCAGCGACTCGAGCTTGGCGAGCTGCAACGGAGTCTCGCCGCCACCCACCGCGCCGATCAATCGCGCCAGAGCCCGCAGCGCGATCTCCTGCGGCGCCGCTGCAAGCGCCGCTGTGTCGATCAATGCATAGCCCGCCTCGCTCGTCTCGCTGTGCGCGGCAAGGAAGCCTCGCGCCGCGTCTTCCAGCGCCTCGCGCGCCCGCCGCAAGCGCCGCGCCGAAAGCGCCAGAGCCTCGGGCGTCAAGCCCAGCAGCGACAGCGCGTCCTGGCTTCGCCGCACGCGCGCGCGCTCGAAACGCGGATCTTGATTGCTCGGGTCGCAGACGAAACTCACGTCTGCCTCTCGCAGCGTGGCGACGAGGCGCGCCTTTTCCACATCGAGCAGAGGACGCAGCACGGCGATCCCCGCCCATGCGCCGCGCTCGGGAATCGCGGCCAGGCCATCGAGCCCGCTGCCGCGCTTCAGCCGCATCAAGAAGGTCTCCGCCTGATCGTCGAGATGATGCGCGGTGACGAGCGCTTGAATATCGTGCGCGTGGCAATAGGCTGCCATCAGATCGTAGCGCGCGGCCCGCGCACGCGCTTGCAGGCTCGCTGTCCGGGACTCGCCGCCCTCCCAGGTGAGGATCGCATGCGGCAAGCCGAGGGCCGCGGCCTGCCGCCCCACCATCGCCGCCTCCTCGCGAGAGGAATCGCGCAAGCCATGATCGACCGTCAGCACGGTGAGGCTCACGCCAAGCTCGGCGCGGAGCCGCGCGGCAAGCTGCATCAGCGCGAGACTGTCGGGCCCGCCCGATACCGCCAGCGCGACGCGCGGGAATCGCGTCAGCGGCGCGAGCAACGCCCGCGCCTCGACCAGCGTGATCGGCAAGGCCTGCATCTCAGCAGCCGAAATGCTTGCGCTGGGCACTGGCATCTTCACGGATATGCTCCGGCGCCTCCGGATATTTCGCTCGCAGCTCGTTGAGAGCGGAGCAGGCCGCATCCTTCTGGCCGAGCTCGGCGAGCGCCATGCCGAGCCTGAGCAGCGTGTCCGGCGCCTTCTCGCTCGATTTGTATTTCTTGTAGCCCTTGAGGAAGGCGTCGGCCGCGTTCTTGTATTGGCCACGCATGTAATAGGTCTCGCCGATCCAATATTGCGCGTTGCCCGCCAGCGGATCGTCCGGATAGGCGCGGACCAGACCGCGGAACGCGCCCTCCGCGCCCGCATAGTCCTTCTGCAATAACGCGCCGTAGCCCTGCTGGTAGAGCGTCTGCGCATCGCCCTCGGGAAGCGCGGCAGCGAGGCTTCGCGGCTGGTCATCCGGAGTTGCGGGCGGCTCCGCGCCGCCTTGTGTGCTCAACAGATTGGCCACCGCGTCTTCGCCGGGCTTTGCCCCGCCGTCATCCTCGGCCGGCGTATCGGCGGACGCCGAGGAAGGCGCAGATGGCGGCGGCACCGCCTCGCCCTGCCGCTCGGGCACGGGCTCGGCGCGCGGCGGCGGCGCGATCGCCGCCGGCGCTGATGAGAGCTTCTTCTCGAGCGCGCTCATCTGGCGGGTCAGTTGCTCGATATGGCTGGTCAGTGCCCCGATCTGGGTCTCGAGCACGTCGATGCGCGGGCTAAGATCGGCCTGCGGGGGTCGCACGGGAGCCGGAGCTTCCTGCGGCAGCGTCGTGCCGGGCTTGGTGCGGAGAAACGATTCCAGAGTCCCGATCGACACCTGGAGGTCTTGCATCTTCTCCTCCAGCCGACCGATACGCCCGCTCACCGAATCGACGCCTTGCGGCTGTACCGCCGGCTGAGCCTCGGGAACCTCCTCGGCGGGCGGCACATCTTCGTCCTGGGCCAGGCAAGGCAGCGCGGCGAGACCGAGCAGAAGCCCGGCCGTCAATGCCAAAGCCGGGCGCGTTCGGCTGCGCCATGAGGGGGTCGATCGAGCCACCAAAGACCTTGCAGTTCTCGGGGTCACGCGGACAACGGCGCTCGCTCACGGAGCGCCGAATGCGCCGAACCATAACGCATTTGCCCGGCTTTTTGGGGCCAAACTGCGGCTTGGCCCCCCGGCTAATAATTCCGGGCGACGGCCCCGCCGCGGTCGTTGAGGACCGTCTGCGCGCGCCGATTCTGGTTCCAGCAGGATGGGGCGTCGCAGGTCGCGATCGGCCGCTCCTTGCCGTAGGACACCGTGCGGATCCGCCCCGCGTTCACGCCCGACCGCGCCAGAAAGGCTTTGACCGCCGTGGCGCGCCGTGCACCGAGCGCGAGGTTATATTCGCGCGTTCCCCGCTCGTCGGCATGGCCTTCGATGGTGATCGTGTATTGCGGATATTGGTTGAGCCAGCCGGCCTGGTTGCGCAGGATGCCCGGCGCCTCGCCGGTCAGGTCCGAGCTGTCTTCCTGGAAATGCACGACATCGCCGACATTGACGGCGAAATCTCTTTCCGTTCCGGGAGTTACCGGCCCCTCCCCACCCAGGCCATATTCCCTTGCCGGATTCTGACGCGAGCAGGCTGCCAGGGCAAAAGCAATCAAGAGCACGCCCGCGAGCTTGCAGGCGTGGTCGATCCCACCACTCCAACGCATTACTGGTTACTCCCGCTAGCCAAACTTAAAGAAAATCGTAGAAGGGAAGTCCTTAACGATCTCCTAGTTCCCTCGAAATCGGGGAGAATGGCCGGGAGTTTAGACCGGCCCGGTGACGAAACCTGGGCCTAAAAAAGGAAGGGATGCCTGAGACGCCGCCGCATCAAGCTACGGCGTCTCGGCATCCATGCCCCGTAAGACGGAAGTCGTTAGGCTTCCGTAATTCCCTCAGTCGCAGCTTAGACGCGAACAGCCTGCTCGACCTGGACGGACCCGAGCTTCAGGGGCTCAGACACGACGGCCTTCTCATGATGGCCGACGCAGCCCATGAGCGCCAAGGTGGCGGCCACGATGGTGGTGGCGATGATAACGCCCTTCAAACCCTGCATGGTCTTCTCTCCTTTGGTTAAAACGGCAGTAGCCAACTTTGCATGTACCGGCGCGACGTTTTCAGATCAATATCGGACTACCGTCCGGGGACCGTTTTGTCGGTCATTGATGCCAAAATGCCACTCCGAATCTCATCCTCCAGCCAGACGACGCTATCTCCCCAGGAGAGGCCGATCAAGCTTGGTTAACAAGGTGCGGGCACCCGATTAAAAAAGGGTTAGAACACAGTTGCTTTTGGGACACAGAAGCCGGCGGAACCTGCCTGGTTTTTGGCCAAGAACGGCGGTGCTCACGCCCCCAATTGCGGCGGCGCCCGGCCCCTAATTGATGAGCGGCGACCAGGCGGGATCGGAGCCAAAAGCGGGGGTCGCAACCAGCCGCTCGTTATAGCCCGTGAGGTCGATCGTATAGAGCTTGGGACCCCCCGCGGCACCCGGCGATTCCCGAAAGAACATCAGCACGCGGCCGTTCGGCGCCCAGGTCGGTCCCTCGTTATGGAACCCCTCGGTGAGCACGCGCTCGCCGGAGCCGTCAGGCTTCATCACGCCGATCAGGAATTGGCCCCCCGTCATCTTGGTGAAGGCGATGAGATCGCCGCGCGGCGACCAGACCGGGGTGGAATAGCTCCCCTGCCCCTGGCTGATGCGGTGCGCATTGGCGCCGCCGGCATCCATCACGTAGATCTGCCGCGACCCGTCGCGGTCGGTCTCGAAGGCGATGTGCCTTCCGTCAGGCGAGTAGCAAGGCGCCGTGTCGATGGCTTTGTCGTTGGTGAGCTGAAGCGTGCGCCGGCTGCGCAAATCCATGGAGAACAGGTTCGAATTCCCCTCGTTCTCGAGACTGAGGACGATGCGCTGCCCATCAGGCGAGAAGCGGGGCGCAAATGTCATGCCGGGAAACGCCCCAACGATCTCCTTCTGCCCGGTCTCGATGTTGAGCAGATAGACCTTGGGCGTCTCGCCCTCGAAGGACGTATAGGTGATCTCCTGCGTCGACGGGCTGAACCGCGGGGTCAGCACCAGGTTTTGCCCGGTCGTCAGCAACCTGACGTTGAAGCCGTCCTGATCCATGATGGCGAGGCGCTTCACGCGCTTGTCCTTGGGCCCGGACTCGTCGACGAACACGATGCGCGTGTCGAAATAGCCCTTCTCGCCGGTGATCCGCTCATAGATGGAATCGGCGATGATATGGCCGATGCGCCGCGCGTCCTTGGGCCTTGCGAAGAACTGCTCGCCGGCGAGCTGCTTGCCGGCAAACACGTCCCACAGCCTGAACTCCGCCTTCAGCCTGCCGTCGGCGGCGCCGATTCGCCCCACCACCAGCGCCTGGGCGTTCACCACGCGCCAATCGTCAAACCGCGGCACGCTGTCGGTGCCGACGTCCTTTTCGATAAACGCGGCCTGATCGATCGGCATGAATAGCCCCGAGCCGCGCAGATCGTTGGCCACGACGGTGGAGATTTCACGCGCGGTTTGCGGATCGATCGATCCGTCTCCGGCAAAATCGGCGATGGCAATCGGCAGCGGCTGGATCGTGCCCTGCGTGATGTTGAGCTCGACCACCGCGCGCGCCGGGCTCGAGGCGGCGAGCGCGCCAAGTCCCAAGAGGACAAGCGCGACGCGCCAGACACGGCGGTTGGGGCGAGGCGGATCGGAACGTGTCATCGGGTCATTCTGCCTATTGCTCATCAGCCCGCGCGATACATGTCACTTGGGTCGAAATTGAGGATCATGTCGCGCCAAAGCGCATATTTGTCGCTCGGCAGCGTGTAGGGCTGGCACTGATAGACCGCGCGCACGGCGCTGTCGGCGGCGGCCTGGAAAAAGGGCGAGGAGCCCGAATTGGCGACGGTCGGATAGCCCACCAGCGTGCCGTCCTCGTTGAGCTTCATCCGGAGCTGCACCACGATCTGCTCGGCGCCGAGCCCGCCGGGCGGGGGACTCCAGCATTGGGCGATGCGGGCTCTCAGCGCGTCGATCTCATTCACCGACATGGTCATTTCCGTGCCGTTCGACTGGCCGTGCACCTTTTTCGGCGCCGGCTCCTCCGAGGGCAGCACGGGCGCGGCCTCGCTTGCCGCATCGGGGATCTTGTTGAGCAGGGCGGCAATCCGGTCGGTGTTGAAGTCGCGCTTCGGCTTCGGCGGCGCGGGCTTCTTCGCCGGGGTCTGCGCCTCTGCCTGCTTGGCAGGCTTCTCCTCGGGTTTCTTCGCCTCAGGCTTGGGCGCGGGCGGCTTCGGCGTGTCGGCTTTCTTCTCCTCGGGCTTGGGCGTGGGCTTCGGCTCCGGCTCGCTCTTCTGCTCGACCGCCGCGGTCTGCTCGGGCTTCTTCGCCTCGACCTCCTTCACCGCCTCAGGCTGCTTCTCCTTCGGCTTGCCGGCGAGCGGCGCGTCGTCCTTGGCGTCCTTGGTTCCAGCCTTGAGCTTGGTGACCTCGGACGGCGAAGCCAGATCGATCGGGATCGACAACAGCTGCTGGTCGATCTTGGCGGCCGGGAAGGCGACCAGCACCCAGAGCAGGATCGCCGTATGCAGCGCTGCCGAGATGAAGGTGCTCTTGCTCATGTCCCACTTCGCTCTACTGTGCGCTCTTCTCCGCGACCGGCTCGGTTACGAGCGTCACGGGGATGCCCGCCGATTTGATGCGCGCCAGCACCTTGGCGATGCTGCCATATTGCGCCCGGTCGTCGCCCCTCACCTCGACGCGGTCGCCCCCGCCCGCGTCCCTGATAGCGCTGAGTTTTGGCACCAATTCGTCAAAGCCGATCTCGGTGCTTTGCAGGAAGACCTTGCCTTCCGGATTGACGGTGATGGCGAGCGCCTGCTTCTGCGCATCGATCGGGCCCGCTTCCGTCTTGGGCAAATTGACCTTGGGCAGATCGGGCTGGGGCACGACCTCGATGCCGGCGGTCAGCATCGGCGCGGTGACCATAAAGATGATCAGCAGCACGAGCATCACGTCGACCATGGGCGTGACGTTGATCTCGCTCATCGGCGCCGCCGAGCGCCGGCGCGCGCGCCGGCTCCCGAGTCCGCCGCCTGGCTGTAATCCCGCTCCCATGTCTCACACCACCGTCTTGTCGATCTGCCGCGACAGGATGGCCGCGAACTCGTCGGCGAAGCCTTCCAGGCGCGCCGCGTGGCGCGCGACTTCGCTGTTGAATTTGTTGTAGAAAATTACGGCAGGAATAGCGGCGAGCAGGCCGAGCGCGGTGGCGAACAAGGCCTCGGCGATGCCGGGCGCGACCACGGCAAGGCTGGTATTCTTGCTCACGGCGATGGCCTGGAAGCTCGTCATGATGCCCCACACCGTGCCGAACAGGCCGATGAACGGCG
The DNA here is from genome assembly GCA_963776235.1 of uncultured Alphaproteobacteria bacterium. Classification (GTDB taxonomy): domain Bacteria; phylum Pseudomonadota; class Alphaproteobacteria; order Rhizobiales; family Methyloligellaceae; genus Methyloceanibacter. The sequence continues at coordinate 26,129 of CAVZLT010000003.1, forward strand.
CGGTCGAGCCGACCGTGGCGAGGAACGTCAGCCTCCGCTCGAGCCGCTCCACCTCGCGCGAGATGGTCACGTCCATGACCTTCTCCACCCGGAGCTGGACGCCGGGCATGGGTCTTGTGGCGCGCTCGCCGGCCTCCCGCTCGGTCGAGCGCTTCCATTCGCGCATCGCCGCCACGAAGAGCGCGGCCATGCCGCTGTTCCGGCGCGCGTTCAGCGCGTTGTAGAGTTCATCGAGCGATTGCCCCGACCAGAACACCTGCTCGAATTTGTCGGTCTCCTTCCTCGTCTTGGCGAAGAGGAAGAGCTTCTCCAGGATGATCGCCCAACTCCAGATCGAGGCGAGCAAGAGCCCGATGATCACGAGCTTGACGACGATATGAGCGTTCTTGAAAAGCTCGAAGATCGAGAGATCGACGACGACATCGGGCGGGTTCATGACGGCCTCGTGGCATAAGCTCCGAGCGCCTCCTCCGAACCAAAGGTCTGGAAGCGGCAGCTTGGCCCCGCGGCCTTGAGCCCGCGGGCTTGACGATATCGCCGGGAGAAGCTTCGCGTTTCGCTCGCTGAAACCGAGCTTTTGCGAGCGAATGTGACCAAACTTGGGTGACTAGCCCTTAGATTCCCTCGCGCGCGGCCCCTCCGGCAGAGCGACGCTTTACCGGCATTAGCTACGTTTCACGCGGTTGGTTAACGAATCGTTGAAGCGCACCACGAATGATTGTCCCGAGGCGCTGCGGTTTGCCGGCCTTCGAGACGAGAACCACGGTCACCCGGGCCCGCACCAGCAGGGTCTTATCCCTGATCGCGTCCTGCTGGAGGACGAGACTCGCGCTGCCGATCTCCACGCACGTCGTGACGATCTCCAGCAGATCGTCCATGCGGCCAGGCTTGAGATAGTCGATCTCGACGCGGCGCACGACGAACACCGACGGCTCGCCTTGCGCGGGATCGGCAAGGTTCGTCGCCTCGATGCCGAGCAGCCGGATGAAGTCGGAGCGGGCGCGCTCGCAGAATTTGAGGAAGTTGGCGTGATAGACCACGCCGGCGCAATCGGTGTCCTCGAAATAGACGCGCACCGGCAGCACATGCGTCTCGCCCTCGATGCGGCCAGCGAGGTCTGGCCATTTCTCGCTCACGAGTCGTCGCTGCCGTTGAACAAGGGAATTTGCGCGGGCTGCGCGGGCGGCTGCAGACCGAGATGGGTAAAGGCCTGCGGCGTCAGCACCCGGCCGCGCGGCGTGCGCGCGATGAAGCCCTGCTGCAAGAGATAAGGCTCGATGATCTCCTCGATGGCGTCGCGCGGCTCCGACAATCCCGCCGCGATGGTCTCGACGCCGACCGGCCCGCCGGCATAATTGACGGCGATCAGCCGCAGATAGCGATGATCGAGCGCATCGAGGCCGCTTGCGTCGACTTCGAGCTGCGACAGCGCGCGATCGGCGACCCCGGCATCGACCGCGCCCGCGCCCTCGACCGAGGCGAAATCGCGCACGCGCCGCAGCAGCCGTCCCGCCACGCGCGGCGTTCCGCGCGCGCGCCGGGCAATCTCGCGCGCGCCCTCCCGCGTCAGCGAAAGCCCAAGCAGCCGCGCGCCGCGCCGCACGATCTCCTCCAGATCGTCGACCCCGTAGAATTCGAGCCTGATGGGAATGCCGAAGCGTTCCCTGAGCGGCGTCGTCAGCAGCCCGGTGCGCGTGGTGGCGCCGACCAGCGTGAAGCGGGCAAGATCGATGCGCACCGAGCGCGCCGCCGGCCCCTCGCCGATGATCAGGTCGAGCTGGTAGTCCTCGAGCGCGGGATAAAGAATTTCCTCGACCGCCGGGTTCAGCCGGTGGATCTCGTCGATGAACAGCACGTCGCGGTCCTCGAGATTGGTGAGGAGCGCGGCGAGGTCGCCGGCCTTGGCGATCACCGGGCCGGAGGTCGCGCGGAAATTCACGCCGAGCTCGCGCGCCACGATCTGCGCCAGCGTGGTCTTGCCGAGGCCGGGAGGGCCGGCGAACAGCACATGATCGAGCGCCTCGCGCCGGCCTCGGGCCGCCTCGATGAACACCTTGAGATTGGAGCAGACCTTGGGCTGGCCGATGAACTCGGCGAGCGTTTGCGGCCTGAGCGAGGTCTCAGCCACGTCCTCGTCGCGCCTCGCCGCTGCCAGCATCCTCTCGCTCATTGCGCGAGCTCCTTAAGCCCTAAGCGGATCAGCTCCTCCGCGCGCGCCTCGCGGCCCGCCTTGCCGACCGCGGCCGAGATGGCGGCAGCCGCCTCGCCATGGGCATAACCGAGATTGGTCAGCGCCGATACCGCATCGCGCGCGGCAAGCCCCTCCGGCAGAGACGCGACCGGAGCGAGCCCGCCGGCAGGCCTGATGGCGGGCGCCAGCGTCGGCATCTTGTCTTTCAGCTCGGCGACGATGCGGGCCGCCACCTTGGGGCCGACGCCCGGCGCGCGGGAGACTTGCGCCTTGTCCTGCAGCGCCACGGCGTTGGCGAGGTCGGCGGCCGACAGCGTGCCAAGCACGGAGAGCGCCACCTTGGCGCCCACGCCCTGCACCGTTTGCAGCGCCCTGAACCAGGCCCGCTCATGCTCGCTGGCGAAGCCGTAAAGCCTGATCTCGTCCTCGCGCACATGCGTGTCGATGGCGAGGCTCACGGTCTCCCCCACCGGCGGCAGCATGGTCAGCGTGCGGGCGCCGACCGTCACCTCGTAGCCCACGCCGCCGACATCGACGATCACCGCGTTGAGCGAGACCTGGTCGACCCTGCCGGTGAGCTTGCCGATCATGGCGCGGCCCTTTCGGCGGCGACGAGAGCTTCAAGCCGGCGCCACGAGCGCGAATGCGCATGCGTGATGGCGATGGCGAGCGCGTCGGCGGCATCCGTGCTGTCGAACTCCGCGCGCGGCAGCAGGCATTTCACCATCGCCCTGATCTGGCCCTTGTCGCCGTGGCCCGCCCCGACCACGGTCTTCTTCACCGCATTCGGCGCATATTCGGCGATCTCAAGCCCGAGCAGCGCCGGCACGAGCAGAGCGATGCCCCGCGCCTGGCCGAGCTTCAGCGTGGCGGAGGCGTCGCGATTGACGAAGGTCTGCTCGATCGCCGCCTCCTCCGGGCTAAGCCGCGCCAGCACCTCCTGCAAACCATCGAAGATCTGGCGAAGCCGGGCGCCGAGGCTCTCCCCGTTATCGGAGACCACGGAGCCGCAGGCGACGAAAACGAGCCTGACCCCGTCAGAATCGATCACCCCCCAGCCCGTGCGCCGCAGCCCCGGGTCGATGCCGATAATGCGAATCCTGGCCGTTCTCTCAGTCAAAGCCGCTGCCGGATCGGTTTTCCACACCCTGTGCCCAACTCCCGCCGAATCACTCGGCGATTCTGCCACGAGAACGGGGTCTGAGCGGCGGATTCCGGGAACGGAGCAAGTGATTTTGCGTTAGGAATTTCGGGCGTAGACTGACCAGCGGCGTTTCGACGGGGAAACGCCTCAAAATCGCACGCCCGAGAGGGAGCACCAAGCGTGACCGGTGCAAGCGATACGCTCGACCCGATTGCGGCCGCCGAGGCCAGAATCGCGGGGTCGAAGCACCTGATGGCGGCTGTGGCCGACGAGCTCAGCCAGCAGCAGCGCTGGCTTGCGCATTATCAGGTCGCCGAGAAGCGGCACGCGCGCCGCGTCATGGTCCAGGGGGTCCTGCATCGGCTGGATCTCGCGCGACGCGCGCTGATGCGGGTCTTGCGGCGGCTCGCTTTGCTTTTCCTCCGCGTGGCGCGCTCGGTGGCAAGCTTCGTATCGCGAACCGCTGTCGCTCTCTTCACCACGATGCACCGCGCCGCCACGGCCTGCGTCGCCTGGCTCCGTCCGCGCGCCTACGCTCTCGCGCTTCTCCTGCGCAAGTGGCTCGCAGCGTTCTGGGCGTGGAGCGTCGTGCAGTCGCGCGCCCTCGCCGTCACGCTCGCGCGATGGGCCTCCGCGGCCTGGGCATGGACGAGCGTGCATGCGGTGATGCTGGCGCGGGCATCGGTCAAGGGCGCCGCGATCGGATTGGCGTGGCTCGGAGCCACATCGCTCGCGCTCGTCGTCGCGCTCTGGCATGGCCTCGTCAGAATTTTGCGACGGACCAGGGCGCTGTCGCGAATTCTCGCGCGCAATGCGCTTCAAGGCGCCCGCATCGCCTCGGCATGGACCGCCGCCACTTCGCGTGCGCTCGCCATCACTCTGCGGCAATGGTCCGCCGCGGCCTGGACATGGACTCGCCTGGAGGCCCGGATCCTCGCGCGCGCTTCGCTCAAGGGAACGCGGCAGGCATCGTCCTGGACCGCCGCCAACTCGCGCACGGCGGCGGCCGCGCTACAGCGCAATGTTTCCGCCGGCGCCGCCTGGTCGGGAGCAAATGCCAAAGCCGCGAGCCGCGCCACTCTCGCCGCAGCCTCGGCGAGCTATTCCTGGGCCGCTCACAACCTCTGGCAGCATCTCGCTGGCTGCCAGCCTGCCACGCCGCCGGTCGAGACCGAACATCGCGCCCTGGCGATCCGGCGCTGCACGGCGCTGGTCTGCGTCGAACAGAAGCGCGTGCACCTGCCGATGATCCGCGCGAATTAGTTTCGCCCCGATGCGGCTCAGCTCGCGTGCGGCCCGCGCAGTTCCTTGATCGCCGCTTGGATGCGCCGCCAGTCGACGGCTTGGCGCTTCTCGCCCTGCCGTTCGCATTCGGCGGCCTTCTGGGCGGCTTCCAATTCGGCCTTGTCACCATGCGCGTTCACAAGGCGACGGGCGTGCTCGTGGATCACATTGATGTCCATGATCGTCCTCCTTGTCCAAGACTGGAATCTAAAGACTGGAATCTCATGAATTGCGCGCGTCCGCGCTATGCGATGGATCAAGCGCCGGCATGGTGCGCCGGTTCCAGGGAGATTTGGCTCGCCGCCAAATCTTCGCATTGTGCCGGATAATGCGCCCATGAATTTCACGCCGCGGCCAGGACTGCGCTTGAGTGCCGCAACCCTTGGCGCGCTCATTGTTGCATCGCCGGCGTTTGCCGCCGACGCGCCCGCCAGTTGCACGCCGCCCCCCGCCTCGACGCTCGTTGTCAACGTCAAGGACAAGGGAGCCTAGGCGACGGCCAGACCGACGACACCGCCGCCATCCAAGCGGCGATCGACGCGATCGGCGGCACCAAGGGCACCGTGCTGGTGCCCGAGGGCGTCTACATGATCGACGCCGTGGACAACCGCCTCCACCTCAAGGACGACATGACGCTCAAGCTCGCCGACGGCGCGGTGCTGAAGGCGATCCCCAACGATTCGAAGAAATATTCGCTGCTCACCATCTCCGGCGTCGCCAATGTCTGGGTGACCGGCGGCACGCTCGAAGGCGAGCGCGACCAGCACAAGGGCAAGTCCGGCGAATGGGGCACCGGGCTTCGCATCACCAAGGGCGCCGAGCACATCACCGTCACCAATCTCGTCTCCAGAAAAATGTGGGGCGACGGCTTTTACGTGCAGGACGCGCAGGATGTGCGCTTTTGCGGCGTCACGGCGGACGCCAATCGCCGCCAGGGATTGTCGATCATCCAGGCCGACGGGCTTCTGGTTTTGAACTCCGTGTTCAAGAACACGCATGGCACGCGCCCATCCGCCGGCATCGATTTCGAGCCCGACAAAGAGGAGCAAGAGATCGCCAATGTCCGCATCATCGGCTCGAAATTCCTCGACAATGCAGGCGGCGGCATCATGGTCGCCGGCAAGAAGGCGCGCGTCACCAAGGTCGAGATGACGCGCAACGTGTTCCGCAACAATCGGCCGTTCGTGGTGGAGAACGCGCCGACCGTGGCCGCCTCGATTTGCGGCAACCGGCAGGTCAGCACCCAGACCGAGACCGGCGGCGGCTTCAACGCCTATGCCGAGCCGATCGATATCGTCGCCCTGCAAAACGATTGCGGCGACACGAGCTTCGTCATCGACCGCATGACCAAGAAGAAAAAGAAACCAAGCGCCGATTGACGCGCCGCTCAGGCCGGCGCTTCGGCTTTCGGCAGCTCGATCACTTGCTTCAACCCGCCCGCATCGCGATTCGAAATCGAGATCGTGCCGCCCGCGCGCTGGATGATCTCCCGCGCGATGGTGAGCCCGAGCCCGGCGCCGCGGATGTCCTGCCGGCGCGCAGGGTCGGCGCGGAAGAACGGCTCGAACACCTGGCCGAGCAGATCGGGCGGAATGCCCGGACCGTCATCCTCGATGACGATGCGCGCGGCGCCATTTGCCCCGCCGACCTCGACCCGCGCCCTGACCCCATGCGTCGCCGCGTTGATGATGAGATTGCGCAGAGCGCGATTGAGCGTGAGCCGGCTCGCGCGCACCTTGACCGGCTCTGTCGTCGTCTCGGTCACGTCGAGATTTTGGTCCCTGAGCTCCGAGCCGATGCTGCCGACCAGCTCATCGAGCTGAATCAGCTCGGGCGGCGCCTTGCCGGATTCCTCGCGCACCAGCAGGATGGCGCTGTCGGCGATCCGCTCCAGCTCGTCGAGATCGGTGAGCCAGCGCGCGCGGTCCTCATCGTCCTCGACGAATTCGGCCCTGAGCCGCATGCGCGTGATCGGCGTGCGGAGATCGTGACCCGCCGCAGCCACGAGCCGCATGCGGCTTTCCATCGCTCCCTTCAGCCGCGAGGAAAGCGAGTTCAAAGCTTTTGCCGTCGCCCTCACCTCGGCCGGCCCCTTCTCGGGCAGCGCGGGGAGCGCGCCATCGGGCCCGACCTGCTCGACCGCGCTCTCGAGCAGCGCCAGCGGCCTGACCATGCGGTTCGCCACGAACACGGCAATGGCCGTGGCGCCGAAGGTGATCAGCAGCAGCCATCTGAGCAGCCCCTTCCAGGGCACGCCCAGCGGCGGCAGATCGGTGATCGGGAAGGAGAACCAGCCTCGGTTGCCCACCGGCACGGACACCGTCAACGGCGCGCGCCAGCCGTCGCGCGATACCTCAACCGCGAGGTTGACGCCGCGCGCCGCGAGCGCCTCGCGCAGTTTCTGGGTAAAGCCGTCATGCACGCGCCCAACCGCCGGCTCGGGCACGACCGGTACCGCCGCGCTCCCCTCCTCGGCGGCGTGCAGCAGCATCACCACCTGCTGCGCCACCGGCCCGAGCGAATAGATGCGCTTCGGCGGACCGAGCAGATAGAACAGCACGAGCGTGAGCGAGAACACGACCGAGACGATGACGATCACCATCAGCACGGCGATCTTGACGCGCAACGTGTTCACGGCGCGGCCTCTTGCACTTCGACCTTGGCGGCGAGCTGGTAGCCGCCATTGCGCACCGTCTTGAACAATTGCACGGCGCCGCTCTCGGCAAGCTTGCGGCGCAACCGGCTGACCAGCACATCGATCGAGCGGTCGAGCACGTCGCCGTCGCGCCCGCGCGTGAGATCGAGCAACTGGTCGCGCGACAGGACGCGGCCAGGCCGCTCGAGGAACGTCCTGAGCAGATCGAATTCCGCTCCCGTCAGCTCGACAGCGCCGCCTCTCGGATCGGTGACGCGCCGCGCCTGCGGATCGGCGACGAACCCCTCGAAGCGATAGATCTTGGCATCGCTTGGCCCCGGCAAGGTCTCGGCGCGGCGGCGCAGCACGGCGCGCACGCGGGCGATCAGCTCGCGCGGATTGAACGGCTTGCCGAGATAATCGTCGGCGCCGATCTCGAGCCCGATGATGCGGTCGACATCCTCTTTCAGCGCGGTGAGCAGAATGATCGGAACGTTTGCGCGCCGCGCCCGCAAGTCGCGGCAGACGTCGAGCCCCGAGCCGTCGGGCAGCATCACGTCGAGCACGATGAGGTCGACGTGATGGGTGGCGAGCTTGTCGTTGAGCTCGCGGCAGGTCGCCGCCAGCAGCACGCGGAAGCCCTGGCTCTCGATATAGCGGGCGAGCAGCTTGCGGATTTCCGGATCGTCGTCGACGACGAGAATGCTCTGGGCGGTGGAACTCATCGAACCTTGGAGTGAAGGCGGGGAACGGCTTCCTCTTCTAACCTCGCGCCCCGCGTTGAACGAGCCCATTTTTATGACGAAAACCAGCGACTTGGCGCCGCTGAAACGATTCGACACAAAATTCCTGCGCCGAGCAACATTCGGACATGTCGGGACCAAGCGCGGCAAACTTCGCGGGCTAGAGCTTGCGGAACAGCAACTGCTCAAGGAGCTCGATCATGAAGACCCCGCGGAAGTTCGTCCCGATCCTGGTCGCTGGCGTGCTCGGCCTCGGCTCACTCGCGCTGCTCACCGCCGCCTGGGGCGAGCCGGGCCGCGGCATGGGTCCGGGGCCGCATTCCTGGTATGGCGGCAAGATGATGCGCTGCAACGCCCAGCACGCCGGTCCTGGCTTCGGTCCTGGCGCCGGTCATGGCTGGCATGGCGGCCGGAGGTCCCGACATGCTCGCCAGGAGGCTCGGCATGATGGAGACCGAGATCGGCATCCGCGCCAATCAGCTCGATGCGTGGCGCGATTTCACCGACGCGCTGCTCGCCACGGCGAAGCCGCCATTCGGTCCCAACGCGTCGACCCCAGCCAGTGACGGCAAGGAGCCGTTCGCGCTTGCGCAACGTCTCGCCGACAACGCGATCGCCCGCGCCAAGAGCGGCCAAGATTTGTTGAAGGCGGTCGATGCCCTGCGCACCAAGCTGACGCCAGAGCAGCTCACCAAGGTGGCCGAGCTCGAGGCGCGGTTCCGCGCGCATCACCCGCATGGGCCGCGACCCGATTTCGGCCCCCCTTCCCCAGACCATGGCGCCAAACCCGACGCCGATATTCCGAGCGAGTCCGACGGTCCTCCCCCACCGTCGGAGGAGTGAGGCGACTAGGGGCGGCGCCGGCAAGACGCCGCCCCTTCTTTATGGGCTCATCGGCACGGCGTTCTTGAACAGCGCCTCGCCCCATCGATAGAGCGGGCGATTGAAGTCCGACTCGATGTGGATGCCCTTCCCTTTGCGCTCGGTCCATTTCTTGCCGTAGGTCTCGAACGGAAAGTGGCGGATGTAATAGTCGCAAGTCTCCTCCCAATGATCCACCGAGAGCGCCTTGCCGTAGTGCTGGCAGTAGAGATCGACCTTGACCCGGCCAAGCCCGGCAGGTACGCGGCCGCGCTCGGCGAAACTGATCTCCGGCCGGTTGCGCCACAGCATCAGAATGTCGCGCTGCTCCGGCCCATAGAAGCGGCGAAAGTCGAGTAGCGGAAGTTCGGAGCGATAGGGCGCGCTGTCCTGTTGCGTCATGTAGGCGTCGAACAGCTGCACCTTGACGCTGTCGCAATCCTCGGCGCCCGGGCCCTGCACGAAGCCGCGCAGGTCCCCCGTAACGCGCTCGTCCGGATCGAAGCACAGCATCCAGTCATGCGGCAGCTCGGCGCGGGCCATATCGAGCAGAAGCCCGCGATGCCTCCCCTCGGCGAGCTTCCGCGCGTCGATGTCCTGCTCCCAGGCTTGGTTGGCGACGATCAGCGCGACCTTGGGATGCGCGCGCAGAATCTCTACCGTCTCATCGGTGCTCGCATCGTCATAGGCGATGATCGCGTCGACTTGGTTGCCGAGATAGTCGAGCGTGTCGGGCAGGATCAGCGCCTCGTTGCGGATCCGCGTCATGGCGACGAGAAGATGCTTCTCGCCGAGCAGGGCTCGATTGCCGGTGATGAGTTGCTCGGTATCGCGAATCTGCCAATCGCTGCTGCGCATGAAGACCCCGCAAGAGAAACTTTGATTGCGGCAAATTATCTCCCTCTCCGCTACCCCAAAGCCGCGCCTCGCCGCAACACTCGGTTGCGTGCGTGGCATTGGCAACGGCGTGCCTCCAGCCGACTGAGACCGGCGGATTGCGCCAGATTGAGCTTGTGCCGTGCCGCAGCCGTGCCCCATAGTGGTCGGTACCGGCACGCCTAACGACAAGGCGTGGACTTGGACCGACGGCAAGACTTATCGCGCCGACTACGAGCACGACGCTCTTTCCTGAAATCTCAAGCCGTCGAGCGGCACCGAGTGGACGAAGGTCCGCCGACGCGAGCTCACCGATCTCTTTCGCTGACGGGGGCCTGGTCTGTGTCGTCCCCCTAACCCGAACCTTTTCACGCCGCTGGGTCAGACCACGGATCGCATCAAGCTTGGAGACACTATGCAGCACCCGGGTTTTTTCCAGCGCGAAGGGCCCTATCCCCTGAAGGTGATTGCCGAAGCGACCGGCGCCGAGCTCCTCCATCTCTGCGACGGCGAGAAAGAGATCGACGATCTGCGTCCGCTGCATCAGGCGGCGGGCACCCATCTCACCTTTTGCGCCAGCCGCAAATATGCCGGCCAGCTGGCGGCGACGCACGCCGCGGCCTGCCTCATCAAGCGCCGCGACGCCGAGCTCGTGCCCGAGGGAGCGGCCGCGGTCACGACGGATGCGCCGCATCGCGCCTTCGCCATCGCCGTCGGACTGCTTTATCCCGAGGCGCTGCAGCCGACGGCGACGGGAGCGGCGGCGAACGCAGCCGGCCAGCTTGTCCATCCGACCGCGCAAATTGCCGAAGGTGTCAGGATCGAGCCCGGCGCAGTTATCGGAAGAGAGGCGCGGATCGGCGCCGGAACGACCATCGCCGCCGGCGCCGTCATCGGCTATCGCGTCTACATCGGAGCGCACTGCTATATCGGCCCGGGCGCCGCCGTGACGCATGCCTTGATCGGCGAGCGGGTGATTCTGCATGCCGGCGTGCGCATCGGCCAGGACGGCTTCGGCTACGCCATGAGCGCCGATGGCCACCTCAAGGTTCCGCAGGTCGGCCGCGTCATCATCGGCGACCGCGTCGAGATCGGCGCCAATTCGACCATCGATCGCGGCTTTCTCACCGATACCGTGATCGGCGAAGGCACCAAGATCGACAATCTGGTGCAGATCGCCCACAACGTCGTCATCGGGCGGCATTGCGTCATCATCGCCCAATCGGGCATCGCCGGCTCGGCGCAGCTCGGCGATTTCGTCATCATGGGCGCGCAATCCGGCATCGTCGAGCACGTCAAGGTCGGAGCAGGCGCGCAGATTGCCGGCATGGCGCATGTGAAGAACGACGTCGAGGCCGGAGCCCGCATGGGTGGAACGCCGGCGCGCCCCTTCAGGGAATGGGCCCGCGAGGTCGCGGCGGTGAGACAGCTCGGCAAGGGCGGCCGCATCCCGCAGGACGAGCCGAGCTGAGCTCTCAGGATTATCGCCTTGGCTCGGCTTGACTCTCCGGCCAGGGGCCAACCGGCGCAAACAGGGTCTGCGCCTCGCCTAACCCTTTGAGCGAGAACGGCCCAAGATTGCGCAGCTCCTGCTCCGATAGACGGCTCTGGAAAGCATCCGACAATATCAAGCGCTCGCCGACCTCGGCGCAAAGGTCGGCGATGCGCGAGGCGAGATTCACGTCGCGACCGATGACGGTATAATCGAGCCGCGCGCCAGAGCCGACATTGCCATAGGCGGCGTGGCCGAAATGCAGCGCGATGCCGACCTCGAAGCTGATCGAACCGTCGCGCTCGCGGTTGTGGCGCGCGACCCGCAACATGCCGGCGCGAGCCGCGGCGAAGGCGCGCAGGCAGGCTTCGCTATCGGCGTCCTCGCCGGGCCGGAAGATCGCCAAAATCCCATCGCCCATGAATTTCAAGACTTCGCCGCCCCGCTGATCGATCGGCGGCACGATGCAGTCGTAATAGTCGTTGACGAGAGCCGTCGCCGCTTCCTCGGAGAGATGTGAGGTGAGCAAAGTGAAATCGCGCATATCGGCGAACAGGATCGCGGCGCGAATGCGCAGCACCTCCCCGCGCCGGACGTCGCCCGAGAGAATGCGAAGATGCGGCTCGTTGCCGACATACATGCGCATCACCTCGCGCATGACGCGCCGCAGCGCGAGGATCTCCTGCAGCGCCGCCAGCGTGGGCAGGATCGACCGCAGCACCGCGATGTCCTGCTCCGAGAAGCCGCGGCTGGCGCGCGTGGCGAAGGTGAAGCCGTTGCGCATGCCGTTCGGCAGCACGACGGGAACGGCGATGTGGTGCGTGTAGCCGGCCGCTTTCAGCGGCCCGACGATGTCGTAGGCGTCGTCCGGCATGTCGGGAAGCCAGGAAAATATCCATTCGTTGAGGCGATGCGCCTCGGCGAGCGGGCGCTTTCCGGTTGCCTCCGAGCCGCGGTCATGCCCGTAAATATATTCACGCGCCGGGCTTCCGAACTCCCAGATGCGAGCATTCGCGGCCCGCTCGGCGTGCCTAAACTCGACCGCGCTGACCGCCTGGTCGATCGGCACGCCGGCGTCTCTGAGCTTTAGGCAGAGACTCTCGATAATGACATTGGGGTCGCTGATGTCATGCGCCTCACCGACCAGCCAATCGCGAACGGCCAGCGTCAGGCGGAGCCGCTCGTTGGACAGCGTGGCGGCGAATTCGGACGCAGCTAACACCATGCAAACCGATCCCTTAGGGGCGGTCGAACTCAGGCGCTGAGGCGCTCGAGCACGTCGTCGGAGATCTCGAAATTGGCGTAGACGTTCTGCACGTCGTCGGAATCTTCGAGTGTCTCGATCATGCGCAGCAGCCGCTGGCCCGTCTCCTCGTCGGCCGGCACCGTGCTCTTGGGCCGCCAGAAGATTTGCACGGCGCGCGGCTCGCCGAACCGCGCCTCGAGCGCCTTGGCGACCTGATGCAGCTCGTCGGGATGGCAATAGACCCAATGGCCGTCGGCGTCGGATTCGCAATCCTCCGCGCCCGCCTCGATCGCCGCTTCGAGCATGGCTTCAGGCGTAGCCTTGGCGGCATCGAACTCGATGGCGCCGAGCTTGTCGAAATTGAACGACACGGCGCCAGTCTCGCCGAGATTGCCGCCGAACTTGGTGAAGATCGAGCGCACCTCGCTCGCCGTGCGGTTGCGGTTGTCGGTGAGCGTCTCGACGATGACGCCGACGCCGCCCGCGCCGAAGCCCTCGTAGCGCACTTCCTCGTAATTGGCGCCGCCCGCCTCCTCGCTCTTCTTGATCGCCCGCTCGATATTGTCCTTGGGCATGTTCACCGCCCGCGCCGCCTGAATCGCGCCCCGGAGACGCGGGTTCATCGCCGGATCGGGCAAGCCCAGCTTCGCGGCGGCGGTAATCTCGCGGGCGAGCTTGGAGAAGAGCTTGGACCGCTTCTTGTCCTGGGCCCCTTTGCGGAACTGGATGTTCTTGAATTTCGAATGGCCTGCCATGGCCCCACCCTTGTTGGTTAGCGGCGTTATAGGCGGGCCTCGCCGCGAAATAAAGGCGCAAGGCGGCAGGGAAGGCGATGAACCGCCTCTTAGGGAAGCCTTAACCGTAACGGAACGACAGTTGACGGCTCCGAATCTGGGGATCGGAGCGGCTTTGATAGCGGGGGACACCATGAAGCAGGGCTCGAAGCACGACGACAAAGTGATGCCGGCGCTCTCGCTCTCGGAACTCTGCTCCGAGGCGGCCGACCACGTGGCGCGCGCGCGGCTCACCCTGTTCGACGAAAGCGCCGACGCCGACCGCGCGCTGCTGCATCTCGACGAGGCGATCTTCTGCCTGAAACGGTTGCTGGCGCAGGGCCGCGCCGGCATGAGCGAGACGCAGACCAGGCGCTCCGCCTGATTATTTGCTTCCCAAGCCGAAGGCTTGCTCTAAGCGTCAGGCAGAAAGAACCGAGGCTCGGTCTGCGATAGCCTGCCGCCGATGCGGAGCGGGCCTACGGCGCGTGCGAGACCCGTCGCGTCGTCGACATCGATGGCGAGACCGCACAGCGTCGCCTCGCCGAGCGACGGCGTGAAGCGCCCGAGTGGGAATCTTGGTGAGGAAGCGGGTCAGCGGCTCCTCCTTGTCCATGCCGAGCACCGAATCGAAATCGCCGCACATGCCGGCATCGCTGATATAGGCGGTGCCCTTGGCGAGGATCTGCTCGTCGGCGGTCGGCACATGCGTATGCGTGCCGATCAGCGCAGTGGCGCGCCCATCGACGAAATGCCCCATCGCCTCCTTCTCGGACGTCGCCTCGGCGTGGAAGTCGATCAGGATGGCATCGGCGCCGGTCTTCAGCCCGCACGCCTCGATCTCCCGCTCGACCGCGCGGAACGGGTCGTCGAGATCGGCCATGAACACGCGCCCCTGCGCATTGACCACGAGAATGTCGGCGCCGGACTTGGACTTGAACAGGCCGGCGCCCTTGCCGGGCGTGCCTTGCGGAAAATTGAGCGGCCTGAGCAGCCGGTCGTGGCGCTCGATGAACACCAACGCCTCGCGCTGATCGAACACGTGATTGCCCGTCGTCACCACGTCGGCGCCGGCGTCGAGCAGCTCGGTCAGGATCGGCTCGGTGATGCCGAAACCGCCCGCGGCGTTCTCGCCGTTCACCACGACGAAATCGAGCGCGTAGCGCTCGCGCAGCTTAGGCAGATGCTCGATCACGGCGACGCGTCCGGATCGGCCGACCACGTCTCCAAGAAACAACACGCGCATGAATCAGCCGATCCGCCTCGTGACCGCAGGATATTTCAGGGGGTCAATACAGGGTCGCGGCACAAGCCGCCAGCGTCCTCGCCTTAGAGGCGAAGCAAAGGGTTAGCGGCGGGTAGGCGCCTCAAGGAAGAGGCAAAGCCACGATGGCCGTCGGAGCGTTGATCCCGGTCTCCCTACAATAAGTAGGTGGGCGCCAAGTGACGGAGACCACGGTCCCCGCCAGGGTCGGCTCCCTTAGGATCTTATAGGGCCCTGGGATTGTGCTCCTAACGCGCCTCGCAGCCCGCCATCCGCACTATAGCGAAGAAATCGGTTAAAAGCGACTGGCGCTTGCTCAGGATCGCTTGACGGCGCGCAAGGGAGCCCTCGGCTCGCCCGCGAATTGCTCGTTCAGCATCTCCAGTCGGTCGGCCACCGCGCTGACGCGCGCGACGAGATCGCTTTGGCGCGACTTCGCCGATTCGTCGGCAACCGACCGGTCGCGGCGCGCTTCGGCCATCGCCGTCTTCATCTCCTGCATCTGCCGCCGCAGCTCCCACAGCTCGTCCATGACCTGCAGCGAGGCCATCAGAATCAGCCGGTCGTCGCCGACCTGGCCGAATTTTCGTTTCACGACATCGACATGGGTGCCGAGATATTCGGCGAGCTCGATCAAATGGGCTTCCTCGCCCTCGCCGCATTCGAGCCGGTAGGTCCGGCCATTCAAGGTTACGCTGACTTGACCCATGACCCCACCCCGCTTGGCAGACTTATCCTGGCACAGCCGGCATCAAATCCTTGAGCGTCACCATCACCGCTTCCAGCCGCCCCGACACTTCCTCGTTGGCGGCCTTCAGACGGCGCACGCGATTTCGCTCGGCGTCGAGATCGGCAAGGAGCCGCTCGCGCTCTTGGCTGAGGAAGCGAACTTGGTCTCTGAGCTCTGCTATGGAGACGCCACCCTCCGCATCCGCGAACACGCCGCTCAGGAATGTCTCAAGCTGATCGGCCGCGGCGTCGAGCCGCTCCGTGGCCCGTTGCAGAGCGTCAGACTGACCCATCGCGCTCGCACCTCCCCGCTCAGGCGCCACTCACCTCAGTCACTCTTCAAAGCTGCTGGACTGACGGGATAATGTCAATGTGGTGACGGCATGCCCGATCTTCAACAACTGTGAGAGTTTGATTTCGGTTCCAGCCCGCAGCGATTGACAGCGCCGCAAGCCGTGTGATTTGAGACTGGCGCTGTTAACGTCTGGTCAACGCGAGCGACGCAGCGGGAGCCCGTGATCATGGCCGAACTCAAGCATCGCTGTAGGCTCTATTTTCAATTTCCAGCACAACCTTCGGCAACGCTCGAGGCTCAACTCGCGCAAGCGCTCGCCACCACCGATGCGGCCTGCGTTTTGCTTTGCGGTGACGGCGCGCCGATTGACGAAAATCATGCCGGACGGCTGATCGATCTTGTGCAAGCGGGCGGACTGGCCTGTCTCGTCGACAACGACGCCGATCTTGCCGAACGGCTCGGAGCCGACGGCCTGCATCTCGATGCAAATCCCGCGACCTATGCCGCCGCGCGCAAGCTGTTGGGCGAAAGCGCCAATATTGGCGTTCTGTGCGGCCTCGGCCGTCACGACGCCATGCAGATGGCCGAGCTCGGCGCCGACTATGTCGCGTTCGGGCCGAAAGCCGAGAGCATTATCGACGCGATCGATCAGTATGCTGATCTCATCGCCTGGTGGGCCGAGATCTTCGTGGTGCCTTGCGTCGCCTGGAACGTCGAGACCGCCGAGCAGGCGGCGAAGTTCGCCGCGCTCGGTGCGGATTTTGTCGCGCCGTCTGCGCGGATTTGGCACGGCGACGATGCGTTGCGCCGTATCACCGAGATCGATAATGCCGTCCGCCATGTGAGGAGGGCTGCTTGATCTCATTGACACGACGCGCCGCGGTCATGGCCGTAGCGTTGGCGCAGGCGTTCGCCGCTACTCCCGACGTCGGCCACCGAGAGCCAATCCTATACCGCCTATTTCCAGGGCAAATATCTGACGGCGCTGAAACTCGCCGAGCAGGAGGCGGCGCAGGGCTCGAAAGAGGCCTTCACGCTGATGGGCGAGATTTATGCCGAAGGGCTCGGCGTCGCCCAGGACTACAAGAAGGCGGCCGACGCTTACGCCAAGGCCGCCGATCTCGGCGATGCCAATGCCCAGTTCTCGCTGGGGCGCATGGTCGCCGACGGCCTCGGCGTGAAGAAGGACCTCCGCACGGCCGCCAACCTCTTCGAGCAGGCGGCGCAAAGCGGCAACCCAGCCGCGCAATACAATCTCGCGGTGATCTACGTGAACGGCAACGGGCGCCCGGCCGACGACGCCAAGGCCGCCGAATGGATGCAGAAGGCGGCGGCGGCGGGAAATCCACAAGCCGAATACGATCTCGGCGCCTTCTACCAATTCGGCCGAGGCGTGCCGATCGACAAGGCCAAGGCCGCCGAATGGACGGGAAAAGCCGCCGATGCCGGCCTCCCCGAAGCGCAGGTCGAATATGGCGTGATGCTGTTCAAGGGCCAGGGGGTCGCCGTCGACGAGAAGAAGGGGGCCAAGCTGTTCCGCCTCGCCGCCGAACAGGGCAACGCGGTGGCTCAGAACCGGCTGGCGCGGCTCTATGCCAACGGCGAGGTGGTTGAGGCCGACCCGGTCGAGGCCGCCAAATGGCATTTGCTCGCCCGCGAAGCCGGCGTCAGCGACTTTTCGTTGGACATCTTGCTGGCGAAGCTCACCAAGGAGCAGCGGGCAAAAGCCGAGAAGGAGGCCGACGATTGGCGCGAGCGACCACTTGGGCGACTAGACGCCCGCACTTGACAGGTGCAAGCCGGCGCGTGCTTAAAGGCGCGGGAACCCGAATTTTCCAAGGCATTCCATGAAGATCAACGGCAACGAGATCAGGCCCGGCAACGTCATCGAGCACAAAGGCGGTCTTTGGATCGCGGTGAAGACGCAGGCCGTGAAGCCCGGCAAGGGCCCGGCCTACGCGCAAGTCGAGCTGAAGAACGCGATCGACGGCACCAAGCTCAATGAGCGCTTCCGCTCCTCGGAGACAGTCGAGCGCGTGCGGCTCGAGCAGAAGGATTATCAGTTCCTCTTTGCCGACGGCGACATGCTCACCTTCATGGATTCGGACACCTACGACCAGATCCAGATCCCGCGCGACTTGCTGGAGGAGCGCGCCGCCTTTCTCCAGGACGGCATGAAGGTGACGGTCGAGAGCCATGAGGGGCGCCCCATCGGCGTCGCCATCCCCGACCAGGTGACGCTGGAAGTGGTCGAGGCCGAGCCGGTGGTGAAGGGCCAGACCGCGGCCTCGTCCTACAAGCCGGCCAAGCTCGAAAACGGCGTGCGCGTGCTGGTGCCGCCTTTTGTCGGGGTGGGCGAGCGCGTGGTGGTCGATACCAACGAAATCACCTACGTCCGCCGCGCCGAATAGGAGAATGTACCGGGCCTCGTCCGGTAAATCGGAATACATCTTCGTCATGGCCGGGCTTGTCCCGGCCATCCACGTCTTGAGCCCGTGGTAAAAATCGTGGATGCCCGGCACAAGGCCGGGCATGACGGGCTCAGGAGCTAACATCGGTCAGACATGCCCGCCTCGGCGCTGATGAATGTGATGCTCGCCGCCGCCCGCAAGGCGGGCCGCAGCCTTGCGCGCGATTTCGGCGAGGTGGAGCAGCTCCAGGTCTCGCTCAAAGGCCCGGCCAATTTCGTCAGCGCCGCCGACACGCGCGCCGAGGAGATTCTCTTCACCGAGCTGTCGCACGCGCGCCCCGGCTACGGCTTCCTGATGGAGGAGCGCGGCGAGATCAAGGGCGCCGACAACACGCATCGGTGGATCGTCGATCCGCTCGATGGCACCACCAACTTCCTGCACGGCATTCCGATCTTCGCCATCTCCATCGCGCTCGAGCGCGAGGGCGAGCTGGTGGCGGGACTGATCTTCAATCCCGCCAATCAGGAGACCTTCACCGCCGAGCGGGGCAAAGGCGCCTATCTCAACGACCGCCGCCGGCTGCGGGTCGCCGCCAGGACCGAGCTCGCGGCCTCGGTGGTCGCCACCGGCATTCCGCATAGCGGCCGGCCCGAGCACGCGTTGTTTCTGCAAGAGCTTCAGGCGGTGATGGCAAGCTCAGCCGGGGTGCGCCGCATGGGCGCCGCGGCGCTCGACCTCGCTTGGACCGCGGCCGGCCGGCTCGACGGCTTTTGGGAGCGCAACCTCAAGCCTTGGGATCTCGCCGCCGGCATCGTCATCCTGCGCGAGGCGGGCGGCTATGTCAGCGACGCCGACGGCAAGGATGCCATGCTGGCGAAGGGCAGCGTGGTGGCCGGCAACGAGGCGATCCAAAGACACCTGCTCAAGCTGCTCAAGACCGCCGCCACCGAGCCCGTGGCGGCACCGTCGACGTGAGGCCGGGCGATATTCCAGCCGTGTGGAAGGCAACCATCCGCCCTGAGGTTGCCGTTTTGCGTGTCATAGTATTCGGTTAGTCTTGGATTCGCTTGGTCTGTCCGGCTAGAACGGCATCTGATGGCGCCTGTCACTTACAAGGTGAAGCTCACCCGCCCGCAGGTTTTCCTGTGGCGCATGAGCCTCTTCCTCATCCTCGCCATCCTGCTCGCCATCATCCTCGACGGCCAGACGCAGCAGCTGCGGCACAGCTTCCTGGCCAATCCCGGGCTGAACGCGCTGATCATCGGCGTGCTCGTCGTCGGCATCGTCTATGCGTTCCGCCAGGTGCTGCGGCTCTACCCTGAGATCACCTGGGTCAACAATTTCCGCATCTCCGATCCCGGCATCACCACCGACAAGACCACGCCCACCCTGCTCGCGCCCATGGCGACCATGCTCAAGGACCGCACCGGGCATTTGTCGCTCGCCACCGGCGCGACACGCTCGCTGCTCAATTCGGTCGCGTCTCGTCTCGACGAGCAGCGCGAGACGACGCGCTATCTGGTCGGGCTTCTCGTCTTTCTCGGCCTGCTCGGCACCTTCTGGGGATTGCTGCAAACGGTGAGCTCGGTGGGCGCCACCATCGGCGCGCTGGACACCAATGCCGGCGAGAGCGTGATGCTGTTCGACCAATTGAAGGAAGGCCTCTCCGGCCCGCTCAAGGGCATGGGCACGGCCTTCTCCTGCTCGATGTTCGGTCTCGCCGGCTCGCTGATCCTGGGCTTCCTCGATCTCCAGGCAGGCCACGCGCAAGGCCGGTTCTATAACGAGCTCGAAGATTGGCTCTCCGGCATCACCGAGCTGCAACTTGCCGAAACGCCCGGCGCCGGCGCCGGCGTCACGCCGCAGATCCGCTACGCCCTGCTCGACATGCAGCGCTCGCTCGCCGATCTGAACGACAAGGTCGAGCACAAGATGCTCTCCGACAACACCGGCGACGCGGTCAAGGATCTCGCCGCCGGCGTCGACAAGCTGATCCGGCAGATGCGCGCCGAGCAGAAGGTGGTGCGCGAATGGGCCGACGAGCAGGCGCAGCAGCAGCATGAGCTCGCCACGGTGCTCCGCCAGATCACCGACAAGGCGAAGCTGCCCGCGCGCGAGGAGCGCAAATAGACATGTCCTTGGCGCGCGCCCGCCGCGGACGCTACCAGGCGAATTATTGGCCTGGCTTCGTCGACATGCTCTCCACCCTCCTCTTGGTGGTGACCTTCCTCATGTCGCTCTTCATGCTGTCCAACTTCGTGGTGACGCAGGCGACGAGCGGCAAGGACACCATGCTGTCCCGCCTCAACCGGCAGCTCGCGGAGCTGACCGAATTGCTGGCGCTCGAGCGCTCCAAGAAGGAATTGGTCGAGGACAATCTCGCCGCTCTCCAGGCGACGCTTGGCGAGAAGGAGAAGGAGAACGATCGCCTCACCGGATTGCTCGGCACCGCCGGCGGCGCGACGCAAAGCGCCGAGGAGCGCGCCAAAGCGCTCGGCTCCTCGCTCGATCAGCAGAAGAAGATCACCAACGACGCGCTCGCCAAGGTCGAGATGCTGAACCAGCAGCTCGCGGCGCTGCGGCTCCAGATCGCCTCGCTGCAAGAGGCGCTGGAAGCCTCCGAGGCCAAGGACAAGGACAGCCAGGCCAAGATCGCCGATCTCGGCCAGCGGCTCAACGTGGCGCTCGCCAAGAAGGTGCAGGAGCTGGCCCGCTACCGCTCCGACTTCTTCGGCAAGCTGCGGGAAGCTCTCGGCAATCGCGCCGACTTCCAGATCGTCGGCGACCGCTTCGTGTTTCCCTCCGACGTGCTGTTCGATTCAGGCTCCGACATCTTGAAGCCGGAGGCCGGCTTGCAGCTCGACAAGCTCGCCGCGGCGCTGCGCGACCTCGAGACGCAAATCCCGCCGGACATTGGCTGGGTGATGCGCGTCGACGGCCATACCGATATCAAGCCGATCGCCACGCCCCAATTTCCCTCGAACTGGGAGCTGTCGAGCGCGCGGGCGATTTCGGTGGTGCGCTATCTGATGTCGCAGGGCGTGCCGGCGAACCGGCTGGTTGCTGCCGGCTTCGGCGAGTTCCAGCCGATCGACCCGGGCGACAGCGACGAGGCTCTGGCCAAGAACCGCCGCATCGAGCTGAAGCTCACCGAGCGCTAGCCGCGAGCCTATTCCGCGGCGTCGGGGGCGAATTGCAGATCGGCAAGCCGCTTATAGATGCCGCCCCGCGCGATCAGGCTTTGATGCGTTCCCTCCTCGACCAGGCGTCCATGATCGAGCACGAGGATGCGGTCGGCGCCGATGACGGTTGCCAGCCGATGCGCGATCACCAGCGTGGTGCGGCCTTGCATGATCTTGTCGAGCGCCTTCTGCACCAAAGTTTCGCTTTCCGCATCGAGCGCGCTGGTCGCCTCGTCCAACAGCAAAATCGGCGCGTCGCGCAACACCGCCCGGGCAATGGCGATCCTCTGCCGCTGCCCTGCCGACAGCGTCACGCCGCCCTCCCCGAGCATGGTGTCGTAGCCCTGCGGCAGACGCACGATGAAGTCGTGGGCGAAGGCGGCCTTGGCGGCGGTCTCGATCTCGCTTCGGCTCGCCTCTTCCTTGCCATAGGCGATATTGGCGGCGACCGTATCGGCGAACAACGCGGTCTCCTGCGGCACCAGCGCGAAGCGGCGGCGCAGCTCGGCAAGATCGGCCTCGTTCACCGGAACGCCGTCGACCTCCACCTTGCCTCGGTTGGCATCGTAGAACCGCAGCAGCAGCGCGAAGATCGTGGTCTTGCCCGCGCCCGACGGACCGACAAGCGCCACCCGCTCGCCCGGCGACACGCTGAAGCTCAACCGCTCGAGCGCGCTCGTCTCGGGCCGCAACGGATAGGCAAAGGACACATCGCGAAAGGCGATCTCGCCACGCGCCGGCTCAGGCAGCGGCTTCGGCTTTCGCGGCGATACGATCTGCGACTGAACTTGCAGCAACTCGCTCAGACGCTCGGCGGCGCCCATGCATTGCGCGATCTCGCCCCAGGTTTCGCTCAAGCCGCCGACCGCGGTCGCGGCGAGCACCGCGTAGAGCACGAACTGCGAGAGCCTGCCGCCGGTCATAAGTCCCGACAGCACGTCTTGCGCGCCGTACCACAGCACACCGACGACGCTGGCAAACACCAGGAAGATGGCGATGGCCGTGAGTCCGGCGCGTGCCTTGGCCCGCGCATTCGCCGCTTCGAAGGACCGGTCGACGGCCGCGCCGAAGCGCTTCGCCGCTGCGTCCTCGTGCGTGAAGGCCTGCATCACCCTGACTTGCGTCAAACTTTCGCTGGCATAGGCGGACGCCTGCGCCAGCGTGTCCTGCGCCTGGCGCGAGAGCGTCCGGACCGAGCGGCCATAAGCCACGAGCGGCAGCATGATCACCGGAATGACGATGAGCACGGCGAGCGACAATTTCGGGCTCGTCACCACCATCATGATGGCGGCGCCGGCCAAGAGCAGCACATTGCGCAGCGCCTGCGAGATCACCGTGCTCGCCGCTCCCTTGACCTGCGTCGTATCGGCGGTGAGCCGCGACATCACTTCGCCCGAATGCGACACCTCGTAGAAGGCGGGGCTCAAGCCGGTCAAATGCTTGAACACGTCGCGGCGGATGTCGGCGACCACCCGCTCGCCGAGCCAGTTGACCGCGTAGAAGCGCGCGGCGCTGGCCAATGCGAGGATCAGGCCGATGCCGGCCAGCGTGATGAAATATTTATCGATCAGGTCGGGATCGATGCCGGAGAAGCCGAGATCGATCATGCGCCTGACGGCAAGCGGCACGGCGAGCGTTGCCGCGGCCGAGATCACCAGCGCGGCGAAAGCGGCGGCGAGCATCCCCCTGTGGCGCAGCAGATAGGGCCGCAAGCCCAGCAGCGGGCGCAACGAGACGCGCTTGGCAGCGGCTTCTTCCGCCGTCGGCCTCGATGCCGGATCGCGGCGGTCGCCACCGCCAGTCTGTGGGGTTAGGAGTTGCACAAAGAAAGGGCCCAGCTTCGTCAGAAGGGGCAGACTTTAAGGGCGCAAGCCGCTTAACGAAAGGGGTAGATGGCGCGCCCATGCGGCGCAGCCTTGTGCCGCGGCAGAAGTTCCGTTATAGGCGGGGCCAACCAAATCGGCGATTTTCTTGAAGGCTAGAGCCATGAAGAAAGACATTCATCCCAAATATCACCGCATCACGGTGGTGATGACCGACGGCACCGAGTTCGAGACCTATTCGACCTATGGCGCCGAAGGCGACAAGCTGAAGCTCGACATCGATACCAAGACGCATCCGGCCTGGACGGGTGGCAGCGCGCATCTCACCGATCGCGGCGGACGGCTCTCCCGCTTCAAGCGGAAATACGAAGGCTTCATCAAATAGCGGCTTTGCCGCCTTCCTTAGGGATGTTTACTCGGCCTGCTTGCCGAATGCCGCCCGCAATCGCGAGAGCTGTGCATTGAGCGGGCTGTCGGCTTCCCCCACGGGCGGAAGCTGCTTGTGCCCCAGCATCTGATCGAGCCGGATCACCCGTTCCTGCAGCTTGACGCTCTGCTCGATCAGCTCGCGCAGGCGGGCCGGCAGCGCGCCGAGCTCGCGTGAGGGCTGCTCGGCGTTGGTCCCCGGCAGCTTGATCTTGCGCTGTTCCTCGACCGCCTGCTCGGGCGTCAGCTCGCCTTCGCTGACCGCGCGCCGGATCAGCAGCCATGAGGCGAGCTGCATCAGCCGCGTGGTGAGCCGCATGCTCTCGGTGGCATAAGCCAGCGAATGCGGCGGCCTCAGCTTACGCGCCTCTTTGCGGCCGTCGCCGTCGAGATAGGTCGCCGCCGCCTCGACCAGCGCCATGCCTTCGCGAAAGACCGTCTTAAATTGATCAGATCGCGCAAACTTTGCGCCGAAGGAGACCGTCACGTTATCGTCACGGTCGCCGCTCCTCGATCGCCCCGCCATCGGCTACTCCCGTCCACACCCGTGCCCGGCGGCATAGTATGCCATGCGGAAGCCGCGTCGTCGCCTTCCGAACGCAAAGGTTAAAGCCTGTGAATTGGGCAAAAAAAGAGCCGCCATGCGGCGGCTCAGGAAGTTAACAGGGAGGCGTCAAACAGAGTGGACTGGCCACTCAGATCCAGAGGACTGGATGACTGAGACCCTAACGCCGAACTCCTAAGGACGAGTTAACGCTAAGCGCGGGTTTACCTAAAGGAGTGGTATCCGGTCGCGAGGGTTAGCGTTTGAAGACGGATTCCGCCGCGCTCTTCGACGATTGCTTGGTGGCGAAGTGTTTGCTCGACGCGCGCGATCTCGGTCTTGAGATCGTCGATCAGCGCGCGAAGCTCGGCGACGGAAAGTTTGCTCAGGTCTTGCCCCAGCTCGTAGCGCTTGGCTTTCTTCGGCGGCGGGGCGAGATCGTCGGTGTCCATGCATGGATTGTAGCATTCCCCTTGCCTGTAAATCGATCACCCAACTAACAAACACACTCCGTCATGGCCGGGCGAAGTCCCGGCCATCCACGCGCCTCTTCAGAAAAGGCAAATCGTGGATGGCCGTGACAAGCACGGCCATGACGAAATGTGGTTTAAGCTGTCCTGCCTTTCAGACGTCAGAGGAATGTCGATGCTGCCAGAGACCATGACCGTCATCGAAGCGAAGCGAAGCGGCGGCCCCGAGGTGCTGGTGCCGGGGACGCGACCGTTGCCCGCGCCGGGACCGGGAGAGGTGCTGATCGAGGTCGCGGCCGCCGGCATCAATCGACCCGACGTGCTCCAGCGCCAGGGACTCTATCCCGCGCCGAAAGGCGCCTCCGATATTCTCGGCATGGAGATTGCGGGAACGGTCGTTGCCGTCGGAGGCGCTGTCACGCGCTTCAAGCTCGGCGATGCCGTTTGCGCGCTCGTCGGCGGCGGCGCCTATGCCGAGTTCTGCGTGGCGCCCGAAGCGACCACCCTCCCCGTCCCGCAAGGCCTCAGCATGATCGAGGCCGCGGCGCTGCCCGAGGCCGTGTTCACCGTCTGGCACAATGTGTTCGAGCGCGCCGCGCTCAAGCCCGGCGAATGGCTGCTGGTGCATGGCGGCACGAGCGGCATCGGCACCACCGCGATCCAGATCGGCGCGGCCCTCGGCGCCAAGGTGATGGTGACGGTGGGAAGTGCCGAGAAGGTCCGCGCCGCCGAGGCGCTGGGCGCGCTGCGCGCCGTCAATTACGCGCAAGAGGACTTCGTCGAGGCGGTGCGCGTTGAGACCGGCGGTCATGGCGCCGATGTCATTCTCGACATGGTCGGCGGCGACTATATCGAACGCGATCTCAAGGCCGCCGCGCTCGAGGGCCGTATCGTGCAGATCGCCTTCCTCAAGGGGGCCAAGGTCGAGGTCGATCTCATGCGGCTGATGCTGCGGCGGCTGACGCTCACCGGCTCGACGCTCCGCATTCAAAGCACCGAGGCCAAGGCGCGCATGGCCAAGGCGATCGAGCAGCGCATCTGGCCGCTGGTCGCCGCGGGCAAGCTGAAGCCGGTGATCAACTCGACCTTTCCGCTGAAAGAGGCGGCCGAAGCGCACCGCCGCATCGACGCACCCGACCATATCGGCAAGATCGTGCTGGTGGCGAAGTAGGGGTCATCCTTCGAGACGGCCTTCGGCCCTCGTCGGGATGAGGACGCCCAAATTTCCGCACTGCCCGAGGCAATCCACAATTGCCTAAAGGGGCAGCAGCCCTTATATAGAGCCCATTCCCCTTCATTTGATTTCGGTTTGCTCTTTCGCCGAAGGGGCGGAAGACGCGCCCCCACAAGCTTGAGGTTTGAGACCAACATGGACCGTACCCCCCTGATGCCCAAAGCGACCGCCGTTTGGCTGGTCGACAACACCTCGCTCACCTTCGAGCAGATCGCCGAATTTTGCGGCCTGCACGTGCTGGAGGTGAAGGGCATCGCCGACGGCGACGTGGCGCACGGCATCAAGGGCATGGACCCGATCTCATCCGGCCAGCTCTCCCGCGAGGAGATCGCCAACGCCGAACTCAATCCCTCGCACCGCCTGAAGCTGTCCGAGCCCAAGGTCGAGGTGCCCGAGGTCAAGACCAAGCGCGGCCCCCGCTACACGCCCGTGTCGCGCCGCCAGGACCGGCCCAATGCCATCCTCTGGCTGCTCAAGAACCATTCCGAGCTGAAGGACTCGCAGATCATGCGTCTGGTCGGCACCACCAAGCCGACCATCATCGCCATCCGCGAGCGCCAGCATTGGAACTCGCCCAACCTTCAGGCGCAGGACCCGGTGACGCTCGGGCTCTGCTCGCAGATCGACCTCGACGCCGAGGTGAAGAAGGCGGCGTCGCGCCTCGAGCGCGAGCGGAAGGAGGCCGGCATCGCCGAGCCGCCCAAGGCCGGCACGCTGCTGCCCGCCGAGGAGACGATCGCCGAGGCGCCGCCGGCGCCGGAGCCGGAGCGGCCGATGGCCACCGCGCTTGCCCAAGAGGCCCGCGACCGGCGCGCCGCCCCCGAGGAGGAGGAGGAGACGCCCGACGTCGAGTTCGTCTTCGCCAAGCTGAAAGACCTGAAGCGCACCGACGTCACGTCGGAGTAGCTATCCCTCCCCGCCAGGGGAGGGATCCCTGACCTGTGTCAGGGCGATTCCTGAGCCTGATCAAAGCGGAACGGCTCTCGGCACGCCATCGTCGGCACTCATTTGCTGGAGGTGCCGCATGGCTGCGATCGACGTGTTCTATCTGGGCTTGGTGCTGGTTGCGATGTTCGGCTTCGCCGGCGCGCTCGCTTATTACTCGCACCATTAGTCCATAAGGTCGACGTCATAACGCTCGGAGGCGATCGCTTCCGGCTTCTCGTCTTTCGGATTCTCGATTGCCGATCGGCTCTCGCCATGGCTAGGGTGCGCTGAAGAACCGCGCCCGAGAGACGGCCAAGCGATGGCCAATCCTTATGACACCGGCCTCGACAAGACACCGGCGAATTACCAGCCGCTGACTCCGCTCGTGTTCCTCGAGCGCGCGGCGAGCGTGCATCCCGAGCATGTCGCCGTCATCCACGGCAAATCGCGTCTCTCCTACGCGGAGCTCTACGCGCGGACCCGCCAGCTGGCGTCGGCGCTTGCCGCGCGCGGCATCGGCGTCGGCGACACCGTCTCGGTGATGCTCGCCAACACTCCCGCCATGCTCGAAGCCCATTACGGCGTGCCGATGACCGGCGCCGTGCTCCACTCCATCAATACGCGGCTCGATGCGCCGGCCGTCGCCTTCATGCTCGACCACGCCAAGACCAAGGTGCTGATCGGCGATACCGAGTTCGGCGGCGTGCTGAAGGAGGCTTTGCGGCATACCAAGGTGAAGCCGCTGTTGATCGATTACCGCGACCTCGAATGCGGCGTCGAGGGGACGCGGCTCGGCAATCTCGACTATGAGGCGTTTGTCGCCGAAGGCGACCCGGCATTTCCCTGGGCCATGCCGTCCGACGAGTGGAACGCCATCTCGCTCAATTACACCAGCGGCACCACCGGCAATCCGAAGGGCGTGGTCTATCACCATCGCGGCGCGGCGCTGATGTGCTACTCGAACGCGATCGCCACCGGCATGGGCCAGCACCCGGTCTATCTCTGGACCCTGCCGATGTTTCATTGCAACGGCTGGTGCTTCCCCTGGTCGATCAGCCTGCTCTCCGGCACGCATGTCTGCCTGCGCGCCGTCCGCGCCAAGCCGATGTATGACGCGATCGCCGAGCACAGGGTGACGCATCTCTCCGGCGCGCCATTCGTCATGTCGGCGCTGCTCAACGCCGGCGACGACGACCGGAGGATGTTTCCGCAGCGCGTCGCCTTCAGCCATGCCGCCGCCCCGCCCCCCGCCGCCGTGCTCGCCAAGATGGACGAGTTGGGCTTCGAGCTGACCCATCTCTATGGGCTCACCGAAACCTACGGGCCGGCGACGCTGAACGAATGGCACGCGGCCTGGGACGAGCTTCCCGCGGAGGACCGGCTCGGCAAGCGCATCCGCCAGGGCGTGCGCTACCACGCGCTCGAGGACCTGACGGTGATGGACCCCGAGACCATGCAGAAGACCCCCGCCGACGGCGAGACGCTGGGCGAGGTCATGTTCCGCGGCAATATCGTCATGAAGGGCTATCTGCATAACCAGAAGGCGACCGAGGACGCCTTCGCCGGCGGCTGGTTCCATTCCGGCGATCTCGGCGTGATGCACCCCGACGGCTATATCCAGCTGAAAGACCGCTCCAAGGACATCATCATCTCGGGCGGCGAGAACATCTCGTCGATCGAGGTGGAGGACGTGCTCTACAAGCACCCCGCCGTCGCGGCGGCCGCCGTGGTCGCCAAGCCCGATCCGAAATGGGGCGAGACGCCGTGCGCCTTCGTCGAGCTCAGGCCGGGCGCGACAGCCACGGCGGAGGAGATCATCGCCTGGTGCAAGGAGAAGCTCGCCCGCTACAAATGCCCGAGCTGCGTCAGGTTCGTCGAGCTGCCCAAGACCTCGACCGGCAAGATCCAGAAATTCAAGCTGCGCGATTTGGCGAAAGACGTGTGAGCTAAGCTCCGAAATCCGGCTTGCGCGGCACCCGCCCTTCGCGCCAATCTTGGTCCAGGGGGACGGGGCCATACTCATCGAGAATAATTTCAAGGAGATCGCCAGCTACGTGGCGCTCGCCATCGAGGCCGCGGCGGTGTTCGTCGTCGCCTTCGGCGCGATACAGGCGCTCAGCGGCGTCGTCGTGCTGATCTTCCAGCGCGCCGCCGACGAGATGCAGGGCCGGGAGATCTGGCTGAAATTCGCCACCTGGATCCTGCTGGCGCTGGAATTCGCGCTCGCCGCCGACATCGTGCGCACGGCCGTTGCCCCCACCTGGGACGACATCAGCAAGCTTGCCGTGATCGCCGCGATCCGCACCATGCTGAATTATTTTCTGGCGAAGGATATCGCCGAGTTCGATCAGGCACGCGAATCCCGCCGAAATCCGCCTTCCGCCTGACAGGCCACTACCAGGACTGGTAGAACCTTCCCCGTAGTCGGACCTATTCCGTTGGACCCTCCGCCGGGAATATGTTTGAGTCCTTGGAGTTAGTCGTGGCGGGAGCCGAAGGGGCCTTTTCCCGTCCATCCGGCAGTATTCTCGGGGGTCGAGGACGCGAAGGCCGGTAAGCGTCCAGTCGGAAGCGAAAGGCTTGCGGGGGCCATTCGAGCTTCCCTCTGCCTGACATCGTCTTCCTGGGACTGAGGGATGCTCGACACCAAACGCGCGACGACACGGCGCTTTCAGCTGATCCTGATCAAACCGTCGCATTACGACGCCGACGGCTACGTCGTGCAATGGCTGCGCTCGACCATGCCGTCGAACTCGCTTGCCGCGGTGTTCAGCCTGGCCAACGGCGCCGCCGAGCGCGGCGTGCTCGGCCCCGATCTGCCGATCGACGTCATTGCCATCGACGAGACCAACACCCGCGTCGTGCCGAAGAAGCTGATGCGCCGCATCGCCGAGCATGGCGGGCTCGGGCTCGTCGGCATCGTCGGCGTGCAATCCAACGAATTCCCCCGCGCGGTCGATATCGCCCGGCCGCTGCGCGCGGCCGGCATCCAGGTGATGATCGGCGGCTTCCACGTCTCCGGTTGCCTGTCGATGCTGAAAGAGATCCCCGAGGATATTCGACAGGCGCAGGCGCTCGGCATCTCGATCTTCGCCGGCGAAGCCGAGGAGCATATCGATGAGGTCATCGAGGACGCCGCGCGCGGCACGCTGAAGCCGCTCTACAACTACATGAAGGACCTGCCGGGCCTCGGCAACATCGCCTCACCGCCCTTCCTGCCTTACGATTTCGTGCAGCGCACCGTCGGCAACGTGACGAGCTTCGACGCCGGCCGCGGCTGCCCCTTCCAATGCTCGTTCTGCACCATCATCAACGTGCAGGGACGCAAATCGCGCTATCGCACGCCGGACAGCGTCGAGCACATCCTGCGCATGAACTGGGCGCAAGGCGTCAACCGCTTCTTCATCACCGACGACAATTTCGCCCGCAACAAGGACTGGGAAGCGATCTACGACCGCATCATCAAGCTGCGCGAAGAGGACGGCATGGACGTCCGCTTCATGATCCAGGTCGACACGCTCTGCCACCGCATCCCGAACTTCATCGAGAAATCGCGCCGCGCCGGCGTCACCCGCGTGTTCATCGGGCTGGAGAACATCAACCCGGCCAATCTGATCGCCGCCAAGAAGCGGCAGAACAAGATCACCGAGTACCGCAAGATGCTGCTCGAATGGAAGCGGTACGGCATCATGACCTTCGCCGGCTACATTCTCGGCTTCCCCAACGACACGCCGGAGTCGATCCGCCACGACCTCGACATCATCAAGAAAGAGCTGCCGCTCGACATGCTCGAGTTCTTCGTGCTGACGCCGCTGCCGGGCTCGGAGGATCACAAGGTGCTCGCCGAGAAGGGGGTCTGGATGGACCCCGACATGAACAAATACGAGCTTGAGCACGTCGTCACCGCCCACGCCAAGATGAGCAAGGACGAATGGCAGGAGGCCTACCGCACGGCCTGGGGCATCTTCTATACCGAGGAGCATCTGGAGATCGTGCTCCGCCGCGCCTACGCCTGCGGCATCAATATCCGCTCGCTGATGCCGGTGCTGTTCTGGTTCTCGAGCGCGGTGCCGGTGGAGAATTTGCATCCGCTGCAATGGGGCATTTTCCGCATCAAGCGCCGCACCGATCGCCGCTCAGGCCTGCCGCTCGAATCCCCCATCCCGTTCTATGCACGTTACGCCGCCGAGGTGTCACGCAAGGCCCTGGCGCTCGCCAAGCGCTGGCGCATGCTCAAAGCCATCGTGCGCAAGATCGAGGCCGATCCCAACGCCAAGGCCTATATGGACGGCGCGCTGACGCCGGTGGCCGAGGAAGATTCCGAGCATATGGAGATCTACACGCAGAACGAGGCGGCGCGCACCGCGGTCGAGCGCGAGCGCCGCGTGGCGGCCAAGCCCGGCCACGGCCATCCGGCTCACGCGCATTCCGGCAACGGCAATGGGCGGAACGGCAATGGGCATGACGACGCCCATCACGACCACCACGCCCACGAGCACGAAGAGCCCCGGCCCGAGGCGTCTCCTCGGGCCTAATCGATCTGCAACTTACCGGCCGCCGAAGGCGCGGTTGATAATCCCGGCGAAGCTCGAGCCGTTGCCGCTCAGAGCGATGCGCTGCGGCCGGTTGCGCCGGAAGCCGAAGAAGCCGCGCTGCTCCGGCTCGGCCGCCGCCACCACCGTCTCTTTGTCGGGCCGCGCGGCTGCGGCATCGCTGCGCGGGGGCCGAAGCTTCCTGGCGGCGACGACGACGGCCTTGGCGACGGGCGCTGGCGGCGCAACCGCTTTCGGCGCGGCCACTTGCTCCGGGACGGACGCAGGCGCGGCGGAAGCGACCACTTGCGGCTGAGGCGCCACATCCTCGCGCTGGCGATCGCCGCCGGTGAACGGAGCGAGCGCGCTTTCCTTCACCCAGCCATATTGTCCGCTGCCGAGATCCTGCACATGGGCAAACCCGCCCTCGCGCGCGATCACCCTGAGCGGGAGGCCGGGGGTATAAGCGAACAGCACCGGGGCGGCCGTCGTGGGCTCGGCACGGGCCACGGTGGTGTAGCCGCCAATCTGGACCCATTGGTCCTGCCGCTCGACACCCTTCGGCGCAACCGGCGCAACGAGCGACACGCGCTGGAAGGATGAAGCGGCGGCTTCGGCAGGCGGCGGCAAGGCCGCGGGCTGCGGCTCCTTCGCGCGCACCGTCTCATTGAAGGGCGGCGGCGTTGGCCAGTCCTCTGCAAACGAGAACGGCTGAATGAGAGCGAGAAGGGAGGCAGTATAGAGGCCGGCTAAGAGCAGCCAGACCGACGGCAATAGGCCACGCATGCCAAACTCCGCATCGTGTGTCCCACCGTCGAAAACACCCTACACCCGTCGCCACGCATTACTCAAGCGCGACGACGACACGAGATTGATCAAACGTAAGTGAGAGGTCCGTTGGGAGCGGCGACTAGCGGCCGCCAAGAGCTCGGTTGATCATGTCGGCGAAGCCGCCGCCATTCCGCTGGAACCACCCGTGGCGCTCCCGCGGCTGCTGGTCGTCGTCCCACGCATCGCTCTGCTGCGGAGCCCCCGGCGGGGGGGCCGGCGCGAGATATTGCGCCTTCATCCAGCCGGTAGCGGCGCTTTGCGGGTCGGTCACCTCGACCCAGTTCTCGTAGCGCGACACGACCCGCAACGTGCGGCCATAGGGGAAGGCGAACAGCGCGGGCGCATCTTCCGATGCGGCGCCGTGCATGCCGGCACCCGACACGAGCACCTGCACCCATTCCTGCGGTTCCTCCTCGGGCCGAGCGGGATAGGCGTTGGGATCGGCGTCCGGTCCCGGGCCTGCCGCCATGGGATCTGGCGGATAGGCATCCTCACCCTGCGCCGCCGGGCCTGAGCCGTCGGGCCCCTCGCCTTGCATGGCGGGATCGGGCTTTTGCCAAGGCAGCGCGCCAGGTTCGGAGATGGTCACGTCTCCATTATGCGGCAGCGCCGCCATTTGCGACGGATTGTCGTTCGACGGCCCGGCCTCGGCGTCCGCGTTCGCAGCGGCGTTCTGGTCGGCTTCGGCGGGCGCGGCCTGCGGCTGCTCAGCCGGCGCCGCTGCCTGCTGCTCGGGTGCACCCTCCTGCGGGAGCGGGAGCGGACGTGTCCGGCCGGTTGATCTGCTGCTCATAGGCCAGCGGCCGCGCGGCAGGCGCGGTGTCAGCCTTTTTGACGACGACGGGGCCTGAGGTCAGCGCCATATACACCGCGCCACAGGCGATGGCGCCGATGACCAGCAGCGAAATGATCAGCTTTTTGATGGTAACTCTCCCCGGTCTCCGGCGGCCATTAGCGGCAAAAAAGGCGGCAACAGCGTGTCATATGGTGAGCCTTTATCGGTCTGTTAAGTTTAATTTCGCGTGAACCGTCGTCGCCGGGTCATGGGCACTGTCAAAAAAGCTAGCTACGGCAGGCACTAAGGAAATCCGCATGCTCTCCTACAAGGAATATGACAACGCCCAAGCGGTCGAAATCCTGCTCGCGGGCCGCGTGTCCACCGAGGAGTTCGACGCGGTGGCGACCAAGCTCGAAGCCTTCATCGCGCGCCATGGGCATGCGCGCGTGCTCGAGATCGTCAAGGATTTCGAGGGCATGGACGCCATCGCCTTCTGGCACGACATCAAGTTCAGCCTGCGCCATGTGAAGGATTTCAGCCGGGTGGCGATCGTCTGCAATCCTGACACGCATCATCTCTGGTCGAGCCTGGTCGCGCCCTTCATGGGTTGCGAGGTGGAGCACTTTTCGCCGGGCGAGGTCGAGGCCGCCCGCGATTGGCTGATGTGGCCGGAAGGCGCCGCCGACTAGCCCTTGTCGGGTTGCTCGACCGGCGGCGACGGCTGCTCCTGGATCGACTGCAAATAGTCGATGATCGCCTCGACGTCGTGCGGGCTGAACACGAAGATCGGCATGTCCGGGTGCCCCGAGACGATGCCCTCGGCGAGCGATTCGGCGAGGTCCTCCACCGGATATTTGCTGGAGAGCGTGCGGAACGGCGGCGCCTGCGGGTGCGGGCTCGTCCCTTCCTTGCCGATGGCGTGGCAGCGCGAGCAGTTCTCCTTGACCAGCGCCTCGCCCTTGTTGGTCAGGTCCTTGTCGACGGCGAATGCCGGGAACGCCAGAAATCCAAACGCAAGGCCGGCGACGAGACACGCCGCAAGCCCCTTCCCCCGATCCTTGAGCGTTCCGGCCGGCATTGCCCGATTCCCCTCGCGGCACAGTTGATTCGCTTGAAATCCTATCGTGCGGCCCGCGCCGAATTGCGGCGGAAAAGCCAAAATGAAAGGCCGTTTAGGCGCGAGCTGTCCTTGCGCCCCCACGGCCTGTCAAAACTCCCGAGCGCGGGTGAGCTAGTGGCTCATCTCGTGCTTCAGACGCTCCATCTCATCCTTGAGACGCAATTTTTGACGCTTCCATTCCGCGATTTTGAGGTCGTCTGCCGTTGGCCGGGCCAACTCTTCTTCGATCTTGCGATCCAGTGCACGATGCTTCTCAGACAACTCCACGAGGTGTGCGTCTAGCGCCATATCGGACCTCCATTTTTGTTGGTCTCCGATCATCCATTCTGTCAAATCGACGACGATTTGTCTAATGCTGGCCTGCGGTCAGGCGTCGCTGCCTGCGCTGGATCAACCCAAGTCAACCCCTTAGCAAATCGCGCCAAGGCCTTGCGCGGCCCCCGGTTCGCCGCGATACTTTCCGCCGTCCCGGGGGGCAACGAAGGAGCAAGGGACGTCCGATGGAGAGCGAGGAGATTCGCGAGCTCCGGACGACGCTGCTCCGGCTCAAGCAGGAGCATCGCGACCTCGACAGCGCCATCAACGCGCTCGAAGAATCCGGCCGCGCCGACGCGCTCCAGCTCAAGCGCCTGAAGAAGAAGAAGCTCTTTCTCAAGGACGAGATCGCCCGCATCGAGGACCAGCTTCTCCCCGACATCATCGCTTAACCCTTTCGCGCGCCTCGTGCGAAAGCCCAGAACTTGCCTTGCCAAGCAAGGCCCCATCCCTATAATCCCGCGCTTTCCGCGAGCCGGCCTGTTCCTCCCGAGACTTGAAACATGAGCGAGAAGCCCGTCGTCGGCATCATCATGGGCAGCCGCTCGGACTGGCCGACCCTGAAGGCCGCCGCCGCCGTCCTCGATCAGCTCAAAGTGCCTTACGAGACCAAGGTCGTCTCGGCGCACCGGACACCGAAGCGGCTCTACAGCTACGCCACCAGCGCGCGCGAACGCGGGCTCAAGGTGATCATCGCCGGCGCCGGCGGCGCGGCCCATCTCCCCGGCATGACCGCCTCCATGACCGAACTCCCGGTGCTCGGCGTGCCGATCGAGAGCCGCGCGCTCAAGGGCCTCGACAGCCTGCTCTCCATTGCCCAGATGCCGGCGGGCGTGCCGGTCGGCACCTTGGCGATCGGCGAAGCGGGCGCCATTAACGCCGGACTGCTGGCGGCGCAGATCCTCGCCCTTCACGATTCCCGCCTCGGCGTCCGCGTCGCCGCCTATCGCGCGGCCCAGACCGACGCCATTGCCGAGGCGGTCGAGGATAATGCCTGACCGCCCGCTGCCGCCCGGCAGCACCATCGGTATCTTGGGCGGCGGACAACTCGGCCGCATGCTAGCCGTGGCGGCGAGCCGGCTCGGCCTCAAAGCGCATATCTATTCCGACGAGGCCGGCGTTCCGGCCTTCGATGTCTCGGCCGCGAAGACGGTCGGACCCTACACTGACGCCGATGCGGTCGCGCGCTTCGCCGACGCGGTCGACGTGGTGACCTGCGAGTTCGAGAACGTGCCGGCCGAGGCGCTTGAAGCTGCTTCCCGCGCGGCGCCGGTTTTCCCCAAGGCCAAGTCCTTCGCCGTCGCGCAGGATCGGCTGGCCGAGAAGGATTTCGTGAGCGGGCTCGGCATTCCCGTCGCCCCATATGCGCGCGTCGACAGGCTGGAGGATCTGCGCGCGGCCCTGTCGCGCATCAAGCCGCCAGCGCTGCTCAAGACGCGCCGCTTCGGCTATGACGGCAAGGGCCAGGCGCCGATCCGCAGCGAGGATGAGGCGCCTGCCGCGCTTGAGGCGATCGGCAATGTGCCGGCGCTGCTCGAAGGCTTGGTCCGGTTCGAGCGGGAGGTGTCGGTGATCGTCGTGCGCGGTCAGGACGGCGCGCTCGCCTTCTACGATCCGGTGGAGAACGTGCATCAGAACGGCATCCTCGCCATCAGCCGCGCGCCGGCACGCATCGCCCACAGCACGGCGGTCGCGGCCCAAGCAGATCGCCGGCAAGGTCGCCGACGCGCTCAGCCATGTCGGCGTGCTCTGCGTGGAGATGTTCGAGCGCGAGGGCGAGAGCCCGGCGCTGATCGTCAATGAATTCGCGCCGCGCGTGCATAATTCGGGCCATTGGACGCTCGATGCCTGTCTCGTCAGCCAGTTCGAGAACCACATTCGGGCGATTTGCGGCTGGCCGCTCGGCGAGACGGCGCGCCACAGCGATGCGGTGATGACCAATCTGATCGGCGCCGATGTCGACAAGTGGCGCGACCTCGCCGCCGAACCCGGCACCGCCGTCCACCTCTACGGCAAGGCCGAGGCGCGCCCCGGCCGCAAAATGGGCCACGTCACACGGCTGTTTCCGAAGAGCTAAACCCCCATCTGGACAACCGGGGGTCCTTCTGTTAGAGCAATCTGCGAAGCGGGACCCTGACCGGTACCAGGTCAGGCTACATTTGGCCCCCCGCTCAATTCCCAAATCCAACGGCCAAACGGAGAGCTAGCCGCGTGCAAGTCGTCGTTCGCGATAACAATGTCGATCAGGCGCTTCGGGCGCTGAAGAAGAAAATGCAGCGCGAAGGCATCTTCCGCGAGATGAAGCTCCGTAATTATTACGAGAAGCCGTCGGAGAAGCGCGCCCGCGAGAAGGCCGAGGCCATCCGCCGCGCGCGCAAGCTTGCGCGCAAGAAGGCGCAGCGCGAAGGCGGTGGCGGCAATGCTCCGGGTGCCAACGCCGCGGCGAAGCCGACGCGCGGCCCGCGCCGGTAAATCGAACAATCCAAAGTCTAAGTAGCTTCTGTCATGGCCGGCGCATGTCCCGGCCATCCACGTCTTTTGGCTCGTGCGATGGAGCCTCGTGGATGCCCGGCCAAGCGCCGGGCATGACGATGTTTGCCCGATAACCGCGGCTGAAGGGCTACCGCGCCTCGCCGCTTGCCGCCGCGGCGATCTCGATCCGCCGCCCGGCCTTGGCCACCACCGGCACGGGCCGCAAGGCGCCGAGGAACCCACGCACTTTGTCCCAGGCCCCGCGGTCGAACAGATCGTTGTGGCCCGCTTGCGGCACCACGACCATGCTTTTCGGCTCGGCGGCGGCGTGGAACACCTGCCGCGCCAGTCCGAGCGGGATGATGGCATCGCGGCCGCCATGGACGATGCAGAGCGGGGCCTTGACCGCGCCGATGCGGTCGATGGTGCGGTACTGGTCGGCCATGATCAGCGACAGCGGGAAGCCCTTCCACATCAACCGGCCGACATCGACGATGGAGGTGAATGGCGCCTCGAGCACGAGCGCCTCGATATGGCGCTGCAGCGCGAGCCTGGTCGCGACCGCAGTGCCGAGCGACTCGCCGTAAGCCACGATGTCGTGCGGCGCGACGCCGAGCCCGCGCAGATAGTCGTAGGCGCTGACCGCGTCGGCGGTGATGCGGCTCTCGTTGGGCCGGCCTTCCGAACCGCCGTAGCGGCGATAATTGAGCATGAACACGCCATAGCCGTCGGCGGCGATGGTGCGGATCTTGCCGGCGCGATTGGCCACGTTCCCGCTATTGCCGGTGAAATAGAGCAGCGTCGGCTTGGTCCCGCGCGCCGGCTGATACCAGGCGATCAGCTTGGTGCCGTCGGCCGCCTTGAACACGATCTCCTCGACCCCGAGCAGACCGGCCTCATTGGGGGCGACCCGCGTGCGGTCGGGAAGGTAAATGAAATAACGATGAAGCAGCCGCCCGACGACGACGATCAGTGCGAATATGCCGATAAGAGCAAGGACAAGGTTCAACATGGTTCAAGCAATACCTTTCGAACTGTTCCGTTCAAGCTTGTAGTCGAATTATGCTAACTTTCCTGAATGCAGCTTGAATGACGTGCTCAGGGTTGCTGCAATCTTCCGGTAACCAAGACCATTTGCGGAAGATCAGAAAGCGGCACACGCCGGCCGGATCACGATGCCGACGGCCTGCTGCTGGAAGCACTGTTGGTAGGCGGCGACGATGGCGTCGATCTCTCCTTGATGTCTTTCCCCGTCTCGGCCACCACAACTCGGGGCCCGGCAGGAATAGACCGCGCATGCTTCTGAAAAACCTAGACCCGGCCAGGGTTATCCCTGGCTGGGCCGAAGGTGGCAACGCCGCCATGCGGCGCAATCTCTATGCCGGGTGGCGGGTTAAACGCTGAATTGAGCGAGAATTGGGCGATTTTCAGGTGGGGATGAGGCCGTTAACCTAGAAACCCGCGTCAAATCGACTTGGCGATTTCCTCGGTCATCTTCTTCGCATCGCCGAGCACCATCATGGTGTTGTCGCGATAGAAGAGCGGGTTGTCGATGCCGGCATAACCCGACGCCAGCGACCGCTTGTTGAACAGCACCGTGCCGGCCTTCCACACTTGCAGCACCGGCATGCCGTAGATCGGCGATGACGGGTCGTCCTCGGCTGCGGGGTTGGTCACGTCGTTGGCGCCGATCACGTAGGCGACGTCGGCTTGGGCGAACTCGCTGTTGATGTCCTCGAGCTCGAACACCTCGTCGTAAGGCACGTTCGCCTCGGCGAGCAGCACGTTCATGTGACCCGGCATGCGGCCCGCCACCGGATGGATCGCATATTTGACCTCGACGCCGGCCTTCTTCAGCCCGTCGGCCATCTCGCGCAAGGCGTGCTGGGCCTGCGCCACCGCCATGCCATAGCCGGGCACGATGATCACCTTGCTGGCATTCTTCATCAAATAGGCCGCGTCCTCGGCCGAGCCGAGCTTGACCGGCTTCTGCTCTCCGCCCGCGGCGGGGCCGGCAACCTCGCCGCCGAATCCGCCGAGGATCACGCTGATGAAGGAGCGGTTCATCCCCTTGCACATGATGTAGGAGAGGATCGCGCCCGACGAGCCGACCAGAGCGCCGGTGATGATCAACGCCGAATTGCCCAGCGTGAAGCCGATGCCTGCCGCCGCCCACCCCGAATAGGAGTTCAGCATCGAGATCACCACCGGCATGTCGGCGCCGCCGATCGGCACGATGATCAGGATGCCGAGCAGGAAGGACAGCGCCGCGATCGCCCAGAAATAGACCGGCGACTGCTCGCGGCAGAACATCACGATGCAGGCGACCAACGCGAGCGCGAGGCCGATATTCAGGAGATGGCGCGCCGGCAGGATGATCGGCTTGCCCGACATGCGGCCCGAAAGCTTGAGGAAGGCGATGATCGAGCCGGTGAAGGTGATGGCGCCGATGGCCGTGCCGAGCGACATCTCGACCAGGCTTTGCGTGTGGATCGCGCCGGGCACGCCGATGCCGAAGGCTTCCGGCGCGTAGAAGGCGGCGGCCGCCACCAGCACCGCCGCCAGGCCGACCAGCGAATGAAACGCCGCGACCAGCTCCGGCATCGCCGTCATGGGGATGCGCCGCGCGATCACCGCGCCGATGCCGCCGCCGACCGCGATGCCGCCGATGATCATCGCCCAGGTCAGAGGCTGCTCGGGCGCCGCCACGGCGAGCGTGGTGAGCACGGCAATGGCCATGCCGGCCATGCCGAGATAATTCCCCCGCCGCGAGGTCTCGGGCGACGACAGCCCGCGCAGCGCCAGGATGAACAGGACGCCGGCGACGAGATAGAGCAGCGCGACGAGATCTGAGCTCATTTCTTTTTCTTCTGATACATGCTGAGCATGCGCTGCGTGACGAGGAAGCCGCCGAAAATATTGACGCTCGCCATGATCAGCGCGGCGAGGCCGAGCAGCTTGGCGGTGAGGTGACCTGACGCACCGACCGCCTCGGCGCTTTCCACCGCGACGGCGAGCAGAGCGCCCACCACGATCACCGAGGAGATGGCGTTGGTCACCGACATCAGCGGGGTGTGCAGCGCCGGCGTCACGCTCCACACCACGTAATAGCCGACGAAGATCGCCAGCACGAAGATCGAGAAGCGGAACACGAATTCATGTCCGCCCTCGGGCGCCGCCGCGTCTTGCGCATAGGCCGTGCCGAGCAGCGCCGCTTCAGCCAACACAACACCCAAGAGGAAGAGAAGCGCGAGGCCGCAACGCCGTCTGGTCATGGTTTGGCTCCCTTGCCCGGCCGTTTCGCGGCAGTTTTCTTGCCATTTCCGTCGGCGGCGCCCGTCACCGGCGACGCCGCTTGCGCCTTGCCGCTGCCGCCGAGCCGCTCGGCAATCATGGCGTTGACGATCTTGCCGTCCTTCGCGATCAGCGTGCCCTTGACCAGCTCGTCGTCGAAATTGATGGCAAGCGCTTTCGTGGTCTTGTCGATCAGCGGCTCGACGAAGGCTTGCAGATTGCGCGCATAGAGGCTCGAGGCGTTGACCGGCACCAAACCGGGCAGATTGAGCTTGCCCATGATGCGCACGCCATTGTGCTCGACGGTCTCGCCGGGCTTCGCCAGCTCCGCGTTGCCGCCGCGCTCGACCGCGAGATCGACGATGATCGAGCCGGGACGCATGCTCTCGATCATCGCCTTGGAGATCAGCTTGGGCGCCGGCCGGCCGGGGATCAGCGCGGTGGTGATGACGATGTCCTGGTTCTTCACGTGCTCGGCGACGAGCGCCGCCTGCTTCTGCTTATAGGCGTCGGACATCTCCTTGGCGTAGCCGGCCGAGGTCTCGGCCTGCTTGAACTCCTCGTCCTCCACCGCGATGAATTTCGCGCCGAGCGAGGCGACCTGCTCCTTGACCGCCGGGCGCACGTCGGTCGCGGTGACGATGGCGCCGAGGCGGCGCGCCGTGGCGATGGCTTGCAAGCCGGCGACGCCGACGCCCATGACAAACACGCGCGCGGCGGGCACCGTGCCGGCCGCCGTCATCATCATCGGCAGCGCGCGCTCGAACGCGGCAGCCGCATCCACCACCGCCTTGTAGCCGGCGAGGTTCGACTGCGACGACAGCACGTCCATGCTCTGCGCGCGGCTGATGCGCGGCATCAGCTCCATGGCGAACAGCGCGACGCCCGACTTGGCCAACGCGTCGAGACCCTCGGCATCGGAGAACGGGTCGAGCATGCCGATCAGCGCCGCGCCCTTCTTCATCTTGCTGGCGAGGTCCGCGCTCGGCCGCCGCACCGTGAGCACGATATCGGCGCCCGCGACCGCATCCTGGTCCGACGCGGCGATCGTGGCACCGGCCGCCTTGTAGTCGTCGTCGGAGAAATGCGACCGTAGCCCCGCGCCGGAGCGCAGCGTGACGCTGGCGCCCGCCTTGACGAGCTTCTTGACCGTCTCGGGCGTCAGCCCGATCCGCGGCTCATCCTGACTTTCCGCGGGCACGCCGATCGCGACCATCCGAGGCTCCAAGGCTCAAGCAATGCGCCGGGCGAGAGGCTAGCGCCCGTGCGAAACGATGTCGAAGGCTAAAGGAAGCGGCGTTGTGACGCCGCTATCAGGCGGGAACCTTCAGGCGGCTCAAACCACGAAGATGTAGAGGAACGCCATGAGCGCAGCCACGCCGACAATGGTCACCAGCGTGAGCTTGGTGAACAGCTTGTAGGTCTTCTGGTGCTCGGCGTAGTCCATCGCCGGATGGCACTCGTTCGGGTCGATATGCATTCCACTCCCCTCTGACGCTCGCTTTATTGCCTCTCCCCGCGGGAAATAGCAAAAACCGGGACGCGGGGCAACATTCGGTCCTTCCACACCTGCGGGCCGAGAGGGGGTTGGCGTTTCCTGAGCAAACCACGAACTCCGTCATACCGGCGCAAGCCGGTATTCCAGAGCCGCTCGCTCCGAGCCTGCTGCCCTGGATCCCGGCTTTCGCCGGGATGACGAGAGTGGGTGAGTTGGGTCGCCTCAAAGCGCGAGGCCAGGGCGATACGACCCGGAACTACGAACCCTCGGGCAGCGGCACGCCGGCTTCGGTGAAGGCCGCGCGCTGGCGCTCCGCCACATCGGCGAGGTCGGCGCCGGCGATCGTATCCTCGAACAGCCGGTGATAATTCAGCTCGGCCCCGAGATGCAGGAACACCCCGCCGAGCCCGATCGCGGCGCGATCCATGAAGACGAATTCGCGCGGCACCTTGACCGGTCCCTTGTCGCGCAAGCCCTGATGCACCCTGAAGGCTTCCTGGCGCCCATACATGCCGGGGCTGACTTGATCGGCGATGGTCCGCACCCGGTCGTCGAGCATCGGGCCGTAGATGAACCTCGCCCAGATATTGAGAATGTCGATCAGCTCGTTGGAGAGCCCGCCGAAGCCCCAGGTCTCGTAGGCGTGCACGACCAGCGCGCGCTCTCCTCTGAGCAGGCCGTGATAGAGATCGATCACCCCTTGGATGAATTTCGGCGCGAAGGTGCGCATGCAGCCATAGTCGAGCAGGTTGATCCCGGCCGCCCTGCCCTCGCCGTCCTCGAACACGGTGTAATTGCCGAGATGCGGGTCGCCGTGGATCACCCCGTAATGGCTGAACGGGTACCACCAGGCGCGGAACATGGCGCGGGCGATCTGGTTGCGCTCCTCGAGCGGACGCCCCGTGTAGTCGAGCAGCCGCCGCCCTTCGAGCCACGTCATGGTGAGCAGCC
The DNA here is from genome assembly GCA_963776235.1 of uncultured Alphaproteobacteria bacterium. Classification (GTDB taxonomy): domain Bacteria; phylum Pseudomonadota; class Alphaproteobacteria; order Rhizobiales; family Methyloligellaceae; genus Methyloceanibacter. The sequence continues at coordinate 68,470 of CAVZLT010000003.1, forward strand.
GCCTGGTGGAAAGCTCCGGCACGATCTCCGGCACGCGGATCAGCGGATCGTCCTGAAAGATGATGCCGTAGAGCCGGGTGTGGCGGGCCTCGAGATCGTAATCGAGCTCCTCGCGCAGCCGCGCCGAAATCTCCTTCAGCATCTCGGAGGTCTCGATCGCCGGGCTCATGCGGCGATGGATCGAGAACAGGATCGAAAGCTGGGCGAGGTCGGCCTCGACGGCGGACTGCATGTCCGGATATTGCAGCTTGGCGGCAAGCGCGCGGCCATCGTGCGAGCGCGCGCGATGCACCTGGCCGAGCGAGGCCGACGCCGCGGCTTCATGCTCGAAGCTTGCGAACTTCGCTTCCCAATCGGGCCCGAGCTCCGCCGCCATGCGCCGGCGCACGAACGGCCAGCCCATCGGCGGCGCCTGGCTTTGGAGCTGGCCAAGCTCGGCGGCATATTCGGCCGGCAGCGCTTCGGGGATGGTGGCGAGCAGCTGCGCCACCTTCATGATCGGGCCTTTCAGTCCGCCAAGCGCCGCGGCGAGCGCGGCGGCATCCTTGTCGCGCTCGGGCTCGAGCCCGAACAGACGCCGTCCGGCGATGCGCGCCGCCACGCCGCCGACATTGGCGCCGACCTTGCCGTAGCGCAGCGCCCGCGCGCTCAGTCGATTCTTCTCCTTGTCGGAGGGGCTGTCGTTCATGGGGGAACTTCGCGGGCCTTCACGCGTGACCAAGGGTCCCCTTCATATAGGAGCCCCAATCCCGGTATACCGCCCGCCGCGACTTTTGCATCCAGGCCGGCTGGGGCGACGCGATCTCAGTCCTTGCCGAGTTGGCTCAAGGCCTGGCGATAATCGCGCATCGCCTTGCGGGCGATATCGAGCTCGGCCTCGAGCGCAAGCGTCGCCGCCGACTTCGGCTTCCACCTGTCGCTTGCAAAGAACAGCAGCGCGAAAACGGCGATGGGTGTCAGAAAATCGGTGAGCATGATCGGCCCGGCATTGCCCGGTGCGAGATTTCCTGTCGTGACAATGTCTCTGATGTGGCCGATGCCGGCGCCGAGCAGGAAGCAGGCGGCGACAATGCCGGCGGCCACCCGCGCCTCGAAGCCCTTGAAGGCGGCATAGATGCAGGCGAGACCGAGCCCGAGATTGGCGACTCCGACTTCATATTGGAAGGGGCTCGTGGCCCAGCCGATCGACGCGGCAGCCTGCTTGGCGAAAAACACATGACCGACAAAGGCCCACAGGCCCTGCACGCCGAGCGGGAACAGGAACACATAGCGCAGCAGCCGGTCGACCGCGAAGCTCGGCAAGACCGGACGCGGCTCGCGCCAGATCGCGATGCCCGCGCAAGCGAGCGCCGCGACCCACAATAAAATGGGAACCAGAGAAACCTGCGTCACCGCGATAAACCCCCCTCAACCCGCTATCGCGACTCCACCGCCTCAACCCCTCTCCGTCAACCTCTCCGCAGGGGCGAGGCCCGCCCTAATGCTTGGCGATCGCCGTCTTATCCATGGCTTCGAGCTCGTCGATCAGGCCCTCGATCACCTTGAGCCCCATCGACCAGAAATTCGGGTCGGACGCGTCGAGCCCGAACGGCGCCAGCAGCTCCTTGTGGTGCTTGGTGCCGCCCGCCGCGAGCATGTCGAGATAACGCTCGGCGAAGCCCTTCTCCGCCTTCTCGTAGACGGCATAGAGCGAGTTCACCAGGCAATCGCCGAAGGCATAGGCATAGACGTAGAACGGCGCGTGGATGAAATGCGGGATGTAGCACCAGAAGGTCTCGTAGCCGGGCTTGAGCTCGATGGCCGGGCCGAGGCTCTCGCGCTGCACCTCGAGCCAGATCTCGCCGAGCCGGTCGCTGGTCAGTTCGCCCTCGCGCCGCTCGGTGTGCACCCGGCGTTCGAAACTATAGAACGCGATCTGCCTGACCACCGTGTTGATCATGTCCTCGACCTTGGACGCGAGCAGCGCCTTTCGCTCACGCGGGGTCGGCGCTTGGTCGAGCAGCTTGCGGAAGGTCAACATCTCGCCGAACACGCTCGCCGTCTCGGCCAGCGTCAGCGGCGTCGGCGCCATCAGCGGCCCTTGCACATTGGCGAGCACCTGATGCACGCCGTGGCCAAGCTCATGCGCGAGCGTCATCACGTCGCGCGGCTTGCCCTGATAGTTGAGCAGGATATAGGGGTGCGCGCTCGGCACCGTCGGATGCGAGAAGGCGCCGGGAGATTTTCCCTCGCGCACCGGCGCATCGATCCAGCCTTTGGCGAAGAACTGGCCGGCGATGTCGGCCATGCGCGGGGAGAAATCGCCGTAGGCCGTGAGCACGGTCTTCTGCGCGGCGTCCCAGCCGATCACCTGCTTCGGCTCGTCGGGCAGCGGCGCGTTGCGATCCCAATGCTCGAGCGTCTTCTTGCCGAGCCAGCGCGCCTTCATGGCGTAATAGCGATGCGAGATGCGCGGATAGGCCGCGCGCACGGCGGCGACCAGCGCATCGACCACCTCCTTCTCGACCCGGTTGGCGAGATGGCGCGAGTCGGCGACGTCGACGAAGCCGCGCCAGCGGTCGGAAATCTCCTTGTCCTTGGCCAGCGTGTTGGTGATCAGCGTGAACAGCCGCACATTGTCCTTGAACACCTTCGCCAGAGCCTGGGCAGCCTCGCGGCGCTTGTTGCCGTCCTGATCGAGCAGCCGGTTCAAGGTGGGCTCGAGGCTGAGCCTCTCTCCGTCGGCCTCGAATCGGAGCGCCGTCATCGTCTCGTTGAACAGCCGGTCCCAGGCGCCGCGCGCCGTCACCGCCTTCTCGTGGAACAGCTGCTCGAGCTTGTCCTCGAGCTGATAGGGCTTCTCCTTGCGCAGATCTTCGAACCACGGCCGGTAATGGCCGAGCTCAGACTTGGCCATCGCCGTCTCGAGCATCGCGTCGTCGAGCCGGTTGAGCTCGAGCGGGAAGAACAGCAGCTTGGAGGAAATCGCGGTGATCTTCTCCTGGATGTCGCCGAAGAATTTCTGCCGCTTGGGGTCCGAGGTGTCAGCCGCGTAGAGCAGGCTCGCATAGGAGACGACGCGGCCGAGCACGTCGTTCAGCGCCTCGAACTCGCGCACGGCTTGCGCGAGATGCGCGCCGCCCTTGCCGCCGTCGAGCAGCGCGGCAAGCTTGCCGGCATAGCGCTCCTGCATGGCGTCGGCCGCCCGCTCGGAGGTTTCGAGGTCGGCCTTGAGCTTCGGCGACTCCGGCCCCTGATAAAGATCGGCGAGATTCCATTCCGGCAATTTGCCGAGCTTCACCTTGCCCCCCGCCTCGGCGGTCTTGGCCGGCTTCGCCTCGCCCTTGGTTGAGGCGGACGTGGCGAAAAGAGGGTGTTCAGGCCAATTGCGGAGTTTAGGCAGCATGGAAAGGGTGAACCTCGCTGTCGGTGAGCAGGTCTCTAGTGTGGGAGGGCAGACGCGGCCCTGCAAGGGCCATCGACCACGTGTTTTGGTCCTTTTCGAGGACCGCAAGACCACGGCTTCACCAAAATCGTACTTCGATAAAGGGGATGTTTACCCTTCGACTGCACAATTTTGGCACAGGAGCAGCGTGCTTCGACCGGGCACATGTTCGACGCCCCGCTGTCCTCCGTCATGTGGGTTGTAGCGTAACGTAGCGAGTCCAGCGTCATGCCTAAGCGCGTATTGGTCGTCGACGACGACCCTGCTCAACGTCGTATTCTCGAAGAGACCATCAAGCGGTTCGGCTATAGCGTCGCCACGGCGGATAGCGGCGATAGGGCGCTCGACGCGCTCAAGGCCGACAACACGGGGGAGATCTGCCTTGTCCTGCTCGACCTCGTCATGCCGGGCACCGACGGCCTAGCCGTTCTCTCCGCCATGCGCTCTTTGCCCCGCAAGCCACCGGCCATCGTGCAGACCGCTCATGGCAGCATCGACGCCGCCATCACGGCGATGCGCGCCGGCGCCGTCGACTTCGTGGTCAAGCCGGTGAGTCCCGAGCGGCTCGAAGTCTCCATCAAGAACGCGCTCAAGATCGAGGCGCTGGCCGGCGAGCTGGTGCGCATGAAGGCCTCCGCCCGCGGCGAGCTTGGCTTCACCGACCTGATCGCCGGCAGCGATGCCATGAAGCGCGTGCTGGAGCTCGGCCACAGGGCTGCCAACTCCACCATCCCGGTGCTGATTGAAGGCGAATCTGGCGTCGGCAAGGAGCTGATCGCTCGCGCCATCCAAGGCGAAAGTGCCCGCAAATCCAAGCCCTTCGTCACCGTCAATTGCGGCGCCATCCCTGAGAATCTGGTCGAGAGCATCCTGTTCGGCCACGAGAAAGGCTCCTTCACCGGCGCTGTCGAGAAACGCACCGGCAAATTCCTCGAAGCCGATGGGGGCACGCTGTTCCTCGACGAGATCGGCGAGCTGCCGCTTGACGCCCAGGTGAAGCTGTTGCGCGCCCTGCAAGACGGCGAGATCGATCCCGTCGGCGGCAAGCACAAGGTCAAGGTCGACTTCCGCCTGATCTCGGCGACCAACCAGAATCTGATCAGCCTCGTCGGCGAAGGCCGCTTCCGCGAGGATCTCTATTACCGGCTGAACGTGTTCCCCATCTGGGTGCCCCCGCTCAGGGAGCGGCTCGAAGACGTGCCGGAGCTGGTGCGCCACTTCATCGCGCGCTTCGCCGCCGAGGAAGGCAAGCGGATCGACGGCATCGACGCGGACGCGATCGGCATGCTGTGCCGCTATAGCTGGCCCGGCAATATCCGCCAGTTGGAGAACGCGGTGTTCCGCGCCGTCGTGTTGGCCGACACGCCGATGCTGTCGGTGAACGAGTTCCCGCAGATCGCGGCGCATGTCGAGGGCTATGCCGTGACCGTGCCGCCGGCACCCGCGCCGAAAGATCCGACGCCGCGCATCGAGGGTCCGGTGATGCTGGGCGAATCCGCAGGCACCCCCGCCACCATTCACGTGCCGCAGGCCAACGGCAAGGACGCGATCGGCATTCCGGCGCTCAGCGACTCCGGCGACATCCGCTCGCTCGAAGCCGTCGAAGCCGACATGATCCGGCTCGCCTTCGGCCGCTATCGCGGCAGGATGACGGAGATCGCCCGGCGACTCGGCATCGGCCGGTCGACCCTCTACCGCAAGATGCGCGAGATCGGGCTCGAGGCGAGACCAAATTAACCATCCTCATGGGTTTGCCGCGAATGCCACGCCCGGGGGAAAGCGTGACGGGGAAATTTTACCTTCGCTTCGCACACTGGCGACGCACGGGGGGAGCGAAGCCATTTCGGCCGAGTCACGGTCGAGTTGGCCACGGGGGACATGCATGAGGGCTATAGTCTGTGTCGCGTTGGCCTTGCTTCTGGCGGTCTCGGCAAGCCTGCCCGCGCGCGCGGTCGAGCCCGATGCGCCGCAAGCCCTGATCACCCGGGCCGAAGCGATCCGCATTGCCGTGCAGGCCAACCTGTCGGAGAAATTCACCACCACCACCAACAGCAAGAAGGCTGAGCAGGGGGCGCTGGTCGAATATTACGCGGTTGCCGACCAACCCACGCTGTGGGTCGATGAGCACGGCCTGACCGAGCGCGGCAAGGCCGTCATTGCCGAGATCGAGCAGGCCGACGATTACGGGCTTCGCGCCTCGGATTATCCGCTGCCGAACCTCGCCGAGTTCACCGGCTCGGGGCCAAGCGCCACCCAATGGCTCGCCGATGCCGAGCTCAAGATCAGCTACGCCGTGCTCGGCTACGCGCGCGATGCGCGCGGCGGCAGGATCAACCCCTCGCGGCTCTCTCCCAATCTCGACCCCGACCTCGTTCTGCCCAACCCGTCCGAGGTGATCGAGTCGATCGCCATTCGCTCGGATCCGGCCGCCTATTTGCGGAGCTTCCAGCCGGATCAGCCGCAATTCGAGGCGCTCAGGCAGAAGCTGATCGAGCTCCGAGGCGGCAAGACCGAGGTTTCGTCACAGCCGGCCGTCATCATTCCGGACGGCCCGGTGCTGAAGCTCGGCGTGGTGGATGAGCAGGTTGCGCTCCTGCGCAAGCGGCTCGACCTTCCGTCGGAAACCGCGGACGCAACGAGCTTCGATGAGCAGGTGCTCGACGCCGTGCGGAAATTTCAGCTCGCGCACGGTTCGATGCCCGACGGCATGGTCGGCGCCGGCACGCGGCAACTGCTCAATAGCGGCGGGCAGCGCCCGCGCCAGGTCGGCAGCACCGCGCGCATCAGATCCGTGCTGATCAACATGGAGCGCTGGCGCTGGCTGCCGCATGACCTCGGCTCGTTCTATGTGAACGTCAACATCCCCGAATTCATGCTGCGCGTGATGTCGGACGGCAAGCCCATCCACACCACGCGTGTCGTGGTCGGCAAAGTCGACAAGCAGACGCCGATCTTCTCCAAGGACATGCAGGAGATCGTGTTCGGTCCGTTCTGGAACGTGCCGACCTCGATCAAGGTCGAGGAGATCAGGCCTTATCTCCGGGAGGAGGCCTCCTGGTGGGGCGGTGGCGGCTGGAACACCGCCGTGCTTCAGCGTCACGATTTGCGCATCAGATATGCCGGCCGGGAGCTCGATCCCGCCTCGATCGATTGGAACCGGGTGGACATCCGTACCCTCGAGCTGTTCCAGCCGCCGGGACCCGCCAACGTGCTCGGCCGCGTGAAATTCGTGTTCCCCAACAAGCACGACGTCTACATGCACGACACGCCGCAGAAATTCCTGTTCGCCAACCCGGTGCGGGCGGAAAGCCACGGCTGCATGCGGGTGCAAGACCCGGATCAGCTGGCCGCCGTGCTGTTGAAAGAGGACCAGAATTGGAGCCAGGCGCGGACCATGTCGGCGGTCGACACCGGTTACGACCAGCACATCGCGCTTCGGCAGAAAATCCCCGTCTACATCACCTATTTCACGCTGAAGATTAACGATGACGGGTCCATTTCAACTTACGAGGACATTTACGGCCACGATGCGCGCATGGCGGCCGCTCTGAAGCTGTAGCGTCGGCTGTAGCATCGTGAAAAACTTGGGGAAATCCTGTTAACTCTACGACGAGAATCCGTGCAGGCTTAACCCGTTCGCCTTGTTTTTCCCGCAATTTGGCTAATACTCAACCTTAACGGACGGCATGGAAGGGATGCTGCCCGCGTGCGTGGCCTGAGGGTCCGCACCTCACGGGGAGCCGGCATCGGGAAGGCCGGCGAGGGAAAGGCGTAAGGCGGGGATGCGAATCCGGGGGAGTGTCGCACGTCGCGTCGTGCTTGGCGCAAGCCTCGTGCTGCTTTCCGCTGGGGCGTGGTGCACGGCGACCGCCTATCGGGCCGATGCCCTGGGCGAGACGCGCACCCTCTCGATGTACAACATCCACACCAAGGAAGACATCACCGTCACCTTCAAGCGTGACGGCAAATACGACGATGCTGCATTGAAGCAGCTCAATCACTTTATGCGCGATTGGCGGGCCGACAAAGAAATCAACATGGACCCCGCTTTGATCGACTTGATCTGGACCCTGCACAAGCAGCTCGGCTCGAACGTGCCGGTCAATCTCATCTGCGGCCTTCGTACCGCGCAGACCAACGAATCGCTGCGGAAGAAGGGCGGCGGTCAGGCAAAGCGCAGCCAGCATATCCTCGGCAAGGCCGCCGATATCACCTTTCCCGACGTTCCCGTAAAGGTTCTGCGCAACTCCGCGCTGATCCAGGAGCATGGCGGCGTCGGCTATTACCCGACCTCCGGCATCCCCTTCGTCCACGTCGACACCGGCAATGTGCGCATGTGGCCGCGCATCCCGCGGCTCGAGCTTGCGGCGCTCTTCCCCAACGGCAGGACCAGATATCTGCCGACCGACGGCAAGCCGATCACGCCGGCCGATTACAAGCTCGCCCTCGCCAACGGCATGGTCAACAAGACCATGTTCGCTGCGGCGACGCCCTCCGCCAAGGCGAAGTGGCAGCCCGCGCCCGACACCGACGTGTTCGCCGAGGCCGAGAGCGATGCCGAAACCGAAACCGATACGCCGCAGCCGGTGCTCGCTTCTGTTGCCCCGCCTGTGATCGCCGAGGACCCCCACGAGCCTGGCACGCCTCCGGCCAAGCTCTTCACCTATGCCAGCGCCGGCGGCATGTCGCTGCCCTTCTTCGGTCACAAGCCGCCCAAGCCGACCGCCGCGCCCCTGCCCACCTATGAGGACGCCGAGGTCGTGAGCGGGCCAGAGGCCGACGATGACCATCCCGACGCGCTGGCCTACGTTCCCTTCGAGATCGCCGGGCTGATGACCGACGCGTCGGTCACCTATAGCCGCACCGTGGCGCCGCTCAGCCCGCCTGATCAGCAGAACCTGGACTATCTGTTCGACGACATGGACCAGCCGACCGCGCTCACACTGCGCAAGAGCTCGGGCTATGTCAGCCTGGCAGCGTCCCAGCGCTTCTCCGGGCAAGCGATCAGAAGCATCTATGCGGAGGTGCAGCCGCAGGCTGCCGCTCCGACGCGCCTCGCCCAGAGCACCCGCTAGCATCCTTCATGCAGGAAAAGACGTGAATGGCCGGGACAAGCCCGGCCATGATCGATCGCCTATGACCTGAGAGAGAGCTAGGCCGCTTCGGCCTCGGCCATGCCGAGCGCATGCAGATAGGTCGTCAGCACGGCCTCTTCCTCGCGCCGCTTGGTCTCGTCCTGCTTGCGCAGACGAATCACCGTGCGCAGCGCCTTCACGTCGAAGCCGTTGCCCTTGGCCTCGGCATAGACCTCGCGCAGATCGGTGGCGAGCGCCGCCTTCTCCTCCTCCAGCCGCTCGATGCGGGCGACGATGGTACGAAGCTGGTCCTTGGCTGATGTCTGGAGCTGCACTGTGACGTCCCCCCGCGAGATTTGTGATTCGGATTCGGCCAAGCTTAGGTCGCTTGGATTTGGCGCGGCAAGGCGCGCGCCGACTTATCCCGCTTATCCAAAGCGCGCCCCGGTTGAAGGCAGAGAGACTGTCAGCCCGTGCGCTTGCGCGGCTTGGCGGGCGCTTCCGTCTGATACTTGGCCTTCCACGCGTCATAGGCCATGCCGTAGACGATCTCCCTCGCCTGCTCCTTGCTGAGCGGCAAGCCTTTCGCGGCGGCGGCCTCCCGATACCAGTCGGCGAGGCAATTGCGGCAGAAGCCGGCGAGCTCCATGAGATCGATATTCTGCACGTCGGCGCGCTCGCGCAGATGCGCGACGAGGCGCCGGAAAGCGGCAGCTTCGAGCTCGATCTCGGTCTTGTCGTCCATTGGCGGCGTTCCTTTCTTGGCGGGCGCGCCGCGCGGCGCAATGTCGGTATGCGAGCCGTGCAGCTCGATCGCATGCAGCGCGCTGCCCGGCTCGCTCAGCACCGTGCCGAGCACCTTGGCGAGCCGCATCGCCCATTGCTTCTGGCCCTCGGGTCCTAGGATCAGATCCTGACGGACCTCGACCAGAGCATGCGCCAAGCCGCGCATCGTCCCGTGGCAATAAAGCGTATCGCCCTTGAGTTGGCCCGAATAAGGAACATTGTCGCCAACCTCGATGTCCGGGATGGCGCGCAAGCCTTCGAGCAAAGCGAGCGCCAATCGCGGGTCCTTGTCCCACAGCACTCCGACCGCCCAAGGGCGCGGCACGCCCTTCCAGGCCTGGGTGAAGCTGTGCACCGAGATAAGCACGGGCGGCTTGCCGGCGGCGATCGCCGCATCGACGGCCTGCTCGATCGCCGCGTGGTACGGCCGGTAATAGCGCGCGATACGGGCTTCGATCTCTGCCGCCGCCAGATCTACATTGCCCGGCACGACGAGCCCGTCGGAGATCTGCATGATGAGCGTCGGGTCGTCGAGCCCGCGATTGGGGTCAATCAGGAGGCGGGAAAAACTGGAAAGGATGGCCGGCGCGCCCAGCGCCTTTGCCAGATGCTCGGCCACTTGCGCGGCGCCCAAGTCGTAGGCGATGTGGCGGTGAAGGTCCTCGGCCCTAAGCCCGAGCGTGCCGTAGCCTTGCGGGATGGTGTTCTCGGCGTGGTCGCAGAGGATGAGAAGGCCGGTCGAGGGGTCCCCGTCGATGCTCCGATAGGGCTTGGTGCCCAAGTCTTCTTGGTGAAGAGTGTCCAGTCTTAGCTCCACGCGACCCCGCGCTCGCGTCCCCTTACTTGCCCCCCTGGCGGGGCCCCGGGCAAGAAAAAAGCTTGAAACCGGCCTAGGTTGCGACGCAATTACCGATGATTTTCCGTGGGTCTTTTGCCGGGCACGGCAAGGTCTATAATTCGCCACGGGTTGAGACAAACGCAACCAATTCAGTGCTATTGTTTGACATTCTTTAACCGTGATTACAGGCTCTTAGAGGGATGATGCTTGGCTTCCACTCGATCCGGACCACGGCCAGAGCCGTGCCAGTCCCCTTTGCACGGGGACGACGGCTCGGTGCTTCCCTTGCGGCCGGGCTTGCAACCTTCGCCTGGCTCGGGGCGTCCCCCGCTCTCGCCGATCTCAAGCTGTGCAACACCACGGCAAGCCGGGTCGGCGTCGCCATCGGTTACAAGGACGCCGAAGGCTGGGCCACCGAGGGCTGGTGGAACATCGCCTCGCATACTTGCGAGACCTTGCTCAAGGGCGTGCTGATCGGCCGCTTCTACTACATCCATGCCGTCGACTACGACCGGGGCGGCGAATGGGCCGGCACTCTTTATATGTGCACTGACGACAAGTCGTTCACCGTTCGCGACACCAAGGACTGCGTGAAGCGGGGCTACAAACGCACCGGCTTCTTCGAAGTCGATACCGGCGAAGAGCGCGACTGGACCGTTCGCCTGACTGATCCCGAGGGCGAAGCGAAGTCCCAATGAGGCGCAATCGCCGGGTCAAGATCGTCGCCACGCTCGGTCCTGCCTCCAACAACGAAGAGACAATGCGCCGCCTATTCGAGGCGGGCGCCGACGTGTTTCGCGTGAACATGAGCCACGCCACGCATGACGGCCTGCGCGACATCCATGCCGCGGTGCGCAAGCTCGAGACCGAGTTCTCGCGCCCCATCGGCATCCTGGTCGATCTCCAGGGACCCAAGCTCCGCATCGGCAAATTCGAATCCGGCGCGATCAGGCTCACCGAAGGCGACGTGGTGAGCTTCGTCCGGCGCGAGTCGGTGGGCGGCCTGGGGCGCGTGCACCTGCCGCATCCCGAGATCTTCCAGGCCGTGCAGCCCGGCCATACCATGCTGCTCGACGACGGCAAGTTCAAGTTGCGCATCGTCGAGTCGAGTGACGTCAGGATCGACGCCGAGGTGATGACCAGCGGCGTGCTCGGGAGCCGCAAGGGCATCAGCCTGCCCGACACCGTGCTTCCGTTCGGCGCCATGACCGAAAAAGATCGCGCCGATGTCGACTTCGCCATGTCGCTCGGCGTCGCCTGGATCGCGCTGTCCTTCGTGCAGCGTGGCGAGGACATCGCCGAGGCGCGCAAGCTGGCTCGCGGCCGCTCTTCCATCCTGGCCAAGATCGAGAAGCCGTCGGCGCTCAATCACCTTCAGGAGATCATCGAACTCTCGGACGCCATCATGGTGGCGCGCGGCGATCTTGGCGTTGAGATGCCGGTCGAGAAAGTCCCCGGGCTGCAGAAGCAGATCACCCGCGCGGCGCGCAATGCCGGCAAGCCGGTGGTGGTCGCCACCCAGATGCTGGAGTCGATGATCTACGCGCAAGCCCCCACCCGCGCCGAAGTCTCCGACGTCGCCACCGCCGTGTTCGAGGGCGCCGACGCGGTGATGCTGTCGGCCGAATCCGCGGTCGGCAAATATCCGGTCGAGGCCGTGGCCACCATGGACCGCGTCGCCATCGAGGTCGAGCGCGACCCGCTCTACGAGGCGATCATTCACGCCCAGCGCATCGGCCCCGAGGCGACCGGCGCCGACGCGATCTCGGCGGCGGCCCGCACCGTGGCGGAGACGCTCAACCTCGCGGCGATCGTCTGCTACACGGCCTCGGGGGCGACCAGCCTCCGCGCCGCCCGCGAGCGCCCGCAACAGCCGATCATCGCTCTCACGCCGATTCCCACCACCGGACGCAAGCTCGCACTGGTCTGGGGGCTGCATTGCGTTCTGACGGACGATCCCCGCGACCTCGACGACATGGTCGCCAAGGCTTGCCGCATCGCCTACCAGGAAGGCTTCGCCCTGCCCGGCCAGCGCATCATCATCTCGGCCGGCGTGCCGCTCGGCACGCCCGGCGCCACCAACATGCTGCGCATTGCCTTCGTCGGGGACGAAACCGAGGACTTCTAGAAGCGCTCGGGCGGACTAAATGTCCTGGCCTTCGATCTCGCGGCGAAGTTCCTCCACCGCGCGCTTGGGCTCGCTCAAATAGGGATTGACCGCGAGCGCCTTGCGATAGGCCTCGAGCGCCTCTTTCTTCGAGCCCATCGCCTCATACACCACGCCAAGGTCGCTCATCGCGTCGTAATGCTTCGGATCGCGATCGAGCGCGCGTTTGAGGTCGGCGATGGCGGCGTCATAGTCCTTCTTGAGAAAATTGATCTTGGCCCTGAGATCCCAGGCTTCTGCCTGGTCCGGGGCCATGTCGACCGCCGCGTCGATGATCTTCTGCGCAAGGTCGAGGTCGTCTTCCTTGGTGAAGCGCTCGGCGCGCGCCATCAAAAGGTCGACGGTATCGCTGCCCGAAAGCCGCCAGATGCGCTGGATCGCCTCCATGATGGGCGCGGCCGCCTCGGCGTCGGCCACCTTGCCGAGCTGCTCATAGAGCTGCGCCAGCACCTTGGGGCGGTCGATGGGCGATTGCAGCGGCAGATCGCCGATCGGCGGGTCGAGCTTGTCCTGTTTGCTTTCCTGGGCAGACTGCGGCGGCGGCGCGCCCTCGCTGCCTTGCTTGACGTCGGGCCGCATCGTCGCGTCCGGCGCAAGCTCGTCGGGCTCGATCACGTCGTCGTTGGCGGGCGCTTCGGCGTCGTCCGGCGCGATTTGCGCCGGCGGCTCGATGTCGTCTAGTGGGGCTTCGATGACATCATCGGCCGCGCGAGCGGGTGCGCTCATCGGAATGAGCGCAAACAGAAGACCAGCGAGAAAGAGCTGCGTCGCGCCTAGAGACTTCAGGAAGAAGCTCGGCCCGGGGCGCATCGTGGCGTTAGCCCTGACGCGCCTTGTAGCGGCGGTTGGTCTTATTGATGACGTAGAGCCGCCCGCGCCGACGGACCACGCGGTTGTTGCGATGGCGCTTGCGCAGCGCGCGGAGCGAATTCTTGATCTTCATGGCAAAGCATCCATCGCTTGCTGGAAAAGGGGACAAAGCAGGCCGGCAACCGGCCGCTTGTTAGGTCGGGCGGACCATAAAAAGCCAATCCGCCGCTGTCAACGACCCTGGCGGGAACAAGCGGCGCTCAGATGAAGCACGCCGCGCATTGCCTGCCGCATGCATGCCGGTTGACAACCCGGCCTTCTCCTCCTACACTTAACCACATGGTTAAGTATCAACAGGCTTCACTCGACCGCACCTTCGCCGCGCTCGCCGACCCGACCCGCCGCGCGCTGCTGGCGCAACTCGACGAGCGCGAGAACGTTTCAGTGAGCGAGCTGGCACGGCCGTTTCCCGTCTCGCTTCCGGCGATCATGAAGCATCTCGACGTGCTTTCGGGCGCCGGCCTGATCATCAAGAACAAGACCGGCCGCACCGTGTCCTGCCGGCTTGCCGCGGCGCCCATGCAGGAAGCCGTGGGCTGGCTCAACCACTATCAGCGCTTCTGGTCGGAGCGGCTGGACCGTCTTGCCGCGTTTCTTGAAGAGGAAGTGTCATGTCCCTCGCAGCCAACGTCCTCATCGAGCCCAGTCTCACCCTCAAGCGGCGGCTCAAAGCCTCGCCAGAAGCGGTTTACGCCGCCTGGACGGACCCCCAAAAAATCATGAGATGGTTCGGTCCCGATTCAGGGCCGGTCGAGCACGCTGAATTCGATGTCCGCGTCGGCGGCAAGTACAGCATCGGCTTCCGCACCGAGGACGGCGAACAACACTACGTCAGCGGCGTCTATCGCGAGGTGGTGCCGAACGAGAGGCTGTCCTTCAGCTGGGCATGGCGTTCGACGCCTGAGCGCGTGTCGCTGGTCACGGTGCTGATCAAGCCTGACGGCGCGGGATCCTTGCTAACCCTCAATCACGAGAAATTCTTCAACGAAAAGGCCCGCGACGACCATCGCAAGGGTTGGAGCGGATGCCTCGACAAGCTCGTGCAGTATCTTTCGTAACCCGGAGAGGAGAGCGACATGGCCCAAGCGGCTCGTAAACGCAGCGAAGACGACGCAAAGGCGTCGAGCGAAAGCTTCCACGGCAGCTTCTGCTGGAATGAATTGATGACCAGAGACATCGAGGGCGCCAAGCGCTTCTACCGCGATGCCATCGGCTGGACCTTCGAGCCCATGAAGATGGATTGGGGCACCTATTGGCTCGCCAAGGCGGGCGGCAAGAATGTCGGCGGCCTGTTCGAGCTGAATAGGCCCCGAGTTCGACGGCGTGCCGGAGAGTTGGATGTCCTATCTTGCCGTCGACGACGTGGACAAGCGCGTCGCCAAGGCGGTCAAGGCCGGCGCCAAGCTGATGAAGCCGATCTTCGATGTCCCGGGCGTCGGCCGGATCGCGATCCTCATGCAGCCCGGCGGCGCCGGCGTCGGCTGGATGACGCCCAAGTCCAATTGAGCATCCCGAGTTCCGACCAATGGAGTTGCACATGTTGCAGCACAAGATCGTCTCCCAGAGCGAATGGACCGCTCAGCGCAAGGCGTTTCTCGCCAAGGAGAAAGAGTTCACGCGGGCACGCGACCAGTTGAGCGCCGAGCGTCGCAAGCTGCCGTGGGTCAAGGTGGACAAGCCTTACGTTTTCGACACGCCTGACGGCAAGAAGACGCTTGCCGAGCTCTTCGATGGCAAGAGCCAGCTCGTGGTGTACCATTTCATGCTTGGCCCGGGCTGGGAGGAAGGCTGCCCCAGCTGCTCTTATCTCGCCGACCATTTCGACGGCGCCATTGCCCACCTGTCGCAGCGCGACGTGGCATTCGTCGTGGTCTCGCGCGCGCCTCTCCCGGAGATCGAAGCCTTCAAGCGGCGCATGGGCTGGCGCTTCAAATGGGTCTCCTCATTCGGCAGCGACTTCAACTTCGACTACCACGTGTCGTTTCCTGCCGACCAAGTCGGCTCCGAGGGCGAGTACAACTACGCAAAGGAAGAGATCGGAAGCGACGAGATGCCCGGAGCGAGCGTCTTCTACAAGGACCCGACCGGCGCCGTCTTTCACACCTATTCCGCATACGCCCGCGGGCTCGACATCCTCATCGGCGCCTACAATTGGCTCGATCTCACCCCCAAAGGCCGCGACGAAGCCGAGCTGCCCTGGGCCATGGCTTGGGTGCGTCGCCACGATGAGTACGGCGAAGACGCACAGCAGCCGTGCTGCGGATCGCATCCCGATTCTAGCGCGGCCTGACCGCCCAGAGATCAACCCAGAACCGAGGAAGGCCGATGCCAATCGCCTCGCAGAAGATCAATCCCTGCCTGTGGTTCGATACCGAGGCCGAGGATGCGGCAAGGTTCTATTGCTCGATCTTCAAGAACTCGAAGATCGGCAAGGTGAGCCGCTACGTCGACGAAGGCCAGGAGATCCACGGCAAGCCGGCAGGATCCGTCATGGCGGTCGAGTTCGAGCTGGAAGGGCAGAAATTCGCTGCGTTGAACGGCGGCCCGCAATTCAAGTTCGACGAGGCGATCTCGTTTCAAATCGCCTGCGAGAACCAGCAGGAGGTCGACTATTTCTGGAGCAAGCTGACCGAGGGCGGGAAGGAAATCGCCTGCGGCTGGCTGAAGGACAAATTCGGCCTGTCCTGGCAGGTCGTCCCCACCGTGCTCTACGCCATGCTGGTGGACCCCGACCACGCCAAGGTGAAGCGGGTCACCAACGCATTTTTGCACATGAAGAAATTCGACATCGCCGCGCTGACGCGCGCCTTCGACGGAGATCAATCGTGAGCGACAGCAAAGTGAGGTCCGGGACGGCGCCGTTTGAGTTCGTCATCAAGCGAACGTTCGCCGCGCCGCTCGAACGTGTATGGAAAGCCTGGACCGATCCCGACCAGCTTCTTCGATGGTGGGGGCCCAAGGGTTTCACCACCGTTTCCGCCAAGATCGGCGAGCTCAAGCCGGGCGGCATGTTCCACTATTGCATACGCTCGCCCCAAGGCCAGGAGATGTGGGGACGGTTCGTCTACCGAGAGATCGTTCGCAACGAGCGCCTGGTTTACATCAATTCCTTTTCCGACGCCGAGGGCGGCATCGGCCGGCACCCACTGGCACCCGATTGGCCGCTGCAGCTCCTTTCTACCATCACCTTTGCCGAGAAGGACGGCAAGACCACCATCACAATTCGGTGGATACCTCACGAGGCGACGGAGAAAGAGCGCGAGACCTTCGAAAAGGGCAAAGACTCGATGCAAGCAGGGTGGAGCGGGACGCTCGACCAGCTCGAGACTTACCTCAACCGAGCCTGAACTTGTCTCTCGGAGGCACGTTTCACGCCACACAGGAGCATGTGATGAAGGTGAACCCCTATTTGACCTTCGACGGCGATTGCGAGGAGGCCTTCAAGGTCTACGCGAAGGTGCTCGGCGGCAAGATCGTCGCCATGATGACGCATCGGGACACACCGGCTGAAGCGCATGTTCCGGCGGAATGGCGCGACAAGATCCTGCATGCGCGGCTCGTGTTCGGCGACAATGTGCTGATGGCTTCGGACGCGCCTCCCGGCCGGCAGGAGAAGATGCAAGGTTTCTCCGTGTCTCTCGTGATGCAGGACCCGGCCGAGGCGGAACGTATCTTCAATGCGCTGTCCGATGGCGGCACGGTGACCATGCCGCTCGCCGAGACCTTCTGGGCGGTCAAATTCGGCATGTTCCGCGATCGCTTCGGCACACCCTGGATGGTCAATTGCGAGAAAGCCCGCTGAGGAGCGGCTGATCTTCGCTGATCTTAAACCCGGGCCAGGATCGGCGACCCACAAGGAGGACTGATATGCCCTATGTCGATGGATTCGTCCTGCCGGTACCGAAGAAAAAGGTCGAGGCTTACAAGCGCATGGCGAAGAAAGCAGGCAAGGTCTGGCGCGAGCACGGCGCCATCGAGTTCAAGGAATGCATCGCCGACGATGTGCCAATGGGCAAGCTCACCTCGTTTCCGCGCAGCGTCAAACGCAAGCCGAACGAGACCGTGATCTTCTCCTATATCGTCTACAAATCCCGCGCCCATCGCGATCGCGTCATGGCGAAGGTGATGCAGGACAAACGGATCGCCGACATGATGAATATCAAGGACCTGCCGTTCGACGCGAAACGGATGATCCATGGCGGCTTCAAGGTGCTGGTCGAGGCCTAGCCGCGCCACCCGCGCCTGGAGCGACTCGCTCTAAATCAGCCTCCCCGCCGGGCGATGGCGATGAGATGACCGGCGAAGGGCCGCGACAAGGCGCGGTCGGAGAGCCACGCCTCGCGCGGCAAGGTCCATCTCGAGACTGCCGTGGCACCCTTCGGCGAAAGCTTGTGCAGCGGACGCAAGGGAGCAAACATCGCTCCCCTGATCTCGATGTTCTCGAAGCCGACCCCTGCCAGCTTCTTGCGCAGCGAAGCGGGAGTCTCGAACTCGACGTGGTAGCGGGGGGTCGCCTTGAGCAGCGTATCCCGCGCCTTTTGCAGCGCCACGAAGGGTCGGTAGAAATCGAGCGCCCATCGGTTCACATAGGTGCCGAAATAGACGCCGCCCGGCTTCAGCGCCCGGAAGATCTCGCGATGCCCCCGCATATTGTCGGCCGTGTCGAGATAGCGGAACACCTCGATCGCATAGATAAAGTCGAGCGTCCGATCGCCGGCGGGCAAGTCGGTGACCGAGCCGTCCGACACCAGCCCCTCGGGCACCCGCTCTTGCGCCAGCTTGCGCATCTCGCCGCTTGGCTCGATGCCGCGCACCTGCAGGCCTGCTTCAAGCAGCCGCGCCATATAGGCGCCGATGCCGGAGCCGATATCGAGGCAATGCGCCCCGGCCGGCAGCCCCTCGACAACCTTCCACCACAGCTCGTCGATCAGCGAGCGGCCGTAACGGAAGGGAGAATCGTGGACGTTGTCGCTCGCATACTCGGCCGAGAAATAACCGGCCGTTTCGTCATGAACGTCGACGGCGCGCTTGCGGGCCCAATTCATTTCACCTAACCGGGTTAGGCGGCGCGGGGCGCCTGGGCAACGGCCGTGCGCTTGGCAAGCTCGTGCATGGACCGGCTCCACATCCCATGCTCCCCACGCAGCCTCTCGAACACATCAAGCACGCGCCTAAGCATCTGCAAATTCTCCGCGAGGTTCGCCCCGAAATTCTCCGGATGCCACCAGAGATGAAACGTGCCGCCGGTCAAGGCCGCTTGCTCCATCGCCTTCTCAATTCGCCTGAGCCGCAAGCCGTCGAGCGGAGCCAGCCGCGGATGGAACGGGCGCAGAAACCGGCTCGACGGTACATTGATCAGCGGTCCCTCCCCGTCTCGCGGAACCGACACGTTCGCTCCCGATAGATTGACATAGCTGTCGGCGAGGCGGCAAAGCCGACGCGGCTTGGTTTGCTTGTCGCCTGATGCCGCGGCGTAGAACCACGCATGCTCGTTGCCGCGGAAATGCGTGAGGCCGAGCAGGCTGCACGCTTCGAGATGTGCTGGAGCGTATTGGTTGCGCGGAAACACGATCGACTTGCAGCGTATTCCCCATTCCCTGAGCTGCAACAGAGCGTAGGACACATCGGCGGCGAAACCCTTGAGCGTCTCGCCCGGCTCGAGCGCGCAGCGATGCGAGAAGGTGTGCGTGCCGATCTCTTGCCCCTCGCAGGAGGCGATGCGGCGCGCGAGCGACGCGCCGAAATGAAAGGGGTCCCGCCGCTCATCGGGTCCGATATCCTCGAGGCTGCCGAGCACGGCGCGGCTTACGGCTGTATGCTTGATCCGGGCGATGAGCTCGTCCTTGCTCTCGCAGAGCAGCGCGCCAACGGTGGCCCAGGTGGCCCTGATGCCCCGCTTGTGGAAAAGATCGAGCATAGCCGGTACCGCCTGGCGACCACCCAGCACGTTGCGCCCATAGCTCTCCGGCGTGGCGTGATCCCTCACGCCCCACATCAGTTCGAAATCGAGCGAGATGACAAAATTGCCCGCCCGGCGCCCCCCCGTCCGCATGCCCTGCTTTCCCCCTCGTCCCCGGCCCGTAGAATGCGACGGTGAGCAAGGTCAGTGCAATCCCCAAATCCCTCCTCGGGACCATGGAACCGGCGGGGTCGGCCGCGCGTTGCAATGTCGCATCGGCACGGGAGGGGGATCTCCATGCAAAGCGACACGCAATTTTACCTGGTCTGGGCTCACCGCGGGCCCGACAGCATCTTCGGGGCGGCGTCACACCCCGTAGTTCGCAATGGGGTGTTTCTTTGTTTCGACACTGAGGAACGGGCACGCGCCGAAACCGACCGGCTGAACGCGCGCTCGGGCGGCACGCACATGCATTACAGCGTCAAGCCCACCCCGGTGCAGGTGGCACTGCCGCTCGGCCCCGGCAAAGGCCGGACGGCCGAGCCGCAATTTGCCATGCCGCTCTCAAGCGCGCCCTGCACCGTCTCGTCCCGCGCCCTTTAGTCCTGCTTTTTCAAGCCGGTGGTGAAGAACGCGTCGTTGGGACAGAATTCCGACGGCGTTGACCCCGCTTGACCGGCGAGCCAGTGGCGGCATGCCTCTTCATCCGGGCAAAGGCGGCATTTCGTGGTCGCCTCGAGCAAGGCAAGACCGCCATCCACGCGCGATGCAGCGGCGACGTCCAGCCCGCGCGCCTGCATCATTTCGCCCATCAGCTCCAGCCGCTGACGCTCCTCATCTGGGGTCGGCCATAGCAGCTTGGAATTTGCCATCACTCCTCCCCATGCCCCGTGCTTCTCGGCACATGCCCTTTTGCGCGATTGGCTCGCGCCTCTTGCCTTCTAGGCCCCGGCTCAAACCGCGACATTGCGCCAAATCAAGTTCTGAAATCCAAAGTGACAGCTACCCGCGAACCCCCTAGTTTGCACGATGGGCGGCACGAATTTCCCCCTAGGGCGTCGTAACTGCGACCGGTCAACCCATTGGAATATAATCCGGAACAGGCTGCGCGACACGAGCGGCGTGTCGGCTATTTGCCGCATGTGGATGGCTTGCGCGCGCTCGCCATCGTCTCCGTCGTCGGCTATCACGCGACGCCTGCCAACGTGCCTGGCGGGTTTGTCGGGGTTGACGTCTTTTTCGTCATTTCCGGCTTTCTGATCACCTCCCTGCTGCATAAGGATATCGCCGGCGGCACATTCTCACTGGCGGATTTCCTCGCCCGGCGCGCGCGGCGCATCGTGCCGGCGCTGGCCTGCGTCATCCTCGTCTCCTTCGCCGCGGCTTATTTCATCATGTCGCCCGAAGAGATGAGCGAGTTCGGCAGGAGCCTCGCCTCCTCCGCCCTGTTCGGGGCGAATTTTCATTTCTACGGCACGACCGACTATTTCGCGCTCGAAGCGCAAGAGCGGCCTCTGCTGCATACCTGGTCGCTGTCGATCGAGGAGCAGTTCTACCTGATCTGGCCGCTGGTGCTGCTTTTGCTGGTGACGCGGCTGCCGCGCAAAACGGCGATCATGATCATCATCGGCGCCATGGTCGCGTCGCTCGTGGCGTTCGAGGTTTTTGCCTCCGCTGAGCCGACCTACGCATTCTATATGCCTCACTGCCGCGCTTGGGCCCTGCTCATTGGCGCTTTGCTCGCTCTCACCGTCGACCAGATCGAGCTCTCGCAGCCTGTCTCCGAGATCTTGGGCGCGTTCGGCCTCGCCGGCATCGTGGCGAGCACCTTCCTGTTCTCGGACACGCGACCGTTTCCCGGCGTGGCCTCGTTGGTCGCCACCCTGGGCACTGCGGCAATCATCGTCGCCTGCAACCGCAAGCAGCCTCAGGTCGGACGCCTGTTGCGGTTCGCGCCTCTCGTCTGGATCGGCTTGATCTCCTATTCGCTCTATCTCTGGCATTGGCCGATTTTCAGCTTCGCCCGGCTCTTGTCGCCGGCCCAACCTGCCGCCCTCACGCTGTCCTTGATGGTGCTGGCGAGCGTGGCGATCGCCTGGGCGTCCTGGCGCTATGTCGAAACGCCGCTGAGGCGGCGGCACGGTCGATATGCCTTGTCCACGCGCGCGGCGCTCGTCTCGGCACTCTGCCTGTTGATCGCGGTGGCGGGCCTCGGCGTGGCGATCAAGGTGGGCGACGGCTGGGCCTGGCGGCTCGACGCGCCCTCCCGCGCCATTTACGCGCAGATCTCCACCGGCAACGAGCGACGCCCGAGTTGCGATGGCATCGAGAACATCTTCAGCAACGACGATTTCTGCAACTTCGGGCACCAGCGGGCGGACGGCCAGTCATATGATGTCGCCATTTTCGGCAACTCGAACGCGGACCATTTCGTGCCGATGCTTGCCGTTCTGGCCAAGGCGCAAGACCTGTCCGGCCGGCAAGTGACGCAAAGCACATGCGCGCCGCTGCTGGGCGCCTGGCGCAGCAGCCAGCCTGCCCGGCATGAGGCGATGTGCCTCGATTATCAGAAGGGCATCGTCGCGTTTCTCAAAGCCAACCCCAAGCTCAAGCTCGCGGTCCTGTCAGGCAACTGGGCGAGCTATCAGAAGGGCATGGGGAGCAACGCGCTCGGGCTCGACGGCACGGGCGCCAAGAGCCCCGACAAGACCCGCCGTTCCTTGGAGCAGGTGCTCGATGCGACCGTCCGCTATCTGCATGAGCGCGGCATCGCCGTGCTGATCATCGGTCAAGTGCCGCATTGGCAGAAAACCGGATTGCCGATCGCCTGCGCCATCGCCGCCAAACGCAGCGGCGACGACATCCGCGCCTGCGGCATGGCGGCAAGCTCGGTGCGCAAGGATCTCGCCGTGTCCAACGAGGCCATTCAGCGCGTCGCCGCGCGCTATCCCAACGTCACGGCGCTGCTCGGCACCGATCTCTGTGCGACACGGCCGAATGCTACTCGGTGATGGACGGCGTGTTCCTCTACCGCAACCCCGGGCATCTGAACGCCACCGGCTCGGAGCTCCTCGCCAAATATGCGACGCTGCCGAACCTGGCGGCCGCGCCCGTCGCGGGGAAATGATCGCAGAGAGGAATGGTGGGCGCGACTGGGATCGAACCAGTGACCCCTGCGATGTCAACGCAGTGCTCATACCGCTGAGCTACGCGCCCTGCTCCAGTGAGGAACGGAGGAGCTTCTATATCGGGTGGGATGCCCTCAAGGCAACCCGCGCCGGCGGAAAGATCAGGCTGCCAGCATCCGCTCCACCTGATCGACCAGGTCGCGCAGGTGGAAGGGCTTCGACAGGATCTTGGCATCCTTCGGCGCGTGGCTGTCGGGATTGAGCGCCACCGCGGCGAAGCCGGTGATGAACATGATCTTGAGATCGGGATCGAGCTCGCTCGCCTTGCGCGCCAGCTCGATGCCGTCCATCTCCGGCATCACGATATCGGTGAGCAGCAGCGTGAAGGGCTCTTCCTTCAGCCGCTCATAGGCCTCGAGACCATTCCCGAACGAGACGACGTCGTAGCCGGCCTTCTCCAGCGCCTTTACCAGGAAGCGGCGCATATCCTCGTCGTCCTCGGCAAGCAGAATACGCTGAACGCTGCGCGCCCGCGGGTCATTCGCCTCCATCCCTCGTCCCCCTACTCTCGCCTTTCGGCGTACACAAACTTGGTAAAAGACTTGGTAATTTCAGGCTTGCCCGGGCGTTAGGCCGCATTGGCCGGTGCCCCCTGCAATCCCAAATCATCGCGTCTAATTCGTCTGCGCACAAGGAAGAACACGCCTAGACAGGTTCAACTCTCATTGGCAGAGTTTACAGGCAATTCCGTGCTGGCACGGCACCGGATTGGGCCTGGGTGGCAGCTTAAGGGATTTCCATGAGCCGAAGCGAGGCTGAAGCGATCGAAACCGAGCTGGCGCCGCCCTTTACCGTGGGCCGCCCCGAAGCACTGAAAGTGCCGCTGGTTTTCAACTCGCCCCATAGCGGCCGCGTCTACCCGAAGGCCTTCCTGGCCGCTTCCAGGCTCAATTCCCTCGCGCTCCGGCGCTCGGAGGACGCTTATGTCGAGGAGCTGTTCAGCTTCGTGACGCGGCTTGGCGCGCCGCTGCTTTATGCGCATTTCCCGCGGGCTTATCTCGACGTCAACCGCGAGCCCTACGAGCTTGATCCGGTTCTGTTCCGCGATGGGCTGCCGCATTACGCCAACACGCAGTCGGTGCGGGTGATCGGCGGGCTTGGCACCATCGCCCGGATCGTGTCCGAGTCCGATGAGATCTATCGCGAGCCGCTTACGGTCGGCGCCGCGCTCGAGCGGATCAACCGCCTCTACACCCCCTATCATGAGACGCTCGCTGAATTGCTTGCCGAGGCGCAGAGGGAATTCGGCGTTGCGGTGCTCATCGACTGCCATTCGATGCCGTCGAACCCGATTGCCGATCAGGGCGCCGCGCGCCCGGACTTCGTGCTTGGCGACCGGTTCGGCACCTCGTGCAGCGGCGAGCTTACGCGCCTGGCTGCGAGCCAGCTCAAGGCGCAGGGCTATGCGGTGGCACTCAATAAGCCTTATGCCGGCGGCTACATCACCGAGCATTACGGGCGACCGCATAAGTCGCAGCACGTGTTGCAGATCGAGATCAACCGCGCGCTCTATATGGACGAGACGAGCTTCGACAAGTCGGCGGGATTCGAGCGGCTGCGCGGCGATCTCGAAGCCATGGTCCAGGCCGTTACCCCAGGCATCCTCGGGCTCGCGATCCCTCGCGCGGCAGCCGAATAGCCAACACCCACAGCCAAGCAGCGCATAAAAAAAGGGCCGCTCGATTGAACGAACGGCCCAAGTCTAGGGAGGAAACGCCCAAGGAGGGCAGCGGTATGGCCTGGAGAGCCATGCCGCGTTGCAACAATATGTCATTGCGCCGCACAAAAAGCAAGGTTGCAATGACGCTCGCGCGGCATTTCCGAAACACTGATGCATATCTGTCACGAGGTTTTTTGCCAGCCCTTACGCGGGCTTGGCTCTCCACCGTGGAAGCCTTGACTCTCAAGGTAAAACCGCCTTTAGGCTGTTTCCGTGCCCAATCCCAAAGAGCTTGAATTCCAAACTCTTCTCGCCACTGCACACGCTTTGGCTGACAAGGCCGGAGCGGTCATTTTGCCGCATTTCCGGACAGATGGCGCCGTTGACCATAAAGGAGGCGATCTCTTCGATCCGGTCACCAAGGCCGATCGCGACGCCGAAACCGCCATCCGCGCAGGCCTTGCCCAGGCTTACCCGTCGCACGGAATCCTCGGCGAGGAGTTCGGCGCGACCGCGACTGACGCCGAGTATTGCTGGATCATCGATCCGATCGACGGCACCCGCGCCTTCATCCTTGGCCTGCCGCTCTGGGGCACGCTGATCGGGCTCACCCGCGCCGGCTCACCCCTGCTCGGCCTGATGGACCAACCGTTCACCCGCGAGCGCTTCTGGAGCGGCGAGACGCAGTCCTTCTTCGGCCATGACGGCACGACCAAAACCATGCGCACGCGTCCCTGCGGAGAGCTTGGCCAAGCGCTGCTTGCCACCACCAGCACGGACTTCTTCACCAGCGAGGAGGAGCACCGGCGGTTTGACGCCTTGAGCCGCGCCGTGCGCCTGCGGCGCTTCGGCGGCGATTGCTACAATTACTGCCTGCTGGCGATGGGGCATATCGACCTCGTCGTCGAGGCGGGCCTGAAGCCGTTCGACATTCTGCCCCTGATCCCGATCATCGAGCGGGCCGGAGGGGTCGTCACCTCCTGGGAGGGCGGCGACCCGCGCGAGGGCGGCCGCATCGTCGCCGCCGGCGACAGGCGCGTGCACGCGGCCGCCGTGAAGATGCTGACCGGTTAGCTGGCGATGCTGAGCGCGACGCCGGGCACGAAGGCGTCGAAAGCCGCCCAGAATTGCTCGCGGATGGTATCGCGCTCTTGCAGGATCTCGTGGCGCGAGCCCCTCAGCACGATCTGCGAGCCGGCGCGCAAGCGGATGGCGAGCTCTTCGATCGCCTCGCTCTGCACCACCTGATCGTCGCTTGCCGCCAGCATCAGCACCGGCACGCGCACGCGCGGCGCGAATTTTTCTCCGCCGACCCGCTCGATCGCATTCAGCGCGGCCTTCAGCCAGCCGATGGTCGGCGCCTCGATAGCGATCTCGGGCGCCGCCTGGAGCACCGAGAGGTTGCGCAGATAGCGCTCCCGGTCCGACGTCAGAATGTTGCCCTCGAACGGTTGGTCGTAACGATATTTGGCCGTGTCGCCCGGCACCGGACGCTTGCCGAAACCGATCATGGTCAGCCCGTCGGCGAGCTGGCGGCACATGCGATGCGACATCGGCAGTCCGACGATCTTCACCATCGGCGCGGTCAATACCATGCGCGTGAACCAGCAGCCGCGCTTGATGGCCGCGCTGAACAGCACCATGGACGCCATCGAGTGGCCCAGGGCGAAATAGGGAGCGGGACAATCCGGCAGCACCACGGCTTTCATGAAATGCGCGAGATCTTCCTCATATTCGGCGAAATCGTTGACGTGTCCCTTGAGCGGGTTCCGGGTGAGCCGGCTCGATCCCCCCTGCCCTCGCCAATCGAGCACCGCCACGGCAAAGCCGCGGCGGCGGAGCTCGCCTACCACCTCGAAATATTTCTCGATGTACTCCGCGCGTCCCGGGAAGACGCACACCGTGCCGCGCCGCTCGCGCAGCACCGGCTGCCAGCTGGCGAAGCGCAGCCGCAAGCCCTTGCGCACTTCAATGAAGCCGGTCGAGGCGCCGAGCGGGATCGGGTTCTTGGGCGTGCTGATGAGATCCATGAACGCGGGCGGCCCCTCTAGCCTCTGCGCCGCTCTGCGGCGCGTGCGGACGCGCCTCTTATAGCAGCGCCGCACCGCATCGCCACGCCGTTCCCGCGCCCGCGGGGCAGGCGCAAGACGAGTCCAGGCCCGCTCCGCACGCGTTGCAATTCTTCCTTTGTATTCAGCACGCTACACCTCTTGAAGACAAACTTTGCCGCACCCATATTTTTTTCGGCGCGGAGGCCTCAAGGCTTCGCGCCATCCGCCCGGCTCACAGCAACGAGCGGGCAAACCACCATATCGCTTCTCAAGGAGGATGTGTCATGAGGCACTTTGATCTTACCCCACTTTATCGCTCCACCATCGGCTTCGACCGGCTCGGCTCGTTGCTGGATACGCTGACCAGCTTCGAGGGCGAGACCCCGAGCTACCCGCCCTACAATATCGAGCGCGTCGGCGAGAACGACTATCGCATCTCCATGGCCGTGGCCGGCTTCGGCGAGGGCGACCTCTCCATCGACGTGAAGGAGAACACGCTCTCCATTCGCGGCGAGAAGCGGACCGAGCAGGAGGACAGCCACTTTCCTGCATCGCGGCATCGCTTCGCGGAGCTTCGAGCGGAGATTCCAGCTCGCCGATCATGTCCTGGTGAAGGGCGCGGTACTCGAGAACGGCTTGCTGCATGTCGACTTGGTGCGCGAGCTGCCCGAGGCCATGAAGCCCCGCACCATTCCGATCGCGACCAAGACCGACAAGGTCGAGAAGCCGAAAGTCATCGACAGCCAGGCGGCCTAATCGCCGGCTAGCGCGACCGACAATCAACAAGAAGGGCGCTCTCGTGAGGGCGCCCTTCTCTGTTTAAGCAGGTGCTTGGGAGAGAACCTGCTGCCCCCTACACGCAAAACATTCGTCGGGGGCAACGATCCGATCCTAGCGGCCACAACTTGCGCGAGACTTAACGGCCCCGCCCGCGCGTAACGTCTCGTTAAAGTTTTGGGTCCGCCACCGGGCCGATACTTATGAGCGCACCGCTGGCGATGACGGCGGCTTCGCCCAGGTTCTCTTTGAGTGCGAGGATGAACGGCGCGCCAAGCGCAAAATTGCATCCAGCCGCGGAACTCCTGCCGGAGCGCTTGGTTAGGCTGAGAGTAAGGCCGGGGGCGGCAACTTCACGTCCAATCACGTGACGCCCAGTGAACGAGGCGGCGGACTTGAATCCCTCCTTGTGCGCGTCTTGGAAATCTGTCATTTATAGGGCGAATAGGACAGGCTTGCTGACCTTTGTCCCGAGGGGTGAAACAAGGTGGCGGCCGCCTAAGGAGCTGGGTCTTCGCTATCAGCCGCTCCGCGCTCTTAGCTGGTGAAGGTCCGGCCGTTGGCCAAGGCTTTTCTGGCCCCCTCTCGCTCGGGGCGTGAGGCGTGGCCGAGGTTTCATGTGACGATGGCATCTGGTGGGTCGTTCTCGCGTTCCGTATCCCCGGCGTGGCCTTCGCCGCCGCCCGCGCAAGGACTCTATGATCCGAAGCGCGAGCACGACGCCTGTGGCGTCGGCTTCGTTGCCGACCTCAAGGGGCGGCCGAGCCACAAGATCATCGAGCATGGCATCCAGATCCTGGAGAACCTCACCCATCGCGGGGCGACGGGCGCCGACCCGCTGGCCGGTGACGGCGCCGGCATCCTGGTGCAGATCCCGCACGAATTCCTGAAGGAGGTCACGGCTCCGCTCAGGATCAAGCTGCCCGAGCCCGGCCATTACGCCGTCGGCCACATGTTCATGCCGCGCAATCGCGCGCAGCGCATCTATTGCGAGTCCGTGGTCGAGCGCGTCGTCGAGGCGGAGGGGTTGAAGCTGCTCGGCTGGCGCGACGTGCCGTCGGACAATTCCTGCCTGTCGGCATCGGTGATCGAGACCGAGCCGACGCACCGCCAGGTGTTTATCGGTCGCGGGCCCGACGTCGAGGACGAGGACGATTTCGAGCGCAGGCTCTACGTGCTGCGCAAGGTGATCTCCAACACCATCAACGGCGATACCGGCGGCCGCGACATCGGTTTCTATACCGTGTCGCTGTCCTGCCGCACGCTGGTCTACAAGGGCATGTTCCTCGCCTATCAGCTCGGGGCGTATTACCCCGATCTGCATCATCCGTTGTTCGCCTCGGCGCTCGCGCTCGTGCATCAGCGCTTTTCGACCAACACCTTCCCGTCCTGGAAGCTCGCCCACCCCTACCGCATGGTCGCCCATAACGGCGAGATCAATACACTGCGCGGCAATCTCAACTGGATGGCCGCGCGCCAGGCGAGCGTATCCTCGCCGCTGTTCGGTCCCGACATCGAGAAGCTCTGGCCGATTTCCTACGAAGGCCAGTCCGACACCGCCTGCTTCGACAACGCGCTCGAATTCCTGGTGCAGGGCGGCTACCGCCTCGCGCATGCGGCGATGATGCTGATCCCCGAGGCGTGGGCCGGCAATCCGCTGATGGATGCCAAGCGCCGCGCCTTTTACGAGTATCACGCCTGCCTGATGGAGCCGTGGGACGGCCCCGCCGCCATGGCCTTCACCGACGGCCGCCAGATCGGCGCCACGCTCGACCGCAACGGCTTGCGGCCCGCGCGCTACCTCGTCACCGACGACGGCCTGGTCATCATGGCCTCCGAGAGCGGCGTGCTGCCGATCGCCGAGGAAACCATCGTCGAGAAATGGCGGCTGCAGCCCGGCAAGATGCTGCTCATCGACCTGGAGAAGGGCTGCATCGTCTCCGACGAGGAGATCAAGGCCGAGCTCGCCTCGGCGCATCCCTATCAGCAATGGCTGGACCGCACCCAGATCCGCGTGCATGAGCTGCCCGGGGGCGCCGCGCCTGCGCCGCGCACCAATGTCAGCCTGCTCGATCGCCAGCAGGCGTTCGGCTACACGCAAGAGAGCACCAAGTTCCTGATGCTGCCGATGGCCGAGTCCGGCCAGGAAGCGGTCGGCTCGATGGGCACCGACACGCCGATCTCGGCGCTGTCCAACAAGCCCAAGCTGCTGCACACTTATTTCAAGCAGAACTTCGCCCAAGTGACCAACCCGCCGATCGACCCGATCCGCGAGGAGCTCGTCATGTCGCTCGTGACCTTCATCGGGCCGCGGCCGAACCTGCTCGACCTCGAAGGCACCTCGAAGCAAAAGCGGCTCGAGGCGGCGCATCCGATCCTCACCAACGACAATCTGGAGCGCATCCGGGGCATCGGCGAGGTCGCCGACAACCAGTTCCGCACCGTCACGCTCGACATCACCTTTGGCGCCGACCACGGCGCCGCCGGCATGGGCAAGGCGCTCGACAAGCTCTGCAAGCGCGCCGAGGAGGCTGTGCGCTCGGGCGAGAACATCATCATCTTGTCCGACCGCGCCACCGGCCCCGACCGCGTGCCCATCCCCTCGCTGCTGGCGACCAGTGCGGTGCATCATCATCTGATCCGCTGCGGCTTGCGGACCTCTGTCGGCCTGGTGGTCGAGACCGGCGAGGCCTATGAGGTGCATCAGTTCGCGACGCTTGCCGGTTACGGCGCGGAAGCGATCAATCCCTATCTCGCCTTCGAGACCATCGAGGCGATGCTGCCCGAGCTCGACGAGGAGCTTACGCCGGAGGAAGCGGTCAAGCGCTACATCAAGGCGACCGACAAGGGCCTGCTCAAGGTCATGTCGAAGATGGGCATCTCCACCTATCAATCCTATTGCGGCGCGCAGATCTTCGATGCGGTGGGCCTCAGATCCGATTTCGTCGCCAAATATTTCACCGGCACCAACAGCCAGGTCGAGGGCGTCGGGCTGGAGGAGATCGCGCGCGAAACCGTCGAGCGGCACAGCCTAGCCTTCTCCGATGCGCCGGTCTTGCGCGACGCGCTCGAGGTCGGCGGCGAATATGCCTATCGCGTTCGCGGCGAGGCGCATATGTGGCGCCCGCAGGTGGTCGCCGACCTGCAGCATGCCGTGCGCGGCGCTCTGCCCGAGAAGTACCGCGCCTACGCCAAGCAGATCAACGAGCAGACCGAGCAGCTGCTGACGCTGCGCGGCATGTTCCGCATCAAGACCGCCGAGGAGATGGGCCGCAAGCCGATCCCACTCGATCAGGTCGAGCCCGCCAAGGACATCGTCAAGCGCTTCTCGACCGGGGCCATGTCGTTCGGCTCGATCAGTCGCGAGGCGCACACCACGCTCGCGATCGCCATGAACCGCATCGGCGGCAAGTCGAACACCGGCGAAGGCGGCGAGGAAGCGGATCGCTACCAGCCGTTGCCGAACGGCGACTCGATGCGCTCGAAGATCAAGCAGGTCGCCTCGGGCCGCTTCGGCGTGACCGCGGAATATCTGATGAACGCCGACATGATGCAGATCAAGATGGCGCAGGGGGCCAAGCCCGGCGAGGGCGGCCAGCTCCCCGGCCACAAGGTCGATGCCGTCATCGCCAAGGTGCGCCACTCGACGCCGGGCGTGGGGCTGATCTCCCCGCCCCCGCATCACGACATCTATTCGATCGAGGACCTGGCGCAGCTGATCTACGACCTGAAGAACGTCAACCCGGCCGCCGATGTCAGCGTCAAGCTGGTGAGCGAGGTCGGCGTGGGCACGGTCGCGGCCGGCGTCTCCAAGGCGCGGGCCGATCATGTCACCATCGCCGGCTTCGAGGGCGGCACCGGGGCCTCTCCGCTCACCTCGATCAAGCATGCCGGTTCACCCTGGGAGATCGGCCTCGCCGAGACCCAGCAGACGCTCGTGCTCAACCGCTTGCGCGGCCGTATCGCCGTGCAGGTCGATGGCGGCGTGCGCACCGGCCGCGACGTGGTGGTGGGCGCTCTGCTCGGCGCGGACGAGTTCGGCTTCGCCACCGCGCCCTTGATCGCCGCCGGCTGCATCATGATGCGCAAATGCCATCTCAACACCTGCCCGGTCGGCGTCGCGACGCAAGACCCGGTGCTGCGTGCGAGATTCCAGGGCAAGCCCGAGCACGTCATCAATTTCTTCTTCTTCGTCGCCGAGGAAGTGCGCGAATACATGGCCGCGCTCGGCTTCCGCACCTTCTCCGAGATGATCGGCCAGACCGAGATCCTGGATAAGAGCCAAGCCATCGACCATTGGAAGGCCAAGGGCCTCGACTTCACCCGCATCTTCCACAAGCCGGACGTGCCGCCCGAGGTCGCCATCCGTAATTCCGAGCGGCAGGACCACGGCCTCGACAAGGTGCTCGATCGCAAGCTGATCGAGCTTGCCCGCGAGGCGATCGAGGAGAAGAAGCCGGTCAAGCTCGACCTGCCGATCCGGAACTTGAACCGCACCGCCGGCGCCATGCTGTCGGGCGAGATCGCCAAGCGTTATGGCCATGCCGGCCTGCCCGAGGACACCATCTGGGTCAGCTTCAAGGGCTCGGCCGGCCAGAGTTTCGGCGCCTGGCTCGCGCATGGCGTGACGCTCGACCTCGTCGGCGAGGGCAACGACTATGTCGGCAAGGGCCTGTCGGGCGGCCGCATCATCGTCCGCCCGCCGGCGAACTCGGCCATCGTGCCGGAGAAGTCGATCATCGTCGGCAACACGGTGCTGTACGGCGCCATCTCGGGCGAATGCTATTTCCGCGGCATCGCCGGCGAGCGCTTTGCCGTGCGCAACTCGGGCGCCATCGCCGTGGTCGAGGGCACCGGCGACCATGGCTGCGAATATATGACCGGCGGCGTGGTGGTGGTGATTGGGCCGACGGGACGCAATTTCGCCGCCGGCATGTCCGGCGGCATCGCCTACGTGCTGGACGAGGAAGGCGATTTCGAGCGACGCTGCAACCTCGCCATGGTCGATCTCGAGCCGATCCCGAGCGAAAACCAGGTGATGGAGCGGAGCCGCCACCAGATCGGCGATCTCGAGAGCCACGGCCTGGTCGATTTCACCGACATGACCCGCTTCGACGAGGAGCGGCTCTACCAGCTGATCGAGAATCATCTCCACTACACCGGCTCGACGCGCGCCAAGGCGATCCTCGACGATTGGGCGAGCTACCTGCCGAAATTCGTCAAGGTGATGCCGGTCGAATATCGCCGCGCCCTGGAAGAGATGGCGCGCCGGCAGTCGGTCGACAAAGCGGGTCTCGGCGAGATCGAGATCGGCTTGCGCGCCAACGGCGGCAACGGCAAATAATCCTCAACGCGAAGGAGCCAAGATGCCTGGAGAAAGGCGCCAGGCGGCGACTTTGCCGCGCGAGATGGGCGGTGCTTGACGGAGCGAGGCGGACGGTGACTACTTGGAGGATCGCCAACCGGCGAGAGTTTGGACCAAGAGCATGGGTTTGATGGGCAAGATCACGGGCTTTCTGGAGATCGAACGCGAGGACCGGACTTACGAGCCGGCCTCCGATCGCATTCGCCATTACCGCGAGTTCGTCATCCCGCCGAGCGAGGCGGAGATCGGCCGCCAGGCCGCGCGCTGCATGGATTGCGGCATTCCCTATTGCCACACCGGCTGCCCGGTGAACAACCAAATCCCGGACTGGAACGACCTCGTCTACCACGCCGACTGGAACGTGGCGGCGCAGAACCTGCACTCGACCAACAATTTCCCCGAAGTGACGGGCCGCATCTGCCCGGCGCCGTGCGAGGCCGCCTGCACGCTGAACATCATCGACGTCCCCGTCACCATCAAATCCATCGAATGCGCCATCGCCGACAAGGCCTTCGACGAAGGCTGGATCACGCCGTTGCCGCCAGAGACGAAGACTGGCAAGCGCGTGGCGATCATAGGCTCCGGTCCCGCCGGGCTCGCCGCCGCGCAACAGCTCGCCCGCGCCGGCCACGACGTGCATGTCTATGAGAAGAGCGCCTTTCCCGGCGGCCTGCTCCGCTACGGCATCCCCGATTTCAAGATGGAGAAATATATCGTCGAGCGCCGCGTCAAGCAGATGGAGGCCGAGGGCGTCACCTTCCACTGCAACGTCCATGTCGGGCGCGATCTCCCCGTCAAGAAGCTCGAGCGCGATTATGACGCCGTGCTGCTGGCGGGCGGCGCGGAACAGCCCCGCGACCTCGCCGTGCCCGGCCGCGATCTCGCCGGCATCCATTTCGCCATGAACTTCTTGCCGCAGCAGAACCGCCGCGTCTCCGGCGAGCCGCAGGGCGACGTCGCGCCGATCCTTGCCGAAGGCAAGCAGGTGGTGGTGATCGGCGGCGGCGATACCGGCTCGGACTGTATCGGCACGTCGTTTCGGCAGGGCGCGGTTTCGGTGACGCAACTCGAAATCCTGCCGCAGCCGCCGGAGAAGGAGAACAAGGAGCTCACCTGGCCGAACTGGCCGCTCAAGCTGCGCACCTCCTCGAGCCAGGCCGAAGGCGCCGCACGCGATTTCGCCGTGGCCACCACGCGGTTTCTCGGCTCAGGCGGCAAGGTCGAGCAGCTCGAATGCATCCGCCTCGACGGCCAGATGAAGCCGATGCCGGGCACCGAATTCCCGATCCCGGCCGACCTTGTGCTGCTCGCCATGGGTTTTCTGCATCCGGTGCAGGAGGGCATGGTCAAGGATCTCAGGGTCGACCTCGACCCGCGCGGCAACGTGAAGGCGAACGAGGTCGACTACCACACCTCGCGCGCCAAGGTGTTCGCCGCCGGCGACATGCGGCGCGGCCAATCGCTCGTGGTCTGGGCGATCCGCGAGGGGCGCCAAGCGGCGCACGCCATCGACAAATTCCTGATGGGAAAAACCGCGCTGCCGCGTTGAGCCGCCTCGACGCGCCTCAGCTCGGCGGCCAGGCGAAATCGTCGCCCCTGCCCGCCTTGGGCTTGGGCTGCTCACCCTTGATCAGCACCTTGTAATACGGTCGTTGCGAGAGCGGCAATCGCGGCCTCGATGACGCGAGCGACAAATCCGTCAGCGCGGAGATGGTGGCGACGGCCGTCAACCCGGTGCTGAGCTCGCTTGTGACCATCTCGGCCTCCGGACTCGCAGAGGCAGGCGTCTGCGGTGCAAGCCCTTGCGCCGCTTGGAGCGACTGATCGATCGCCGGCCTCACCAGATTGACGTCGCCGACATTGCTTTGCTGGAGTTCACCCGGCTGCTCACCTTGAGCTTGCTCCCCTTGCGCCTGCGGCTCGGGCGAGCCAGGCACGGGATTGGGGTTGGCGGCGGCATCTTGCTGGTCGGCAGTCGGCGCGGGCTGCGCCGGATCCGACCGGCCGGGAACCACGTCGCGTCCCATCACCTTGGCCTGCTCTTCCTCATTGCCGGCGAGCGGGATGTTCCGCTCCAGCTTGGCCAGGCTCAGATCGCGGCGCAGCTCCTTATCGACGAAATGGGCCAGCTTGAGATAGCCGCGCATGGTGAAAAGCACGCCGTCGTCGTCCCTGAGCCGCTTGACCTGCCCGGTCATGTCGGGACCGTAAGCGCTGTACCGGCCGCCGTCGTCGGTGAAGCCGTTCCAGGTGTCGATGAACTTGGCGCCGTTGATGAACGCCTTCTCGCGGTAGACCTCGTTCAGCGCTTCGGCGTCGCTGCTTTGGGACGGGCTCCGCATGATGGGGAGGCCGACCCAATAGACGGCGATGTTCGCTGCTCTGAGCTTCTTGATCAGGGCCTCGACCCGCTGGCCATAGACCTCGTGCCAGCCCTCGCTGCCAACCTTGAGCAAATCCTTGCCGGTCTTGATCGGCTGCGCGTCGTTGGCCCCGAACATGAGCACGGCGATCTGATAGGTGTCGCTTTTGAGCTGGTCGCCGATCTCCTTGCTCCAGTCATAGGAATCTGGCCGCGCGAAGCCGGTCGAGGGTTTGGAGCGGTTTATGAACTCGAGCGTCGGGTCGTCCTCGAAGGCGCGATAGAGGCCCTGCCACAAGCCGTCGCCGAGCGCATCGCCGAGCACGATGACGCGATAGCGGTCGCCGTTGGGGAAGGGATTGATATAGCTGCGCTGCACGGGAGGCGTTGCCTGCTGCGCGAGCGACGGCGCCAGCCAAACGAGGAGCGCGGCCAGCAGGGCGGCAACGCCAAATGCCCCGTCGCGCCAACCCCCTGCGGGGCCGCTTGCGCCAAACCAGGACACGCTACGAAACATGACCGTCCGGACCCTCGCCGGGCCCGCCCTCAGTTCGCCCCTCTCGGGCACACTGGTAATCCCTTCCGGCCGCAACGCCAAGTGCCTCGCATCATTGCTGCCCGTCATTGGCCGGTTGTTCTTGGGTCGCTTCGGCAGGCTGTCCCTCGCTCACGGTGGCGGGTGGAGCTTGCGCGGCAGCCGGGGGCGGCGGCTCGCTCTGTAACCGCTTGAGCAGCGTGAGGCTTGGGTATCCGTCCACCCCAAGTCCCTTCGACCGCTGATAGGTTTTGACCGCCTCGAGCGTCGCCGGGCCGATCACCCCGTCCGGCTCTCCGGTCATGAGACCTTGCGCGATCAAGAGCCGCTGAAACTCGGTGCGCTGCTCGAGCGACAGATGCGTCTCGTCGGTCGGCCAAGGATGCACGAAATGCCCCCCGCCCCTGATCCTATCGGCGAGGTGCCCGACGGCGAGCGCGTAGGACTTCGCCACGTTGTAGTGGAGGATCGCGCGGAAATTATTGAGCACCAGGAAGGACGGTCCGCGCACTCCCTCCGGCGCGAACAGCGAGGCTTTGTCGGACAGCCTTGGATAGGCTTCGCCATTCACCCGCACGATGCCGATCTTCTGCCACTCGCCAAGCGGTTTGAGCGTGTTCTCGTTGACGCGCTTGGGATCGAAGCCCTTGGGCAGTGCGACCTCGTAGCCCCAGGTCTCGCCGGGACGCCACCCCGACACTTTGAGATAGCTCGCGGTCGAGGCCAGTGCGTCGGGAATATTGCCCCAGATGTCGCGCTTGCCGTCGCCGTCCTGATCCACGGCGTAAGAGTTATAGGTGGTCGGAATGAACTGCGTGTGGCCCATGGCGCCAGCCCATGAGCCGTTCATCGCATCCAGCCCGATGTCGCCCCGCTGCAGGATCTTGAGCGCCGAGACGAGCTGAGGCTTGGCGAACTGAGCCTTGGTGCCCGTGCAGATGAGCGTAGCCAGCGAGCGGATCACGTTCTTGTCGCCGGGCTGCGTGCCGTAATTCGATTCGACGCCCCAGACCGCGAGGATGACATACCGATCGACGCCGTAGCGCGTCTCCAGAGAGCCGAGCAGCGCCTGGTTCTCGACGAGTTTCTGCTTGCCCGTCTCCACCCGCTTATCCGACACCGCGCGGTCGATATATTCGCCGATCGGCTTCACATATTCGGGCTGGAAATTGGCGGCCTCGACCACTTCGGGATCGGGCGTAAACCCTTGAAGGGCGTGATCGAACGTTGCGCGCGTCACGCCGGCGCCTCTGGCGGCGGGCCACAGGCCCTCGACGCAAGACTTGGGGCTCGCGGCGGCGGCTAGGTCCGGAAACGCCAAAACCAGCAGAACGGCCGATCCGGCATTGAGGATCAATGACTTAGAGCTCTGAGCGATTCGCATGCAGCGACCTTAACAAGCGTGGCAGGCAAAACCTAGGCAGGCGATGGCGGCTTTCCACGCCCAGAGCTATTGCGCCGCGGCGGCGCCTACTTGCTTCAGCACCGCATCCACCACCGTCTTGTTTGGATAGCAGCTCAGCGGCAGCCCAAGCTTCTGCTCCTCGATGCCGATGGTCCGCCGCGTCTTGAAGCCGGCCAGCCCGTCCACGTTCCCGACGTCATGACCCTTCGCTACCAACGCCTCTTGGAAGCGCTGGATGCGCTCGCGCGGCAGGCGCTCGACCGGCTGCCATTCGCCGGCGAACTCCACCGGCGCGTTGGCGGCGATCATGTCGGCGACATGACCGACGAAAAGCGCGTAGACGTCGGAATTGTTATAGAGCTTCAGCACCGAGAAATTGTTGGTGGCGAGGAACGCCGGACCCTTCAGTCCCGCCGGCAGAACGAGGAAAGCCGGATCCTGAAGCTTGTCCTCCGGGAACGGGCGATCCTTCACCCGCGCGACGCCAAGCTTGACCCATTCGGCGATGGGGCGGGCTTTGTCCGGCCCCTGCTCGGTGCAGTCGAAGCCCTTGGGCAGCGTGACCTCATAGCCCCAGGTCTGCTTGCCGTCCCAGCCTTGGCTATGCAGCGAATTGCCGGTCGAGCCGAGCGCGTCAGGCACCGAGTTCCAGATGTCGCGCCGGCCGTCGCCGTCGAAATCGACGGCATATTTCTCGAAATCCGACGGCAGGAACTGGGTGTAGCCCATGGCCCCCGCCCAGGAGCTGCGCATCTCCGCCCGCGTCGCGTTCCCCTCTTCTAAGATCTTGAGCGCGGCAATCACCTCCTGGCGGAACACGTCAGGGCGCCGCCCCATATAGCCTTGCGTGGCGATGGCCGACAGTGCATCGAACGGCATCTCCGCCTTGCCGAAGCCGGACTCCCGTCCCCAGATCGCGACGACGATGCTCGCCGGCACGCCATACTGGTTCTGCATGGCGGCAAGCTGCTCCGACCACTGGCCCAGCTTGCCGCGCCCGGTCGTGGCGAGCACGCTCAGCGTAGTCTTGTTGAAGTAGTTCGCCGGGATGTCGAACTCGGGCTGATGGATGGGCTTGGGCGCCAGAGCCTTTGGCAGCGGTGGCCCGCCAGGCACGGCAGGGTCGGGCAGCACGAGATGCGGCAGCGACCAGTTGAGCTTCAGCCCCTTGATATTGGCGTCGAAGGTCTTGCGCGAGATCCCCGCCGCTTCGGCATCCGGCCACAGCGCTTGCAGCCAAGCGGCGAAGGCCTTGTCTACCTCGCGCTTATAGACGGCAACCTCGTCGTCAGCCGCTTGCGCCCCGGCCGGCGCCGGTGCCGCGAGCGCAAGCACAACAGCCAGACCGATCCGCCAAAGTCTCGTTGCCGACATCCCGCCCGCCTTGGCCTAGCGCCCCACGATTCGAGGCTTCCCGAACCGATTCTGGCGGTCGCTTTAAGGCGGCGCAAAGGCAAAATGGCGCGGCGTTAGGAGGCGGCGCGGTATTCGATCAGCCGCTTTTCCCAGCCAAGCGCATGGCCGACGATGGTGTCGAGGTCGTTCAGCCGCGGCTCCCAGCCGAGCACCCTTTTGAGCACGAGAGCCATTTGCAATTCCCTGCTAGCTATCGGATAGAGGTTGAGGACTTCTAACCCGGGCTAAAGGTCGCCCGCCTGTGCGACGCGCTTAACCATAACGAGGACCCCGGATGGCTGCTCGCGTGCGCAAGGCCGTGTTCCCCGTGGCGGGACTTGGCACCCGGTTCCTGCCCGCGACCAAGGCCATGCCGAAGGAAATGCTGACGGTCGTCGACCGGCCGCTGATCCAGCATGTGGTCGACGAGGCGCGCGAAGCCGGCATCGAGCATTTCATCTTCGTCACCGGCCGCAACAAGGGCGTGATCGAGGATCATTTCGACCGCCAATACGAGCTCGAACAGGTGCTCGCCGAGCGCGGCAAGACGGTCGAGCTTGAAGCGCTCAATAGCGATCTCCCCGGACCCGGCACCACGAGCTTCACGCGCCAGCAGGAGCCGCTGGGCTTAGGCCATGCGGTTTGGTGCGCGCGCGAGCTGGTCGGCAACGAGCCGTTCGCACTCCTCCTTCCCGACGTGCTGGTGCAGACCGAGGGCAAAGGCTGCCTTGCGCAGATGCTCGACGCCTATGCCGCGCATGGCGGCAACATCATCGCGGTGGAGCCCGTACCCGAAGACCAGGCAAAGAATTACGGCGTGGTCAGCCTTGCCGGTAAAGGCGATGGCCGGGTGCTCCCCATTGACGGCATGGTGGAGAAGCCCAAGCCTGGAACGGCGCCCTCGAACCTCACGATTCTCGGCCGCTACATCTTGCAGCCCGAGATCTTCGCGATTCTCTCCGCGCAGGAAAAGGGCGCGGGGGGCGAGATCCAGATCACCGACGCGATGCTCGCGCTGCTCAAGCGCCAGCCCTTCTACGCGGTGAAATACGAGGGGCGGACCTTCGATTGCGGCTCCAAGGTCGGCTTCCTCACCGCCAATGTCGCTTACGCGCTCGCCCGCCCCGACCTCGCCGAGGCTTTCAAGGCCGAAATCAAGAAGCTGGTCTAGCTGTGCAATGC
This sequence comes from uncultured Alphaproteobacteria bacterium, assembly GCA_963776235.1. GTDB lineage: Bacteria > Pseudomonadota > Alphaproteobacteria > Rhizobiales > Methyloligellaceae > Methyloceanibacter. The sequence continues at coordinate 107,449 of CAVZLT010000003.1, forward strand.
AACAAGGCGGCCGTGCCTTTTTTGGGGTTAATCCCTATGCGCCAATGCGGCGCACCTGCTTGGGCGGTAGGCTGCTACGAGTGGCAATCCAACTCCCGCCTACGAGGGCCGCCGTGGACCGAACCGCGCTGCTCGCGACAGTTTCAAGCAGGCTGGCGGAGGTTGTCATCCTCCTCACCGCCGCGGGCGAAGAACGGTTGGCGGCTTACGCAGAGGACTTGGCTCAACAGGTCGAGGTTAGCGCCCTGGAAGACAAAGTGCCCCCCCAGTCTGCACCGCATTGAGGCCTGGCAGGGAACGCAATAGGCGCGAATGTCGATTGAGGTACGCGATTGTTAGCCCAACGCGCTCCTTAGGCACTTTTCGAGTTGCGGCGAAAGTGAGACTATAGGGAATGAGGCTAGTGTCGGTGAGGCAGGAGGCTCATCATCGAGGATATCGCATAGAAGGAGTGAAGCAAGGCGAGGGAATCCTCCTTCGTGTAACTCCGACGAGACCGGACCTGCCTACTCTAAGGTATTCGCAATTCCGGACGCTGCGGTCGACGTGGCTCAAAGCCGTAGGTGTGGTCGTCGTATACATCGATGAGAGCTTGAACGAGACAGGCCGCCACGGTAGCTGCGCCAAGCTGCGAAACCAGCATCCGACCGACAAGCAACAGTTCGACGAGGGCCTACGGGTCCGCGCCCAGCTGCGGTCCGAGTTAAATCGCCTCCAGGCCGGACTTCTGTCGGGAGTTGGGCCTAAACCAACTGTCTTGCACTTAGTTGACCAAACCGGCCGCCCCATTGCGCCGGTCCCTCACATCTCAAAGGACCGACACTAGGTATGTCCGCTTGTGGAACTGAGCGCAGCTTTGCCAAGCTCGTATGACTTCTGCGCGCCGTTGGGTCGGGTTCACTGACCGATGAAGCCGGTGACGATCGCCTCCGTCATCGACGGATTGCCAGCATCCGGCTTGAGCAACACAACACCGAGCTCCCTCTGATCGCCATCACTCGACTTGTAGACAAGACCGAAAATGCTGGCGGCCGTGCGTAGCCATTTCGCACGATCCTCGAGCGACCAGATCGCATTGGGCTTCGGCAGTCGGTCCAAGAGTCCCTGAATGAGCAGATCGGTGATCCCGTGATCATCGGCCTCCGGGGCGCGCGGTTGCTCGTCGAGAAGCCTTAGAGGCGTGAGGCTTGGCGTGGGTTCGGCCCTCGGCGTCACGAGCCAACTCTTCTCATGCGGCGCATTCCATCCGCGATATTGATTGGGAGGAAAGAGGTCCATTTTGCTTCTTCGCCAAGGCAAAGCAAATTTCCGTTTCATTTACCATGATCGCGCCGCTCCTTCCGGCATTGGTGAATGTATGGTTAACACCCCGGCGACACGCACAGCGTCAGCGCCTGGCACTCGGCGAGACTTATCCCCGCTCCCGCGCGCTGAAACCCCGGACAACAAGACAAATGCAGGGCCGTAGAGAGCCTGCTCATGAGCCCCAATCGATTTGGGCGGGAGAGTGTTGGTAACGGTTTTGTGGTCGATTGCGTGTGTAAGAAAACGACCTCGCGCAGGACCTTGGGTTGATGAGTTTGACCTCTTGCGAGAACGGCGTGACGCCTCCCCACCCACGGGTGCTCGGCTGGTTCGGAACCACCGCGCTTGCCATGGGCGGCAGCAACCAGATGATCTTCCTGATCACGGCGCTGTTCGTTGGCCAGGGCGCGATACTTGGGCAAGGCAGCGCAGCCGTCCCTCTGCTGATCTTTGGCGTTCTTCTCGGTTGGGCCGCGGCTCCGGCCTGGACCGAGCTTGTCTTGATGTGGCCGAACCGCGTGGGCGGTATCTCGGCGGCATGCGCGGAAGCGTTTCGTCCCTATAACCCGGTGCTCTCCGCTCTGACCGGCACCTGCTATTGGTGGGGCTGGATTCCGACATGCGGCCTCACGGCGCTGCTTTCCGCTTCCGCGCTCCAACAATGGTATTTTCCCCGGTTGCCGGTCGAGGCGGTCGCCATCGCCATCGTGCTCACGTTCAGCTTCGTGAATCTCTGCGGCATCAAATGGGTGGCGCGTCTCGCCATGCCCATTGCCACTGCCTCGGCCTCGCTCGCCTTCATCTCGGCGCTCAGCCCCATCCTGGCCGGCGATGTCGACTGGACACAGTCGTTCGACTATCACCTGACCACGCCGTTCGAAGGCTGGTTCGGTAACCTCACCGCGGTCATGGCCGGACTTTATCTGATCGGCTTTGCCGCGCCCGCTTTCGAGGCAGCGGCGTGTCATGTGGGCGAGACGAAGGACCCCAACCGCAACGTTCCCCGCGCCATGTTGGCTTCGGCCATCATGGCGGGAGTCTATTTCATCGTGCTGCCGGTGGTGTGGCTCGGCGTGCTCGGACCGGAGCCGCTCGGCCGCAACCTCGCCACCGTGCTCGGCCCGACCTTCGCACCGCTGCTGGGCAGCTTGGGCAAGGCCGCCGCGATCTGGTTCATCATGCTGAATATGTTCCACGGCACGCTTCAGCCCTTGGCGGGCGCGGCGCGCACGATGTCCCAGCTCGCCGATGACGGGTTGCTGCCCCGCTTCCTGTCGCTGCGCTACAAGCCGACCGATTGCCCCTGGGCGGCAACCGCGCTCACAGCGGGCTCGGCCATCGTCTTCCTCATTGCCGGCGATCCCGTGTGGATGATCGCCGCGGCCAATTTCACCTATCTCATCGGCATCTGCATGCCGAACATTGCCGCCTGGCTGCTAAGGCGTGACATGCCGGACGCGGCGCGCCCCTACCGCGCGCCGCGCGGTACCATCCTGCTCGGCGTGATTGCCGCCTCGATCTGGCTCGTCGCTGCCATTCTGGGATTCCAGCAATTCGGCCTGCCCACGGTCGTATTCGGGCTCGCCTTAGCCTATTCCGGGGCAGTCCTCTACGCCTGGCGCGTCATCGAGGACCGGCGCCGAGCGGGTCTTCCGGCCATCGCCCAGACGCTTCACGTCAAGCTGACCGGCGCCATGGTGCTAGTGCTTATTCTCGATGGCATCGCCTACCTGGTCGCGGTCAACACCATCTCTGCCACGCACCATCCCGAGCTCGTTTCAATGCTCGCGGATATTTTCACGGCCGTCGCATTACTCACCATCAGCGTCGGTCTCGTGCTCCCAGGCATGATTACCTATTCGGCGACGGAAGTGAGCAAGGCCGCCAAGCGCCTCACGTCGGGGACGTTGCGGCAGTTCTCACAGGCCATGGCGGCGCTTGGCCGCGGCGATCTGGAAGCCGCGCATGCCTCCGTCAATATCGTGCCGGTTAAGGCGAACTCTCGCGACGAACTCGGCGAGATGGCTGAAAGCTTCAATGTTCTCCAGGACGAGGTCCGGAAGGCTGCGATCAGTCTCGGCGAGGCGCGCGATAAGATGCAGGTGGCGCGCGCCGAGCTCATTGCCCGGCACGAGCAGATCGCCTTTCTTGCCCACCACGACCCTTTGACCAAGCTGGCGAACCGGCCGGCGCTGGGCCTTGCGCTGGATCGCCTTCTCGATCAGGCGAATGCGGGAGGCGACGGCTTCGCCCTCCTCAGCGTCGACCTCGACGATTTCAAGGAGGCTAACGACGTCTTCGGTCACGTCGTCGGCGACGAACTTCTCTGCGCCGTCGCGCGGCGGCTTGAGCGGGCGGTTGGCAAGGAGTTCATCGCCCGAGTCGGCGGCGACGAATTTATCGTTCTCTCTACGCAGGGCGAACAGCCCCAGTCGGCGGCGGTCTTGGCCGAGCGCGTGCTCAAGGCGGTCGCTGAAGACTTCGATATCCGCGCGCAGAAAATCCCCATCGGGCTGAGCATCGGGGCCGCGATCTATCCCAGCGATGGTACCGACCTCGAGATGCTGATCGCCAATGCCGATGCAGCGCTTTATCGGGCCAAGGCCGAGGGGCGTCAGACCGTGCGATTCTTCGATCCCGAGATGGACAAGCGCTTGCGCGAACGTTACGCGCTACAGCACGATCTCCGCTCGGCCATGTCGCATGGCGAGCTTACGCTGCATTACCAGCCGCAGGCCAAGATCGACGGCGAGGTGTTCGGCCTCGAAGCGTTGCTCCGCTGGGAGCACCCGAGGCACGGGCTTGTGCCGCCAAGGACCTTTATCCCCCTCGCCGAGCAAAACGGCATGATCGGCGAGATCGGCGAATGGACGCTGCGCGAGGCTTGCCGCGAGGCGGCCTCCTGGACCGCGCCCTTGCAGGTCGGCGTGAATTTGTCGCCGGTGCAGTTCCGCTACGGGGACTTGGCGGCTCTGGTGCACGCGATCCTGCTGGAGACGGGCCTGGCACCCGGCCGGCTCGAGCTTGAGATCACCGAAGGCGTTCTGATCAACGATCCCCCACGCGCGCTATCGATCCTGCGGCGCTTGAAGCTGCTCGGCGTCAGGATCGCCATGGATGATTTCGGCACCGGCTATGCGTCGCTGTCGTCGCTGCAATCGTTCCCCTTCGACAAGATCAAGATCGATCGGACGTTCGTCGCGGGTGTCGACCATAACGGCCAGTCCCAGGCGATCGTGCGCGCCGTGATAGGCCTCGGCAAGGCTCTCAATGTCCCGGTGATCGCCGAGGGCGTGGAGACCGAAGGCGAACGCATGTTCTTGAAGCGCGAGGGCTGCGCCGAGATCCAGGGCTACGTCATCGGCTATCCCGGGCCCATCGAGAACTATGCCGAGCTGACCTCCGATCTCGATGCCGGCGAACGCGCGATGGTCAGTTAGCCGGCTCTCTGGGCTTTTAGGCCGCGTCCATCGGAACCGTTTGATCGGCAGAGCCTAGAGGCAATAGAGTGACTGGGGCGTTTAGCCCTGCCCCGAACGGCTCAGTTCTTCGGCCTTGCGGGGCCCCAATCCGTGCTAAAGTCGGGTGCGGCGCAAGAAACGGGGGAAGCACGATCATGTCGATCGGCCTTAAGCGGGATCGCCTGCTGCGCGACCACCACAGCCAAACGATTGCCTCGGCGACGCGCACGCTGCAACTCGAAGCCGAAGGCTTGAGCGCGCTGAAGGCCGCGCTTGCCGGCGACCTCATCGACAGCTTCGCGGAGGCGATCGAGATCCTGCGCGGCTGCCGCGGCAGGGTGATCGTCACCGGCATGGGCAAGAGCGGCCATGTCGGGCTGAAGGTGGCGGCCACGCTCTCCTCGACCGGTTCCCCCGCCTATTTCGTGCATCCGAGCGAGGCCAGCCATGGGGATCTCGGCATGATCACCCGCGACGACGTAATCCTCGCCTTCTCCTGGTCGGGCGAGACCGTCGAACTCGGCAATATCGTCTCCTATTCCCGCCGCTTCGCCGTGCCGCTGGTGGCAGTGACGTCAAATCCCGGCTCGACGCTCGCCGAGGCCGCGGACTTGGTGCTGGCTCTGCCGCAGGCGAAGGAAGCCTGCCCGCATGGCCTCGCGCCGACCACCTCCACGGTCATGCAGCTTGCGCTCGGAGATTGCCTCGCCATGGCGCTGCTCGACAGCAAGGGCTTCACCGCGCGCGACTTCAAGATGCTGCACCCGGGCGGCCAACTCGGCGCGCGGCTGAAATTCGTCAGCGACCTGATGCATAAAAACGACCGCTTGCCGCTCGCCGCCGCCGACCAGGTGATGGCAGAAGCCATCGTCGTCATGACCGAGAAGGCGCTCGGCTGCCTCGGGGTCGTCGACGAGAACGGCTATCTCAAGGGCATCATCACCGACGGCGATCTTCGCCGCCATATGGGCGACGGCCTGCTTGCAAAGCGCGCGCAGGAGATCATGACGCCGGCGCCCAAGACCGTATCGCCCGATCTTCTGGCGAGCGCCGCGCTTGAATTGATCAACGCGACGCGCATCACCGCCCTGTTCGTGGTCGAGAACGGACGCCCGGTCGGCATCATCCACGTGCACGACCTGCTCCGCGCCGGCGTCGCCTAATTCGGCGAATGCTGGGCGAGGGTTGATCCTACGCGCGGAAACCGCCTACCTTTATCGATGCAAGAGGCGCCTTTCATCGCTGTCGGCGGCGGTCTTGCCGGCGCTGCCTTCGCGCTCGAGCTTGCTCGCAACGGCGCTCCTGTCCTCCTGCTCGAAAGCACCCGCTCACCCCATCACAAAGTTTGCGGCGAGTTCCTGAGTGAAGAGGCGCAAACGCTTCTGAGCTATCTCGGCATCGACGTGCACACCATGGGGGCGAGCTCCATCGGCACGTTCAGGTTGGCGGCGGGAGCGAGCTATGCCGAGGCGCCCCTTCCCTTCCGCGCCGCCGGTTACTCGCGCTACCGCCTCGACCAGGCCTTGCTGGAGAAGGCGGCAACCGCCGGCGCAGAGGTCAGGCGCGGCATGACCGTAACCGAGGTGAGCGCGACGGATGCGTCGATCGTCGTGAAGGCCGGCGGCAAGACGCTCACGGCGAGAGCGATAGCGCTGGCGAGCGGCAAGCATAACCTCCGCCAATTTCCCCGCACGCCCAGCGACATGGTCGGCTTCAAGCTCCAGCTCCGCGTCAGCGCATCCGCGCGCGCTCTCCTTGATGACGTCGTCCAGCTCATGATGTTCGACGGCGGCTATATTGGCGCTATCGTCGTCGAGGAGGAGTTCGTGACGCTATGCTGGGTTATGCATAGCGCGCTGCTCCAGCGCATCGGCGCCGACTGGGGAGCCCAGGCGGCCCACCTTGCGCAACAATCGCCGCTTCTCGCCGAGCTTCTCGCTGGCGCCGAGCCCCGATGGAACAAGCCGGTCGCGGTCGCCGCCATCCCCTACGGCTATCTTCGCCGAGAGGTGCTATCGCCGGCGATCTTTCCGGTCGGCGACCAGATCGCCGTGATCCCGTCTTTCACCGGCGACGGCATGTCGATCGCGCTTCTGTCGGGAATCGATGCGGCGCAAGCCGTGCTGGCGGGCATAAGGCGCTGATGAATTCCAGCGCCGCATGATCGCCCGGCTCGGCCCCCAATTTCGCTGGGCTTCGATGGTCAACGTGCTGTTCGAGACGAGGCGCCTGCACGCACTCACCATCGGCACGGCGAGGTTGCTGCCACGTCTCGTGACTTGGCTCGCACAATCGACGCGGCTCAGGGCCTATGCCGATGTCATGTCCTATCGGGCCTGACCCAGCGGATCAGATAGCGGAAGGGAAAGCGCGGCACGATCTCGGCGTCCGCAAGACCTGCCTTCTTGGCAAGCTCCCTCGCTTCTTCCCGCGTGAACGCCCCCTCGACCGAGCTGCGGCCATCGAGCCGGCAGATGTCGTTGAGGAGGAGGAGCCGCGTGCCGGCCCGCGCGAACCAATAGCTCAGCCGGCTGCGCAAGATATCCTGGATCAGCAACCGATCCCGCGTCTTCGCCGCCGCCTCGCGCAGGAACGCGATCGCGTCATCCTCGTCGAGATGATGCAGGAAGAGCGTGCTCATGATCATGTGGTAGCCCTCCGGCAGAGGGTCGCGCGCGACCTTGAGCGTGAAGAAACTGATTGGAGCGCCAGCGTGTGCGGCGGCCTCGCGCGCATGCGAAACGGCCTCTTCGCTCGCATCGCAGCCCGCCAGCTCGACATCGAGCGAAGCCTTTGCCGCCCAGCGCGCGAGCGTCACGAGCACGTCACCGCCCCCGCACGCGACATCGAGCACACGCACCGTCTTGCCCGGATGGCGCCTGGCGGCAGCCAGGAGATCAGGCCACATCAGCCGGCTCGATTGCGTCACGGTATTGACGAGACGCAAGCCTTCTAGCGTCTGCGGCGAGGCGCGCCGGCCGGCAAATCGGGCGCATCCATGATCTCGGGACGCCGGTGCCGCCTGCTGAGATCGGTCCCCTGGTGATGCGCGTTCACGGGAGCTTGCTCGCGGAGCGGAGGGCGGTAGAAGCAGACCCTATAGAAGGATTGCGGCGATTGCGCGCCGTTTCGCCTGCATGCACGGGCTATAGCCCAACGTCCCTGACTGCGGGCCAGGATCGTCCACTATAATCCCTCCCCAGCCGGGGAGGGATTGGTGGCGGAGCAGGCATTCGACGTCCTGGTCATCGGCGGCGGCATTCACGGCGCCGCGGTCGCGCGCGACGCCGCCGGCCGCGGGCTGAAAGTCATGCTCGCCGAGACGGGCGATTATGCCTGCGCCACGTCGTCGTCCTCCTCGAAGCTGATCCATGGAGGTTTGCGCTATCTGGAGAGCCTCGAGTTCACGCTGGTACGCGAGTCGTTGATCGAGCGGTCGCAATTGCTCAAGACCGCGCCGCATCTCGTCACGCCCATAAGATTTCTCCTGCCGATCTATGGCTGGCAGCGGCGACAGGCCTTGGTGCTCAGGGCGGGTCTTGCGCTCTACGACGCGCTTTCCTTCGGCGATGGCCTGCCGGCAAGCGGCAGGCTCGATGACGATGACATCGCTCAGTTGCCGCGGCTCCGCCAGGAGGGGCTGACCTCGGTTCTGCACTATTGCGACTGCCTGACCGACGATGCGCGGCTGACGCTCTCTGTCCTTCTCGATGCGCGCGCCCGCGGCGCCGATATCCTCAATCGCCGCGCCGTCACCGCCATCGCGCCGCTCGCCAATGGTTACGCAATCGCGCTCGACGAGCGCGGGCAGACGCGAAGCGTGGAAGCGCGCTTCATCGTCAACGCGGCGGGTCCGTGGGTCGCGCGCGTCGATAGCCTGACCGAGGCCGCCCCGCCACCGCGGCCGTTGCGGCTGGTGCGCGGCAGCCACATCGTGCTGCCGATGCCTCAGCCTGCGCAGACCGACGCCTATACGCTGCAGGACGAAGAGGAGCGGGTGATTTTCGTGATTCCTTGGCTCGAAGGGCGCTTTTTGATGGTCGGTACGACCGACGTGACCCATGAGGGCGATCCTGGCGAGGCGCGCTGCTCCGAGGAGGAGAAAACCTATCTGCTGGCTGCCTATAACCGCTATTTCGCCGGCCCGCGCCCCGCGACGCCCACCGATGTCGTCTTCACCTGGTCCGGCGTCCGCGCGCTGCACGACGATGCGGACGCTCGGCCGAGCCGCATCAGCCGCAGCCCCGAGCTGTCCTCGGTCGCCAACGGGACAGGAGGTTTCGTCAGCCTCTATGGCGGCAAGCTCACCACCCACCGGGCCATGGCCGAAGAGGTACTCGAAGCGCTGCACAGACTTGGAGCGAGCATGAGCGGCGCCTGGACCAAGGACGTACCGCTTTACGGCGGCACGCTCACTAAGCCCGAGCTACTCGCCATCGCCGAACGCGGACCCGCCGGCATCGCCGACGCGACGCGCCGCCGTCTGGCGCTGACCTATGGCGACAAGATCGAGACGCTGTTCGAGCGCGTCGCCACCACTCCGGCTCTGGCCGAGGAGATCGCTCCCGGCGTGACGCGCGCCGAGCTCGACCATGCGCGAGAGATCGAAGACGCCATGACGGCCGAGGACTTTCTGCTGCGGCGCACCAAGCTCTATCTGACGCTCAACCCGAGCGGGCGGGACGCCGTGAAGCAGTGGTTCTTGGGCTAAGCCGCGGCCGCGGCTCCCGGCACCACCTTCAGCACCGTGCCGTTGGCGCCGACCACCTTGATGCGCGCGCCCTTGGGCAGCTCAGGGCCTTCCACCCGCCAGATCGTGTCGCCGGTCTTGATGCTGCCTTTGCCGTCGACGATCGGTTCGATCAAAACGAAGGACTGGCCGATCAGCTGCACCGCGCGCTCGTTCAAGAGCGGCCGCTCGCTGTCGAGCGGATGCTTGCGCAGATATTTGGCGGCAAGCAGCACCGAAACCAGCGATAGGCCGCAGAACCAAATGAGCTGCCACTGCCAGGCGATATCGTAACGAAACACGATAAGAGCCGTGGCGACCGCGGCAACGCCGAACCACATCAGGAAGATACCGGGGGACATCACCTCCAGCACGAACAGGATGGCGGCAAGGATCATCCAGTTCCAGGCGCCGAGTGCGAGAATGCTTTCCATGGATCGACTCTCCGCCTGCTAGACGGAAGGGACCGAGCCGCCTGCGCGCGGGCGCTGACCGGCTGACGCCTTGGTCTGACCCGGTTGCGCGGGTGACGCCGAATCACCGCCGCTCCCGAAGGCTTCGCGGGCGATCTCGGAGACGCCGGCGATGGCGCCAATCACCGACGTGGCTTCGAGCGGCAAAATGAGCACTTTCTGATTCTTCGCCTCGGCGAGCGCCTTCAGCGCACCGATATAGTTGTTGGCGACGAAATAGTTGATCGCCTGCACGCTGCCTTTGCTGATCGCCTCGCTGACCACTTGCGTGGCCTTGGCCTCGGCCTCCGCCGAGCGCTCGCGCGCCTCGGCGTCGCGATAGGCCGCCTCGCGGCGGCCTTCGGCAGCCAGGATCTGCGCCTGCTTGGAGCCCTCGGCGGTCAGGATCGCCGCCTGCCGCTCGCCCTCGGCCACCAGGATCGCCGCGCGCTTGTCGCGCTCGGCCTTCATCTGCCGCGCCATCGAATCGATCAGATCGCGCGGCGGCTCGATGTCCTTGATCTCGATGCGGGTGACCTTGACGCCCCAGTTATGCGTCGCGTCGTCCACCACCTTGAGCAGGCGGTGATTGATCTCGTCGCGCTCGGATAGCAGCTTGTCGAGGTCCATGGAGCCCATCACCGTGCGGATATTCGTCATGGTGAGATTGAGGATGGCGATCTGGAGATTGGTCACCTCATAGCTCGCCTGTGCGGCATCGAGCACCTGGAAGAAGGCTACGCCATCCACCCTCACCATGGCGTTGTCCTTGGTGATGACCTCCTGACTCGGCACCTCGATCACCTGCTCCATGACATTGAGCTTGCGCCCGATGCGGTCGATGAAGGGAATGATCAGGGTGAGCCCGGGCCTAAGCGTGCGCGTATACCGGCCGAAGCGTTCGACCGTGTAGTTCCAGCCCTGCGGCACGATCTTCACGCCGGCGGCGATCACGGCGATGAACAGAATCAGCAGAGCGATGACGAAGATATTGAAGCCGAACATGGCGCCCTCCCGGAGGCGTTTGGCTAGAGGTTCTTGGTTAAGTCTTGGCGGTCTTCTGGCTAGCCTTCCTCGCGGCAGATAAGTGGGTGCGAGGTCGATGAAATATAAGATGCTCGGCGTAAGCTCCCCGCTAATCCAGCCTATTTGGGGATGAGCTTGGCGATGTCCTCAGCCGCTGCCGCTGCGGCAGCGTTGGCGGCAGGCCCCCATTTCTTGTCGAGCGCGCCTTTGCGCACATCCTTGGTCTGGCGCGTGACGCCGAGTTGCGTGCCGTCGGGCGCGAGCACCACCCAGATGATGGTGATGCTCTCTTTGCCCTTGGCGCCGGACGCGACCCGCACCGTGCCCTGCACCTCGTAGACATTGGCCTGGAAGGCAGTCGCCGGGGTCAACCCACGCGCGGCAAGCTGCCGGCTGAGCGCGGCCGCGAGCGCCTCCTCCCCGTCGCCCGGCGCGCCGGCGACCGTCACATAAGCGAAGGGCCCCGCGGCTTCCGCCGGGGCAGCGGTCTCGGCAGCGGCGGGTGCGCCCGCCCAAATTCCGACCACCAGGCTCAGCGCCGCGATGACAGCCGCTCGCATCATTCGACACGTCTTCTTGGCGCGCCCGAGCTCGACCAGCAGCCGGTCTTTGACGGACAACACTACTCCCAGCCTTGCAGCTCGCGCTCGATGAGATGGACAATCACCTCGATGCCTCCATCGCTGTCGTTCAGGCAGGGAATGTAGCTGAACTTCTCGCCGCCAAATTCGTGGAAGATCTCCTTGTTCTCCTCGGCGATCTCCTCGAGCGTCTCGATGCAATCGGCGGCGAATCCCGGGGTGACGATGGCGATGGACTTCACGCCGTCGCGCGCCAGCGCCTCGACGGTCTTGTCGGTGTAGGGCTTGACCCATTCGGCCCGGCCGAAGCGCGATTGGAAGGTGAGCTTGAGCTTGGCGCCGAGCGGCCCAAGCGCTTCGCGCAATGCCTCGACGGTCTCGACGCATTGCTGCTGATACGGATCGCCTCGGTCGACGTAGATCTGCGGCAATCCGTGGAACGATGCGAGGATCGCCTCAGGCGCGAAGTCGAGCTTGTCGACATGCTGTTTGATCGAGACCGCGAGCGCGGCGATATAGACGGGGTCTTTTGGATAAGGCGGCACGGTGCGCAGCGCCGGCTGCGCGCGCAGCGTCTTCAGCGCGTCGAAGACTTTGTCATTGGCGGTAGCCGTGCTCGCCGCGGCATATTGCGGATAGAGCGGAAAGGCGATGAGCCGGTCGCAGCCTTGGGCGACGAGCGCCTCCACGCGCGAGGCGATCGACGGCGAGCCGTAGCGCATGGCCCAATCGACGATGATCGTTCTTCGAGTCGAGCGCTTTACTCACTTTCTCCGCCTGGCTCCGCGTGATGGTGCGAAGCGGGGATTCGTCGAGCTCCTCGTTCCAGATGCTGCGGTATTTGGCGCCGCTGGCGAAAGGTCGCTTCACCAGCACGACGAGGTTCAAAATCAGCCACCACAGCACCCGGTTGGTCTCGATCACGCGCCTGTCGGACAGGAACTCCTTGAGATAGCGGCGCATCGGCCAATAGGAGATGCCGTCGGGCGTGCCGAGATTGATGAGCAGAACCCCGATCCGGCCGTGCCGTAGAGGCGCCTCTGAACGCTCGGATTTTGCGGCAAACCGGCCGGAACGCGGCGTTTCATTCATGTGCAAACGGCTCATCGATGGGTGTTCGAGACCCCTTAGATAGAGCATCGCCCGCGATGCGCCTAGCCATACGGCCAAGCCGTCATGGGGGGCAAATCGCGAATGCTGCCCGCTAATGCGAAAGATATGTCGGCGGGGAAGGTTGGTTGCGGGCTTCCATGAGAGCCATGCCCAACAGATACGCCAAAAATTCGCGTCCTTCGGACTGAGCGATCTTCATCAGGATCTCGAGCATCTCCTCGACATCGTCGCCGTTTGGGATCTGGATCCGGCCTTCGCCGGTGACAAAATCCTCATCGGACATAGCGGGCTGCTCTCCGACCGAACTGGACTCCATCCTGTCACAGATGAAGCGCCCTCTCCTAGTGATGTGGCCAACGATACGACTGATGCTCACCATCGATGGCTTTAATGATCGTCAGTCCCCGCATCATTCACTGCACATTTTTTCGGCGTCAGCGATGATGACGGCGTGGTCGAAGGCCAGTCGCTTCGTCCTCCAGTCCTTGACCCACTCCGCCGCTTCCGCGTCGGATCCTGCCTTGGGTGTCGGCGTTTCGCCGAAGCGGGTCGTATAGGCGACACTGACGGCATGACCGCGCGGATCGCGCGAAGGGTCGGAATAGACGCCGACGAGATGGAGCCGATCCACGACGATGCCGGCCTCCTCAAGGACTTCTCGCCGGCATGACGCCTCGGTCGTCTCGCCGATATCGACGAACCCGCCGGGAAGGGCGTAATCGCCCTTGAAGGGCTCGTTCTTGCGGCGAATGAGCAGCACGCGCGCGCGCCCGTCGAACATCACGCAATCGGTCGTCAGCAGAGGCGTCTTGGGCATGCTCATGGCGGACGACCATATCCCAAGCGCGGCCGTCCGGGAACGACCGAGGAGGGCTCACTTCCCGGACAGCCGCCGCAATTCCTTGAGCGCCATGGCCAGCAGATAAGCGAGAAAATCGAATCCCTTGGCGCGTGCGCGCCGGATCATAGGTGAGATCTGATCGGCAATGGCTTTGGCGGCGTCACGCGCGCCTTCCCCGGACGGGTCCGAGCCGCTTGGATCAGGCATTCGCCCCCTGCCCCGACGTTCCCCGTCGGTGATTCTCGCCCACAACTCTTTCCGTATGAGGCAAGTCCGCCTACGGCGCTATATCGTCCGTATACATCATTTCTATCAGACTGGGGGCAGCCCGCCAACCAATTTTGCGATTGTTGAGTCTGACCTAAGTCAGAGAATGACGGGGGGCGGACGCGTCAGCGGCGCGGCTGCGATACGATGCGGATATAGGGCCGCGGCGCCTTCCACCCCTCCGGGTAGATCTTCTTCGCCTCCTCGTCAGAGACGGAGCCGGCGATGATCACGTCGTCGCCTTCCTTCCAGTTCGCCGGCGTGGCGACGCGGTGCTTCGCCGTGAGCTGCATCGAATCGATCACGCGCAGCACCTCGTCGAAGTTGCGCCCGGTCGTCATCGGGTAGACGAGGATCAGCTTGATCTTCTTGTCGGGACCGATGACGAACACATTGCGAACCGTCTGATTGTCGGCCGCCGTCCGCCCATCCGAGCTGCCCGACGTGCTGGCCGGCAACATGCCGTAGAGCTTGGAAATCTTGAGGTCGGTATCGCCGATCATGGGGTAGTTCGGCGCGAAACCCTGCGTTTCCTTGATGTCCTCGGCCCATTTGGCGTGCCGATCCACCGGATCGACGCTCAAGCCGATGATCTTGACCCCACGCCGGTCGAACTCGGGCTTGATCTTCGCCATATAGCCGAGCTCGGTGGTGCAGACCGGCGTAAAGTCCTTGGGGTGCGAGAACAACACGGCCCAGGAATCGCCGAGCCATTCGTGAAAGCGGATTTTGCCTTGCGTGGTCTCCGCTTCGAAATCAGGTGCGGTTTCGCCGAGCTGCAGTGTCATTGTCGTTCTCCTTACCCATGGCAAACTTCGCCGAATTGACCTTGGGTCCCGGCGACAGCAAGGATTTAATACGTTGCCGCGCTTGCGCAACCAACTGCGGCCAAAAGCATAGCCGTTCTCATATACGGCGTGCGAGGGGCATGCAATGGCGCGACAGCAGCGGGCTGACCTGTCAGAACGGGCGGGTCGGACCCAAGGGACGCGAGGAACAGGAGCAGGCCGAACAGGAAAATGACCGTGGCGCCGCCGATGCTGCAAGTGGTCCACACCACATTGGTCCAGGCAGCGTTGCTGCCGCCGAGCTTAAGTGCAAGCTCGCGGGAGCCCAACGCCAGCGTCGCCAGCACGGCCACGGTAATGGCGGTACCGAACGCCATGGCGAAGGTCGCCGCCACGCCCGCCCAGAACAGGCCTTGGGTCACTGCGAAGACCAGCACGAGAATGGCGCCCGTGCAGGGCCTGATGCCGACGGAGAACACCACGGCCATGACCTTGCGCCAGGAGAACGGCCCGGCAAGCTGCCGCGCGTCGACGATGTGGTCGCACGCCTCGCCATGCGCGTGGTGATGCCCGTCGTGATGGTGATGCTCGTGATGGTTTATGGTGATGCTCGTGATGGCATGATCGTGATGCGCATGATCATGGGCATGGGAGTGGTCATGCCCGCGACCGGGATTGCCGTGCTCATGCGCGGCATGGCTGTCGCTGGCCTGAACGGCCGGCCCGCTCCGGAAGCGGCGCCACAAGCGCATGAGCTGAGTAGCCAGCAGATAAAGGCCGACCAGGGCGATCATCGCGTAGCTCACAGTTTCAAGCTGGTTCGACCAGGCATTGATCTGGAGCCCGCTTGCATCGAGCCCAAACAGCAGCAAGCCGACCAACGCCACGGCAGTCAGAGCCTGCATCGCGGCGGCGATGAAGGAGATGATGACGCCACGGCGCGCCGTCTCCTCGTTGGCCACCACGTAGGACGAGATGATGGTCTTGCCGTGCCCGGGCCCCACCGCATGCAAGATGCCGTAGAGAAAGGACAGCCCGGCGAGCGTGAGCGCGCCGCCTATCGGATTGTCGGTCTTGAGACCTTTGACGCTCGTGGCAAGCGTGCGTTGCAGGGTCTGCTGTTTGTCTAGGACCCAGGCGAAAACCCGCCCCAAGCGGTCCCGACGATCGAAACGGTGCGGCCACCGGCCGGGAGAAGGCTGCCGGCGGGGGCGCCACCTCGGTCGCTGCGAAAGGATTGATCGGTTTCAGCTCCGCCTCGGCGGGCGTGCCGGCGAAGAGCAGGGAAAGCCCGGCAAGCAGCAAGGCGGCGGCGAGACGAACAGCGTGCTTGTTCACAGATGCGAGTCCTTGCATTTCACCGTCGCGGTCTGGGCGAATTGCGACCCGAAATTCGAGTTCGGACCGAGTTGGCTGAAGAAGGACTCGGTCAAGGCTTTGGTGTCGGCAGCCGTCTCCGGGTCCGGCAGCGTGACCGACGCGGTGCAGCCTTTGGTTTCGGCCCCCACCAAACTGACCGGCTTCTCGGTGGCAAAGCCGAATGCGACGAAAAAGGATGGGTCATAGACGTCGATCGCGACCGGCTTGCCGTGCGTGTCGACTGGCGTCTCCAGCGGCAGCGTGAAATGCAGCGTGAGCACGCTCTTGTCGTAATCGACCCAATAGTCGACTGGCGGCTTCAACTTGAGGAGCTTGTCGTCCTCGCCCTCGAGATGCACGAAGGTGAAATAGTCGAAGTCCTTCAGCGACTCGACATTGACTTGGGCGAGAGGCTTTAGCTCCTCCTTCGAATAGACCCCGTCCTTGTTGGCATCGAGGCCCTCGATCGCCATGGCGGTATAGAACTCATCGAAGGTCCAGGCATGACGAATGCCGGTGATCTGGTGATTCGGACCGAGCACGATCTCCGAGCGGACCGTCGCCCAGACATGCGGATGGGCTAGCGACAGCGAGCGAAACCCGGAGGCGCGCAACGCGAGAGAATGCTGAAAAGATGCTGGCGCCCCAGTAGACCCCGCAGCGACAAGGCATGAGCTCCCTTGCGAGTGAGCTTTTCTAGCCGCGAATTATGGAGGATTGGGGGCCGTGCCGATAGGACAATTGCGCACGCTCCGCCAGCGCCAAGCTGTCGGTTCGCGCGTTCGGATCGGAAGCGAGTCGAGCTCCGCCTTTACGCGGAGCTGGACCCAATCTGAGGTTGGCTAGCCTAGTTGCCGGCGGCGGTGAGCTTGGCGGAAATTCTGCCAAACAGGCCCGACAGATCGGTACCGACCGCGTTCACGGCAGTGATAATGGCAACGGCGATGCCGGCGGCGATCAGGCCATACTCGATCGCCGTAGCGCCCGATCTCCGCACCACCTCCTAGGGCGACCTTGACTTCGGCCCAACTCTCTCTAGAACAAAATAGGAACGAGAGTTGAGGTCAGTAGCGTGCGTAACGACGTTCCAGGCGGTGCAGAAGGTCTCCTCGTTCCGCCGGCTGGCGTTGCAAAAGCAGGCGGGGCAAGGGCTAGGGTCCTGATTGAGCTACGCGCGCAGATCCGCGCGATCGAGCAGGTTCCCGTGTCTCTGGCCAATCCCCCCGCACCGGGCACGGCCCTTCCCCGCCCCGCCTGCTCTCTTTCTTCCCCCCTTTTTCCTTTGAATCGGCTCAAGCGCGGGGGACTGCACGAGTTGAGGCCGGAAGCCTATCGGGATGGGCCCGCGGCGCTCGGTTTTGCCCTTGCCATGATCGCCGAGCAGGCAGGGAACCGCGCCCCCGGGATCTCGTGCTGTGGTGCCTCACCAGGAGCGCCGCGCGGGAATGGGGGCGCCCTTATGGGCCCGGTTTGCGCGCCTTCGGCCTCGACCCGGCACTTTTTCTCATCGTCGAGGCCAGAACGGTCGAAGACGCCGCCTGGGCCCTGGAAGAGGGGCTGAAGAGCCGGGTGTTAGGGGCAGCCTTGGCGCAGGCCGAGATCAAGGCACCGCTCGCCGCCCGCCGTCTCAGCCTTGCCGCGCAGGCCGCGCGCACGCCGTGTCTGCTTCTCTCAAGCCATCAGCACCCGGGCCTCCCCGGCACCCTCACCCGCTGGCGCATCGCGGCAAGGAGCAGTGCTGAAGCCCCCTTCGACGCAAATGCACCCGGCGCACCGTCTTGGCAGCTCACGCTTGAGCGCTGCCGGGGCGAGGCCCCGGGGCGGAGCTTTATCGTGGAGTTCAGTCATGAGTCGTTTCGTCTCAATCTTTCTGCCGCATCTTCCGATCGAGCGCCTGAAGCGGGAGAGGACGGCGAGCGACGCGCCGTTAACCGATGACCGGCCTTTAGCCCTCGTCGGCAACGAGGAGCGCGGGCTCGTCCTCACCGCGGTCAATGCGGCAAGTCTCGGCCAAGGTCTCTTCCCCGGCCTCGGCTCGCCGATGCGCGTGCCATCTGTCCCGCTCTCCTCACCCTTCCCGCCGCGCCGAGTAAGGATCAAGACGCTCTGCTCGATCTCGCCCGCTGGGCCTCTTGCCGTTACAGCCCGACGCTGAATGCCGACGGCAATGACGGGCTCTGGCTCGACATCACCGGCGTGCCCCACCTCTTCGGCGGCGAGCAGGCGCTCCTCGCCGACATGGGAGCACGCCTCGCCCGCGCCGGCTTCACCGCGCGGCTTGCCCTGGCCGAAACCTTGGGTGGTGCCCATGCGCTCGCCCGCTACGCGCGGAGCTCTTCGATCGTCGTCCCGCACGGAGAGATCGAGGCCGCGCTCGCGCCCCTTCCCGTCGAGGCGTTGCGGCTCGAGCCTGAGATCGTGACACTCCTGAAGCGGCTCGGGCTCAAGCGCATCGGCCAGCTTTACGCTTTGCCGCGCACCAGTCTCGAGCGGCGGTTCCACGCCAAGGAAACGGCGGAGGCCGTGCTCTGTCGCCTCGATCAGGCGCTCGGCCGCCGCAAAGAGCCGCGCGTTCCTCTGCTTCCCTCGCCGGACTTCGTGGCACGGCTGCCCTTCCCGGAGCCGCTCATCACCCATGAGGGCGTCTTGGCCGGCCTCGACCATCTCACGAGCACGCTTTGCGCCAAGCTTGCGCGCGCAGGCCGCGGCTGCCGCCGCCTCGCGCTTTGGGTCGCCCGCGCCGACGGCTCATCGACCGTGATCGAGGCAGGCTTGAGCGCCCCCTCGCGCGAGCCCGAGCATCTCTTGCGCCTCATCGAGGACAAGGTCGAGGCGCTCGACATGGGCTTCGGCGTCGATCTCATGTCGCTTGCGGCGCTGGTGACCGAGCCGCTTGCCCCGGCGCAAACCTCGCTCACGCAGGGGAACGGAAAGGCCGCGGCCGAACCGTTGATCGACCGCCTCATCAATCGCTTGGGCGCGCGCGCCGTGCGCCGCCTCTTTCCGAAGGCAAGCCACATCCCGGAATTGGCGCAAGGCCTGAAAAGCGCACTCGCCGGCCCGTCCTTCTGGCCTGAGTTCATCGCTCCCAAGCCGAGACGGCCGCAGCTTCTCTTCACCCGGCCGGAGCCTTTGACCGTGCTTGCCGAGATCCCGGAAGGACCGCCGGCGCGCTTCACCTGGCGGCATGTGACGCGCCGCGTGATCAAGGCCGAAGGCCCTGAGCGCATCGCGCCGGAATGGTGGCGTAATCCCTCCCCCAGTAAGGGGGAGGGTGGCGATGGCCGTGGGCCATCGCCGGGTGGGGGTCACATCGCACGCTCGGTCACCCAGTCAGACCCCCTCCCCAACCCTCCCCCTTTCAGGGGGAGGGAGAAAGCAAGGCCGCGCGACTATTACCGCATCGAGGACGAGGACGGGCACCGTTACTGGGTGTTCCGCGAGGGCCTTTATCAGGAGAGCGAGCTCGGGTCTCCCGGCTGGTATCTGCACGGCGTCTTCGGGTGATGGCGTTCGCCATGACCCGCTACGCCGAGCTCGACGTCACCACCAATTTCACCTTCCTGCGCGGCGGCTCCCATCCCGAGGAGCTGGTGGCGACGGCCAAGGCTCTTCAACTCGACGCCATCGCCGTCACCGACAGCAACACGCTTGCCGGCATCGTGCGCGGCCATCTGGCCGCCAAGGAAGTCGGCATCAAATTCATCGTCGGCGCCCGGCTCGATTTGCTGGACGCGCCGAGCCTGCTGGTCTATCCGCGCGATCGCGCCGCTTACGGCCGGCTTTGCCGGTTGCTGACGCTCGGCCAGCGCCGCACGGAGAAAGGGCAGTGCACGCTCACTCTCGATGACGTCGCCGCCCATGCCGAGGGCCTGATCTTCATCGCGCTGCCTCCCGATGATTTTCCTTCCCCCTCGCCATGTCATCGCCGGCTTGACCGGGCGATCCAGTAACCACCGATCTCTCTACAACGAAGACCAGGGGTTACTCGATCCCGCTTTCGCGGGCATGACAAAAGGAACTGCGACGAACAACTACGCCGCACTAAGCAGACACTTCGCGCGCCTCTCTATCTCGCGGCGCGGCATTCTTATCGCGGCGACGATCGCGCCCGCATCGCCGCGCTCGCCGATCTCGCCGCGCGCGTCGGCATTCCCCTCGTCGCTACCGGCGGCGTGCTCTATCACGCGCCGCATCGCCGTCCCCTGCAAGACGTGCTGACCTGCATCCGCGAGAAATGCACGATCAACGAAGCGGGGTTGCGCCTGGAAGCCAATGCCGAGCGGCATATCAAACCGGCCGACGAGATGGCGCGCCTGTTCAAAGGCCATGAAGACGCGCTCCACCACAGCGTCGAGATCGCCGACGCCTGCACCTTCTCCCTCGACGAATTGAAATACGAATATCCCGACGAGCCGGTGCCGCACGGCAAGACACCGCAATCGCATCTGGAAGACCTGACCTGGGAGGGCGCGGCCTGGCGCTTCCCCGAGGGCATCCCCGAAAAGGTGCGCGACACGCTGCGCAAGGAGCTGGTGCTGATCGCCGAGCTCAACTACGCGCCCTATTTCCTCACCGTGCACGACATCGTGCATTACGCGCGGCAGCCGAGCATCCTCTGCCAGGGCCGCGGCTCGGCGGCCAACTCCGCCGTCTGCTATTGCCTCGCCATCACCAATGTCGATCCGACCGAGATCGATCTCCTGTTCGAGCGCTTCGTCTCGCCCGAGCGGAAGGAGCCGCCCGACATCGACGTCGATTTCGAGCATGAGCGGCGCGAGGAGGTGATCCAATATATCTATGCCCGCTATGGCCGCGACCGCGCCGGGCTCGCCGCCACCGTCATCTGCTATCGCGGGCGGCTTGCCGTGCGCGAGGTGGGCAAGGCGCTCGGCCTCTCCGAGGATACCGTCGCCGCGCTCGCCACCACCATCTGGGGCCTGAGCAATTCAGGCCTGCCGGACGAATATGTCCGCCAAGCCGGGCTCGATCCGTCGGACCCGCTGCTCGCCCGCGTGCTCGAGCTGACGCAGGAGTTGATCGGCTTCCCGCGCCACCTCTCCCAGCATGTCGGCGGCTTCGTGCTGACGCGCGGGCCTCTGTCGGAAGTCGTCCCCATCGGCAACGCCGCCATGGAGGACCGCACCGTGATCGAATGGGACAAGGACGATCTCGATGCGCTCGGCCTGCTGAAAGTGGATGTGCTGGGCTTGGGCATGCTCACCTGCATCCGCAAGGCGTTTGCTTTGTTGAAAGCGCATTACGGCAAGGAGATCAGCCTCGGCACCGTGCCGCGCGACGATCCTGCCGTTTACGACATGCTGTGCCGCGCCAATTCGATCGGCGTGTTCCAGGTCGAGAGCCGGGCGCAAATGAACATGCTGCCCAGGCTGAAGCCGCGCTGCTTCTACGATCTGGTTATCGAGGTGGCCATCGTGCGCCCCGGCCCGATCCAGGGCGACATGGTTCACCCATATCTGCGTCGCCGCTGCGGCGACGAGCCGGTCGAGTTCCCCTCGCCGCATCCAGACCACGGCCCCGCCGACGAACTCCGCCAGGTGCTCGGCAAAACCATGGGCGTGCCGCTGTTCCAGGAGCAAGCCATGCGACTCGCCATGGTGGCGGCGAAATTCACCGGGCCGGAGGCGAACGAGCTGCGCCGCGCCATGGCCACCTTCCGCCGCCGCGGCACCATCGACAGGCTGCACGAGAAGATGGTCGGCCGCATGACGGCGCGCGGCTATCCGGCCGAGTTCGCCGAGCGCTGCTTCAACCAGATCAAGGGCTTCGGCGAATATGGCTTCCCCGAGAGCCACGCCGCGAGCTTCGCCCATCTCGTCTATGTCTCGGCCTGGATCAAATGCCATTACCCCGCGGCCTTTGCCGCTGCGTTGCTCAATGCGCAGCCGATGGGCTTCTACGCCCCGGCGCAGATCGTGCGCTGCGCGCGCGAGCATGGCGTCGAGGCGCGCGAGGCCGACGTCAATCTGAGCCTGTGGGACTGCACGCTCGAGCCTGCTTATCCCTCCCCCTGCGAGGGGGAGGGTGGCGATGACCAAAGGTCATCGCCGGGTGGGGGTCATATTACGCACTCGGAGTCTGACCCCCTCCCCGACCCTCCCCCTTTCTGGGGGAGGGAGAAGAGCGTTTCGCGCTGCGTCTCGGCATGCGCCAGATCGACGGACTGCGCGAGGACGACGTGCAGCGCCTCGTCTCGGTACGCGACGGCGTTCCGCCGAGCTCAATCCTCACCTGTTCGCTCCACAGCCGGCCCCAAACTCCATCCCTCCCCTTGACGGCAAGCCCCCTACCCGGCTTGCTGCGCAAGCCGACCTCCCCACGAGGCGGAGGTATGGAGCACGTGGTGCCGCTGCGGATCTATTCAGCGACGCACGCGATCTGTGGCGGCGCAGCGGGCTAAGGCGCGCAAGCCTGGAGAAGCTCGCCGCGGCCGATGCCTTCCGCTCGCTCGGGCTCGACCGCCGCCAGGCGCTTTGGGAGGTGCGCGGCCTGCCCAAGGAATTGCCGCTGCCGCTGTTCGACCACGCCGATGCAGCCGATGCCGGCGGCGAGCCTCTCGTCACGCTGCCGATCATGCCGCTCTCCGAGCATGTGGTGAACGACTACCGCACGCTCAGGCTTTCGCTCAAAGCCCATCCCTTGAGTTTCCTGCGCGATCGCATCAAGGCCGCGCGCTACGCTGCTTGCGCCGATCTCAAAGCCATGCGCGACGGGGCAAAGGTGAGCGTCGCCGGCGTGGTGCTGGTGCGCCAGCGCCCCGGCTCGGCGGCAGGCGTCGTGTTCATGACCATCGAGGACGAGACGGGGGTCGCCAATTCGGTGATCTGGCCCAAGGTGCTCGAGCGCGAGCGGAAGGTGGTGATGGGCGCGCGGCTCGTCGTGGTGCATGGCCGCATCCAGCGCCACGAGGATATCATCCATGTGGTTGCCGCGCGGCTCGAGGACCGCAGCGATTGGCTCAGCCTCCTCACCGAGGACGGCGAGGCTTTGAGCGTGGCGCTCGCCAATGCCGACGAGGTCAAGCGCCCCGATCCCGGCTCCTGGCGCGGCGCGCCCGACGAGGCGGCGCTGCCGCTCGCCCCGGCCGATCACGTCAAGCGGCCGCTTGCCTCACGCGAACGAAATCATCCACGCTGGCACCCGCGCCGCCATCCACGTGCCGAGCGCATCATCCCTAAATCCCGCGATTTCCACTAGCCGGTGGTCAGCAGGGTTAAACTCGCTATGCTGGCCGCCATGACGCGCCGGACGCTCACTTTGCTTGCCGTTTTGCTGCTCTCGCTTGGCTTCGCCGCCAGCGAGCTTGGCACGCGTGCGCTCGCCTTCGAGCAGCCGGAAAGCGAGAGCGGGTTCCAGCCGAAGCCGCTGGTCACGGCGAAGCGGCACATGGTCGTCGCCGCGCATCCGCTGGCGGCCGAAGCCGGGCTCGCCATCCTGCGCAAAGGCGGCAGCGCGGTCGATGCCGGCATCGCTGTGCAGATGGTGCTCAACCTGGTCGAGCCGCAATCCTCAGGACTGGGCGGCGGCGGCTACATTCTCTACTGGGACGCCGGCTCAAAGCAGCTCGCAAGCATCGACGGCCGCGAGACCGCGCCTGCCGCCGCTACGCCCGAGCTCTTCCTCGATGCCGACGGCAAGCCGCTGCCGCGCGATGCGGCGATGGCGAGCGGGCTTTCGGTCGGCGTGCCCGGCGCGCTGGCGGCGCTTGCGCTCGCCCATGACAAATACGGCAAGCTGCCTTGGGCGGAATTGTTCGAGCCGGCCATAGCGCTTGCCCGCGACGGATTTCCCATCTCGCCCCGTCTCGCCCAGATGCTCGCCGAGGCCGACCCGCAAAGCTTCGCGCCGGCCGCGCGCGCTTATTTCTTCGATGCGCAAGGCAGACCTTGGCCCGTTGGCTACAAGCTCGCCAACCCGGCGCTTGCCGACACCTTCGAGACGATTGCCCGCGACGGCGCCAAGGCTTTCTATCAAGGCGACATCGCCAAAGACATCGCCAGCGCGGTGCAAAACGATCCGCGCAAGCCTGGCAAGCTCGCCGCGGAGGACATCGCGTCCTATCGCCCCATCGAGCGCGAACCGATCTGCACGCCCTATCGCGCGCACAAGGTCTGCGGCATGGGACCGTCTTCCTCCGGCGGCGTTACCGTGGCGCAGGTGCTCGGCATCGTCGAGCCATTCGATCTCGGCCCCGCACCGCTGGGCGCGCGCGCCGCGCATCTGATCGCCGAAGCGGAGCGGCTCGCCTTCGCCGACCGCGCGCGTTACCTCGCCGATACCGATTTCGTTCCCGTCCCGCTCGCCGGGCTGCTCGACCCGACTTACCTTGCCGAACGCCGCGCCTTGATCAATCCGGAACGCGCCCTCGCGAACGTTGCCGCCGGATCGCCGCCGAACGTGAAGCAAGGCGCTTTCGGCAATGACCACTCGGTTGAGAAAAGCGGCACCAGCCACATCTCCATCGTCGACGACGCCGGCAACGCCTTTTCCATGACCACGACGATCGAAAACGCGTTCGGCGCGCGGACCATGGTGCGCGGCTTCCTGCTCAACAATCAACTCACCGATTTTTCCTTCGAGCCGGTCGACGAAGAGGGGCATCCCGTCGCCAATCGCGTCGAGCCAGGCAAACGCCCGCGCAGCGCCCTCGACCCGGCCATCGTGTTCGGCGAGGCCGGCGATCTGCGTTATGTGCTCGGCAGCCCAGGCGGCCCGGCGATCATTCTGTACAACGTGAAGACCATCGTCGCGCTGATCGATTGGGGCCTCGACCCTGCACAGGCGAGTGCGCTCGTCAATTTCGGCAGCACTGAAGACGTCGTTATGCTCGAGCCCGGCGCCGCATGGGATCCCCTCGCCGCGTCGCTCGATGCCATGGGCCATGCGGTCCGCCGCGTGCCGATGACGAGCGGCGAGCACGTCATCGCCGTGACCCATGACGGGCTCGAAGGCGGCGCCGACCCACGCCGCGAAGGCGTGGCGCTGGGGGATTGATGCCACGCCGCGCCCTCACGATCGCCGTGCGCGGTGCCGGCGTGGTCGGCCTATGGCAGGCGCTCCTGCTCGCACGGCGCGGTCACACCGTGACGCTGCATGAGCGCTCGGCAGAACCCTTCGCCGAGGCATGCAGTCCGTATGCCGGCGCCATGCTCGCGCCACGCTGCGAGGAGGAAAGCGCCGAGGCGGTCATCGGCGAGCTCGGCAGACGCGGCATCGCGCTGTGGAAGGAGACCTATCCCGGCACCAAGACCAACGGCACGCTCGTTGTCGCGCTGCATCGCGATCGCGCCGAGCTCGATCGCTTCGCCCGCATGACCGGAGGGACATCGGCGGCTGTCGCCCGCGGAGCTTGCCGAAGCCGAGACCAGTCTCACGGACCGTTTCGCCGGCGCGTTGCTCTACCGAGAGGAAGCGCATCTCGCGCCGGACGCCGCGCTGCGTTTCTTGCTCGATGCGGTCATTGCTGAAGGCGTCTCCTTGCGCCTCGGCGATGGCGAGATGCCGCAAGGCGCCGATCTCGTCATCGATTGCCGGGGCCTCGCCGCCAAGGACGATCTCCCCACGTTGCGCGGCGTGCGCGGCGAGCGGATTGTCATCAAGGAGTCGCGAGGTCAATCTGGCCCGGCCCGTCCGGCTGCTGCATCCGCGCTTTCCGCTTTACGTCGTGCCGTGGGGCGACGGCGTTTACATGATCGGCGCCACGGTGATCGAGAGCGAGGAGACCGGCGCCATCACGCTCCGCTCCGCGCTCGATCTGCTCTCGGCGGCTTATGCGCTCGACCCCGCCTTC
Organism: uncultured Alphaproteobacteria bacterium; assembly: GCA_963776235.1. Taxonomy (GTDB): domain Bacteria; phylum Pseudomonadota; class Alphaproteobacteria; order Rhizobiales; family Methyloligellaceae; genus Methyloceanibacter. The sequence continues at coordinate 133,182 of CAVZLT010000003.1, forward strand.
GCCGAGGCCGAGATCGTGCGCCAGGGCGCCGGCGCGCGCCCCGCCTTCCCCGACAATCGGCCTAGGATTATCCCGCGGAACGGCTATATCTACGTCAACGGTCTTTACCGGCACGGCTTTTTGCTCGCGCCGGTTCTGGCCGAGCTGGTCGCGGCCTATATCGAGACCGGCGCCACGCACCCGGAGGTGTTTCTTGAACATCCTGCTCAACGGTGAGGCTTACGCCACCGACGCAAAGACGCTCGACGAGCTTTGCGCGCGGCTCGGCTTCGCTGAGGCGAAGATCGCCACCGCCGTCAACGGCAGTTTCGTCGCCGCCGCGGCCCGCCCGGTTGTCGAACTGGCACCTTCCGACGAGATCGAGATCGTGGCGCCGAGGCAGGGCGGCTGATGCTCACGCTTTACGGCCAGGGCTTTTCCTCGCGGCTGCTGCTCGGCACGGCACAATATCCCTCGCCCGAGAGCCTGAAGCAGGCGGTCAAGGCGTCGGGCGCCGAGATCGTCACCGTCTCGCTGCGTCGCGAATCCGCGCGCGCGCTGACCGGCCAGGGCTTCTGGGCGCTGATCGAGGAGCTCGGCTGCCGCGTGCTGCCCAACACCGCCGGCTGCCGCACGGCCAAAGAGGCAATCGCCACGGCGCAGATGGCGCGTGAATTGTTCGGCACCGACTGGATCAAGCTGGAAGTGATCGCCAATGACGACACCCTGCAGCCGGATCTGTTCGGCCTGGTCGAGGCGGCAGCCGCCCTCTCCGCCGACGGCTTCGCGGTGCTCCCCTACACCACCGAGGATCTCAGCGCCGCCGAGCGGCTCGTCGCCGCGGGGTGCGCCGTGCTGATGCCGTGGGCCGCGCCGATCGGCTCGGCGCGCGGGTTGATCAACAAGGACGCGCTGAAGACGCTGCGCGCTTATTTCCCCGACATTCCCCTCGTCATCGACGCCGGGATCGGCACGCCCTCGCATGCGGCCGAGGCAATGGAGTTGGGCTACGACGCGATCCTGCTCAACACGGCCGTGGCCAAGGCGGGCGATCCGGTGAAGATGGCGGAGGCCTTCGCTCGCGCCATCGAAGCGGGACGGCTTGCCTTCGAGGCCGGCCCGCTCGAGCCCCGCGACATGGCATCGCCGTCGACCCCCGTCGCCGGCACGCCCTTCTTCAAGATCGATCACGCGTCCTGATCGACCTGGTCTTATCCCGCCTTGATCAACCTCGATCCCTTCTATCCCATCGTTCCCGACACCAATTGGCTCGCCCGCCTGCTCGCGCGCCGCATCAGGCTGGTGCAACTGCGCATCAAGAACGAGCCGCGCGGCGTGGTGCAGGGCGAGATC
>CAVZLT010000004.1:0-44901 GCA_963776235.1 uncultured Alphaproteobacteria bacterium
GATATCGAGCCGGTTCATGTCGAGCGCGAGCCGCCCGAGCTCGGCGGCGATTTCGCCGTTGTTTTGATTGGCGTGGTATCCCGCCGTCAGGATTTCGAGGGCCTTGTCGCGCGAGCCGATGTTCTTGAGCGCCGCGGCATAGCCGAGCACCAGCTTCGGATCTTGCGGGTTCTGGGCGTAGGCGGCCGACCATTGGGCAATGGCGCCGATGGCGTCAGTGGCGGAAAGCTTGGGCTCTTCACCACTTCGCGCGAATGGCAAACCGGTCTGCATGCAGCCGCCGAGCAGCGTCGCCAGGGCCGTGGTGGCGAGCAGCGCGAGCGCCATTCTGCGCCGCGGTTGGGCCTCGAAGCCTTGCGCGTTTGCCATGAGTTAACCATTCCTTACCGGACGCGCCGAGGCGACCGGTGGTCCCTGTTTCACTGCTGTTAGAATGTGGGACAGGCGTCAAAAAAGTATTAACCATCTGCGCCCGCGGAGCCGCGCCTGTCAGGTGCCGGCTCTCGCCTTCACTTCTTCGGCGGCCCCCTCGGTCCACTCGGCCATGGCCGGGAGCGCGAAGATCGCCTCCATATAGGCGCCGCCCGTGCCGTCGTCGCCAAAGCTGGAGAGGTCGACCCCATAGGTGCGGAAGCGCGTCGCCACCGGCGCATACATGGCGTCGGCATTGGTGAAGGCGCCAAACAGGAAGGGACCGCCTTTGCCGAAGCGGGCGCGCGCCTCCCTCCACAGGGCGGCGATGCGTTTGATATCCGCTTCCAGCGCCGCGCTGATCGGCGGCGATGGCAGCCGGCTCAACAGATCCATGGACATGTCGTTGCGCAGCGTGGCGAAGCCTGAATGCATCTCGGCGGAGATGCTGCGCGCCGCCGCCCGCGCTTCGGCATCCTCCGGCCAGAGCCTATGCTCGGGGTGGCGCTCGGCCAGGACTTCGAGGATGGCAAGGCTGTCCCAGACCAGGCCGAGATCGGTCTTCAGCACCGGCACCTTGCCTGCGGGTGTATGCCGCAGGATTTCCGCCTTGGAGTCGGGCTGCCGCAACCTGACCCGCTCCTCGGTGAAGGGGATGCGGCACTGTTTCAGCGCGAGCCAGGGCCGCAGGCTCCAGGAGGAGATGTTCTTGTCGCCGATTACCAGCGTGTAACGATCTGTCGCCATGCCGCGCCGTCCGCCATTGTCAGCCTGCGCCTCCCCTGCCATTAATGCGCGGCCCGAGCAACCCCCGGTGTTAGCCTCGATCCATGCCCAACAAGCCAATGACGCTCGAGACCACGCGCCGCTTCCTGGAAGAACTGCTGCTGCCGGCCGGCGCCGAGGCGCTGCCGATCCATCTTGTCGCCTCTGCCGATGACGCCGCGCTTCAAGCCTTGAGCGAGGCCGAGCGGGCTTGGGTCGAGGCGCAAGACTGGAGCGGTAAGCAAGGCTCGGTGCTGCTGCTGCCGGGGGAAGAGGGGGGCCTTGGCGGTGTCTTGCTCGGGACAGGAAGCAAGGATTGGCCGACGCAAGTTCCCCTGCTGACGGGCGCTCTGCCAAGCACGCTGCCCGCAGGCGATTATCGCTTTGCCTCACCGCTCGCCGACCCCGAGCTGGCCACGCTTGGTTTCCTCGCCGGGAGCTACCGGTTCACCCGTTACAAGTCGGCCGATGGCGGCAAGACCACGCGCCTCGTCCTCCCCGACGGCGCGAGCAAGGCGCAAGTTCTGGCGCTCGCCGAGGCGCTTTATTTCGGCCGGGACCTCATCAACACGCCCGCCAACGATCTCGGCCCCGCCGAGCTCGAGACCGCGGCGCGCGAGCTCGCCATCGCGTTCGATGCGAGCATCAAGGTGACGGAAGGCTCCGGCCTGCTCTCCGACAATTTCCCGATGATCCACGCGGTCGGCCGCGCGAGCGACCGCGCGCCACGCCTCATCGACCTGCGCTGGGGCGCCGAGCATGCCCCCAAGGTGACGATCGTCGGCAAAGGCATCTGCTTCGATACCGGCGGACTCGATATCAAGCCGGGCAGCGCCATGGCGCTGATGAAGAAGGACATGGGCGGCGCGGCCGCGGCCCTTGCCTTCGCGCTGCTCGTCATGCGGGCGAAGCTGCCGGTGCGGCTCCGCGTGCTGATCCCGGCCGCCGAGAACAGCATTGCCGGCAATGCCTTCAGGCCGGGTGACGTGCTCACCAGCCGGAACGGCATGACGGTCGAGATCGGCAACACCGACGCCGAGGGGCGGCTGGTGTTGGCCGACGCCATCAGCCTCGCCGACGAGGAAGCGCCCGACTACCTCTTCACCATCGCCACCTTGACCGGCGCGGCGCGGGTCGCGCTCGGGCCCGACCTGCCGCCGCTCTACACCGACGATGAGGACTTGGCCGCGGGTCTGTTGGCCTCCGGCAGAGCCGTCGGCGATCCTCTGTGGCGCATGCCGTTCTGGCCGCCTTACGACAAGCTGCTCAAGAGCTCGATCGCCGACGTGAATCACATCGCCGAAGGCTCCTTTGCCGGCTCGATCATCGCCGCGCTGTTCCTGAAACGCTTCGTGCGCAACGCCAAACGCTTCGCCCATCTCGACATCTTCGGCTGGGTGCCGCGTGAGCAGCCGGGACGGCCGCAAGGCGGCGAGCCGCAAGCGGCGCGCGCGCTGTTCGACTTCTTCCGTCGGGAGCTTGGCACGTCGTGACGCCTGCGGCGTTGCCCGATCCGCGGCGGAATGCCTATCGCCGCGATCTTGCCGCCGAGTCGTTGCGCGGCCTGGTCGAGGCCGAACGCTATGTGCGGGGCGAGCCCCGCCAAGTCGGCATTCCCGTGTTGCCGTTGCGCCGCGAGCCGCGTTTCGACGCCACGCTCGACACCGAGATCCTGCTTGGCGAGACGGTGAGCGTCTACGACGAGAGCGAGGGCTGGGCCTGGGTGCAGTCCGCGCGCGACGGCTATGTCGGCTATATGCCGAGCGAGGGGCTGAGCCGCAACATCGTCGCGCCCACGCACCGCATCGCGGCCTTGCGCACTTACGTCTACCCCGAGCCCGACGCCAAGACGCCGCCGCTCTCATTGCTCAGCCTGAACGCACTCGTCACCGTTGCCGAACCGGGCGGCAAGTTCCACGCCCTTGCGGGTGGAGGTTATGTCTTTGCCGGACACGCCGTTCCGGTGGACGATACGGCACGCGATTATGTTGCCGTCGCTGAGAGCTTTCTCGGCACGCCCTATCTCTGGGGCGGGCGCACCAGCATCGGGCTCGATTGCTCGGGCCTGGTCCAGCTCTCGCTCGAAGCCGCGGGCCACGCCGCGCCGCGCGACGCCGATATGCAGGCGGCCGAGCTCGGTCGCGCCATCGACTGGCGCAAGCACAAGCTCCGCCGCGGCGACCTCGTATTCTGGGACGGGCATGTGGGCATCATGACGAGCGAGACGGACTTCCTGCACGCCAATGCGTTTCACATGGCGGTGGAGGCCGAGCCGTTCGCTCGCGCCCGCAAGCGCATCAAGGATGTGGGATATGAGGTGACGTGCGTGCGGCGGCTTCCGGGTCCGAAGCCGCCGCGACGCAAAGCTAGATGACGTGGAACAGATACAGCAGAATGATGATCGGTATTGGAATGCCGACCAACCACAACAATACACCGCGCATGGTCCAGTCTTTCCGTGTCTAGGGGGTGTTACTCACTGCCCCTAACAACGTCCGGACCGCATCCAGGTTCCATCGGATCGCTAAGTCGCCACCGCGCCGCCGCGCGTCGCCTCGAGCTCGAAGGCCGCCGCCAGCAGGGCTTTGGTGTAGTCCGTCTTGGGGTGAGCGAACACGGTCTGCGACGGGCCCTGCTCGACCACCTTGCCGTGACGCAAGACGATGATCGAGTTGGCCAGCGCGCGGATGACCTTCAGGTCGTGGCTGATGAAGAGATAAGCGAGCTTATGGCGGCGCTGCAGCTCGCGCAGGAGATCGACGATCTGCGCCTGCACCGAGACGTCGAGCGCGGAGGTGGGCTCATCGAGAATCAGGAATTTCGGCTCGAGCACGAGCGCCCTGGCGATGGCGATGCGTTGGCGCTGGCCGCCCGAGAATTCATGCGGGTAGCGGTCCCGGGTCGCCGGATCGAGCCCGACCTCTTTCAGCGCGCGCGTGACACGGGCGTCGCGCTCGGCGCGGGACAGCCCGGGACTTTGGATCGCCAGACCCTCCTCGATGATTTGCCCGACCGAGAAGCGCGGCGAGAGCGAGCCGTAAGGGTCCTGGAACACGATCTGCATGTGGCGCCTGAGCGGGCGCATGCGCTTGGAGTTGTAGCCGTCGATGCGGTCGCCGAGATAGACGATGGGGCCCTCGCTCGACACCAGCCTGAGCAGCGCCAGTCCCAGCGTCGTCTTGCCCGACCCGGATTCGCCAACCACGCCCAGCGTCTGGCCTTCCTTGACGGTGAGATCGATGCCGTCCACCGCCTTGATGTGCCCGACCACATGCCTGAGGAAGCCGCGCTTGATGGGAAACCACACGCGCAAATCCTTGGTCTCGAGGATCGTCTTGGCCTTGGCATTGGCCGGCGGCGGGGAGCCTTTCGGCTCCGAGGCGATCAGATGCTTGGTGTAGGCGTGCTGCGGCTTGGCGAACAGCTCACGCGTCTCGCCCCGTTCGACGATCTCGCCGTTGTTCATGACGCAGACCCGGTCGGCCATCTTGCGCACGATGCCGAGATCGTGAGTGATCAGCAGCATGGCCATGTTGAACTCGTCCTTGAGCTTGAGCAGCAGGTCGAGGATCTGCGCCTGGATCGTCACGTCGAGCGCGGTGGTCGGCTCGTCGGCGATCAACAGGTCGGGCTCGTTGGCGAGCGCCATGGCGATCATCACTCTCTGCCGCTGTCCGCCCGAGAGCTGATGCGGATAGGATTTGAGCCGCCCTTCCGGATCGTCGATGCCCACCTTCCTCAGGAGATCGAGCACCCGCTCGCGCGCCGCCCGGTCCGACAGCCCACGATGGATCTTCAACACCTCGCCGACCTGGTTCTCGATGGTGTGCAGCGGGTTGAGCGAGGTCATCGGCTCCTGGAAGATCATGGAGATCTTGTTGCCCCTGATCTTGCGCAAGCTGGCCTGCGGCAGCGACAGCAGGTTCGCGCCATTGAACAGGATCTTCCCCGAAGGGTGCGAGGCGGAAGGGTAGGGGAGGAGCTTGAGGATCGACAGCGCCGTCACCGTCTTGCCCGAGCCGGACTCGCCCACCAGAGCCACCGTCTCGGCGTGGCCGATATCGAACGACACGTGCTTGACGGCATGCGTGACCCTCTCGCCCGAGCGGAAATCCACCGACAAGTCCTCGACCGAGATGAGTGGCGTTTCGTTCATTCCCTAATCCCTTAGCTGCCGGAATCGGCGCAGACGCCGCGCTCGATCTCGACGGTGGCGTGGTCGAGCCCGAAGCGCTCCTTGAGCCGCGCCTTGATGCTCTTGACGATGGCGTCCGAATTGTCGGTCTCGCCGATGCAGGCATGCAGCGTCACCATGCGCCGGCTCTGCGTGATCGACCAGACATGCACATGGTGGACTTCTGTGACGCCGGTGACGTTGGCGACGAGGTCGGGCCCGATCGCCCGCGTATCCAGCTCACTTGGCGCGCCTTCAAGCAGGATGTGTGCAGCGTCCGCCGTCACCTGCCAGCCGCTGCGCACGATGATGAGGGCGACGACGATGGAGAGCAGGGGATCGATCGGCATCCAGCCGGTCAACAGGATCACCGCGCCGGCGGCGAGCGCCGCCACCGAGCCCAGCAGATCGCCGAGCACGTGGACGGCGGCGCCGCGAATGTTGAGATTGTCGCGGTCGGCGCCTTGCAGCAGCCAGAAGGCGGCGATGTTGACGAACAGACCGAGCGTGGCGACGACGACCATGATGCCGCCGGAGACCTGCGGCGTGGTCATCAGCCGCTCGATCGCCTCGTAGACGATCCAGGCGGCGATGGCGAACAGCGCAAGCCCATTGGTGAACGCGACCAGCACCTGGAAGCGGTCGAAGCCATAAGTGCGCCGCCAGTCGGCCGGACGCCGCGACAGGCGGAACCCGAACCAGGCGAGGGAGAGCGAGGCGAAGTCGGTGAGCATGTGGCCCGCATCGGCGATCAGCGCGAGCGACCCGGCGGCGATGCCGCCCGCCACCTCGGCGAACATGAAGGCGCCGGTCAGCGCGGCGGCGATCCCCATGCGCCGCTCGTTATTGGCGTGGGCCGCGCCGTGGCTGTGGCCGGCATGGCCGTGATGATGCGAATGCGATCCGTGCATCGCGCTCACGCCAAGGTCTTGCGCGGATCGAGCGCGTCGCGCACGGCTTCGCCGATGAAGATGAGCAGGCTCAGCATGATGGCGATGACGAAGAACGCGGACAGCGCGAGCCATGGCGCCTGAAGATTGTCCTTGCCTTGCTGCAGCAGCTCGCCGAGCGAGGGCGAGCCGGGCGGCAGCCCGAAACCGAGAAAGTCGAGCGAGGTGAGCGTGGTGATCGAGCCGTTGAGGATAAAGGGCACGAAGGTCAGCGTCGCCACCATGGCGTTCGGCAGCAGGTGGCGGAAGATGATCTTCCCGTTCGACAATCCAAGCGCGCGCGCGGCGGTGACATATTCGAGGTTGCGGGCGCGCAGGAACTCCGCGCGCACGACGCCGACCAGCGCGACCCAGGCGAAAGCGAGCTGAATGCCGAGCAGGATCCAGAAGCCGGGTGTGATGACGGCGGCGACGATGATCAAGAGATAGAGCGTCGGCACGCTGGTCCAAATCTCGATGAAGCGCTGGAACAGGAGGTCGGTCCAACCGCCGAAATAGCCCTGCGTCGCGCCGGCTGCAACGCCGATGACCGAGGCGAACAAAGTGAGCGCGAGGCCGAACAGCACCGACAGGCGAAAGCCGTAAAGCACCCTGGCGATGACGTCGCGCCCTTGATCGTCGGTGCCGAGCCAGTTCCATTCCAGGCTTGCGTCGCAAGGGTGAAAGCCGCGCTCTATGGCCAGCTTGCAGTCCTCATCGGTCAGCATCCAGGTGGGTTTCACCGGAAACGCCATTGGCGGATTTTTGTTTTGCGTGTTGTAGGAGAAGCGGATCGGCGGCCAGAGCACCCATCCGCCGCTCTTGGCGATCATCTCCTTCACCGCCGGATCGCGATACTCGGCCTCGGTCTCGAAGATGCCGCCGAACGCCGTCTCTGGGTAGGCCTTGAAGATCGGCCAATAGAGCTGCCCGTCATATTTGACCACGATCGGCTTGTCGTTGGCGATGAACTCCGAGCCGAGGCTGACGCCGAACAGAAGAAGAAACACCCACAACGACCAGAAGCCGCGGCGGTTCAGCTTGAACACCTCCCAGCGCCGCCGCTGCAAAGGGGAGAGCCAGAGCCGTCGTGGCGCCGGCCCTGCGGCTGTCGCCGTCTCGATGATCGCGGTGTCGGTGGGCGCGTCCATGCGGCAATCACACTTCGCGGGTCTCGAAGTCGATGCGCGGATCGACCCACATATAGATCAGGTCGGAGAGGAGGTTGATGGCGAGCCCCATCAGCGAGAAGATATAGACGGTGGCGAACACCACCGGATAGTCGCGGTTGACCAGCGACTCGAAACTGAGCAGCCCGATCCCTTCGAGGCTGAAGATCGTCTCGATCAACAGCGAGCCGGCGAAGAAGGCGCCGATAAAGGCGCCGGGGAAGCCGGCGATGACGATCAGCATCGCGTTGCGGAACACGTGCCCGTATAGCACCTGATGCTCGGTCAGCCCCTTGGCATGCGCCGTCATCACATATTGCTTCCTGATTTCCTCGAGGAATGAGTTCTTGGTCAGGAAGGTCGTGGTGGCGAAGGCCGACAAGGCCATGGCGATAAGCGGAAGCGTGATGTGCCAGAAATAGTCGGTGATCTTCAGATACCAGGGCAGCTGCGACCAATTCTCCGACACCAGCCCGCGCAAGGGGAAGATTTGCAGGAACGACCCGCCGGCGAACAGCACGATCATGAATACGGCGAACAGAAATCCCGGGATGGCATAGGCGACGATGATCACCGCGCTGGTCGACACGTCGAAGCGCGAGCCGTCGCGCACCGCCTTGCGAATGCCGAGCGGAATCGAGATGGCGTAGGAGAGCAGCGTCATCCACAGCCCGAGCGAGATCGATACCGGCAATTTCTCCTTGATGAGGTTGAGCACGCTGGTGTCGCGGAAATAGCTCTGGCCGAAGTCGAACCGCAGATAGTTCCACAACAGGATGCCGAAGCGTTCGTAAGCGGGCTTGTCGAAGCCGAATTGCTTCTCCAGCATGGCGATGAATTCGGGGTCGAGCCCTTGCGCGCCGCGATATTTGGACGGCGCCGACACGTCGCCGGGGATGCCGCCTTGGCCGGGCCGTCCCGTGAAGTCGCCGCCGCCGCCGCTGAAACTTGCCGTGGCCCCAGGGTCGGTGCCGGAGAGCTTGGCGATCAGCTGCTCCACCGGGCCGCCGGGAGCGAATTGCACCATGACGAAAGTCAGGAGCATGATGCCGAGCATGGTCGGCACGATCAGCGCGATGCGGCGAAGAATATAGGCTGTCATTGCGTTCGGGCGGACCTTCTCCGTCGCACAAACAAGTAAACCGCAAGCGCCAGCCCAAGCAGGGCGGCAATGATCACCCACGGGTGCTGCGACTTCGGCTCCGCCTGAGCGCCGGGACTGCTCGCGGCATTGGCCGTCAGTTTGGCAGCTTTGGCCTCGTCATACCACCAAGTGTCCAGAATGCCACGGTCGAAGCGGGGCTTGGTCGCGGGCCGCGAAAACTTGTCCCAATAGGCGATAGTGTTGGAGGCCTTGTACCAATGCGGCACCCAATAATGGCCGGCCCTGAGCACGCGATCGAGCGCGCGGGCGGCGGTATTCAGCTCCTCGCGGCTCTTGGCGGCGATGACCCGCTCGATCAGCGCATCGACGGCCGGGTCGGAGATGCCGGCAAGATTGAGCGAGCCGTCCATCTTGGCGGCGGCGGAGCCGAAATAGCTCCTGAGCTCGACGCCTGGGGTGTTGCGCATCTGGTAGCGCTCGGTGGTGATGTCGAAATCGAAATCCTTGAGTCGCTGCTGATATTGCGCCGGATCGACCATGCGGATGCTGGCGTCGATGCCGAGCAGCTTGAGATTTTTCACATAGGGCGCGGCGATCCGCTCGAAGGCCTGCTCGAACATCAGGATCTCGAGCTTGAGCGGCTCGCCTTGCGCGTTGACGCGGACGCCGTTCTTGACCGTCCAGCCGGCCTCGTCGAGCAGCTTGCCGGCCTTGAGCAGCAGGTTGCGGTCCTGGCCGGAGCCGTCGCTCTGGGCGGGAAGATAAGCCGGACCGAGCGCCTCGTCGGAGACCGGCACGCCCAGACCGGCCATCAGCGTCCGCTCCGCCTCCGACGGCTCGCCCTCGGCCTTCATCGCCGAGTTTTCGAAGAAGCTCTGCGTCCGCGTGTATTGGTCGTAGAACATGTTGCGGTTGGACCACTCGAAATCGAAGGCAAGGTCGAGCGCCTCGCGCACACGCGGGTCTTTCAGCGCCTCGCGCCGCGTATTGAGGAAGAAGCCTTGCGTGCCCGACGGCGTCTCGTCGGCGAGCACTTCTTTCTTCACCTTGCCGGCGCGGATCGCCGGAAAGTCATATTCCGTCGCCCAGACCTTGGCGGTGAACTCCTCGCGGAAGTCGTAGGTGCCGGCCTTGAACGCCTCCATCGCCGGCGTGCGGTCGCGGAAATATTCGAAGCGGATCTTGTCGAAGTTCCAGCGCCCGCGATTGACCGGCAGGTCCTTGGCCCAATAGTCGGGATTGCGCCGATAGACGATGGTGCGCCCTTGCGCGAGGCTGTCGACCAGATACGGCCCCGAGCCGAGCGGCGCGTCGAGCGTGGTTTCCTCGAAGGGCCGCGCCGCGTAATAGGCCTTGGAGAAGATCGGCAGGGTGGCGACGGTGAGCGGCAGGTCGCGCACGAGATCGCCGGAAAAGTGTAGCGCACCGTGTGCGGGTCGAGCGCCTCCGCCTTGACCACGTCTTGCAGCGTCTGATGGTAGATCGGGTGGCCTTTGTTCTTCAGCGTGTCGAAGGAGAACACCACGTCGTCGGCGGTGAGCGGCGTGCCGTCGGCGAACTTCGCCTCGGGCCGCAAATAGAAGGTGACCGACTTGCCGTCATCGGCGACCTCGGCGCTCTCGGCCACCAGCCCGTAGACCGCGTCCGGCTCGTCAGCCGCCGGCACCATCAGCGAATCGAACAGCAGCTCGAGCCCCTGCGCCGCGTCGCCTTTCAGAATGTAGTTGTTGAGGCTGTTGAAGGTGGTGACGCCGCCCCAGCCGACCAGCGAGAAAGTGCCGCCTTTGGGCGCGTCGGGATTGGCGTAGGCGAAATGCTGGAAATTGGCCGGGTAGGCGAGATCGCCGAAGGCCGAGAGGCCGGGCTTCTTTTCCGAGGCGGCCGCCGGGGCGAGGAGGACGGCGAGAACGAGGGCTGCTCCGCCGGCGATCGATTGCCATGGCCGCAGGCCGTGCGTCATCAGAGCTTCGACGGTCCCGGCAACTGGTTGGCGAGCGTCTCGTCGAACCACCAGACCTGCAAGAAGGCTGGCGTCAGCCCCGGCAGCTGTTTGGGTTGGCCATAACGGTTCCAATAGGCGATGCGCACATTGGGCGAGTACCATTGCGGCACGACGAGGTCGTTCCACTGCAGCGCCCGGTCCAGCGCGTTGGTGGCGGCGACCAGCTCGGCGCGATCCTTGGCGAAGATCACGTGGTCGATCAGCTTGTCGATGGCCGGGCTCTTCACCCCGATCAGATTGGTGCTGCCCTCCCGATCGGCCGATTCCGAGCCCCAGAAGTCGCGCTGCTCGTTGCCGGGCGAATCCGACTGGGCGAAATTACCGACCACGATGTCGTAGTCGAAGCCGTTGAGGCGGCGGGTGTACTGCGCCGAGTCCACCATGCGGATCGTGCTCTTGATGCCGAGCCGGTCGAGATTCTGCACATAAGGCTGCACGATGCGTTCGAACAGCGGCGAGTTGAGCAGGAACTCGACCTGCATCTTCTGCCCGGTCTGCACATTGGTGAGACCGCCGTCCTTGATCTCCCACCCGGCCTCCTTCAGCAGCATGACGGCTTGGCGCAGATTGCTGCGCATGTCGTCGGGCGTCTTGTTGACCGGGTTCGCATGCACCTTGGTGAACACCTCGGGCGGGACGCCGTCCTTCACCTCGTTCAGGATCTCGAGCTCGCGCCCCTCCGGCAGCTTCTGCGGCGCGGCAAGCTCGCTGCCCTGGAAGTAACTGCCGACCCGCGCATATTGCCCGTAGAACAGATTCTTGTTCGCCCACTCGAAGTCGAAGGCGAGATTGAACGCCTGTCGCACGCGGCGGTCGGCAAATTGCGGTCGTCTGAGATTGAGCACGAAGCACTGCATCGGCTGCGTCCGTTCGAGCGCCACCTCCTGCCGCTTGACGAGACCGTCGCGCACGGCGGCGAAGTCGTAGGCCGTGGCCCAGTTCTTGGCGCTCGTCTCTTGCCAATAGTCGAGATTGCCGGCCTTGAAGCTCTCGAAGGCGACGGTCTCGTCCCGGTAATATTCGAAGCGGATCGTGTCGTAGTTCCACTGTCCCGCATTCACCGGCAGGTCCTTCGCCCAATAGTCCTTGACCCGCTCATAGACGATCGAGCGGCCGGGCTTCACCTCCTTGATGCGATAGGGTCCCGAGCCGAGCGGCGGCTCGAGCGTCGTCTTCATCGGGTCGCGCTGATTGCCGCTCGCGTCCTTCCCCGTCCACCAGTGCTTGGGCAGGATGGTGAGCTGCCCCATGATCATCGGCAGCTCGCGATTGTTCTTCACGTCGAAATAGAAGGTGACCTCGTTGTCGCCGGTGGCCTCCGCGCGCGACACGTTCTTGTAGTAGAGGCCCATGCGCGGATTGGCGGCCTTGTTCGCCTCGAGGCTGAAGATCACGTCGTCGGGCGTGATCTTGGTGCCGTCATGCCAGCGCGCTTCGTCGCGGAGCTTGAAGGTGACCGAGGAATAGTCGGGAGGGTACGACGCCCATTCGGCGATCAGCCCATAGGAGGTCGAGGGCTCGTCCAAACTGTCGGCCATCAGATTCTCGTAGACGAGCCCGAGCCCGCCCGCCGCCTCGCCCTTGTAGAGGATGGGGTTGAGGCTGTCGAAGCTGCCGATCTCGGCCATGCGCACCAGCCCGCCTTTGGGTGCGTCTGGGTTGACGAAGTCGAAATGCTTGAAGTCCGCCTTGTATTTCGGTTCGCCGATCAGCGACAGCGCGTGATGCTTGACCGGGGCATCTTCCGCCATGGCGGCCGGAGCTGCGAGGAGGGCGGCTAGGGCAACGGCAGTCGCCAGGCGAAGCAAGGTCATGACCGGCACAACGAGCTCCATCTGAGTGGAAATTGCTTGCAGCGCGCGCGGCTTAGCGGCAACGGCCGAGGGCGCAAAAAGGCCGGCGGAGCCTAGCATGGCAGGCTCGCCGGCCAAATGAATTATCGGTCATGTCCGGCGCCTTGGGCGCCGAGGTCCGAGACCTATTCGACGCCCTCGGGCTTCCCTTCCGGATAGGCCGGCTGCGGCTGATTGGGGGAGGGCGGCTCGCCGGTCGAAGACTGCGACGGGGGATTGTCCTCCGTCTCTTCGATGACCTTCTCGATCGCCTTGGGGACGACGGGCTCGGTGGCCGCGGGCTCCTCCGCTGCCGGAGGCGCAGGCGTCTCCGCCGACGGCGCCGGGGTCTCCGCGGCGGGTGCCGGTGTCTCGGCGGCCGGCGGCGCGGTGTCTCAGCCGAAGGTGCTGGTGTCTCAGCGGCGAGGCGCAGGCGTCTCAGCCGCAGGTGCCGGTGTCTCAGCGGCTGGAGGTGCCGGTGTTTCAGCCGGAGGTGCCGGTGTCTCAGCCGACGGGTGCGGGCGTCTCAGCCGAAGGTGCGGGCGTCTCGGCCGACGGCGCCGGCGTGCTTTCCGCGGGAGGCGCTGGTGTCTCGGCCGGGGGCGCGGGTGGTGCTGCTTCGGCCGGCTTCTCAGCGGGCGCTGCCGGCGGTGTTGCCGCGGCGGGCTCGGGCAGAGGCACCGGAGTTTCCGCGTTCGTCCGCAGGAAGGCGATAATGGCGGCGCGCTTCTTGTCGTCAGCCACGCCGGGGAAGGCCATCGCCGTTCCCGGCGCAAAGGCTTGCGGATTCTTCAGCCAGGCATCGAGCTTCTCATACGTCCAATCGCCTTCATGCGCCTTCAGCGCGGGCGTGTAGTTGAAACCCTCGACCGAGGCGATCTTGCGTCCGACAACGCCATAGAGATCGGGGCCCATCAGCGTGCCGCCGCCCTTGTCGAACTTGTGGCACACCTTGCAAACCCCAGTATCGGCTTCGCCCTGTTTCGGGTCCGCCTTGGCGATCAGCTCGAGAAAGGCTGCATCGCCGCCCGGCGCTTCGCCGGGCTTTGTCTCGGGTTCGTTTCGGCGCTTGGCTTTTCCTCGGGCTTGGCCTCAGGCAAAGGCGGAGGATTGTCGTTCTTGGTGCGCAGGAAGACGAGCACATCGGCGCGCTGCTTCGCATCGGGAAGTCCCGGGAACAGCGCCATCTTGGTCCCCGGCACGTACGCGCCCGGGTTCTCGATCATGTGGTTGATCTTTTCGTAGTCCCACGTCTCCTCGCCCTTCGCCTTGAGCGCGTCGGAATATTCGTAGCCTTCGTGGCTGGCGACCTTGCGGCCGAGCACGCCGTAGAGGTTCGGGCCGATCATGTTCGGACCGCCTTTATCGAAGTTGTGGCAGATCCCGCATTTCTTGGCGACATCGGCGCCGCGTGTTGGATCGGCGCCGGCAAGCAGCGTGGCCAGCTGATCGCCGCCGGCCGGCTTCACCTCGCCGCCCGGATGCTCCTCGGTGCCCGGGACCACATAGCCGGGCTGTTCCGGCTCATGTTCCTCGTAGGCGATGTTGATGAGAGTTTTCGCGCCAAAGAACAGGAGCAGTGCGCCCAGCACGGCCATGGCGATTTGATTGAGACGATAATGCTTCATGGTCGACTTTCCCCCCGGGAGCAGCCAGAGGCTACTTCATGTAGCTCTTGCAACGGGGCGTGAGACTATAGAGCCTATAGGCTTGTTGCAACGGGGACATTTGACATAGGCGCGATGGTCGCCTGGGAAAATTTCCCATGCTAACTGACGCAGATCATGATGCCCTGCCTCATCGTTATACCCGCCCGGCTGAAAGCGACAAGACTCCCCGATAAGCCCTTAGCCGATATCGGCGGGGAGCCGATGATCGTGCATGTCTGGCGGCGGGCGGTGGAGGCCGATTGCGGCCCTGTGCTGGTGGCGACCGACGCGGAAGCCGTGCGGGACGCGATACTGCAAGCTGGCGGCGAAGCGGTAATGACGCGCCCGGACCATCCGAGCGGGTCCGACCGGGTGTTCGAGGCCGTGCTGGCGCGCGATCCGCACCGTAAGCTTGGCGCCGTGGTTAATTTGCAGGGCGACCTGCCGACGCTCGATCCCGCCCTGGTCCACGCCTGCCTAAAGGCGCTCAACGAAGGCGAGGCCGATATCGGCACCATCTGCCGCGACGATCGTTCGCGATGAGGAGCGCAGCGATCCCAACGTGGTGAAGGTGGTGGGGACGCCGGTTGGCGCCGGCCCGGTGCTGCGTGCGCTCTATTTCACCCGCGCGACCGCGCCTTACGGCGATGGCCCGCTCTATCACCATATCGGCATCTACGCCTATCGCCGGGACGCATTGGAGCGCTTCGTGTCGTTGCCGCCGTCGCCGCTCGAGCTCAGGGAGAAATTGGAGCAGCTCCGTGCGCTCGAAGCCGGCATGCGCATCAATGTCGGCCTCGTTGACACTGTGCCGCTCGGTGTCGATACTCCGCGCGACCTCGAGCGGGCGCGTGAGCTGCTTCGACCCCGCCCTTAGCCTGAAGCCCGCCTTCCTGAGACCATGGCCAAATCGCAGAACAGAATCGCCTTTCAGGGCGAGCCGGGTGCCAACTCGCATCTCGCCGCGCGCGACGCCTATCCGCGCATGGAGGCGCTGGCCTGTCCGACCTTCGAGGACGCGCTCGCCGCGGTGAAGACCGGCGAGGCCAAGCTCGCCATGATTCCCATCGAGAATTCGGTGGCCGGCCGCGTCGCCGACATTCACCATCTCTTGCCGCATTCCGGCCTCTACATCGTCGCCGAGCATTTCGAGCGGGTGCGGCACCAGCTCTTGACCCTTCCCGGCGTCAAGCCCGCCGAGCTCAAGACGGTGCACAGCCATGTCATGGCGCTCGGCCAATGCCGCAAGGCGATCCGCGCGCTGAAATTGAAGCCGGTGGTCGCCGCCGACACCGCCGGCGCCGCGCGCGAGCTGCGCGAGTCCGGCGACCGCACGGCCGCGGCGATCGCCTCCAAGCTCGCCGCCGAGATCTATGGGCTGAAAGTGGCCCAGGCCGATATCGAGGACGCCGAGCACAACACGACACGCTTCGTCGTGCTCGCCGCCAAGCCCGTGCGCGTCAAGAAAGACGACGGCCCCGTCGTCACCAGCTTCGTGTTCCGCGTGCGCAACGTCCCGGCCGCGCTCTACAAGGCGCTGGGCGGCTTCGCCACCAACGGCGTCAATATGACCAAGCTCGAGTCCTATCAGCTCGAAGGCTCGTTCAACGCCACGATGTTCTATGCCGATATCGAGGGCCACCCCGACGCGCGGCCGGTGGCGCTTGCGCTCGAGGAGCTGCACTTCTTCTCCAGCGAGGTGACCGTGCTCGGCACCTATCCGGCGAGCCCCTTCCGCGCCGAATTGAAGGCTTTGGAAGGCTAGGGCGGTGTGCCGACGCGCGGGTTGCCACAAGAGGCGCGATCCCCGATATACTCCCCTAGGGAGGTTGGCAGCAGGCGCGTGCCTCGCCAACCGGGTCAGGTCCGGAAGGAAGCAGCCCTAACGAGCGTTTCGCGGGTTGTTCGTCCAGCCTCCCACCTCGCCCCAAGTGCAAGCTGCGTCGCGGCCAGGCTGCCGCCCCGTTTGAAGCCCTTTCGCGTGAAAGTTCCGCCCATCGATGGCCGACGCCGAAGACCAGAAAAGCGCGCCGAAGCGTCCCGCCAAGGGAAAGGCTGACACCTCTGCGCCTCGCGCGCCCGCGCCTGAGAGCCACGCGGCGCTGGCCCGCAAATACCGGCCCAAGGTCTTCGCCGAGCTGATCGGCCAGGAGGCCATGGTGCGGACGCTGCGCAACGCCTTCGCCTCGGGCCGCATCGCGCAGGCCTATATGCTGACCGGCGTGCGCGGGGTGGGCAAGACCACCACCGCGCGGCTGATCGCCCGCGCGCTCAACTACGAGGCGCCCGGAATCGCCGGCCCGACGCTCGACATGGACGGGGAGGGCGTGCATTGCCGCGCCATCCTCGAGAGCCGGCATCTCGACGTGGTCGAGATGGACGCCGCCTCGCATACCGGCATCGACGATATCCGCGAGCTGATCGACAGCGCGCATTACAAGCCGAACCTCGCCCGCTACAAGGTCTACATCCTCGACGAGGTGCACATGCTGTCGAAGCCGGCCTTCGCCGGCCTGCTCAAGACGCTGGAAGAGCCGCCCGAGCATGTGAAATTCATCTTCGCCACCACCGAGGCGCGCAAAGTTCCGGTGACGGTGCTGTCGCGCTGCCAGCGTTTCGACCTGAAGCGCATCGAGATCGAAGCGCTCATCGAACATTTGTCGGGCATTGCTAGGTCCGAGGGCGCGAGCGCCGAGCGCCCCGCGCTGGCGCTGATCGCCCGCGCGGCGGAAGGCTCGGTGCGCGATGCGCTCTCCATCCTCGACCGCGCCATCGCCTTCGGCGGCAGCGAGGTCAAGGCCGATGCCGTGCGCGGGCTGCTGGGTCTCGCCGACCGCACCCGCATCTTCGATCTCATGGAGACGGTGCTCAAGGGCGATGCCGGCGGCGCGCTCAAGCAGCTCGACGCGCTCAACCGCGACGGCGCCGAGCCGGGCCAGGTGATCGCCGATCTCGCCGACGCCGTGCATGCCGTGACGCTGGTCAAGGCCGCCGGCGCCGCGAGCGCCGATCCCGCCGCGAGCGAGGCCGAGCGCGCCCGCGCCGCCGATCTCGCGCAGCGCCTGTCGATGCCGGCTCTGGCGCGCGCCTGGCAGATGCTGCTGAAAGGCCATGAGGAGGTGAGGGGAAGCCCACGCCCGCCGGCCGCCGCCGACATGGTGCTGGTCAGGCTCGCTTACGCCGCCGACCTGCCTCCGCCGGGAGAGCTTGCCCGGCGCCTGGCCGATGGGGCCGGCACCAGCGCTGGCCAAGCCGCGGGCGCGCCGTCGCCCAGACCATCGCGCAAGCCCGAGCCCGCCGAGACGCTTCGCGCCCCTCGCGCCGAGACGCCTCGTGCCGAGCCGCGTAACCTCGAGACCCGTCCCGTCGAAACCGAAAACCCCGCGCCATCGCCTGCCGCCGATGACGAGCCGGCCGAAGCGCCCGCGCCTCTGCCCGAGCTGAACAGCTTCGACGATGTGGTTGCGCTGGCCGAGGCCAAGCGCGATCTCAAGCTCAAGCACGCGCTGCTCGAGCAGGTGCGGCTGGTGCGCTTCAAGCCCGGGACGATCGAGATCAGCCCGCTGCCGCAGGCGCCGCGCGAGCTCGGCCAGGAGCTGATGCGCAAGCTGAAGGCCTGGACCGGGCGCGTCTGGATCGTCGCGCTGAGCGATGAGGAGGGCGCGACGCCGCTCGGCCAGCAGCGCCGCGAGAAGGAGGCGCGCGAGATCGAGAAGGTCCGCGAGCATCCGGCCGTCAAGCAGGTGATGCAGCATTTCCCCGGCGCGCGGATCGCTGCCGTGCGGCCCGTGGCCGAGCCCGCGCCGCAAGCCGACGGCGCGGATGAGCCGGAAGAGTTCAAGGAGGACGGGACCAACTGATGAAGAATTTCGCCGAGATGATGAAGCAGGCGCAACAGCTGCAAGGCCGCATGGCCGACATGCAGGCCGAGCTCGAGCGTACCCTGATCGAGGGCCGCTCCGGCGGCGGCATGGTGGTGGTGACGCTCTCCGGCAAAGGCGACATGACCGGTCTCAAGATCGACCAATCGCTGCTCAAGCCGGAGGAGGCCGAGATCCTCGAGGATCTCATCGTCGCCGCGCATAACGACGCCAAGGCCAAGGTCGAGGAGGCGATGAAGGAGAAGATGAAGAGCCTCACCGGCGGGCTGCCGCTCCCTCCCGGCCTCAAGCTGTTCTGATTGCATGGCGCGCGTCGCGGCAGGTCCCGAGATCGAGCGCCTGATTCAGCTCCTGGCGAGGCTGCCGGGGCTCGGGCCCCGCTCGGCGCGCCGCGCGGCGCTGCATCTCGTCAAGAAGAAGGAGCAGTTGCTCGAGCCGCTGGCCACCGCCTTGGCCGAGACGCGCGACACCATCCTCACCTGCGAGATTTGCGGCAATATCGACACGCAGAGCCCATGCACGCTCTGCCGCGACCCGGGCCGCGACCGCTCGCTGATCTGCGTGGTCGAGGAGGTCGGCGATCTCTGGGCGCTGGAGCGCGCCGGCGTGCTCAACGGGCTCTACCATGTGCTGGGCGGCACGCTGTCCCCGCTCGACGGCGTCGGCCCCGACGACCTCTCCATCGCCAAGCTGATCGAGCGCGCCAGCGATCCGGGCGTAAAGAAGTGCTGCTGGCGCTGAACGCCACCGTCGAGGGCCAGTCCACCGCGCATTACCTGATGGACCGGCTGGCGGGCGCCAATGTCACCGTCTCGCGCCTGGCGCACGGCGTGCCGATCGGCGGCGAGCTCGATTATCTCGACGAAGGCACCCTCGCCGCCGCCGTCAAAGCGCGCAAGACGATGTAGCGTCGCGATCGCGATGAAGAAACGCATCGTCGTCGTCACCGACAAGATGCAGAAGGGCTATCGCTACGAATTGAGCGCGCCCACCGGCCGCCAGTTCGATCCGGAGTTCAAGCCCGAATTGACGCCGCGGGAGATGCTGCGGCTCGGCGTGTTTTGCGGCAAGTACATGACCGATACGCGGAAAGAGTTTCCCGCAAGCTGGTTCGTCGGCGCCAAGCTTGCCGGGAAGCATCGCGACTGCTCGCTCAACTTCTTTGGCGTCGACGCGAGCCAGCCGCTATCGGTCTGGCGCAGGAAGGGCTGGCTTCACCCCGATGATCCGCGCGGCTGGTTCCAATGGTATTGCCGCTATTATCTCGGGCGCCGCATGCCTGAAGAGGACCAGCGGCAGATCAAACGCTGGAAGGCGATGCGCCGGCACATCAGGCAGGTCGAGTGCAATTGCGAGCGCGGGGACATTTTCTGCCGCCCCAGGCAGCGCCAGGCGCTGCTGCATTGGGCCTATGACAGCCGCAAGATCTGATGCGCAGGGTTAACCGGACGCCTCCGCCAGCTTCTCTTTCTGCTCGATCTCCGTGAAGGCGCCGCGCTCCGTCAGCAGCCAGAGCAGCAAGAGCCCCGGGATGGCTGCCGCGGCGCAGAGCACAAAAAACCAGATCCAGCCGGCGGCCGCCGCGACGAAGCCGGTGATCGCCGCGAGCTGGGTGCGGCCGAACGAGGAGAGCGCGGTGAGCAGGGCGAATTGCGTCGCCGTATAGGCCGGGTTGGTGCAGAGCGCCGAGAGATAGGCGATGAACACGACCGTGCCGATGGCGCTGGTGAAATTCTCCGTGGAGATGGCGACGGCGAGGCCGAGATGGTTCACCCCGAGCCAGGCGAGCCAGGAGAAGGTGAAATTCGCCAGCGCTTGCAGCACGCCCGCCACCAGCAGCGCGCGGGAGAGCGGCATGGCGCGGGCGAGCAGTCCTCCGGCGACGCCGCCGAGCAGCGAGGCGATCAGGCCCACGCCCTTGACGATCGCCGCATAGCTCGCCTTGTCGAAGCCGATATCCAGCACGAACGGCCCGGTCATCACCCCGGCGAACGTGTCGGTCAACTTGTACAGGACGACGAACAGCAGAATCAGCAGCGCGTCGCGCTTGCCGAGAAAATCGGCGAAGGCGGCATAGGCCGCAACGAAGAATCGCTTGAGCGGATTGCCTGCGGCGTCGTCCTGCGCTTCCGCGACCGCAGCGCGCGTCTTGGCTTGCGGCTCGTGCGCCAGCAAGGCGCCGGCGAGGCCCACCAGCACCAAGGCGGCCATGGCGGCATAGCCATAGAACCAGATCAGCACCCCGATCGATGCCGCTGAATTCGAGATAGGCGACCAGCGCGACGATGCCGGCGGTCGAGACCAGCATGCCGATGCGATAGGCCGCGACGAAATAGGCCATGCCCGCCGCCTGGTTCTCGGTCGGCAGATACTCGGTACGGAAAGCATCGATGACGATGTCCTGGGTGGCCGAAGCGGTGGCGACGATGACCGCGGCCAGCGCCACCATCCACGGCGAGGCGACGGGATCTTGCGCGCCGAGGAACAGCAGCGCGGCGATGAGCAAGAGCTGCGTGAATACCAGCCAACCGCGCCGGTGGCCGAGCACCCGGCCGAGCACCGGGATTTGAAATGCATCGACCAGCGGCGCCCACAGGAACTTGATGGTGTAAGGCGTGCCGACCAGTGCGAACAGGCCGATGGTCTTGAGATCGACGCCGACATCCTTCATCCACAGCAAGAGCGTGGAAGCCGACAGCGCGAGCGGCAGGCCCGAGGAGAAGCCGAGCAGCAGGATGATGAGGACGCGCGGATCGAGGAACACGGCGGCGGCGCGCGCCCAGCGCTCGCCGATGCTCAGTTTTGGCGTGGTTCCCCCGGTCGCCGTCATGTTTCCTACATACCAACCCCAGCCGGTCCCGTCATGCCCGGCCTTGTGCCGGGCATCCACGAATTTGCGGGAATGCCGGCAAAAGTCGTGGATGGCCGGACAAGCCCGGCCATGACCGCGCGCGAAAAGCCAGGACAATTGATCCTTGTCATCGCCCGGCTCGACCGGGCGATCCAGTAACCACCGTCAGGCGTTAAGTTGCCCGGGCGGGGATTACTGGATGCCCGCTTTTGCGGGCATGACAAAGGAGAGCAGCATGGTGCGCGTGGTTGGGATCGATCATTTGGTCTTGAGCGTCGGCGACTTCGAGACATCGAAGGCGTTTTACGCGCCGCTGATGGAGTTCCTCGGCTTCGGCGTCGAGGCGGAATATGCGGGCATGATGGGCTGGGCCAACGGCAAGACGCTGTTCTGGATCAGCCAGGCCGACGCCGAAGGCAAGACGCACAAATACCGCAAGGGCGATATCGGCTTCCATCATTACGCCTTCCGCCTGCGCAGCCGGAAGGACGTCGATGCGCTGCAAGCCTATTTGCAAGAGCAGGGCGCCAAGATCGTCGATCCCGCCGGCGAATATTACGACGACTATTACGCCGTGTTCTTTCTCGATCCCGACGGCATGAAGCTCGAAGGCATGCGCTATGGCGAGAAGCACGAGCAGGCCGCCAAGAAGCGCGCGGCTAAGAAGAAGTCGTCAGCCCGTCAATCTCGGCGGTAGTTTCTGGTCCAACATCCCAGGGCTGTCATCGCCGGGCTGACCCGCGATCCAGTAACCTCTGTCGGCGATTACCGAATTCCGCCTTCGCGGGCATGACAACGCTGAATGGCGGAGATGCGTTATCAGCCGGCAGGCGACTGAGTCGCGGTCCCGGACCGGCGCAGGATCTCGATGATCAGCGCCGTCGACCAGCCGATCAGCATGATGCCGTTCAGCGCCGTCATCGGCCGCAGCAGCCGCCATTGCTCCGGCGCGACCAGGTCGGCATAGCCGAGCGTCGTGTAGTTGCCGAAAGCGAGATAGATGAGCTCGACCCTGGCCGGTGCCACGCCGACCAAGGCATAGGTGATCGCCCAGACCATCACCTCGACGAAATGTCCCGCCATCAGCAACGTGCCGGTCAAGACGATGACGATGGTGTATTGCACGAAGCCGGGGACGAAAGTGTCTCTTTCCGCCAAGCCGCGCACGGTCCACACCACGACGCCGAGCAGCACCGCGTGGATGATGAGATTGACGAGGCTCGCCGCCGCGCCGACCAGCATTTGTTCGAGCACGATGCCATGCCAGAGCGGTAGCGGCGTGGTCATGAGTTTTTGGCGAGCAGATCGGGCTGGCGGAAGCCGCCGTTCCGCCGCCGCTCTACTGCCTCTTCCCGTTGGGGAGAGGGCAGGGGTGAGGGGGCTTTAGCCGCGCCGTTGCGCTGCTCGACCTGCGCAGGCCCGGCTTCCTCGAACTCCAAGGTCTCGATCTTGCGGCCGCGCGCGGCGATCTTGTCCGACGAGGTGAGGATCTTGTCGATGTCGTCGTTGGCCTGGCCGAAATGCCGTTGCAGATCGAGCACCCGCTCGCGGAAACGGTTCATGTCGTCCATCAGCTTGGCCACCTCGCCCTGGATGAGGTGCGCCTGCTCGCGCATCTGCACGTCCTTCAAGATCGCCTGCATGGTCTGCACCGCGAGCATCAGCATGTTCGGCGCGCAGATGACGATGCGCGCGCGATGCGCCTTCTGCACCAAGTCGGAGAAATGCTCGGCGAGATCGGCATAGATCGCCTCCGACGGCACGAACAGGATCGCCGTGTCCTGCGTCTCGCCGGCGATGAAATAACGCTCGGCCATGGCATCGACATGGCGGCCGACATCGACGCGCACCCGCCGCGCCGCTTCCTTCTTATCCTCATCGCGCCGCGCGACGCGAAACGCCTCGAAGCCTTCCAGCGGAAACTTGGCGTCGATCACCACGGAAGCCGCGCTGTTGGGCATATGCAGCAGGCAGTCCGGCCGCTTGCCGTTGGAGAGCGTCGCCTGGAACGTGTAGGCCCCCTTGGGCAGGCCGTCCTTGACGATGGTCTCCATGCGCATCTGGCCGAACGCGCCGCGCGCCTGCTTGTTGGCGAGGATCTCCTGCAGGGAGACCATGTTGCTCGAGAGGTCGGTCAGGTTCTTCTGCGCGGTGTCGATCACCGCCAGCCGCTCGTTCAGCTTGGCGATCAATTCATGCGTCTTGCGCGAGGTCTCGTTGAGGTCGGTGCCGACGCGATGCGTCATGCGGTCGAGCCGCTCGTTGACCGCCCGCGCGATGTCGCCTTGCCGCGCGACGCTGATCTCGGCGAAGCTTTGCAAGCGGCCCTTCAGCTCGGCAAGCTCGCCGGCTTGCGCCTCGGTCTGCCGCCGCCGCCGGCCCATATGCACGATCAGCGCGATGGCGAGCGCGATCAGCGCGAGGACGGCCAGCCCCGCCAGCGCAAGCAAAACGAGCACGGGATCGAGCGTGATGGTGCCGACCTGAATGGGCTCCAGGGCCATGGAGAACGTATAGCCCAATTCGTTCTTTTAGACCAAAACAGGAACATGTTGACCGCCTCGCGCCGCAACCTTATGTCACCGGCTCACATGGCCATCCGTCCCATCCTCACCATCCCCGATCCGATCCTGCGCCAGAAGGCCAAACCCATCGAGCGCGTGGATGCGGATTTGCGCCGGCTGATGGACGATATGTTGGCGACCATGTACGAGGCACCCGGTATCGGCCTCGCCGCGCCGCAGATCGGCGTTGCGCGGCGGCTGATCGTCATGGATCCCGCCAAGGACGAGGCGCCCAAGAGCCCGCTCATCATGGTCAACCCGGAGATTCTCGAGCGCTCCACCGAGCTGCGGGTCCACGAGGAGGGGTGCCTCTCGATCCCCGACTACACCGCCGAGATCGAGCGGCCGGCCAAGACCCGCGTCGCCTATATCGACCGCGAAGGCGGAAAGCAGGAGATCGAGCTGCAAGGCATCTGGTCGACGCTGGTGCAGCACGAGATCGATCATCTGAACGGCGTGCTATTCATCGACTATCTGTCGCGGCTGAAGCGCGACATGGTGGTGCGCAAATACACCAAGCAGAAACGCACGGAGGCGCTTTAGTCATGTTGCTCATCGCCTCCATCGTTATAGAGGCCGCGGTCGCCATCGTGGCGATGCTCGTGGCGGTCAAGGGGCGCCCGTATCTTTACGGCCTCGCTCTGACCTTCACCATCTACGTGCTTTACGACCTCGGCCGGCTGCTCGGCTGGAATGTCGAAAAGGGCATCCTCTCGGTGCTGTTTCTGTTGGCGAGCGCGAGCGCGTTGTTTGCGGTTTGGGGCCTTTACCGCGACAAGCGATAAGTTCCGCTTTACCCCTCTGAGTGACATAAAAGCGGATGGCGCCAATGCGCATCATCTTCATGGGAACGCCCGACTTCGCGGTGCCCTCGCTGCGCGCGATCCGCGCGGGCGGCCATGAGGTCGTGGCGGTCTACACCCAGCCGCCGCGCCAAGCCGGGCGGGGCATGGCGTTGCGCCCATCCCCCGTGCAGCAGGAGGCGGAGCGAGCGGGCCTCACCGTGCTCACGCCGGCGCGGCTGAAAAGCGCCGAAGAGCAGGCGCGGTTCGCTGCGCTCGACGCCGATGCCGCGGTGGTCGTGGCCTACGGGATCATCCTGCCCCAACCCATTCTCGACGGCACGCGCCATGGCGCCTTCAACCTGCATGCCTCGCTGCTGCCGCGCTGGCGGGGCGCGGCGCCCATCAACCGCGCCATCATGGCCGGCGACAGGGAGAGCGGCGTGTCGATCATGCGGCTCGACCAAGGCCTCGACACCGGCCCGGTCTGCCTGGAAGCCCGCGTCGCCATCGGCCGCGACATGACGGCCGGCGAATTGCATGACGCGCTCGCCGCGAGCGGCGCAACGCTGCTGGTGCACGCTTTGTCGGCGCTGGAACGCGGCGGGCTCGATTGCCGGCCGCAAGCCGAGAGCGGCGTGACCTACGCCGAGAAGATCGTCCCGGGCGAGACGCGCATCGACTGGTCGCGGCCGGCGCCGGAGGTGCACGACAGGATCCGCGGCCTGTCGCCCTATCCCGGCGCTTGGTTCGAGCTCGAGATCGGCGGCAAGGCGAGCGGATCAGGGCGCTCCGCTCGACCTTGGCCGAGGTCTCGGGCGCGCCTGCGACAGTGCTCGACGATCATCTCACCATTGCCTGCGGCGAGGGCGCCGTGCGCCTCACCGAAGTGCAGCGCGCCGGCAGGAAGACGATGACCGCCGACGAATTCCTCCGCGGCGTTCCCCTTCGCGCCGGCGTGACGCTGCGCTGATCCGCCATGCCCCGCTACAAGCTCATTCTCGAATATGACGGCACGCCCTTTGTCGGCTGGCAGCTCCAGGAGAACGGCCTCGCGGTGCAGGGCCGTCTGGCGCAAGCGATCAAGGCCTTCTCCGGCGAGGAGACCGTCCCGCGCGGGGCAGGACGCACCGATGCCGGCGTGCACGCGCTAGGCCAGGTGGCGCATTTCGACCTCGCCAGGGACTGGGGGCCTGACAAGGTGCGCGACGCGCTGAACGCGCAGCTCAGACCCGATCCCGTAAGCGTGCTTGCCTGCGAGCTGGTGCCGGACAGTTTCGATGCCCGTTTCTCGGCGACCGCGCGGCATTATCTCTACCGCATCGTCACGCGCCGCAGCCCGCTCGCGCTCGACCGCAATCGCGCCTGGCATGTGCTGCATGCGCTCGACGCCGCCGCCATGCATGACGCGGCGCAAGCGCTTGTCGGCCATCACGACTTCACCACCTTCCGCTCCTCGGAATGCCAAGCCGCCTCGCCGGTGAAGACGCTCGACCGCCTCGCCGTGACCCGCGCCGGCGATGCGATCAGGATCGAGGCGTCCGCCCGCTCCTTCCTGCACAACCAGGTGCGCTCCATGGTCGGCTCGCTGAAGCTGGTCGGCGAGGGGCGTTGGACCGCGCGCGACCTGGAAAAGGCGTTGCAAGCGCGCGACCGCGCGGCTTGTGGGCCCGTGGCGCCCGCTTGCGGCCTTTACCTTGTGAAGGTCGATTATTGAAATGGGGCCGTCGCCGCTTCGCATCCCGCCTGGATAGGGCTAAGATCGGCGTCTCTTCATGCACGACGGAGCATCAGTTGCGTGCCGCCGCCCTCTGTTTCGTAGCTGCCCTCGTCCTGTCGCAGGCCGCTCTGGCGGAATCCAAGAAGGACTGGGACGACTGCATCTCCAGCGACGCCGAGGTCAGCCTCGACGGCTGCAGCAAAATCATCGGCCGCGGCATCGACACCAAGAACAATCTCGCCATCGCCTATTTCAATCGCGGCATCGCCTATCAGAACAAGGGCGACCACGCCAAGGCGATCGCCGAATTCAACCAGTCGATCAGGCTGAACGCTTCCGATCCCGCCGCCTACCGCAATCGCGGCTACTCCTATGCGCAGACCGGCGAGTTCGACCTCGCCATCGACGACTACAATCAGACCATCAAGCTCAAGCCGGACTACGCCAGCATCTATTACGACCGCGGCTGGACCTATGCCGCCAAGCAGGACCATGCGCGCGCGCTCAACGATTACAATCGCGCGGTCGAGCTGGATAAGGACAATCACGATCTCTACAACGATCGCGGCAGCTCCTACGCCGAGCTCGGCGATCTCGACAAGGCGCTCGCCGATTTCGACAAGGCGATAGCGCTGAAGCCCGGCTACGCGCTCGGTCACGCCAATCGCGGCTGGGTGCTGGCGCAGCGCGACAAGCATGCCGAGGCCGTCGCCGAATATAGCGAGGCGATCCGGCTGGCGCCCGGCAATCCCGACAATCTCAACGATCGCGGCTGGTCGCTGATCAAGATCGAGCAATATGACCAGGCGATCGCCGATTTCAGCGAGGCGATCCGCATCAAGCCGGACCACGTCCACGCCTGGCAGAATCGCGGCTGGGCCTATTGGCTGAAGGGCGATCTCGACAAGGCGCTTCACGATCTCGATCAGGCGGTCAGCCTCGACCCTGACAATCTCGACCCGCGGCTCGACCGCGCCGCGGTTCTCAACGACAAGGGGGATTTCGACGAGTCGATCGCCGCCTATGACAAGATCCTGGCCGTGGCGCCGGACGAAGGCAGGGCGCTGAACGGCCGCGCCTGGGGCTATGCGCAGAAGGGCGAGCTGGAAAAGGCGCTGGCCGATGCCGAGCGCGCCGTGGCGCTGCTCAAGGATGAGCCGAACGCGTTGCATACCCGTGCCTGGATCTACATGAACAAGGGCCAGCTCGACTCCGCGCTCGCCGATTTCGACCGCGCCCTCGGCATCGATTCCGAGCTTGCCGGCGCCTATGCCGATCGCGGGCACGCCTGGGAGTTGAAAGGCGATCGCGACAAGGCGATGGCCGACTACCGCAAGGCGTTGTCGCTGAAGAGCCGGCAGCTTTACGACGACAAGGCGAAGGCGGTGGCCTCGCAGCGCCTGACGGCGCTTGCCAGCGCGCCCCCGGACGCCCCTTCGGCTGTCGCCGACGCGTCACCCGACCGGGCGCCGGACAATCCCAATCACGCTGCACTCGCCGAGACGCGGATCGCGCTCGTCATCGGCAACGGCACCTATGCCAACGTCAAGGCGCTCAAGAACGCCGACAGCGACGCCAGCGCGGTCGCCGCGAGCTTGCAGCGGCTCGGCTTCGAGGTCACCGAGAAGCACAATCTCAACCTCGCCGACCTGACCAAGGAGCTGAAGGCGTTCGGCGACCGCGCGCCGACCGCCGACTGGGCGGTCGTCTATTACGCCGGTCACGGCATTGAGGTGGGCGGCGTCAACTATCTCATTCCGGTCGACGCCGAGCTTGCCTCGGCATCCCATGTCGACGACGAAGCGATGCCGCTCGACCGCGTGCTCGGCAAGGTGCAGGGCGCCAAGAAGCTGCGGCTGGTGATTCTCGATGCCTGCCGCGAGAACCCGTTTGCCGTGAAGATGGCCAGTGCCAGCACCACCCGCTCGATCGGTCGCGGGCTCGCGCGCATCGAGCCGGAAGCCGGCGTACTGGTCGCCTATTCCGCCAAGGACGGGCAAGTGGCGCAGGATGGCGATGGGTCGAACAGCCCGTTCGCCGAGAGCCTGCTCAAATATCTCGATGAGCCGGGGCTCGAGATCAACATGCTGTTTCGCCGCGTGCATGACGACGTGCAGACCCGCACCGGCGGGCAGCAGATCCCCTTCACCTATGGCGCGCTGCCGGCCGAAGCCCTCTATTTCAAACCCAGCCAATAACTGGCCGCTGGTTCACTGCCCGGTTATTCCCCAAGACAACCAAACTTCGTCATACCGGCGAAAGCCGGTATCCAGAGCCACTCGCTCGGCGCCTTTTGCCCTGGATCCCGGCTTTCGCCGGGACGACGAGAGTAGGCGAGTTATCCTCTCACAATCCCCGCCTCCGAACCTCGCTTATGCTGCATCCACCTCGTCCTTCTGAGGGGCGCCTCACGAGGCGTCGCGAGGCGGGACGAGGTGCGGCGCCCGCGGGCCTCGTCGCAACAAGGCACTCGGGCGGCAGCGGAGCTCCCTCCGGGACCACTAGGAGTCCCTGCCAGGAGCTGGCTGATGGCTCGGTCGGCGCATTCGAGCGCGACGGACCGGACGAAAGCAGGGCCCGGTGCCGGAAAACGCTGCGATTGGCGCGCCGGAAGGCGCCCGCGTGCCGCAAGGCACGAGCCATAAGGATTTTGCGCTTTTCGGCGCGCCATCCCCCCTCACACCCCGGACGCGCAAGCGTCGCGGCGATACCCGCTTGCGCCCAGAGGAAGCATGGTCAACTCCCTGAAATTCATATACCTCTCTGCCCCGATCGGGGAGGGACCATGAAAGCCCGCGCAAGGCATGATCAGGCGGATCGCAACGGTCGGCGGGCTAACCCTCGTCTCGCGCCTCACCGGGTTCATCCGCGACGTGGTCATGGCCGCGGTGTTGGGCGCCGGGCCCATGGCCGACGCCTTCTTCGTCGCCTTCCGCTTGCCCAACCATTTCCGCGCCATCTTCGCCGAAGGCGCATTTGCCGCGGCCTTCGTTCCCGCCTATGCGCGCACCCTGGAGCAGGCCGGGCTCCCCGCCGCCAAACTGTTCGCCGATCAAATCGCCGCGGCGCTGATCGCCATCAATCTCGTGCTGCTGGCGCTCGCGCTCGTCTTCACCCCGGAGGTGGTCAGCCTGCTGGCGCCGGGCCTCGCCGACGATCCGACCCGCTACGATCTCGCCGTGGCGCTCACCCGCATCACCTTCCCCTATCTCGCGCTGGTATCGATCGAGACGCTGTTCGCCGGCATCCTCAATGCCAATAATCGGTTTGCCGCCGCGGCGGGCGCGCCCATCCTGCTCAATCTGTCGATCATCACCACGCTGCTGCTCGCGCCTTTCTTCCCCGACGCGGGCCATGCCGCCGCCTGGGGGGTGCTCGCCGCGGGCGTGATCATCGCCCTCGTCGTCGGCACCGACGCCGAGACGCATGGGATCGGCATCAGGCTGCGCATGCCGCGGCTGGATGAGCCCACGCGGAGATTCCTGAAGGCGCTGGGGCCGGCCATCATCGGCGCCGGCGGCGTGCAGCTTGCGCTGTTCGCCGACACGCTGATCGCCTCCTTCCTGCCGACCGGGGCGCTGTCGGCGCTCTATTACGCCGACCGCATCAACCAGCTCCCCATCGGCGTGGTCGGCATCGCCGTGGGCACCGTGCTGTTACCGGAAATGTCGCGGCGGCTCGCCTCCGGCGATGAGAAGGGGGCGGCTTCCGCGCAAGCGCGCGGCATCCAGCTTGCACTGCTCCTCACCATCCCTTGCGCGGTGGCCTCCATCGTCATTCCCGATCTCATCATGCGCGCGCTGTTTGCCCGCGGCGCTTTCACGGTGCACGACGCGGCCGCGGCGGGCGCCACGCTCGCCGCCTATTCGTTCGGCCTCTTGCCCTTCGTGCTGATGCGGAGCTTCACCGCGCCGTTCTATGCGCGCGGCGATACCGCAACGCCGGTCAAGGCCGCGCTGCTCGCCGCTGCCATCAACATCCTGTTGAAGGTGCTGCTCATGGGGCATCTCGCGCAAGTCGGCCTCGCGCTCGCCACCAGCGTCGGCGCCTGGATCAATTTGAGCCTGCTCGCGGTGTTCGCCCGCCGCCAGGGCTTCGCCGTGTCGGGTACGGCCATCGGCAGGCCGGTGGCGAAGTTGCTTGCCTCGGGCGCCGCGCTCGCGGCGGCGCTGGTCGCCGGCGCTTATGGGCTCGAACGCGCGCTTGCCGGCATGAGCGTGTTCCGCGAGGAGACCATGCTCGGGCTGCTCTTCGTCATCGGCACGCTGGTTTATGGCCTGGCGGTCTTTCTGCTGCTTGGACGCCGCTGGCTGATGAGCCTGCTGCGGGAGGTGACGGTCGCCGCCGATACCACGGCCCCGCCGGATCTCGAACAGCCCGACCCGACCGACGATTCGGCCGCGCTTCCCGACAATGAACCGCCTCCGAAGGTTTGATACGCTAGGCGCGGAGGTCGACCAGCTCGACCGCGGCGACGTCGATCGGCCGGCCGAAGAAAATCGCGCCGACGCGGGCGAAACGCTCAGGCGAGTCGGTGGCGAAGAAGCGAGCCTTGTCCCCGCCGGCGTCCTCGCCGCTCTCGATCCCCGCGCGGGCGAGCGCTTCCGCCACCGCCTGCGCCGTGGTCTCCGCCGAATCGACCAGCGCCACTTCCTCGCCGATGGTCTTGCGGATGACATCGGCGAGCACCGGGAAGTGGGTGCAGCCCAGCACCAGCGTATCCGGCGCCGAAGGGCCCCTGAACAGCGGCCCGAGATAGTGTTCCGCCGCCGCATGGGTGGCGGGCGATTGCGTCCAGCCTTCCTCGGCCAGGGCCACGAACACCTGGCAGGGCTGCTGCACGATCTCGGCGTCTGCCATCAACTTGCGGATGGCCCGCGCATAGGCGCCGCCTTTGACCGTGCCCTCGGTCGCGATCACGGCGATGCGGCGATTGCGCGTGGCGGCGACGCCGGCCCGTGCGCCGGGCTCGATCACCCCGATCACCGGAATGTTCTGCCAGGCCTCTTGCAAGAGATAGAGCGCCACCGACGAGGCCGTGTTGCAGGCGATCACCAGCATCTTCACGCCCTGGTCGAGCAACAGCCCCGTCGCCTGCAGCGCGTAGGCCTGCACCGTCTCGGCGCTCTTGGTGCCATAAGGCAGCCGCGCGGTGTCGCCGAGATAGACGAAGCGTTCGCGGGGAAGCCGCGCCACCAGCGCGCGCAGTACCGTCAGCCCGCCCATGCCGGAGTCGAAGACCCCGATCGGCCGGGGATCACCCGGCATCGGCTCCACCGAAGGTGGTGAAATAGAGCTCGATGAAGCGCCGGTAGACGGCGGTCAGCTGCTCGAGATCGGCGACCGGCACGTTCTCGTCCACCTTGTGAATCGTGGCGTTGGACAGCCCGAACTCGACCACCGGGCAATATTCCTTGATGAAGCGGGCATCCGATGTCCCGCCGTCGGTGGCCAGCGACGGCGTGAGCCCGGTCACCTCGCGGATCGCCTCGCTCAACAGCGCATCGAGCGGCCCGGGCTCGGTGAGGAAGGAGTCGCTCGGTGGATCGAAGTCGAGGGTGAGGGTGAGGTCCGTGCCGCTGAGCGCGAGCGTGGCCTGTTCGGCGAGCAGCGCCTTCAGCGTCTCGACCGAGTGCCGGTCGTTGAAGCGGACATTGAACTTTGCCTCGGCGAAGGCGGGGATCACGTTCACCGTGGGATTGCCGACATCGACGCTCGTCACCTCGAGATTGGACGGCGAGAAATGCGCGCTGCCGTAGTCGAGCGGGGAGTCGTAAAGGCGAGCCAGGATCTTCACCAACCCTCTGATCGGATTGTTGGCGAGATCGTGGGTAAGCGACGTGGCCTTGCGTTCCCGCCACCTTCAGCCGTCCATTGAGGCTGCCGCGCCGCCCGATCTTGATCAACTCGCCGATCCGCTTGCCGTTGGTCGGCTCGCCGACGATGCAATGGTCCGGGCGCTCGCCTTGCTCCTTCATCCAGGCGAGCACCTTGCGCGTTCCGTTGATCGACGGCCCTTCCTCATCGCCGGTGATGAGCAGCGAGATCGAGCCGTCGATCTCCCGCCCGCGCGCCTTGACATAGTCGAGCGCCGCGGCGGTGAAGCAGGCGATCGCGCCCTTCATGTCGGCGGCGCCCCGGCCGTAGAGCAGGCCGCTGGCAATCTCCGCGGCGAAGGGAGGGTGGGTCCAAAGCTTGGCCTCCCCCGGCGGCACGACATCGACATGGCCGGCGAAGCAGAGATGCGGCGGCCCTTCGCCCACGCGGGCGTAGAGATTGTCGACCGGTGGGGTGTCCTCGTCCTTGAAATTGAGGCGCCAGAAGGTGAAGCGCCCGGGCTTCAGCGCCTGGATCAGCGCGTCGAGCGCGCCGGCATCGGCCGGGGTCACGCTTTCGCAGCGGATCAGGCTTTGGCTGAGCTGAACGGCCTTGTCGCCGAGCGCGGTCATTCGGTCATCGCCGGTGCATGGTCTACCGCACGGCAGCCAAGGGATCGCCGCCGAAGCGATTGGGCCCGGGCGTGCCCTTGAGGATGCCAAGCTCGATCAGGAACCACAGGCCCACGCCCATGGTGATGAGGGTGCAGATCCAGCCGAGCGCGTTCGGCTCTTGCGGCGTGCCGGTGAGGCCGAAGGCCTGCAGCAGGCTTGCGATCAGCACCGGGACCAGGCCGTAAAGGGCGGTGATGCCTGGCTTGTCGCGGTCCTGGAAGCGCTTAGCCGCCACCGCATAACCCGGATAGAACAACGCGAGCGTGACGAGAACGATGAGGATGGCCCCAAAGGTCGAGGCCCCGAAGATGGCGCCGATCACGAACCCCAGCACGATGCTGATAATGGCGAGAATGATGGTGCCCGCCCAATATTTGGCCCGGTTTATGCGCCCTTCGAACGACGTGAAGAGATATTGAAAGTCCAAATTCATCGTTCCCCTCCCTTTACGGCCGCCTTTCAGCCGGCCTGGTCTCTTGTAAGGCCGAACGGCCGCTTTGCGAAAGGGGATATCTGTTGTGCAGAGCGGAAGCCGGGTCCGGTCTATCCGTCAGGACGCGCCGGGGTCCTTTGCTGCCAACGGATCGGGGCCGTAGCGGTTCGGCCCCTGGGTGCCCTTGAGGAAGCCGAGCGGCACCAGCGCGAGCAAAGCGACGAAGCCGGCACCCGGCAAAATCGCGGCGGCACTCTGGTAGACGGCGGCAATCACGACGGCGATGATCGCTCCCAGAACAATCGGCGCCGCGATCAAATGCCCCGGTCGATCGCGGTCATGCAGGCGCTTGATGCCGACCGCCGCAATAATCCACAGCCACAGAAACACCGCGAGAAGGCTGATGGCCGGCATGTCGCGGACCGGCGTGGTCGAGAGCGCCTCGTATAGGAAAGCGAGTGCGAGCGCCGCAGACAGCATCAGCGGGTACGTCACAAGAACGACGACCCAAAACGGCCCGCGGGAAACCCGGCCCTGCGTCGAGAACAGCAGACGGCCGACTTGGTAAAGACTCGCTCTGGATGATTTCCCCTTGGGTTCCACATCCGGGTCGAGCGTGGTCGCGGTGCTTGTTACTCTCGGGTCCTTTTTCTTGCCGGCGCTTCCGTCGCTCGGGTCCGGCACC
Source organism: uncultured Alphaproteobacteria bacterium (assembly GCA_963776235.1). Lineage (GTDB taxonomy): Bacteria > Pseudomonadota > Alphaproteobacteria > Rhizobiales > Methyloligellaceae > Methyloceanibacter. The sequence goes on from CAVZLT010000004.1 coordinate 33,444, forward strand.
GACACCTTCTTGTCGTCGCGGAGGGGCGGCGGGGTCTTGTTATCTGTTCCCTTAACGCGGCGCTCTTCCGTCTTTTCATCCGTCTTGGTCTTGCCGCGATTCGTCTCCAGCAGCTTGTCCATCGCCTTGATCAGGCGGTCCATGTGCGGATGGAAATCGCGGGCACTGTCCACCGGTGCGGCTTGGCGGAAGGCGAGATTGCGCAAGCCCTCGGGAAGATCCGCTGGCGCCGGTAACGCCGCGCCGTCGATCAGCACGGGAATCACCGGAATCTTCTTGGCGAGCGCCGCCTCGATCTCGATGCGCACCCAGTCGGTCTCGTCGGTCAACCTCAGCCTGCCGCTCTCGTCCGGCGTGGCCCAGCGCGGTCCGACAATGGCGACGAGAATATCGCAACGATCGAGCGAGTCCTGAATGTGCTCGCGGAAATCGAGTCCGAAGGGAATCGAGTCGATGTCCATGAAGACATTGTCTTCGCCGAAATGACCCTTCAGCCGATCATGGACGCGCCCGGCGATCCACGCGGTATCCTCTCGGCGGTAGGAAAGGATGATGGTCGGCACGGCTCGATCCTCAGCGCTTACGCCGGGCATTCTACCTGAACGACGTGGGCTGAGAAACGGTGGAGTGGGCTAACCGGTCAATCCCTAAGCAGCTCATTGATCGAGGTTTTGGCGCGGGTGCGCTCGTCCACGGTCTTGACGATGACGGCGCAATAGAGCGATGGCCCCGGCGCCCCGCCGGGAAGCGGCTTACCGGGCATCGCGCCGGAGACCACCACCGAATAAGGCGGCACGCGGCCTTGATGCACGAAGCCCGTGGCGCGGTCGATGATCTTGGTCGACTGGCCGAGATAGACGCCCATGGAGAGCACAGAGCCCTCGCCGACGATCACGCCCTCGGCGACCTCGGCGCGGGCGCCGATGAAGCAGTTGTCCTCGATGATCACCGGGTTGGCTTGGATCGGCTCCAGCACCCCGCCGATGCCGGCGCCGCCCGAGACATGCACGTTGCGGCCGATCTGCGCGCACGAGCCGACCGTGGCCCAGGTGTCGATCATGGTGCCGGACTCGACCCGGGCGCCGAGATTGACGAAAGACGGCATCAGCACGACGCCGGGCGCGATATAGGCGGAGCGGCGCACCACCGATCCGGGAACGGCGCGGAAGCCCGCTTCCTTGAAGTCCTTCGCCTTCCACTTGGCGAATTTGGTCGGCACCTTGTCCCACCACGAGGAGCCGTCGGGGCCGCCCTCGATGCGGTGCGGTTCGTGCAGGCGGAAGGAGAGCAGGATCGCCTTCTTCAGCCATTGATGCACCACCCATCCGCCGTCTTGCTTCTCCGCGATCCTGAGCTCGCCTCGGTCGAGGAGATCGAGCACCTCCTCCACCGCGTCGCGCACCACGCCCTTGGTTTCCGGCGTGATCTCGACGGCGTGCTCATAGGCGCTGTCGATGAAGGTCTTGAGGTGGTCGTGGGTCATGGCTCAGGCGAAACTCAATTTGGCGGGACGTGGCTGAAGGGTGAGGTCGGCGAGGCTCGGCGCGCTCCGGCTGTCCGCCAGCGCCGTGCCGATTTCGGCGAGGAAGGGCGCGAGCGCCTCGGTGCGGTGATGAATATGCGCCGGCAGCTCGGTCCATCCCGCCATGGCCTGGTGCTCGGGATGCTCGGTCAGTCCGTGCACCAGAACCGTGGTCATGCCGATCCGATGCGCGGTCTCGAGATTATGCGGCAGGTCGTCGAACATGGCGGCCTGACGCGGAATCACGCCATGCGCCCGCGAGAAGCGCTCATAGGCTTCGCGCATCGGCTTGGGATGGATGTATTCGAGTGCGTGGATGTCGCAAATGTCCTCGAAATGGCCGGATACGCCGAGCCGCGCCATCACCGCTTCCGCGTGCTTGCGCGAGCCGTTGGTGAAGATGAACTTGCGCCCCGGGAGAGCGTCGAGCGCCGCCGCAAGCTCGGGCGAGGGGAGGACGGCCGACAGATCGATGTCATGCACATAGTCGAGGAAAGCATCGGGCGAGGTGCCGTGGCGCAGCACGAGCCCCGCAAGCGTGGTGCCGTGCTCGTAGTAATAAGCCTGGCGCAGTCTCTGCGCCTCTTCGAGCGGAATGCCGAAACTGTTCTGGATGAACTCGCCCATGCGCCGGTCGATTTGCGCGAACAGATTGCAGTCGGCCGGATAGAGCGTGTTGTCGAGATCGAACACCCATGCTTCGACGTGATCGAAGCCTGAAGCGCGCGTCGCGGGGTCGCTCATCCGCCTCACCTTCCGCTCGACCGCGGCCGGCGCCGCTCGATCAGGGTTCCCGCGCCATGCTCGGTGAACAATTCGAGCAGCACGGCATGCGGCACCTTGCCGTTGATGATCACCACGCCCTCGACGCCTTCGGCGATCACGTCGATGCAGCTTTCGATCTTGGGGATCATGCCGCCGGAGATCGTGCCGTCGTCGATCAGGGCTTGCGCCTCCGCCGTGGTCAGCGACTTGATCAGCTGGCCGTTCTTGTCGAGCACGCCTTCCACGTCGGTGAGCAGCAGAAGCCGCTTCGCCTTCAAGGCCGAGGCGAGCGCCGCCGCGAACGTGTCGGCGTTGATGTTGAGCGTCTCGCCGTCCGGTCCGACGCCGATCGGCGCCACGACCGGGATCAGGTCGGAATTGATGATCACGTCGATGATATGCGGATCGACCGCCACGGGATCGCCGACGAAGCCGAGATCGGCGATCTGCTCGATATCCGAGCCGGGATCGCGCCAGCGCCGCTCGAGCCGCTTGGCCCGCATCAGATTGGCGTCCTTGCCGGAGATGCCGACCGCCTTGCCGCCTTGGCTGTTGATGGCGGTGACGATCTCCTTATTGACGGAGCCCGCCAGCACCATCTCGACCACCTCGACCGTCTCGCGGTCGGTGACGCGCAAGCCGCCTTTGAACTCGCTCTTGATATTGAGCCGCTCCAGCAGCAAGCCGATCTGCGGGCCGCCGCCATGCACCACGACCGGATTCACCCCGGACTGCTTGATCAGCACGATGTCGCGGGCGAAGTTGGCGGCAAGCGAAGGGTCACCCATGGCATGGCCGCCATACTTCACCACGACCGTTTTCCGGTCGTAGCGCTGCATATAGGGGAGCGCCTCGGACAGCACCTTCGCCTTGGCATGCACGGTGGCCAGGATATCGGCCGTGGCCTGGATCGCGGCCGGCTTTGAGCCTGGCTTGGGCGGTGCCGGCTGCTTCGACTTTGCCGGGGATGGTTTGGTCTTGCTCACCCGGCGCTTATAGCGGCGCGAGGGCAGGCGGTACAAGCGTAAGCCCGATCTATTCAGAGCATTGCCGCTCGATTATACGTCCTGTCATGAAGCCCAATTCGATCCGGGGAAAGCGCGCCGAGGAAGGGCATCCGGACCCCGCCGGCAACGGTCTCCCGCCCAGGAGATCGGCGCTTCCGGGGCGAGGGGGGCTGGCGCGCATTGGAGCCGCCTTCTTCAACTCGATGCGCGGCCTGCAAGAAGGGCTCGCCACCGAATCGGCGATCAAGCAGGAAGTGGCGATCGCCTGTCTCCTCCTGCCTCTCTCCTTCTTCATCGCGCGCGATGTGTGGACCTGGGTGGCGCTGGTCGCCAGCCTGCTGTTCGTGCTGTCGATCGAGTTCCTCAACACGGCGATCGAGCGGCTCTGCAATCACATCCAGCCCGACCGGCATGAGGCGATCCGCATCACCAAGGACCTCGCGTCCGCCGGCGTGTTCTTCGCGCTGGCTCTCGGCGCGCTGGTGTGGATCGCGGCGCTCTGGGCGCGCTTTGCCGGCTAATCGGCGAGAAGTCTGGCGATCGCCGCGCGCAATTCCTCGATGCCTCCACCCAACCGCGCCGAGGTGGTGAGGATCTGCGGATAGGCCGCCGGGTGCTTGGCCAGCTCGCTCGCGACCTTGGCCTGGATCGCCGCGAGCTCCGAGGCCTTGGGCTTGTCGGCCTTGGTCAGCACCACCTGGTAGGACACGGCGGCCTCATCCAGCATCGTCATGGTCTCCGTGTCGTTTGGCTTGATGCCATGCCGCGCGTCGATCAGCAGGAACACGCGCTTCAGCTCGCGGCGTCCTCTGAGATAGTCGCCGATCAGTCGCGTCCAACCTTTTACCGCTGCCTTCGACGCCCGCGCATAGCCGTAGCCCGGCATGTCGACCAGGTAGGGTCCGCCGGTCTTGCCGAGCGTGAAGAAGTTCAGCTCGCGCGTGCGCCCCGGCGTCACCGAGACGCGCGCGAGGCTCGTCCGTCCCGTGACCGCGTTGATCAGGCTCGACTTGCCGACATTGGAGCGTCCGGCGAAGGCGATCTCGGGCCGTCCGTCCTTCGGCAGATCGTCGATGCTGACGACCCCTTTGACGAAGGTGCAGGGCTCTTTGAACAGCGCCTTGCCGCGCGCGATGTCGGCCTTGGTGAAGTCGGTTGTTTGAGTTGAGCTCATAACCACACTCTGTCATGCCCGGCCACCCGGGTCCGGCTTCGCCGGCCCGGGCGCAAGCTTGCCCGGGCATCCACGATTTTCAGTGAGGCGACATTAAAGACGTGGATGGCCGGGACAAGCCCGGCCATGACGGAATTGGCTTAGGCCCCAGCCTAACTCTTCGGCTCGGTCTCCGCGCCCTCTGCCTCGTCTTCGGCTTTTCGCGCTTCGGCCTCGGCGGCCTTGGTCTGCCGCCTGGATTTCTTCGGTTTCTCCTCGACGGTGCTCGCCTTGACTTTGTCGCTCTTCTTCTTGGGCTTGAAGCCGAGATTCTCAAACAGCGGAATCTCCACCCCCTGGCGCGCCATGATCACCGATTGCTGGATCACCGAGAGCGTGTTGTTCCACGCCCAGTAGATCACCAGCCCGGCCGGGAAGGAGGCGAGCAGGAAGGTGAAGAAAACCGGCATCCAGGAGAAGATCTTCTGCTGCACGGGATCGGGCGGCGCCGGGTTCAGCTTCATCTGCACCCACATGGTAACGCCCATGATCAGCGGCCAAATGCCGATCATCAGGAAATGCGGCGGGTCCCAGGGGATCAGCCCGAACAGATTGAATATGTTGGTCGGGTCCGGCGCCGAAAGATCCTTGATCCAGCCGAAGAAGGGCGCGTGCCGCATCTCGATGGTGACGAACAGCACCTTGTAGAGCGCGAAGAAGATCGGGATCTGCACCAGAATCGGCAAACAGCCCGAGGCCGGGTTCACCTTCTCCTTCTTGTACAGCTCCATCATCGCCTGCTGCTGGCGCACGCGATCGTCGCCATGGCGCTCCTTGATGCGCTGCATCTCCGGCGCGAGCAGCTTCATCTTGCTCATCGACACGTAGGACTTGTTGGCGAGCGGGAACAGCACGAGCTTGATGCAGAGCGTGACGATGAGGATGGCGATGCCGAAATTGCCGACCAGCTTGTAGATGTAGTCGAGCGCGAAGAAGAGCGGCTTGGTCAGGAAATAGAACCAGCCCCAGTCGATCAACAGGTCGAATTTCGGGATGCCGTACTTCGCGGCGTAGCCGTCGACGGTGTTGACCTCCTTGGCGCCGGCGAACACCTGACCCTTGGCTTCCGCGGTTCCGCCGGCGGGGACCGAAAGCGGCCCCATGAGGTAGTCGGTTTGGAAGCGGTCGCGGCCGTCGGCTTGCGCCCCGGAGAATTTGGCGTCGAAGGCCTTGCCCTGCTCGGGGATGACCACGGTTGCCCAATATTTGTCGGTGATGCCGAGCCAGCCATGCTGGCTCTTGAAGGTGGCTGGCGGATTATCGATCGCCTTCTGGTAGGTGATCTGCTCGAGACCGCCATCATCGACGACGCCGATCAGGCCTTCATGCAGGATGTAGAATCCCTTCACCAACGGCCGGTCATGACGCGAGACGAGACCGTAAGGATAGAGCGTGATCGCCTCGGAGCCGCCATTCGCCACCGTGTCGTCGACGGTGAACATATATTTGTCGTCGACAGAAATGGTGCGGGTGAATTTCAGCCCCTTGCCGTTGTCGTAAGAGAGCGTGACCGGCGAGCTTTGCGTCAGCGGTCCTGGCGTGTCCGCCGTCCACAGCGTGTCGGCAGTGGGGAGCGCCTCGTCCTGGTCTCCCGGTGGCGCCGACAAAGCCATGCTCGGCGTAGTAGGCATCAGGCCCGCCCGCCGGCGACAGGAGGATCACCATCGGGCTCGTCGGCTCGACCGTCTCGCGATAGTCCTTCAGCGTCAGATCGTCGATGCGGGCGCCCTTCAGCGCGATCGAGCCCTTGAGGCTCGGCGTGTCGATGGCGATGCGCGGGCTTTGCGCCAGGGCCTCCTCGCGGGTCATCGTCGCGGCCGTGGCGGCGCCCGGTTGCGGCGCCGCGCCAGGGGTGGTTTCTCCGCCCGTTTGCGGCTGTGGCGGGCCTGGCTCGACGGGCTGCGTCTGCTCGACCGGCTTCACCGGCGGCTGATGCTTCGGCACGAAGAAAAACTGCCAGGCGAACAGCACGCCGATCGACAGAACGATGGCCAGGATGAAGTTGCGGTTGTTCTCGTCCATGTCGCCTTCGGTTCTGTGGCTCGCAGCTCGGGGCCCGCGCTTGGCTTACTTGGGGAGCGAGGCAGGTGAGGTCTAGCGCCGTCTAGCGCTTCTTTGCTGAGGAGGGCTCGTGCACCTTGGCAAGCGCCCGTTCAAGGTCCTTGATCAGATCGGCGAAGCGCCGTTGTACCGTGCCCTCCCGGGCGATCAAAACATAATCATAGCCTTCCACAGCGCGGTCGGGCGCCGCCAGTCGCACCGCTTCCTTCAAGCGTCGCCGCGCCCGGTTGCGCAGAACCGCTCCCCCAAGCGCCTTGGTCGCGGTGAAGCCGAACCGGGCGAATTGGTGCTCCTTGGATTCCCCGTTACGTTTGCGCGCCTGGAGCACGAGCGAAGGCGTAACGTGCCGGGCACCGCCCCTTACATGCAGGAACTCCGCGCGGGTCTTGAGACGTCCGATCGCCGTCACCGGTCGAGTCTGCCGGCTTACGCCGACAGACGCTTGCGTCCCTTGGCTCTGCGCCGCGCGAGCACCTTCCGCCCGCCCGTCGTCGCCATGCGTGCGCGAAAGCCGTGGCGCTTCTTGCGGACGAGCCGCGATGGTTGATAGGTGCGTTTCAAGGGAGCGCCTCCTGGCTCGATCGTGCCGCAGCTAACGCCTGAACGAGAGGCGCTTCCAGCGGGGCAATTCCGGGGCTTATAGGGTGCGGGAGCGGCCTAAGTCAATCCGAGCGGGCCCTTCGGGGCCGGCGCGGCCGCGATTTCCGCGCCGCGCCGGGCCAAGAGTTGTGCCCCGCAGCAAAAACCGGTTAATCATAGGCGACCCCTCCGTTGCGGGCGCCTCTCGCCAAGTTGCCAGTCCCGAAGCATGCGCCACCGCCAATGTGCGTCGTTCTGCCTCGCGCCTTGTGACGGTGCATCACAATGGCGCGAACCCTTATTTCCCCGGCTGCGTGCCGAGGCCAAGTTAGCGGCTTCGGTTGCGGGACATGGAGTGGTTTTCAGCATGAGCACGGCTTCGGACACGACGCGCAACGCCGTCTTATGGCTGAAGCGGCTTTGGCCGCTGCTGCTTCTCCTCGCCGCGACGGCGTTTGTGCTCGCCATGGGCTGGCAGCGTTACCTCACGCTCCAAGCGCTGGCGGAGAACCGGGAGGCGCTGCGCGGCTATATCGACGGCAACATGCTCCTGAGCCTGCTCGGCTTCATCGCGCTTTACGTCGTCGTCGTCGCGCTGTCGCTGCCCGGGGGCGCCGTTCTCACCCTTGCCGGCGGCTTTCTGTTTGGCTGGTTCATCGGCGGCGTGGCCTCGATCGTCGGCGCCACCATCGGCGCCACCATCGTCTTCGTCATTGCCAGGAGCGCTATGAGCGACGTGTTGGCGGCCCGGGCAGGACCTTTTCTGTCCCGCTTTCGCCAGGGATTTCAGCAAGACGCCTTTAGCTATCTGCTATTCTTGCGGCTCGTGCCGATCTTTCCGTTTTGGCTGGTCAATTTGGCGCCTGGACTGCTTGGTGTAGGTTTCTGGACCTATGTCGTCACCACCTTGCTTGGCATTGTTCCCGGAACATTTGCCTATTCGCTGGCCGGCAGCGGCCTCGATAGTGTTATCGAGGCGCAGCAAGCCGCCTACCAATCCTGCCTTGCCAAGATGGGACCGGGAGGCCAAGAGCTCTTGCTCGTACACGCTCGATCCGGGCGCGCTTTTGACGCCGGAGCTGATTGCTGGGCTCGTGGCGCTGGGGGTCGTGGCGCTGGTTCCGGTGGCGGTCAAATGCTTCAGGCGCACGCGCGCCTGAAGCGCAAGGCGATGGGGGACTAGGCGACTATGGAAGAGGTGCTGAAGCCCGACCTCTGCGTCATCGGCGCGGGCTCAGGGGGCCTGTCCGTCGCGGCGGCGGCGGCCCAGCTCGGCGTACCCGTGGTGCTCATCGAAAAGGGGCGCATGGGCGGGGACTGTCTCAATTATGGCTGCGTGCCCTCCAAAGCGCTGCTTGCCGCCGGCAAGCGGGCCGACGCCGTGCGCACGGCCTCCAATTTCGGCATCGACGTCATCGAGGCGCAGATCGACCATCGCGGCGTGCATGACCATGTGCATGGCGTGATCGCGGCGATCGCGCCGAACGACTCCATCGAGCGTATGACCGGTCTGGGCGTGCGCGTGATCCAGGCGCAGGCGAACTTCCTCGACAAGTTCACGGTCGAAGCGGGGCGCGTGCTGGTTCGCGCGCGGAGATTTGTCATTGCCACCGGCTCGATGCCGCAGATCCCGCCGATTCCCGGGCTCGACGAGGTTCCCTATTTCACCAACGAGACGATCTTCGATGTCAGCGAGCGGATCCAGCATCTCATCGTGATCGGCGGTGGACCCGTGGGTCTCGAGCTGGCGCAGGCCCACCGCATGCTCGGCTCCCATGTCAGCGTGTTCGATGTCGGCGGCTTTCTTCCGCACGAGGACCCTGAGGCCGCCGCCGTGCTGATCAAGCGCCTCACCGACACGCAAGTCATGCTGCATCCCAACACAAGGGTGGAGAGCGTTGAGCGCTCGGTGCAGGGCATTGGCGTGCATTTCACCGAGAATGGCGAACCCACCGTGCTGAAAGGCACGCATCTGCTCGTCGCCACCGGCCGCAAGCCGAACGTCAAGTCGCTCAGCCTCGAGCGCGCCGGTGTCACCTATACCGATGCAGGCATCAAGGTGAACGATCAGCTCAAGACCACGAACCGGCGCATCTACGCCATCGGCGACGTGATCGGCGGCCCCGGCTTCACCCACCTCGCCAATTTTCATGCCGGCATCGTCATCAGGAACGCGCTGTTCCGGCTGAAGCCCGACGCGAGCGCCGGCATCATCCCGCGCGTCGTCTATACCGACCCCGAGCTCGCCCAGATCGGTCTCACCGAGGCCGAGGCGCGCAAGCGCTATCGGCGCATCCGCATCTATCGCTGGCCTTACGCCGACAACGATCGCGCCCAATGCGAGCGAGAAACGGAGGGATTCATCAAGGTTATCACGCGGCCCGACGGGACCATTCTCGGCTGCACCATCGTCGGCGCCGAGGCCGGCGAGTTACTTCAGCTCTGGGTGGTCGCCATGGCGCGGGACATCAAGATCGGCGATCTCACCTCGCTGGTTTTGCCCTATCCGACCCTCTCCGAACTCTCCAAACGGGTGGCTTATACGTATTATTTGCCGACTTTGACGAAGGGCTGGCTGCGTAGCATCATTGGTTTCCTGCGCCGCTTAGGATAGCGGCGTGACGCGGCATGCCGCGATTGCCTTAGGTTAGAGTGGTGCTCGTGAAGGACGAGGCTTCGGCCAACGCTTCGCACAACGGAAGGCCGTCCCGTTATTTGCCGGGACTGTCGGCCAAGCTGCTGTTGCTTACCATCCTTTTCATCATGCTGGCCGAGGTGCTGGTCTTCGTGCCCTCGGTCTCCAATTTTCGTCGCCAATGGCTGATGGAGCGGCTTGCTGCCGCGCAGATCGCGGCGCTCGCGGCCGAAGCCGCGCCCGGCGGCCAGTTGCCGTCGACGCTGCGCGACGAGCTGCTCGAGCGGGCCAAGGTGAAGGCGATCGCCGTCAAGCACGCCGACGCCCGCGTGCTGATCATCGAGATGGACATGCCGGCCGACATCGATGCGTCCTACGATTTGCGCGAGGCGTCTTGGCTCACGCTGATCGCCGATGCTTTGATGGTCTATGTCGCCCCGGACGACCGCGTTATCCGCGTGGTAGGCGACCCCGGCTATAAGCAGGGTGAGTTCATCGAGGTGGTGATGGGCGAGGCGCCGCTGAAGGCGGCGATGATCCGCTACGGCCTCGACATTCTCGGGCTGTCGATCCTCATCTCGATCATCACCGCGGCGCTCGTCTATCTCTCGCTCGACGCGCTGCTGGTGAAGCCGATGACCAAGCTCACCTGGAACATTGTGCGCTTCTCCCAGCGGCCCGAGGACCCCACGCGCATCATTGAGCCGTCGGCGCGCCGCGACGAGATCGGCACCGCCGAGCGCGAGCTCTCCGCCATGCAGCATGAGCTCGTCGAGACGCTGTCGCAGAAATCGAGGCTCGCCGCGCTTGGTCTCGCGGTGAGCAAGATCAGCCACGATCTGCGCAATATGCTGTCGAGCGCGCAGCTTCTCTCCGACCGTCTCATCACGGTCAAGGATCCCACCGTGCAGCGCCTGGTGCCGAAGCTGATCGCCTCGCTCGACCGCGCCATCAGATTGTGTGCTCGCACCCTCGACTACGGCCAGGCGCAGGAGACGCCGCCGCGGCGCAAGCGCTTCCCGCTCGCGCCCTTGGTCGCCGAGATCGGCGACAGCCTTGGTCTGCCGCGCCCCAATCGCATCGATTGGAAAGTCGAGGTCGACGCGACTCTCGATGTCGATGCCGATCGCGACCAGCTCTATCGCGTGTTGAGCAATCTCTGCCGCAACGCCGTGCAGGCGCTGGAGGGTGAGGGGGAAGGCGAGGGCATGGGCGAGATCATGGTACTGGCGCGGCGGGAGGGCTCGGTGACGGTCATCGAGGTGGCGGACACCGGGCCGGGCGTGCCGGAGAAGGCGCGCGCACGGTTGTTCGAGGCCTTCCAAGGCGTGGCGCGTAAGGGCGGATCGGGGCTCGGCCTGGCGATTGCCGCTGAGCTCGTGCAGGCCCATGGCGGCCAGATCACCCTCACCAAGAACGAGGGCGGCGCCACCTTCCGCGTCACCATCCCCGATGCGGTGGTCGAGCTTGAGCGGGCACGGCGCCTCAGCGCCTGAGCGCTTGGCCTTGCCTTTGGCGAAGTGACGGCTTAGGTAGGTTTTGGCCTAGCCACGCCACCAAAGCCGCCTTCCCAAGGCGGTTGCCGTGCTAGGCTGTTAGCCTCACCTCGCAGGCAAGACGCGCCCGTAGCTCAGCTGGATAGAGCACCAGACTACGAATTTGGGGGTCAGGAGTTC
>CAVZLT010000005.1:0-43036 GCA_963776235.1 uncultured Alphaproteobacteria bacterium
GTCTTCCATCTCGGCGACGGCACCTCGGTTCATTATTCCGATGCGCGCCGCTTCGGCTATATGGATCTCATTCCGACCAAGGGGCTCGATCAACACGCCCTGTTCAAGGGCCTCGGCATCGAGCCGCTCAGCCCGGCCTTTACCGCCGAATGGCTCGCCCAGCGGCTCAAGGGCAAAGCCACATCGATCAAGGCCGCGCTGGTCGATCAGAGACTGATCGCGGGGCTCGGCAACATCTACGCCTCAGAGGCGCTCTTTCGCGCGCGCATCTCGCCTCTCAAGCTCGCGGGTTCGCTCGTCAGCAAATCCGGCAAGCCGACCAAGCAGATCGAAGCGCTGGTCGCGGCGATCAAGGCCGTGCTCGAGGGCGCGATCAAGGCCGGCGGCTCGTCGCTGCGCGACTATCGGCGCGCCGACGGCGAGCTCGGGGAATTCCAGCACCGCTTCAAGGTGTATGGCCGCGAAGGCAAGCCCTGCTCAAGAAAAGGCTGCGGAGGAACCGTACGCCGCATCGTCCAAGGAGGACGCTCGACCTTCTATTGTCCAACCTGTCAACGCTAGGGGACTTGGAACCATCATGTTTGCGAACGTCTTCACCGCCAGGGAGCCTGATCCTGAAGCACCGAAAAAGAACGGCGCCTATGAGACGATCCTCGTCTCGACCAAGGGCAAGGTCGGGCTGATTCAGCTCAACCGCCCGCATGCCTTGAACGCGCTCAACGCCGAGCTGATCGGCGAGCTCAACCGCGCGCTCAATTCCTTCGAGGCCGATCCCGCGATCGGCTGCATCGTCATCACCGGCAACGAGAAGGCGTTCGCCGCCGGCGTCGACATCAAGGAGATGCACAAGAAGACCTTCGTCGAGGCCTATGGCAGCGATTTCCTCGCGCCGTTCGACCGCATCAGCCATTGCCGCAAGCCGATCGTCGCGGCGGTCGCGGGCTATGCGCTGGGCGGCGGCTGCGAGCTCGCCATGGCCTGCGACATCATCCTCGCCGCCGATACGGCCGTGTTCGGCCAACCCGAGATCACGCTCGGCATCATGCCGGGCAACGGCGGCACGCAGCGGCTCACCCGCGCCGTCGGCAAGGCCAAGGCCATGGAGCTTTGCCTCACCGGGCGGCGCATCGATGCCGAGGAGGCGGAGCGCTCGAACCTGGTGAGCCGGGTGGTGCCCGCCGCCGAGTTGCTCGACGAGGCGATCAAGGTCGCCGACAAGATCGCCAATCTCTCGCAGCACGCGGTGATGATGATCAAGGAGGCGATCAATCGCGGCTTCGCCACGACGCTCGCCGAGGGCACGCGGTTCGAGCGCGGCCAGTTCTATTCGCTGTTCGCCACGGAAGATCAGAAGGAAGGCATGGCGGCCTTCATCGAGAAGCGGAAGCCCGACTTCAAGAACCGGTAGGGCGCTCGGCAACTGAAAGGGTAGGGAAAGGCCGCCGCCATCGGCGGCAGGCGGGCATCGCCTCCGGGCCGAGTCGGCGTAGGCGGGCATGGCGTCGGCCGGGTAGCTCGAGGCGGCGGAGGCGCTACCTTGCTGCTCGCCGCCGAACGTCGACGGATCGCTGATCACCGAGGGATCGTAAGACTGGGCATCGGCCGCCTTGGCGCTTGCCGTGACCGCGTTCAAGGCCTCGACAATCTTCGCTTTCGTCGTTTCGTCGGGATTCAGGGCGAGCGCCTGGGTGAAGTCCGCCTGCGCGCGGACGAAATCGCTCTTGGCTCCATAGACGGCGCCGCGGTTCCAGAAGGCGAAGAAATTGCTCGCGTCGATGCGTATCGCCTCATCCAGATCGACCAGGGCCTGGTCGAGCTCGCCCTTCTGCATATGCAAGAAGCCACGATCGTTATGCAGATAGGACAGATTGCGCCCGGTGAACTTTCCCGAGGCGATGGCGCGGTCGCAGGCGGCGATGCCCTGATCGCCCGACGCCTTCTCGCAGGCCTGGAAATCGGCGTCCGGCGCGCCTTGTGAATTGAGCCCGAGCGCGCGTCCGGTCGGCCGTTCCAGGGCACCTTCGACAGTCTCGTCCTCGAACTCCACTTGCTGCTTAGACTGTAGGGCCAGTGCCGGCTCGGGAACCTGCACGGCCGCCATTTGCTGCGAAGCCTGGGTTTCCTGCTTATCGTCCCACACCGGCTTGGTCATCAGGTAGGGATCGGCATCCGACACGCGACCGCGGTCAGGCCAGAAGACAAATCCCGCGCCGACGGCAAGGAGCAAGGCTGCCGCCGCGCCCACGGGCAGCGCCCATTTCGGGCGTTTGCCGGGTGCGGTCCCGGCATCGCTGTGCTCCGGCTTGGCCCGCTCTATGCCTCCGTTCTCGCCAAGCAGCTTCGCCAACTTGCCGATATGCGGCCCGAGCTTCCCGGGAAAGGCGTCGATCCATTGCGTGCCCGAGATGAACAGCTCGAGCGCCGGCGCCGGCTCGATATTGGCGAGCCGAATGACGAAAATCGGCTTCTGCTTGCTGACGGCGCGCTCGACCTCGCGGGCGACGAAGGCCGAGCCGTTCGAGCCCTTCGACAGCACCAGCACGAAGGCCTTGGCGCTCTCGATGCCTCTGATGATCTCATCGCCGTAAGTACGCCCCGCCGTCACGTCGCGCGGCGCGATCCAGCATTTCAGCCCCCGCTCCTCCAACGAGGCGGCGATCTCTTGCGCCTTCTTCGCGTCGGCCTTGGCGTGGCTGATGAAGGCTGAGAGCTTTGCTGGCTGATTTGGCTTTCTTGCCGCCACGGTGCTGGCTCGCTGAAAAAACGGGATGCCTGGGCGATCATGGGCCCCCTGCCCGCCTTGTCAACTCACTGAATCCAGCAATTTGAGCGCGTTTAAGGCAGGGGTCGTTACACCTTGTAATAGTCGCGATACCAGGCGACGAAGCGCTCGATACCCTCTTGCAGGGGGGTTGCGGGCTGAAAGCCGGTCGCCTCTTTCAGCGCCTCGACGCCCGCATAGGTCTCCTCCACGTCGCCGGGCTGCTGCGGCAGCAGCTCGAGCTTGGCCTTCTTCCCCAGCGCCTTCTCGATGGCGGCGATATAGTCGAGCAGCGCGACGGGGCTGTGGTTGCCGATATTGTAGACCCGGTATGGCGCCGACGAGGTTGCGGGGTCGGGCGCCTCGGGATTCCATGCGGGATCGGGAGCCGCGATCTTGTCAAAGGTGCGCAAGACCCCTTCGACCGCGTCATCGATATAGGTGAAATCGCGGGCGTGGTGGCCGTAGTTGAATACCTCGACCGGCTCGCCGGCGAGAATCTTGCGGGTGAACAGGAACAGCGACATGTCGGGCCGTCCCCAGGGACCGTACACGGTGAAGAATTGCAAGCCCGTTGTCGGCAGCGCGAACAGATGGGCGTAGGAATGCGCCATCAGCTCGTTCGCCTTCTTGGTCGCGCCATAGAGGCTCACCGGATGATCGACGGGATCGCTCACGTCGAAGGGGAGCTTGCGGTTGGCGCCATAGACCGAGCTCGATGAGGCATAAACGAGATGCTCGACGCCGTGGTGGCGGCAGCCCTCGAGGATGTGCAGGAAGCCGGTGAGATTTGCATTGATGTAGCTGTGCGGGTGGTCGAGCGAGTAGCGCACCCCCGCCTGCGCCGCGAGATGGATCACGCGCTTCGGCTGTTCGGCGGCGAAGGTGGCCTCGACGGCCGTCCTGTCGCCAAGATCGGCTTTGAGGAAGCGGAAGCCTTCGCGCTCCTTCAGCCGGGCGAGGCGCGCCTCCTTCAGCGACACGTCGTAATAGGCGTTGAGATTGTCGAAGCCGATCACCTCGTGACCGCGGTCGAGCAACCGTGCCGCCGTGTGATAGCCAATAAAACCGGCGGCGCCGGTAAGCAGGACCCGCATCGCGCTACTACTTCGCCCCTCTCCTTAAAGCCGCGCCAGGAGAGCCATCGACCTCGCATGATGTCAATCGGCAGAAGCGCCGGGGGACTGGCCGTTTCCCGGTGCGGTTGACGCTCGTTGGGGCTCTCGCTATAGAGCACCCAATCGTTTCTGCCCAGCCGCCCTTGCCAGACCAGCGGCCCCGGGCGCCCTTCAAGGATCACATCATGGCTAACACCAAATCGGCTAAGAAAGCCGCCCGTCAGACTGTCCGCCGCACCGCCGTCAACAAAGCGCGGCGAACCAGGCTGAGAAGCTCCGTGCGCGCGGTGGAAGAGGCGATCGCCTCCGGCAACAAGGAGGCCGCTGCGGCGGCGCTCAAGGAGGCCGAGCCGGTGCTGGCGCGCAACGCGCAAAAGGGCGTCGTTCATCGCAAGACCGCATCGCGTAAAGTCTCGCGCCTCGCCAAGCGCATCGGCGCCATGGGCGCCCCCTAACAAAAAAACCTCTCCTGTTGTTTCGCGGCAACAGACGGCGTGTGCGAGCGCGCGCCGATCATGTCATTTCAACGAATATTTCAATTGCTTGTCGCATGCGGCGCTGCGGTCGAAACGCAACACGCCGAGCGCCGTCATCATCCCCAAAAAAAATTCGTCCCGTATTCCCGGCGGCGGAACCGCATCAAGCGGTGCGGTTCATCGAGTTTTCGAAGCGATTCACGCTGACGTGACAGTGCTTTGCCAAACCCGGCTGAGGCCTTTGGCGACAAGGGCTCGCGGCGTGTCGCGCCGGGCCCGCTCGCTTGATCAGCGATGGGCGCATGTGTATAGTCCAATCATCCGAACGGGGCATTCCCCTCCTTCACAATTGAGTACCTTGGTCCTGGTTATTCCCGGGAAAGGTTTTCTTTGTCTTCAATGTGAAGAGCGTGGAAATCTTGTGGAATATAGATGCGTAGTCTGTGGGCAGTGGTGGTCTGCTGCTTTGAATAGCCACCACATATTGTAGCCAACACCAAATTTGTTCTTACGTCGAACTCTTGGCTCCAGGGGAGGACGATTTTTGAGCGCACAGACCGGCGATAGAGCGGTCGATGACGTCGACGTTGAGACGGCCTGGAAGGCTCTCCAGTCGCAGCCTCGATCGCAGCTCGTCGATGTGCGCACGCGTGCGGAGTGGACCTATGTGGGGATTCCGGATCTCGGACCTGTCGGCAAACGGACTGTCCTTGTAGAGTGGCAGACCTTTCCCGATCAGGCGGTGGATCCGCGCTTCGCGGAGCGTCTGGCCGGAGAACTCAAGGCGCTTGGCGTGAAAGAGGACGACGAGCTCTTCTTTATTTGCCGTTCGGGGAGCCGGAGCCTGGCCGCGGCCAAGGCGATGGCGGCAGTGGGGTATCGCGCGTGTCACAACGTCGATGGCGGTTTCGAAGGTCCGCTCGACGATGGCCGGCATCGCGGTGCCGTTAAGGGTTGGAAGGCGGCTGGTCTGCCCTGGCAGCAAAGCTAGGTGCGAGGCCGGTTGTAGGGACGGGTCATGACTGTCCGCGTCGATCTTGTTGACTGCTCATGTAACATGCGTGCGGTGCGTAACGGCGCGAACCATAAGAATGGGAAAGAGCAGAAACCGTGGCACAGCAAGAGCAGTGCGCGCCAAGCGATGCTTGGGCGAGGGTCAAGAGCCGGCTACGTGCTGAGCTGGGAGAGGATGTCTTCGCCAGTTGGTTCAGAGGCGTCGAGGTCGAACAGGTGGACGACGAAGTCGTGCATCTTACCGTGGCGACCCGCTTCCTCAGGAACTGGCTCCGCTCGCACTATTACGACTCCGTCTTAAGACATTCGCGCGGCGAATGGCCGAACGTTGAGCGCCTCGAGTTCAAGGTCAGGCAGCCGCATTTCGGCACCGAGGCGCCGAAGGAAGCGCCGCGCCAGCGGCAGCCGCAATTTGAACCCCTGGCCGAACTCGCGCCGCTGCCGATGCCATTGCGCACGGGTTATGGCGGCTTCGAGGGCTCGCCGCTCGATCCGCGGCTGAGCTTTGGCAGCTTTTTGGTCGGCGCTTCGAACCGGCTCGCTTATGCCGCCGCGCAAGAGGTGGCGGGCGCCTTCTCCGCGCCGCAGCCCGTGTTCAATCCGCTGTTCGTGCACGGCAATGTGGGCCTGGGCAAAACCCATCTGCTGCACGCGATCTCCTGGGAGGTGAAGCAGCGGAAGCCCGAGGCGCAGGTGCTCTACCTCACCGCCGAGCGCTTCATGTCGGGTTTCGTGCAGGCGCTCCGCGCGCGCGACGCGCTCGCCTTCAAGGAGAAGCTGCGCAAGATCGACATTCTGCTCATCGACGACATGGAGTTCTTGCAAGGCCCGACCATCCAGCAGGAATTCTGTCACACGCTGAATTCGCTGATCGACGGCGGACGGCAGGTGATCGTCGCCGCCGACCGGGCGCCGACCCAGCTCGACAAGCTCGACATGCGCATGCGGTCGAGATTGGGCGGAGGGCTGGTGGCCGAGATCGGCGCCATGGATTACGAGCTTCGCCACAAAATCCTGGAGAAGCGCGCGAGCGAAGCCTGTAGCGAGACCAAAGGGCTCGACATTTCCGACATTGTGCTGGCTTTCCTTGCCGAGCGCCTGACCGAGAGCGGGCGCGAGCTCGAAGGCGCGGTGCATCGCCTGCGCGCGAGCTTCCAGCTCACCGACGAGCCGGTGACGCTCGAGACCGCCGAGCAGATCGTGCGCGACCTGATGCGCGGGGCGGAGCCCCGGCGGGTGCGCATCGACGACATCCTGCGCACCGTATCGAAGCATTACGGCGTCAATCGCGGCGACCTCTTGTCGGGCCGGCGCAACCGCTCGATCGTGCGGCCGCGGCAGATCGGCATGTATCTCGCCAAGCTGCTCACGTCGCGCTCGCTGCCCGAGATCGGCCGGCGGTTCGGCAATCGCGACCACACCACCGTGCTGCACGCGATCCGCAAGATCGAGCAGTTGATGAACGACGACAACCAGCTCCGCGAGGAGATCGAGCTTCTGAAGCGCTTGCTGCGCGAATAGGGGGAGGCGGGAGGGGGGCTGGATCCCAAGCCAGGCGTCCCCCCTGCCGCTCTGGTTTGTTGCCCGTTCCGGTCTCACAGCAGGCATGCGCTCTCCTTGCCGCGACGCTTGCGCGTCCGGAGTGTGTGAGGGGGGATGGCGCGCCGAAAAGCGCAAAATCCTTATGGCTCGTGCCTTGCGGCACGCGGGCGCCTCCCGGCGCGCCAATCGCGGCGTTTTCCGGCAACGGGCCCTGCTTTCGTCCGGTCCGTCGCGCATCGAATGCGCCGACCGATCCGTCAGCCAGCTCCTGGCAGGGACTCCTAGTGGTCCCGGAGGGAGCTCCGCTGCCGCCCGGGTGCCTCGTTGCGACGAGGCCCGCGGGCGCCGCACCTCGTCCCGCCTTCGCAACGCCTCGCGAGAGCGCCCCTTAGAAGGACGAGGTGGGTGCATTGTAAGCGAGGTTCGGGAGGCGGTGATTATGCGGGCACAACTGCACGCCGTCTGTCATGGCCGGCCGAAGTGCCGGCCATCGCACGAATCTTCACCCGTGGCGCGAGATTCAAATCGTGGATGGCCGGGACAAGCCCGGCCATGACGAGCTCGGTTTTCTGTGCAGTAAGCAGCAATAGGCGTCATCCCGGAGTTTGGTTTTCGTCTGAGCGAACGACCGGCCGGCGGCGATCACTTATCGTCGGCATAGACCTCGACCACCTGCATCATGCCGAGGTCCTCATGGTTCATCATGTGGCAGTGAAGCATGAATTTGCCGGTGAAATCGAGGAAGCGCGAGCGGAAGGTGATGCTGCCGTTGCGCGGCAGGATCGCCGTATCCAGCCAGATCGGCTCCGCCAGCGCCTCGCCGTTGATCTTGGTCAGCAACATGTCGTTGGTGTGGATGTGGAAGACGTGATCTTCCGGATCGTTCGGCTGATCGTTGATGATGGTCCATTCCTCCACCGCGCCGAGGCGAACGCGTTGATCGACCCGATCGGGATCGAAGGTCTTGCCATCGACGGTGAACCTGAAGGTCCGCCAAAACTCGGTCGGCCCGTTGAGGCGAGTCTCTCCGAATCTGACCACGCGGGTTCCGGTGATCTCCTCATCGCCGATGAGCTTCTCCAGCAGAGCTGGAAGTTGGGCGGGGAGGCTCATGGGCAGCGGATCGCCTTCCACCACGAGCCGGGCGATCGGCCCGGTCGGAGAGGCATAGCCTTGATCGTAGGGGACGGCGCGAAACGCGTAGGTTCCGGGCTCGCCCGCCTGCACCAAGACGTCGATCCGTTGGCCGGGCGCCATCAGCATGGCATTGGGATAGCCGGTGGGCTGATCAGGCTTGATTGGAACGGTCAGGCCCATGCGCGCCAGCGGGATGCCGTCGCGGGCGATCGAATTCAGCGTGTGCCCTTCCAAGTCCAGGAGCATGTCGTCTTGCCAGCCCGCGTGCAGGATGCGCCAGCGCTGCACCTCGCCGGGCCGCATGGTGATGGTCGGTTCGCGTACGCCGTTCACGGCGAAGAAGCGCGCGGCGGTTTCCGGGAACAGCGTGCCGAAATCCTCCACCATGCCGAACCGGTCGAACACGGCCTCGGTCAGCACCAGCAAGCGCTCCTTCGCGGCGGCGATCTCGGGGACATCGGCGAAATCGCCTTCGATGATCAGCGCGCCCACCGCGCCGCTGGCAATCTGCACGTCGGCCGAGCCGTGCGCGTGCGGGTGATACCAATTGGTGCCAGGGATATGGTCGGACGGAATGGCGATCTCGATGTCGTAGCTCTCGCCCGGTTCCATCACGCGCATGACATTGTCGGAGATGCCGCTCGGACTGACATGCAAGCCATGGGAATGAAGGTTGGTGGTGTTGAAATCATGCGGCAGCGAGTGGTCGACCGGCCCAGGGTCACGGTTGGGAGGCATGTCATTGATGAGCTTGATGCGCAGCACGTCGCCTGGCTTCAAGCGGAGCGTCGGGCCGGGAGCGGTGCCTTCGTAGGTCCGCATATAGAGCCGGTAGCCGCCAAGATCCTTATAGGCGTAGTGCATGCGCAGCGTGGTGTTGAGCTCGCCATTGGCGGAACGGCGGACCTCCGGCTCGACGAAGGGCGCTCCGGGCGTGAAGTCGGTTGACGCTTCAAGGTCACCGACCGGCCTCGTGGTCGTGGGCCGGCCGCCGCGCTTACAACGGGTCCGTGGCCGGTCGGATCGGGGAGCAGCAATGCCGCCCCCACGCCCAATCCTGTCCGCATGAAGCCGCGCCGCGAGACATGCGGGGCAGACATCTTGGATCTCATGGCAGTTGCTCCTTCCCAGCCCAAGGGGCAAAGGTCCCGCGCACATGCGTCCCAAGCCTGCCCCTGCCTAGCATGGTTTGGTGCGGTATCTTTTAACCGGAGGGCGCCGGCGCGCTGTGGCCGGCAAAGGCCGCTTCACCAACGGTTCCAAACCGCCTGTCGGCAGGCCGTCGTGGCCCTTGAAAAGTGGTGGCCGGCGCGGCAAGGTCCCTAGCGGGAGTTCTTCGTTTCTCACCGGCTCATAAGCATTTGGACCGAAGCCAGGCGCTTCGGTTAGAGTCGCACGCACCGGCGGGAAACCTACATTTTTGGGGTATCTGACCACCATGCGCCTCACCATCGACAAACCAGGCTTGGCACGCGCGCTCGCCCATGTCGCGAGCGTGGTCGAGCGGCGCAACACCATTCCCATCCTTTCAAACGTCCTCATCAGCACGGCCAAGAACGAGCTGAAGCTGACCGCCACCGATCTCGACATGGAGCTGGTCGAGACGGTGCCGTGCAAGGCCAAGGGCGAAGGCGCCACCACGGTGCCGGCGCATATGTTCCACGACATCGTGCGCAAGCTGCCCGAAGGCGCCGATATCGAACTCGACCGCGACGGCGAGCAGGGGCGGCTTTCCATCACCTCCGGGCCGGCCCAGTTCTCGCTCCAGACACTGCCCGCGGACGATTTCCCGGCGCTCAGCGTCGACGATCTCGGCCACAGCTTCCCGCTGTCGGCTGCCGACTTGAAGCGCCTGATCGAGAAGACGCGCTTCGCCATCTCGACCGAGGAGACCCGCTATTATCTGAACGGCATCTATCTCCACGCCGCATCGAGCGGGGGTAAGCCGATGCTGCGGGCGGTGGCGACCGACGGGCATCGGCTCGCCCAGGTCGAGCTGCCGCTGCCCTCGGGCGCCAAGGACATGCCGGGCGTGATCGTGCCGCGCAAGACGGTGATCGAGCTGGCCAGGCTGGTCGAGGATGGCGAGGGCGAGGTGCGCGTGGAGCTTTCGCCGTCGAAGATCCGGGTGTCGACGCCGCGTGTCGTGCTCACCTCCAAGCTGATCGACGGCACCTTCCCCGATTACGAGCGGGTCATCCCGCAAGGCAACGACAAGAAGATGGAGGTGGACAACGCCGCCTTCGCCCAGGCCGTCGATCGCGTGTCGACGCTGTCGAGCGACAAGGGCCGGGCGGTGAAGCTCACCATCTCCGACGGCAAGCTCACGCTGTCGGTCAACAATCCCGACAGCGGCAGCGCCACCGAGGAACTCCCGGTCGAATATGGCTTCGATCCGCTGGAGATCGGCTTCAACGCCCGCTATCTGCTGGATATTTCGGGCCAGCTCGAAAGCGGCACGGCTGAGTTCCAGCTCGCCGATCCAGGCTCCCCCACCATGGTGCGCGACGGCAAGGATGCGTCCGCGCTCTACGTGCTCATGCCGATGCGGGTATGAGGGCTCGTCCTAAGGGAGACAGCGTGACCAAGGCGATCGCGGGCGAGGCCGCGAAGACGCGCCTTTACGTCCGCACGCTCAAGCTCACCGATTTCCGCAACTATGCGCGGGCCGAGCTCAAGCTCGACGCGCGGCCGGTGGTGCTGATCGGCGATAACGGCTCGGGCAAGACCAATTTGCTCGAAGCGGTCTCGCTGCTCGGCGCAGGGACCGGCTTGCGCTCCCGCCCCTATGCCGAGCTCTGTCGCAAGGACGGCGCCGGCGGCTTCGCTGTGGCCGCCAAGGTCGTGTCGCGCGAGGACGAGGTGGAGATCGGCACCGGCGTCCCCGCCGGCAGCATCGAGGAGAGCAAGGGACGGACGGTGCGCATCGCCGGCAAGGACGCAAGTGCCGGCGCTCTCTCGGAGCATGTGAAGCTGGTTTGGCTGATCCCCGCCATGGACGGACTCTTTACCGGCTCGGCGTCCGAGCGGCGGCGTTTCCTCGACCGGCTCGTGCTTGCCGTCGATCCCAAAATGCGCAGCCCACAAGGCCGCTACGACCGCGCCATGCGGCAGCGGAACCGGCTGTTCCAGATGCGCGAGGGGAGCCGGGCTCTGTTCGAGGGGCTGGAGGAGCAGATGGCCGAAGCCGGCACGGCCATCGCCGCTGCCCGGCTCGATGCGATCGCGCGGCTCGCCGGATTGATCGAGCGGATGCGCGAAGCGCGTGGCGAAGGCCCCTTCCCGTGGGCGGAGATCGCGCTCGAGGGGCGGCTGGAAGAGGCGCTGTCGCGGCTGCCGGCGACCGAGGTCGAGGACGAATTTCGCGCGCTGCTCGCCCAAGGCCGCGAGCGCGACCGCGCGGCCGCGCGCGCCCTTGAAGGACCGCATTTGAGCGATTTAATCGTGACTCACGGCCCGAAAAATGCCCCCGCGGCGCACTGCTCCTCTGGCGAGCAAAAGGCGCTTCTGATCGGGCTCATCCTCGCCAAAGCCGAGCTGATCAAGGAGCTTGAAGGCGCCTCGCCGCTGATCCTTTTGGACGAGATTGCCGCGCATTTGGACGAGGCCCGGCGAGAGGCGCTTTTTGGCGAAATTTCAAGCCTTGGCGCCCAGGCCTGGATGACCGGAACCGACCGGGATTTGTTCGCGCCGCTGGCCGAAAACGCCCAAATTTTTGCGGTGAATCGGGGTAAGATCGGAGCCTGATTCACGCGCGGCTCCGAACCCCACCAACAAGACCAACAACCGCCTTCAGGGAACCATGACACCAGCTTCCAAACGCAAAGCCGAAGCCGCTGCCGAGTACGGCGCCGAGTCGATCAAAGTGCTGAAAGGCCTCGACGCCGTGCGCAAGCGGCCGGGCATGTATATCGGCGACACCGATGACGGCTCGGGCCTGCATCACATGGTCTATGAGGTGGTGGACAACGCCATCGACGAGGCGCTGGCCGGCTTCTCGGACGAGATTTTTGTGACGCTCAACGCCGAGGGCTCGGTCACGGTCGAGGATAACGGCCGCGGCATCCCCACCGAGATCCACAAGGGCGAAGGCGTCTCGGCGGCCGAAGTGATCATGACGCAGCTCCACGCCGGCGGGAAGTTCGACCAGAATTCCTACAAGGTGTCGGGCGGCCTGCACGGCGTCGGCGTGTCTGTCGTCAACGCGCTCTCCTCCAAGCTCGATCTCACCATCTGGCGCGCCGGCAAGGAGCATTTCATGAGCTTCGCCGACGGCGTACCGGTGAAGCCGCTGAAGGTCGTCGGCGATGCCGCCGGCAAGACCGGCACGCGCATCACCTTCGTGCCAAGCACCGCGACCTTCACCATGGTCGAGTTCGACTATGCGACGCTCGAGCATCGTTTGCGCGAGCTTGCATTTCTGAATTCCGGCGTGCGCATCGTGCTCGCGGACCATCGCGGCGTCGAGCCGAAGATCGAGGAAATGAAATACGAAGGAGGTTTGCGCGCCTTCGTGCGCTTCCTCGACCGCACCAAGCATCCGCTCATCAACGAGCCGATCGTGGTGGAGAAGACGCAGCAGAAGATCACCATCGAGGCGGCGCTGTGGTGGAACGACAGCTACCACGAGAACGTGCTCTGCTTCACCAACAACATCCCGCAGCGCGACGGCGGCACGCATCTGGCCGGCTTCCGCGCCGCGCTGACGCGCACCGTCAACACCTATGCCGCCTCCTCCGGCATCGCCAAGAAGGAGAAGGTGGCGCTGACCGGCGATGACGCGCGCGAGGGGCTGACTTGCGTGCTCTCGGTCAAAGTGCCGGACCCCAAGTTTTCCAGCCAGACCAAGGACAAGCTGGTCTCCTCCGAGGTCCGCCCGGTGGTCGAAAGCATCATGGCCGACGCGCTCTCCGGATGGTTCGAGGAGAACCCCGGCGAGGCGCGCAACATCGTGCAGAAGATCGTCGAAGCGGCGGCCGCGCGCGAGGCGGCGCGCAAGGCGCGCGAGCTGACGCGGCGCAAGGGCGCGCTGGACATGGCCTCGCTTCCCGGCAAGCTCGCCGACTGTCAGGAGCGCGATCCCGCCAAATCCGAGCTGTTCCTGGTGGAGGGCGATTCAGCCGGCGGCAGCGCCAAGCAGGCGCGCGACCGCGCCTTCCAGGCCGTGCTCCCCTTGCGCGGCAAGATCCTCAATGTGGAGCGGGCGCGCTTCGACAAGATGCTCTCCTCGCAGGAGATCGGCACGCTGATCACCGCGCTCGGCACCGGCATCGGCAAGGACGAGTTCGACCTCTCCAAGCTCCGCTATCACAAGATCATCATCATGACCGACGCCGATGTCGACGGCTCGCATATCCGCACCCTGCTGCTCACCTTCTTCTACCGGCAGATGGCCGCGCTGATCGAGGCCGGCCATCTCTTCATCGCCCAGCCTCCCCTCTACAAGGTGAAGCGCGGCCAGCAGGAGCGCTACCTCAAGGACGAGAAGGCGCTCGAGGACTATCTGATCGGCGAAGGCCTGGAGGATGCCGTGCTCCTCACCGGCGACAATGCGAGCCGCGGCGGCGAGGACTTGCGCGACATCGTCGAGACCGCGCGCAGGATCGGCGCGATCCTCAAGGGCCTGCACAGCCGCTATCCGCGCTTCATCGTCGAGCAGGCGGCGATCGCCGGCGCGCTCAACCCGAAGGTGCTGAAGGACGGCAAGCATTCGCAAGAGGCCGCCGCCTATATCGCCAAGCGGCTGGATGCGCTGGCCGAGGAGACCGAGCGCGGCTGGCACGGCGAGGCGCTGCCGGAGGGCGGCTTGCGTTTCTGGCGCGAGTTGCGCGGCGTGATGGAGTTGCATCTGATCGACGGCCCGTTCATCGCCTCGGCCGATGCGCTCAAGCTCGACGCCTTCGCCGAGCATCTGCAAGAGGTCTATGCCCGGCCCGCCACGCTCAAGCGCAAGGACACGAGCCTCGTGGTGCATAGCCCAAGCGAGTTGCTGCAAGCGGTGATGACGACCGGCCGCAAGGGGCTCACGCTGCAACGCTACAAGGGGCTCGGCGAGATGAACCCGGAGCAGCTCTGGGACACCACGCTCGACCTCGACACCCGCACCATCCTCCAGGTGAAGATCAAGGAAGGCGAGGACGCCGACGACTGTTCTCGCGGCTGATGGGCGACGTGGTCGAGCCCCGCCGCGAGTTCATCCAGGCCAACGCGCTCTACGTCGCCAATCTGGATGTGTGAGGCGTTGCCTGTCTTAATCCTTCGCGAAATCAATCTCCGTCATGGCCGGGCTTGGCCCGGCCATCCACGATTTCACCGATCCACCCTCACTGATTGATGGTTTCGTACAGGTCGTCCCAATTGGGATTTACCGCGTGGATCAGACGAACCTTCCAAGCCCGGGGCCAGTGCTTGAGCGTCTTCTCTCGCTGAATGGCACCCATGATCGTGTCGTGGTATTCGCACCAAACCAGCCGCTTCAGACCGTAGCGTCGCGTGAAAACTCCGCCTAGGCCTTCGCGGTGCTGTCAGACGCGCCTGGGAAGGTCGCGGGCATCGCCCCGTGTAGAGGACGCCGTTGGGTTGATTTGTAAGGATGTAAACCCACCCGCCACGCATGCCACCAGTTTTGGCAAATCGTGGATCGCCGGGCCAAGCCCGGCCATGACCGAGGTTGGCTTCTCGATCAAGACGGCCAACCGGCGCCGCGCCGGCCGGGGCGCTTGGTACCTCAATCCTTTAACATTGTGTCAATCCGGAACGCCTAGGCTTGGCTCGAGGGGTTCGCCTTGTGGCCGGCAAAGCCGCAAGCGCGGCTCGCCTTGGCTTGAGCAAGGGTGGGACACATGCAAGGCGCGCGGCGGAGCGCAAAGCCCGGCGCTAGAGTACACCGCCGCAGCGAGCCGAATTCCGGCGCGCCGCGCGGGTCCGCTCGCCGCCCAAGCAAACGGCGACGCCCGCATCGCCTGAAGCGCTGGGTCGCGCGGCATCCTTGGCTCTCGCGCGGCATCCGCTTCTCGCTGCTGGCGGCGATCTGGGGCGGCATCGTGCTGGGCGCGGCGATCGTCTATTTCATCGCCAGCGTTCCCGATCCGGTCATCGCCGCCCTCGACGACCGGCCGCCCAACGTGACCATCCTCGCCCAAGACGGCACCGTGCTTGCCGAGCGCGGCTTGCGCCGCGGCCATGTGCGGCTCGACTCGCTGCCGCCTTATCTCGTCCAGGCCGTGCTCTCCACCGAGGACCGCCGCTTCTACGCGCATTTCGGCATCGACCCGCTCGGCCTCGTTCGCGCCTCGTTTCGCAACGCTTCCGCCGGCAGCGTCGTCGAGGGCGGCTCGACCATCACCCAGCAGCTCGCCAAGAACCTGTTCCTCAGCCCCAAGCGCACCATCACCCGCAAGCTGGAAGAGGTGATCTACGCGATCTGGCTCGAGCAGCGTTTCAGCAAGGACGAGATCCTCGAGCTCTATCTCAATCGCGTCTATTTCGGCGGCGGCACCTACGGGATCGAGGCGGCATCGCGCCGCTATTTCGGCAAGTCCTCGCGCTACGTCACGCTGTCACAGGCGGCGCTACTGGCCGGGCTGTTGAAGGCCCCGTCGCGCTATTCCCCCGCGCGCAGCGTGAAGGCCGCCAGCGACCGCACCGACGAGGTGCTGGAGAATATGGTCCAGGCCGGATTCCTCTCGCCCGAGCAGGCACGCATCGCCAGCCAGCAGCCGCTCGGGCTGTCGGCCAAGGGCGACGATACCGGCTACCCCTACCCGGTCGATTTCGTGGCCGAGCTGCTGCCCGAATTCGTCGGCCAGCAGAATGGCGATCTGATCGTCGAGACCACCATCGATGCCGGGCTGCAGCGCGTGTCGCAGCAGGCGCTGCGCCATGCCCTCGACGAGGAGGGCGACGATCTCAACGCCGGCGAAGGCGCCGTGGTGGTGCTCGATCCGATGGGCGGGGTCAAGGCTCTGGTCGGCGGGCGCTCCTACTCGACGAGCCCGTTCGACCGCGCGCTGAAATCGCTGCGCCAGCCGGGCTCGGCCTTCAAGCCCTTCGTCTATCTCACCGCGCTCGAGAACGGCTATACGCCGGATTCGATGGCCTATGACGGGCCGACCACGGTCGGCGGCTGGTCGCCGCGGAACTATACCGGGATCTACCAGGGCGAGATCAGCCTGCGGGACGCGCTGGCGCAATCGATCAACACGGTCGCGGCGAGGCTCGCGGCGGAAGTCGGGCCCTGGCGCGTGGTGCGCACGGCGCGCCGCCTCGGCATCCAATCGCGGCTGCATGACAACCCCTCGATCGCGCTCGGCACGGCGGAGGTGAGCCTGCTCGAGCTGACCAGCGCCTACACGCCCTTCGCCAATGGCGGCCAGGGCGTGCTGCCGCATATCATCAGCCGCGTGCGCAACGGCGACGGCAAGGTGCTGTATGAGCGGCAGAGCTCAACCATCGGCCAAGTCGTGGCGTTGCCCTATGTCGCCGCCATGAACGACATGATGTACGCCGTGGTGACGCGCGGCACCGGCAAGCAGGCGGCGATCGACGGCCAAGTCGTGGCGGGAAAGACCGGCACGACGCAAAGCTACCGCGACGCCTGGTTCATCGGCTACACCGCGCATTACGTGGGCGGGGTGTGGATCGGCAACGATGACGGCACGCGCATGAAGAAGGTCACCGGCGGCACGCTGCCCGCCAAGCTCTGGCATGAGATCATGGCTTACGCCCATCGCGACCAGACGCCGCTCGCGCTGCCGGGCACGCGCGCGCCTCGCCTCGATGCGGTCGCGGGCCTGCCGGGGAGCCCAGTCCCGGTCAACGACGACGGCGAGCCGCTGTTCCGCCGCGTGTTCGGTATCCTTGCCGGGCAGTAGATCGCTCTCGCGCTACTCGATGCTGCGCTTGGGCGAGGTGCCGTTCGAAACGTGCAGCATCTCACCGGCACCATAGCGATGCAGGCTCGCCCCGTGCTTCTTGAGCCAGCTGCGCGCCTCCTCGTGGCGCGGCATGGTGCGCTCCACCAGCCCCCAGAATCTCGGCCCGTGATTCATGTGACCGAGATGAGCGACCTCATGCGCGGCGAGGTAATCCAGCACGAAGGGCGGGGCCAGCACGAGGCGCCAGGAGAAGGACAGGGCGCCTGAGGTCGAGCACGATCCCCAGCGCGTGGTCTGGTCGCGCACATAGAGGCGCTTCGGCATCAGGTCGAGACGCCTGGCATGGACGGCGACGCGGGTCTTGAGATCGATATGCGCCTGGCGCTTCAGCCAGTCGAGCAGCCGGCGCGGCGCGTGCTGCTCCTCGCCCGTCACATAGAGGCGCGGCATCCTGCGCATGCCGACGCGCGCGCCTTCGGGCCAGGCGGGAGCGGCGATGGCAGCTTCAGCCGCCTCGATCCACACCACGCCACGCTTCCGCACGGAGCCGGCAAAGCGGAGCACATGCGCGTAGCCGCGCAAGGGAACGACCGCGCCATGCGTGAAGGGCACAGGCTCCGACAGACCGGCGACGCGCGCCTTCAGCCAATCGAGATGGCGCGAGAGAAACTCATCGGCGTCGGCGAAGCTCGAATAAAGCGGCATGGTGAGCACGGCGCCGCGACGCGCTTCGCTCACTTGCAGGCTGAACCGTCGCGCCCGCGCGCTCCGTCTCAGCACCATGGGAATGTTGAGGCCGCGGATCTTGACCTCGATGGTCTCGCCACGCCCGAGATTAAGGCGCTTAAGCATGGTTACGCTCCCTACTGCCGTCGGCCCCTCGATTCGGCGGCCAACACAGTAGCACAGGCTTTTGAGGGAGCGCGCGCCTCTGCTTTAGGCAGTGCGGCCCAAGGCTCTCGCCAGGATCCCTTTCCGGCGCTGGTTTTTGGCTATGAAACTGCTGATTTTCGGCGCGATTTCGGCCCTAAATCGGGAGCCGTTGAACACGCCATAATGGCCGACACCGGGCTGAAGATGGTGCCCCCGTTTGGCGTCGGCAAGATTGGTGCACAATATTTGTGCAGCAAACGTCTGGCCGATCCCAGAAATGTCGTCCTTCTCGCCTTCCACCGTCATTAACGCCACTCTTTCGATCTTACCCGGATCCACCAGCCGGTTGCGGTGCACCATCGTGCCCTTTGGCAGCCTGTGGTCGAGGAAGACCGTCTCGATGGTCTGCAGGTAGTATTCGGCGGAAAGGTCCATCACCGCGAGAAATTCGTCGTAGAACTCGCGATGCTTGTCGGCGGAATCGCCATCGCCCCTGATCAAATTGTGGAACAGCTCGCGATGCGCCGTGACGTGGCGATCGAAATTCATGCCCATGAAGCCGCTGAGCTGGAGGAAACCGGGATAGACGTTGCGCATCACCCCGGGATACGGCCAGGGAACCTGGGTGATGACATTGCGCCGGAACCATTCGATGGACCTTGCCTCCGCGAAGCGGTTGACCTCGGTCGGGCTCTCGCGCGCGTCGATCGGGCCGGCCATGAGGATCATCGAGCACGGCACGGCAGGGTCGTTCGCCGCCTCCATCAGCGCGACCGCGGCAAATACCGGGACGGTCGGCTGGCAGACCGCCATGACATGCACGTCTCCGCCAAAAAACTGAATAAATTCAATTATGTAGTCGATATAGTCGTCGAGGTCGAAAGGTCCCTCGGCGCGCGGCACGAAGCGTGCGTCCTGCCATTCGACAACATAGACGTCGTGATTGGGGAGGAGGTCGCGCACCGTGCCGCGGAGCAGCGTCGAAAAATGCCCGGCAAGCGGCGCGACGACGAGCACCTTCGGGTCGTCGCGCAAGCGCCAGCGCGACAGCTCACGCTCGAAATGCACGAGATTGCAAAAGGGCTTGGCGATCAGGGTCCGCTCCCTGACCGGGACTTTGCGGCCCTTCACCTCGGTCTCGCCGATGCCCCAAACCGGGCGGCGGTAGCGCCGCGTGGTGCGCTCGAACAGCTCGAGCGCCGCCGCGGCGCTGCGGCCAAGCGTGGTGTAGGAGGCGGGATTCAGCGGATTGCGGAACAGAAGGCGATAGGCATCCGCCGCGGCCCGCGCAGGGCTCAAGGCGGCCTGGTTCAGCTCGTACAGGTGATAAAGCATCCCTCGACCTCTCTCGCTGACTCATCATAGATGCTGCATCGCGGAATCAAATGGTGATTCTATGTTGCGGCGCAACGATGACAGTCGAGTGTGGCGGATCGGCCGCGCGGCTAAAGGTAGCGACGCAGAGTCTCGGTCATTTGCGAGGCGGGCGTGCCGTAGGCAAAATGCGTGATGTATTCGCCGTTTTTGCCCATTAAATAGACAAGCGCAGAGTGGTCGATGCTGTAATCGCTGCTTGTCTTGTCTTGCTGAAATTTCGAGTAGGCCACCCGATAAGCCTTGGCGGCTGCGGCGATCTGCTCTGAAGAGCCAGTGAGACCGACGAAGCGCGGTCCGAAATTCTTGACGTAGGCACCCATTGCCGCTTGCGTGTCGCGCTCGGGATCGAGCGTAATAAAGATGGGGACGACGCTGTCGGCCTTAGGTCCCAGCGCATCGAGGGCGGCCGACATCACCTGAAGCTCGGCGGGGCAGATATCCGGGCAGTGGGTGAAGCCGAAGAAGACCAGCATGTAGCGCCCCCGGAAATCCTGGTCGGTCACCGTCTTTCCGGTTTGATCGACGAGGGTGAAGGGACCGCCGATCAGCGCCTTGCCGCTCGTCTGCACCGCCGGCCCCTGCCCGCCTTGGCTCAGCACGAGCAACGCCGCACCGCCGAGAGCGCCAATCAGGAAGCCGGCAACAATCACGGCCAGGAGGCGGCTGTTCATCTATTCGCCCAACTGCACCAGCGTGCCGTTCTCGCGCGCGCTGCCGAGGAACCAGCTGAAGGTCAGATAGCCCCCCAGCAGGTAGACGGCGTTAAGCCCAAGCGCCCACCACAGCTCTTTCACGTCGAAGGTGTGGTGCAGAAGGATCGAGCGCATGCCTTCGAACACATGCGTGGGCGGCAGCGCCAAGGCAATCACCTGCAACCAGCCCGGCAGAACCGAGACCGGATAGTACACGCAGCACAGCGGCAGCAGCAGAAAGGCGAGCGACCAGGCGAGCTCCTCGGCGCCGAGCCCGTAGCGCAAGATGACGCCCGCGGAGATCAGCCCGAGCGACCAACTCGTCAGCACCAGCACGACGAAGAAGGCGACCAGCGGCAGGCCGAGATCGAGCAGATTGAAGCCGAAGATGAAATAGGCGGCGATGGCGACGGGCACCATGCTCACGCCGAGCCGGATCACGCTCCATAGGCTCAACGCCGCGACAAGCTCGAAGGGACGCAACGGGCTGGTCAGCAGATTGCCGAGATTGCGCGACCACATCTCCTCGATGAAGGTGGTGGAGAAGCCGATCTTGGAGCGGAACAGAATGTCCCACAGCAGCACCGAGCCGATCAGGACCCCGGCGCCCTGCGCGTAAGGGTTGGTGGTCCCGGCCAGATATTTCTGGAGGAAGCCCCAGGTCAGCATCTGCAGGAAGGGCCAATAGATGAGCTCGACCAGCCGCACGCCGGAGCTGCGCAACAGATAGATATAGCGCACGACCAGCGCGCCGATGCGGCGGAGCGAAGCGCGCACTCCGGTCTGCGGCAGCAGGATCGGCTCGGCGCCGCTCGCGATGGCGATCGCCGTGCTCATGACGCCTTCCGCGCAGGCAACACCTCGTCCTCCGGCCTCTGCAACGGCTCGCGCGCGCGCCCGCGCACCACGTCGAGAAACACTTCCTCCAGCGTCGCCTTGCCGTAGGTCTGGATCAGGTGCGCCGGCGTGCCGTCCTCGATGATGCGGCCCGCATCGAGCAGGATGACGCGATCGGCGAGCCGCTCCACCTCGGCCATGTTGTGCGAGGCAAACAGCAGCGTCGCCCCGCGGCTCTCGGCATAATGCTTGAGCTTCCGCCTGATCCAGTCGGCGGTGTCGGGGTCGAGCGAGGCGGTGGGCTCATCGAGCAGGAGAAGCTCCGGCGCGTTGAGCAGCGCCTTGGCGAGGCCGACGCGAGTCTTCTGGCCGGCCGACAATTTGCCGGTCGGGCGGTCGAGCAGCTCCTCGATCTGCAAATCGAGCGCGACATGGGCGATGCGCTCGGCCGCGTTGCCGATGCCGTAGAGCCCGGCATAGACGGTCAGGTTCTGCTTGACGGTGAGCCGCGCCGGCAGATCGACATAAGGGCTCTGGAAATTCAGCCGATGCGCGACGGAGCCGCGGTCGCGGCTCATATCGGCGCCGAACACCCGCACCTCGCCCGAGCTCGGCATCACCAGCCCGAGCAGCATGGCGATGGTCGTGGTCTTGCCGGCGCCGTTGCCGCCGAGCAGCGCCACCGTGGTCCCCTGAGCGAGGCTGAAGCTGATATGGTTGACGGCGGTAACGGCGCCATAGACCTTGGTGAGGTCGTGCACCGCCACAGGCGTGCCCGCCCCGGTGCGACCTTCCGCGACGCCTTCGCGCGCCGCTTGGTTTGCGCTATCTACTCTCTCATCCATGGCTTCGCTAAAGCGTCCGCTTTGTCGGAATTATGGCTCTCTCGCTCATGCTAGGCTTCACCTATGGCTGCCCTCGACAATAGTCAAACCATCCGCCGCGCGACCCTGCCCGATTGGCTCCGGCAGGGCGAAAGCCGGGTCCGCCTGCAGACCATCGTGCGGCTGCGCTGGCTCGCCGTGCTGGGGCAGAGCCTGACGGTGATCGGCGCCTACTGGGTGCTCGGCATCGATCTGCCGATTGGCGGCTGTCTCGCGGTCATCGCGTTGTCGGCGTGGATCAATGTCGCGCTGCGCATCCGCTACCCGGCGAGCCAGCGCCTCCGCAGCCATTTCGCCTTCATGATGCTGGCCTACGACGTCCTCCAGCTCGCTGCGCTGCTGTTTCTCACCGGTGGGCTGGAGAACCCCTTCGCCTTTCTGCTGATCGCCCCGGTCACCGTGTCGGCATCGACGCTTCCGCTCAACATCACGGCCGCGCTCGGCGCGCTCGCCATCGTCGCGGCGACGCTGCTGACAAGATTTCACTACCCGCTGCCCTGGTTCCATCACGCCAATCTGCTGCTGCCTTTCCCCTATGTGATGGGGGTGTGGGCGTCGGTCGTGTCGGGAATCTTGTTCATCGGCTTCTATTCCTGGCGCACCGCCGAGGAAGCGCGGCGCATGGCCAAGGCCCTCGCCGCCGCCGAGATGGTGCTGGCGCGCGAGCAGAAGCTCTCGGCGCTCGACGGTCTGGCCGCGGCGGCCGCGCATGGTCTCGGCACGCCGCTTGCGACCATCGCGGTGGTGACCAAGGAGCTGATGCGCGACGCGCAGCCGAGCGACAAGCACTACGAGGATCTGGTGCTGTTGCGC
Source organism: uncultured Alphaproteobacteria bacterium (assembly GCA_963776235.1). Taxonomy (GTDB): domain Bacteria; phylum Pseudomonadota; class Alphaproteobacteria; order Rhizobiales; family Methyloligellaceae; genus Methyloceanibacter. The sequence continues at coordinate 22,401 of CAVZLT010000005.1, forward strand.
GCGCAGGCCGAGCGCTGCCGTCACATCCTGGCCGAGCTCGCCGGCGGCGGCGAGCAGCATGACCTGATCGTGTCGCGGCTGCCCTTGAGCCATCTGATCGAGGAGGTGGTGGCGCCGCATCGCCTCGTCGCCGTGCCGATCGAGGTGAAGACCGGACCGGCGGAAGGCGGCCCGGCGCGCGGGCCGCTCGCGGAGCCGGTGACCGAGCGTAACCCCGGCATGCTCTATGGCCTCGGCAATCTGGTGGAGAACGCCATCGACTTCGCCGCGAGCAAGGTCGAAGTCGAGGCGCGCTGGTCCAAGGACGAAGTGACCATTGTCATTGCCGACGACGGCGACGGCTTCCCGCCCTATGTGCTGGAACAGCTCGGCGAGCCCTTCGTCACCACGCGCTCCGCGTATGCCGAAAGGCGGGAAGCCCCCGACGAGCATGTCGGCATGGGGCTCGGCTTCTTCATCGCCAAGACCCTGCTCGAGCGGTCCGGGGCCACGCTCGAGCTGGCTAACCGGCCGCTACCGGATGGCGGCGCCGTGGTCACGGTGCGCTGGCCGCGGTCGAAATTCGAGCATGCCTTTCAGAAAACCGCCCCAAAGCGCGAGCCGGTCGCTTAAGGCAAACTGCATTAACCAGCGTCACTTTGCCTCGATTGCTGCAATCGGCGCCCGCAACCTTGCCGAAGGGGCTAGAAGCGCCTAGCTCTAGGGCATCTCGTCGCAGAGCCAATCAGACAAATCCTTCTATCCTCACGATGGCTACGCCTTGGGGACGGGGCAGGAGCAACACCAGGAGAGCGCCGACATGGAAGCTCAGCAATTCTCGCCCACGACGCCTCACACCGATTTCGCCGTGCTTGAAGACAACACGCTGCTGATCGTCGATGACGATCGCGCCTTCCTCGCCCGGCTCGCACGCGCCATGGAGGCGCGCGGCTTCGAGGTCGAGGCCGCGGCCTCGGTCGAAGACGGTCTGTCCTCGCTCAAACGCCGCCCGCCGGCCTTCGCCGTCGTGGATATGCGTCTCGATGACGGCAACGGCATCGACGTCATCGCCGCGCTGAAGGACGTGCGACCCGAGGCGCGCGCCGTGATCTTGACCGGCTACGGCAATATCGCCACGGCGGTGACGGCGGTGAAGCTCGGCGCGGTGGATTATCTCGCCAAGCCCGCCGATGCCGACGACGTCTACAACGCGCTGATCGCATCGACCACGACCGCCAAGGCGCCGCCGCCGGAGAACCCGATGTCGGCCGATCGCGTTCGCTGGGAACACATCCAGCGGGTCTACGAGCTTTGCAACCGCAATGTCTCCGAGACGGCGCGCCGGCTCAACATGCATCGGCGCACGTTGCAGCGGATCCTCGCCAAGCGCGCACCGAAGTAGACTCGCCGACGCTTCCATTCGCTCGTCATACCGGCGCCAGAGCTTCGTCTAGAAGCCACACTGGGGGTCGAGGTGCAGCTGTAGCCTGAGGGCGGCGGCGCGGGCAAAGCATAGCATCATGGCTTTGCGGCGGGCGGCGGCGAGACGCTCCTCCACCGGCTCGCGCACCAGCTCGGCGCCGTAGCGGTCGGCAAGAATGAGCCCCGCTTCGACCGGGATAACGTCGCAGGGAAAGTCGGCGTTGACCGCGAAATAAAGCCGGTCGCAGAATTCCAGATAGTCCTGCCATTTGCCGTCGCTCTGATAGTCGAGCAGGCAGGACTTGATCTCGACGATGGTAATGTCGCCGCCCGAGGACAGCGCCACCACATCGGCGCGCCGGCCATTGGCAAGCGACAGCTCGGTGACGACGGAGAAACCCTGGGCGCGGAACCTGCGGCAGACGCCCCTTTGCAGCTCGGCAGCCACCGGCGACTGGCGGCGGTCGAAGGGGATGACGGTATCGTCGCTTCTGGCGCGGTTATTCTGCAACGCAAGACTCCGGCGAAAAATCAATTCTGCCTCACAGAGTTGTGCATGCTTAACCATTCCGCGTGCCGGAACAAGCTGGTAAATCTGGCGTTTCGGTGGGTGCGGCGCGTCGGCTCGGCGAATCCGGGCTTTTCCCCGTGCAACACAGCCCGAGCCGAGGAAGCGGATGATGAATCTCCACAACGTCGTCGTCGCCGACATCAAGCCGAAGACCGAATCAGTTCCCTTGCGCGATCGCCTGTTGGCCACGCGCGCGCTGTCGACCGAGCTTGCCGCGCCGTTGAGCGACGAGGATCAGGTCGTGCAGGCGATGGACGACGCGAGCCCGACCAAATGGCATCTCGCGCATACCACCTGGTTCTTCGAAGCGTTCCTGCTGAAGCGCTTCCTCGCCGGCTATCGCGTGTTCGACGAACGCTTCGAGTATTGCTTCAACTCCTACTATGAGAGCGTCGGCGCGCGGCAGCCCCGCGGCAAGCGCGGACTGCTGACGCGGCCCTCGGCGGACGAGGTGCGCGATTATCGTGCTTTCGTCGATCAGGCGCTGGCGCGGTTGCTCGATACCGCGCTTGCCCCGGAGGCTGCCGAGCTGATCGAGCTCGGCATCAATCACGAGCAACAGCACCAGGAGCTTCTGCTCACCGACATCTTGAGCTTGTTCGCCGCCGAGCCGCTTAAGCCCGCTTACCGCGAGGCTGGTCCCGGCATCGGCGCCGGCCATGCCACGCCGCTCGACTGGATCGATTTCGAGGGCGGCATTTTCGAAGTCGGCCATGATGGCGACGGCTTCGCCTACGACAATGAAGGCCCGCGCCACGAGGCGCTGATCCACGCCTTCAAGCTCGCGAGCCGGCCGGTCACCAACGCCGAGTGGATCGCGTTCATCGAGGATGGCGGCTATGCCACGCCCACCCTTTGGCTCGCCGATGGCTGGAACATGGTGAAGAGCCAAGCTTGGGAGGGGCCGCTTTATTTCGAGCAGGCCGAGGGCGGCTATGGGCAGATGAGCCTGATGGGCTTCCGCCCGGTCGACCCCGCGGCGCCGGTCACCCATGTCAGCTATTACGAGGCTGACGCCTTCGCCCGCTGGGCCGGCTACCGGCTGCCTACGGAATTCGAGTGGGAGGTGGCGTCGGCGAGCGTGCCGGTCGATGGCCGCACGCTCGGCGCCGGCCATTTGCGACCGATGCCGGCGGGGATCGGCCCGCGGCTCCAACAGATGTTCGGCGATGTGTGGGAATGGACGGCGAGCGCCTATCTCCCCTACCCCGGCTTCAAGGCCGCACCCGGAGCGGTCGGCGAATATAACGGCAAGTTCATGTGCAATCAGTTCGTGCTGAGAGGCGGCTCCTGCGCGACGCCGGAGGGCCATGTGCGGCGAACCTATCGCAATTTCTTCTATCCACATCAGCGCTGGCAGTTCACGGGCTTAAGGCTCGCGGCGGGCGCGTGATGGAGGGCGAGGTCTCGCTTCAGCTCCCGACCGGCTCCGCGGCATCGTCGCGGAGCCTCCGCGCTGAGGCGCCGGCGGCTGGCGAGTTCGCCGCAGCGGTGCTGTCCGGTCTTGCCCGCGCTCCCCGCAGCGTTCCCTGCCGCTTCTTCTACGACGCGCGCGGCTCCGAGCTGTTCGAGGAGATCACCAAGCTCGAAGAATATTACCCGACGCGGGTCGAGACGGCGCTGCTCGAAGCCAATGGCGAGGAGATCGCAGCGCTCGCCGGCCCGGGCCGTGTGCTGATCGAGTTCGGCTCGGGATCGAGCCGCAAGACGAGCCTCCTGCTCGCCGCGCTGGCGCAAGTGCCGGCTTATATCCCGATCGACATCGCCGCGGAGAGCCTCGAGGAAGCCGCCGCGTGGCTGTCAGGCCGGCATCCAGATCTCACCATCGCACCGCTCATCGCCGACTTCACCGCGACGCGCGCGCTGCCGGCGCTGGCGCGGCGGAAGCCCCGGCTCGGCTTCTTCTCCGGCTCGACCATCGGCAATCTGACGCATGCCGAAGCGCGCGCGTTCCTTGGCAATGCCGCGCGCCTGCTCGGCCCGGGCAGCGCCTTTCTCCTCGGCGTCGATCTGAAGAAGAGCGAGCGGATTCTCGTTCCCGCCTATAACGATGCGCGGGGCGTCACCGCCGCCTTCAATCTCAATCTGCTGGTCCGCGCCAATCGCGAGCTTGGGGCCGATTTCGACCTCACCCGCTTCGCGCATGACGCGGTGTGGAACGCTGAGGCCGGCCGCATCGAGATGTATCTGGTGAGCCTCGCCGAGCAGACCGTGCACATCGCCGGCCGCGCGTTCGCCTTCAGCGAAGGCGAGCGCATTCACACCGAGAACTCCCACAAATACACCGTGGATGAATTCCGCTTGCTGGCCAGCGCCAGCGGTTGGACCCCGGTCAAGGCCTGGACCGACGCCGACCAGCTGTTCAGCCTGCACCTCTTGCGGCTTTAGCTGCCTCTCAATCCCACACCACTTTGCGCGGCACGTCCGGCACTCCAAGCGGGCATTCCAACGCCGCGCGATCCCATTTGCCGAGCGAGGCGGCCGCTTCATAGGTGCTGAAGAGGAACTCCATCAGGGCCTGCTCTGGATCGCTGGCGGTTCGAACCGCATCGTAGGGCAGGAGGAATTGGTTGAGACCTGCGTTCCAGGCGGCTTCCGCCGGGCGCACCTTCGCCGCGGCGAATCCCTCCGGCGACGGCGAGGCATAGGAGTAGAAGGCGGGGTAGTCGATCCCCTGCCCTCCCGGCCAGAAGCCGGCGCTGCTGACCTCGTGCGAATAGGCGTCGAGCACCACCGCCTCGGGCATGTTCGGCACGCTGCCGGCGCCGGAGAACTTCGGCGCGCGACGCCCCGAGAAGCGCGTCACCGCGAGATCGAAACTCCCCCAGAAGAAATGCACCGGGCTGCATTTGCCGATGAACGACGTGCGGAACCGCTCCAGCACCCGGGCCGACTGCAGCAGGATGCGCCAGAACGCTTGCGCGAAATCACGGTCGTAGGACGCGTGAACCTGATCCTCGCTGAAGCGGATCGCGTCGGGAATTTCGTTGGGAAGCTCGTCGATGTGGACGTCGATGCCGAGCTCGGAAAGCGAGCGCATGACGTTCGCGTAGAAATCGGCCACGCTCCGGGGGTAGAGCCCGACCGCCTGTTTGCCGCCATCGCTGGTCGAGATGCGCAGCACGTGGTCGAGAAAATCGAAGTCGAGCTGGAAGCTGCGATCGCCATAAGGAATTGCCGACGTGGTCAGGCCGCGCGGCGTTACATAGAGAACGACGTGCCAGGAGTGGTTGAGCCACGGGGTCTGCACGAGCCGTATTTTGCCGACGATCTGCGTCCAGAGCTGCAGCGTGGCGCAGGTATCCTTCCAGGCTTCATACGGCAGTTCCGGCCAGGTTTCGGTCTTGGACGGCATCTGACCCTCCTCGTGTAGAGCTCCCTGCACCATCGCACAGGATGTGGGCCGAAGCTGGAAGCCTTGCCAGGGCGCAAGGCTCCGGGGCATTCTCGCGCGCCACAAACAGGGGGTGAGAGCGTGCCCGAGCTTCTTTCCGGCAATGCGGTGATCGGCCAGTCCGGCGGGCCGACCGCCGTCATCAATCAGTCGCTCGCGGGCGTGGTCGAAGGCTTGCGCTTAGGCCTGGCCGCCTCGGGCAAGGTCGGGCGCATCTTCGGCATGCGGCACGGCGTGCGCGGGCTGGTGAAGCCGGGCGCCGAGGGCCTGCTCGACCTGACGCAGATCGACAAGGCCAAGCTCGAGGCGGTCGCGCGCACCCCCTCCGCCGCGCTCGGCTCGACCCGCGACAAGCCTGACGAAGCCTATTGCGAGAAGATTCTCGACGGCTGCCGGCGCAACGACATCCGCTATTTCTTCTATATCGGCGGCAACAATTCGGCCGACACCTGCCGCATCGTCAGCGAGAAGGCCGCCGCCGCCGGCTACGAGCTTCGCTGCTTCCACGTGCCGAAGACGATCGACAACGATCTGCTGGAGAACGACCACACGCCGGGATTCCCCTCGGCCGCGCGCTATGTCAGCCTGGCGCTGATGGGGGATGCGCTCGACAATGCGAGCCTTGGCGGCATCAAGATCAATGTCATCATGGGGCGGAACGCGGGCTTCCTCGCCGCCGCCTCGGCAATCGCCCGCGGCGCCGCGCCTGACGGCGCCGCGCCGCCCGACCGGGCCGCGCCGCATCTGATCTATCTGCCGGAGGTGCCGTTCTCGACCGACGCCTTCCTCGCCGATGTCGAGGCGGTCTACGCCAAGCTCGGGCGCTGCCAGATCGCCGTCAGCGAAGGCATTCGCGACGCGTCCGGCGCCGAGATCGGGCCTAAGCTGATGCGCGGCCCTGGCGAGGTCGACGCCCACGGCAATGTGCAACTCTCCGGCTCCGGCGCGCTCGGCGACGGGCTTGCCGATCTGGTCAAGACGGGGCTCACGCCGCAAGGCGGCAAGGCGCCAAGGGTGCGGGCGGACACGTTCGGCTATATCCAGCGCTGCTGGCCGCATGCCTCGCCGGTCGATACCGAGGAAGCGCGCGGGGTCGGACGCTACGCGGCGGAGCTCGCCGCGCGCGGCGATGCCTCAGGCTCGGTGATCATCCGCCGCCTCGCCGATGCGCCCTACGCGTCCGAGAGTGCGCGAGCCGACCTCGCTTCGGTGGCGCGGCGCACGCGGCATGTGCCGGCCGAGTTCATCTCCGGCAGCAACGACGTGAGCGCGGCGTTCTACGCCTATTGCCGGCCTCTCTTGGGCGATTTGCCGAAGCTCGAGCGGCTGTAGGGCTACGCGTCGACCAGCTCGCTGACATAGGTCGGGAGCGCGAAGGCCGCGACATGGACCTCGGGCGTCCAATAGCGCGTGGGGAAGGCTCCGGCCTTCTCATAGCGGCGCTCGATCTTCCGCCGCTTGTGATGCCTGAGCTTGGGATTGTCGGTGGCCCAGCCATAGGACATGGGACCGCCGAAATAGCTCGGCGTCGTGGCGAGATAGGCGAAAGCGTCGCCGAACAGCTCGCGGAAGTAGCCGACGCTCTGCTTGAGCTCCGGGGCCTGGAGGAATGGCAGCCCGTTCTGGGTGACGAGCAGGCCCCCCGGCTCAAGGCAGCGGGCGCAGCCGGCATAGAAGTCGCGCGTGAACAGCACGGCGCCGGGCCCGACGGGATCGGTGGAATCGATCATGATCACGTCGAACCGGTCGGGTGTCTCGGCCACGAATTTGGTGCCGTCGGCGATGACGATCCGGGCGCGCGGGTCGTCATAGGCGCCGGCCGACACTTCCGGGAAATGCTGGCGGCAGAGATCGATGACGCCGCGATCGATCTCGCACAGCGTCGCCTGCTCGATCTCGGGATGCTTCAGCACCTCGCGCAGCACGCCGCCGTCGCCGCCGCCGACGATCAGCGCCTTTTTCGCCTTTCCGTGAGCGAACAGCGGCACGTGGCTCATCATCTCGTGATAGACGAACTCGTCCTTGGTGGTGAGCTGGACGATGCTGTCAAGCATCATCACCCGACCAAAGTCGGCGTTCTCGAAGATGATCAGTCGTTGATGCTCGGTCTCGCTGTCGAAAAGGACGGCGTCCGCCTTCAGACGGACACGGAAGCCACGGTGGAGCGTCTCTTCGACCCAGCGTTCCATCGGTTCATTTCCTTGCCGCGCATCTGCTCCTTGACCACCACCTTGCGAGGCGAGAAGGCCTCCTTCAAGACGTCGATGGCCGCTCTCGGATTGGTCTGGCCGCACATGAAGATATCCAGTGCGGCATAGCCATATTCCGGCCAGCTATGGATCGAGATATGCGACTCGGCGAGAACCGCGACCCCCGACACCCCACCATTCGGCGTGAAGTGGTGCAGATGGATGTGCAGGAGCGTGGCGCCTGCGACCTGAATACATCGTCTGAGCGTATGCTCGATGTGCTCTAGGTCGTCGAGGCGCTCGGCCCGAACGAGATCAATGATGAGATGAGTGCCCGCGTAGGCGACCCCATCCCGCTCACAAAAAAAGTCCTTGCGCTCTTCCTCCCGCGAAGGAGCAAAGCGCCGGGAAAGCTTTTCTTCCGTTTGGGCGGTGCTTGAACCATGATCCAAGTCCATCCCCAATTGGAAGAGGGCGTCACTGGACATGGCGTCCTCCCCAACCAGCAGATGTTCAAGTCTAAACGACGCGCTATTTACACCCGCGTTCGAGCGATGCAAGAGGTTTTTGGCCCCATGAGGCAGAATGACCACGAAAAAGTTTCCAAGAGCCTTCCAGCGGAGCGATCGCGGTCGCCGCGGTCGGGCGGCGACTCCGTCATAGAGCAGAGCCGAGGAGGATCGGAGCATGACGGAGATCGCCCCGCGCCAGCTCGCCGCGCTGGCGCTGCTGGCGTGGCTCGGCTCGGACGCGCTCGCGAGTGAGGCGCGCGCCGCGGATGCGTTGCCCAAGCTCGGCGCCGACCTCGCCGCCACCTCCGTGTCGGGGCTCTCCTCGGGCGCCTACATGGCGGGACAAATCGAGGTGGCGCACGCCAAGGACATCGTCGGCGCCGGCATCGTCGCGGGCGGGCCTTACGCCTGCGCCGAGAGCGCCGCGAGCCGGATCTTCCCGTTTTGGCCGACCGCCGTGGCGCAGAACGGTACGCAAGCGCTCTATCAGTGCATGAAGACCTCGCTCGGCAAGCCCGACCCGGAGCAACTCGCCGCGCGCGCCAAGGAACTGGCCGATGACGGCGCTATCGACCCGATCGCCGAGCTGGCGCAAGACAACGTCTATCTCTATTCCGGCCACAAGGACGACACGGTCGAACTCGACGTCGTCAAGGCCGCCAAGAGCCTCTACGAGAAACTCGGCGTCGCCCCGGGCAACATGACGCTGATCGAGGGCGACGGCGGGCATGCCTTCATCACCACGCATGGCGGGGCGGCCTGCGATATCACCGGGGCGCCGTATGTGGCGAATTGCGGCTACGACCAGGCCAAGGCCATCCTCGCCTGGATCTACGGTCCGCTGGCCGAGGAGTCGGCAGCGCCGTCAGGCAAGTTCATCCTGTTCGACCAGGGGGAATTCTCCGAGCCTGGCGACGGCTTCGCCGACGAAGGCGTGGTCTATGTGCCGAAAGCTGCTCCGAGCAGCCCGGCTGCCGGGTGCATATCGCGCTGCATGGCTGCGAGCAGTCGCGCGAGGCGGTGGGCGACACCTTCGTCAAGGACAGCGGCTATGCCGAGGTGGCCGACACCAACCGGATCATCGTCCTGTTCCCGCAAGTGAAGGCGAGCACGGTCAACCCGAATGGCTGCTGGGACTGGTGGGGCTATACCGACCTCGATTATCTCGGCAAGGATGCGCCGCAGATCAAAGCCATCTGGGCGATGGTCGAGCAGCTGACGAAAGCACCGTAAAGGGCAGGCGTGGTGGAGCAGCCGGACATCGTGGTGTTCGAGGCGCCGCTTGGCTCGGACCTTTACCGCCAGGCGCTCGCTCTGCGCGAAGCCATCCTGCGGCGCCCTCTCGGGCTGACGATCTCCGCCGAGGAGCTTGCCGACGACGCGGCACGCCAACATTTCTGCGCGCTGTGGCTCGGCCGCGTGGTCGGCTCGGTGTCCTTGAAGCCACTCGGCGAGGCGCTGCTCCAGCTCAAGCAGATGGCCGTCGCCCAGGACCGGCAGCGCAGAGGCGTCGGCAGACAGCTTCTCTCGCACGCCGAAGACTGGGGCCGGACCTCCGGCTTCCACCTCATGGTGCTCAACGCGAGGCTTGGCGCCGAGGGGTTCTACGCGGCTTACGGCTACCTTGTGGAAGGCGAGCCGTTCGAGGAGAACACCGTGCCGCATGTCAGAATGACCAAGCGCCTGGGCTAATCTCGCTGCTAGGATGCGGCCGTCAATCGGGGGCGTTTCCCGCCATGTTGTTCCAGTCGCAGGTGTTCATCCTGCTGTTCCTGCCCGCGGTGCTCGGCGCCTATTACCTCTCAGCCGAGCGCCCCGTGCTGAGAGAGGCGATCCTGATCCTCGCCTCGCTGCTGTTCTATGCCTGGTGGGACGCGCGCTTCGTGCCTCTCCTGGTCGGCCAGACGGTCGCCACCTGGCTGATCGCGGAAGGCTATCTCAGATTTCCTTCGCGGGCCTGGATCGTGTTCGGCATCGCTGCCAACCTCGCCGTGCTCGCCTTCTTCAAATATCTCGCCTTCATCGCCGGCACCGTCGTAGGGCTGGCCGGCGTGCCGGTGCAAGGCTGGGATTTGATCCTGCCGCTCGGCATCAGCTTCTACACGTTCGAGCTGATCTCCTATCTGGTCGATCTCAGGCGGGGCGACGGGCCGCATTACCCGTTGCGCAAGTTCTGCCTGTTCATCTTCCTCTTCCCGCATCTGATCGCCGGCCCGATCATCCGGCACAACGAGATCATCCCGCAATTCAGCCTGTCGCCGTTCCGGGAAGGCCTTGGCGAGCGCTTCGCCCACGGCATCGCCTTTTTCGTCATCGGCTGCGTCAAGAAGGTGTTCATCGCCGACAAGCTCGCGGGCGTCGCCGATCAGATCTTCGCGGAAGCGCATAGCCCGGCATTCGGCGATGCCTGGCTCGGGGCGCTCGCCTTCACCTTCCAGCTGTTCCTCGATTTCTCCGCCTATTCGGAGATGGCGATCGGGCTCGGGCTGATGCTCGGCTTGCAGTTTCCCGACAATTTCAACGTGCCGTACCGGGCGACCAGCATCCGGGAGTTCTGGCGGCGCTGGCACATGACGTTGTCGCGCTTCTTGCGTGATTATCTCTACATCCCGCTGGGCGGCAGCCGGAACGGCTTCGCCACCTACCTCAAGGCGACGCTCATCACCATGGGCCTGTGCGGGCTGTGGCATGGCGCGGGCTTCACCTTCGTCGTCTGGGGGCTCGCGCACGGTCTGGCGCTGATCGTTTGCCGCGTCTGGGAGGATCGGGGCCGTCCCCTGCCCGCGCCGCTCGCCTGGGGCCTCACCATGCTGTTCGTGATCGCGGGCTGGGTGCTGTTCCGCGCGCCCGACTTCGCGACCGCGGGGGCAATGTTCGGCGGCATGGCCGGCTTCAACGGCCTGCTCGGGCAAACCGAATGGCCGGCAATGCTGGCGGTGGCCGCCGCGGTCTCGATCCTCGGCCCGAGCACCAAGGAATTCGTCGAAGACTGGCTCAAACCGCTCCCCGCCTATGGCGTCGCCTTTGGGCTCGCCGCCGTCATGGTGGTGCTCGAGGTGGGAGCGGGCCAGCCGAGAAGCTTCATCTACTTCCAATTCTGACGGGCGCCGCCATGTGGAAACGCTTCCTGCGGGCTTTTGCGATCACGGGCGCCGGGGCGCTGGCGCTGGTGATCGCGCTGGTCCTACTGGTCGATCCGCTCGGCGTGTCGCCCGTCGGCCTGTTCGAGCCCAAAGCCGGTTACGCGCTGAAGGACCGGCGCTTCCTCGTTCAGCAACTCATCCGCAGCGGGCAGTTCGACTCATTTCTGTTGGGCAGCTCGACCATTCATTCGGTCGATCCGGACTGGGCCGAAGCCGCCTTCGGAGGAGCGTTCGCCAATCTCTCCATTCATGGAGCGACTCCGCATGAACTTGCCCGAGTGCTCGAGGCCGTTGGGCGAAGCCGGCCCCGGCTGCGAACCATCGTGCTCGGCCTTGATGGTGGGCGATGGTGCGGCGCCAAGCCGCCCGAGACATATCATCCAAGAGCCGTGTTTCCGGAATCGCTTTACGATGCGGACCGGCTCAACGATTTTCTGGTCCTGCTCAATATGGAAATGCTCGATACGTCCTTCGAGCAGCTCGCCGTCGATCTGAAGCTCGAAGCGCCCCAAACCGAGGCTGACGGTTATCGCAATGAACTCGACGAGGCGAAATGGAAGCCCTTCAAGCCCGGCAAGGACGCCTGCAAGCTCGCTTGCGATGAGAAGGTTCCGGTGACCGGCCGGGACGCCACGTCTTCAATCCGGACACCTCAGCATTCCTTTCCGGCGCTTCGGCTCCTTGAGGAGGCAATCGCCTCTCTTCCCACCGGAGCCAAGCTGATTGTCGTGGTGATGCCGCCGTACATCTCGGCGCAGCCCGACACCGCCGCCGAGCGCGCCGACCTCGATCTCTGCAAGCAACGCATCGCAGCTCTCGCCACGAGCAGGAGCGGATATACAATCGACTTCGACATCGCTTCGGCATGGACGCGAAACGCCGACAATTATTGGGACGCCAGTCATTTCCGCACGGCTATCGCCAAGGACTTCGTACGTCGCGTAAAGGAAGCAATCGAGCGCCGACGCGACGCCGAGGATGGTGTTTATCGCTACTTGGCCGGTCCCGGCTCCGAACCGGCGGTCACGACCACGCGGTAGCGAGCATGAACCGATCTCGAGAGGAATCAGCATGAGCTTGGAGGTGGGAGACAAGGCGCCGGAGTTCAGCCTGCCGGCCGACGGCGGGAGCGAAGTCGCGCTCAAGGACTACAAGGGGAAGCCTGTCGTGCTCTATTTCTATCCCAAGGACGACACCTCGGGCTGCACCGCCGAGGCGTGCGCCTTTCGCGACGCGCTGCCCGACTTCAGCAAGGTGAAGGCCGCCGTGATCGGCATCTCCCGCGATTCGGTCGCAAGCCACGACAAGTTCAAGGCGAAGTTCAAGCTCTCCTTCCCGCTCGCCTCGGACGAGGACGGCTTGGTCTGCCAGGCTTATGGCGTCTGGGTGGAGAAGAGCATGTATGGCAGGAAATATATGGGTATCGAGCGCTCGACCTTCCTCATCGACGGCAAGGGCGTGATCCGCAAGGTCTGGCGAAAGGTCAAGGTGCCCGGCCATGCCGAAGAGGTGCTGGAGGCTGCGTCTTCACTGAAATCGCGAAAGACGCGCGAGGCAATGTGACGCTTACCAAGCCGTCAAAGTCCGGGCGAAGCTGCCCACCGATATGGAGAGAGACAATGCGACGTCTCGTGTCGATTGCTGCGTTATTCCTGAGCATCGGCTTTGCGCCGCTCGCCCTGGCCCAAAGCGACCCCTATGTGCCGGCGCTCGGCGATATCATGAGTGCGGCGCAATGGCGGCACATCAAGTTGTGGTTCGCGGGCAAGCACCAAAATTGGGAGCTCGCGAGCTACGAGCTGCTGCAGATCAGAGCAGGCCTTGAGCAGGCCGCGACGCTCTATCACGGGATCCCAGTCGACTATGTGGGGGCCACGGTCGCACCGATCCAAGCGATGGGCGCGGCGATCGAAGCCAAGGACAAAGCGGGCTTCGTCAAGGGCTTCAACGCGCTCACCGCCGCCTGCAATGCCTGTCACCAAGGGATTGGCCGGGGATTTGTCGTCATCCAGGTTCCGACGGTCTCTCCCTTCAGCGACCAGTCGTTTGCTCCACCCAAGAGTCCGCAGCAATAAGCCCAGCGTGAACGCGCCGTCAGCGCTGGCTGCGACGCCGATCATCGACGTCAAGCCGCGCCTCAGCGGGGACATCGGCCAAGATAAGGAAGGCGCTGAAATAGGGCGGCGTGCGACCGGCAATCGCCAACGGCAGCAACCCTAAATCAGCGCTCTTGCTTCGGTAAGGCGGGCTATTGCGCCGGCGGGCGCCGGCGGCGTCTCGGGCTGCGTCGGCTGCGTCTCGGGCTGGGCCGCCGGCTGCTCGGCGGGCTTTTGGTCGCCGCCGCATGTATTCGCCGACAAACCAACGAGCGCGATGGCCGCCGCCGCTGCCACCATCATCAACTTCCTCATAGCGTCATCTCCTTTGCGGGTTTCGCTTCTTACCCGAAGCTTGGGGAAATAAACAATACGCGATTTCTTGGCAATTTTATTAAACGACTGGCGCACCCGACAGGATTCGAACCTGTGACCTCTGCCTTCGGAGAACTGCGGTTCACCCGCCCGACGCGGGCTTTTTCGCGGCTAATCTGGTGTGGTTAAGAGCGGAACGCATTAGGAACCTCCGCTGATTACGCGGACATTCTGCGGACGCCTGCCGATGTTCTCTGCAGCCTCTCGCTGATAGTCCGGGTGATGGTGGCCATAGACGCGCTGCAAGGTTTCCATGCTCATGGAGAGGAAGCCCGACGCCTGCCAGAGATCGGTGCCATTCTGCATGAGCCAAGTCGCTGCCGTGTGCCTCATAGTGTGAGGTGAGACACCTTCAATGCTAGCGCGCCCGCAGGCTGCGGCAAAACCCTTCTTAATGTCCTTGATGCGACTCGCCATTGATCTGCAGAACATAGCCCGAGATCGGTCCCACGCTTCCGGGCTCTGCGAAGGTGCGGCAAGAGGCGCGGCGGAATTTGAATCACGCCCCGCTTCTTGTTGGTTCGTCTTCTTCCCGCGACCTCGAAATCGATCCTCCCGGCCTCAAGGTCCACTTGAGGCCAGCGAAGCGAGAGGATCGCCTCTTTGCGCCGGCCAGTGTAGAGCCCTAGCAGGATAAACAGCGGCAGATAGAGCCGCGCCTGTGGCGTGCGCGCTGCGCGGATCAGGTTAGCCGCTTCCGTCCTAGTCAGCCATCTATCGCGCGGCTCGGGGCGTTCGGGAAGTTCCACAGCGACGGTGCGGGTGATCATGCCGGTCTTGTGTGCGTAGTTGATAGCGGCGCGTAGCACGCCCAATTCGCGCCGTACGGTGCCCAAGGAGCGACCGCGCTTCTCAACATAGCGACCGCAGGTTTGAGGCGTCACTTCAGCTACTGCGTTGCCCTCAAAGAAGTCGGTCAAGGCCAGCACGGCGTAAGCAATGCGCCCGGGTGCCGCGACCTTCGGACCCCTCTGTTGGAGATAGTGATTGAGCACGTCGGTCACGAGGATCGAAGCGGGATCAGTTGGCCCGTCCCGCTTCCCTCTGAGGTTGGAGCCATTCGGCGAGGACGATTTCAGCTTGTTCGCGGTCTGGCGTGCCAGTCGAGCGCTCGCGGCTGCGACCGCGCTCGGTCCATGTGATGTAGAAACAGCGGCGTTTGTCGATCCAGCGTAGACGGGGCCCTTGGTTTCGTCTTGGCATGGTTTGACCTTGTTGGTTTCAATAAAGCGCGCGAACGCGCCGGTAGGGACATGTACTCGAGAACCGATCCAGACGTGCTCAATTGCATGAGTGTTGATGAGATGACGAATTTTTCGCTCGGTCACCCCCACGCGCTCAGCGAGCTGCCTTGGTGTCTCAGACATTCGTTCATGTATCAGCACACCCCGACCGTCGCGCTCCGCAACTAACCGCTAACGAGGGAAGCTGCAGCCACTCGCTTTACTTCACAACAATAAAAATGACGGCATTCCAAAATTTACTCGGGGTGAGAGGCGTCGATTACTCTTGACGACGAAAGCAAGTCAGGTCGCCTACCCGTCCCATGTGTGACAGCGCGCAGGTGTTGGTATTATCGACGAGGAGATCGGCGGGCGGATCGCCAGCTCATCGAGTTTCATGGATGCGCAGCTTGATCTCGGCGTCGGCCAAGATCCGTGGGCTGGTTCCTGACTTTAGGCCGCTTCCGCTCAGACCACACGGTGAACGATGCTGGCGCGCGAAGCGAAGGTGATGATTACAGTACTTGCGAAGGGAACCCATACCCTGGCCTCATTGGCCAGGGGGTGGGGGTGGTTCGATGGGGGGACCCATTGACCTAAGTCAGGCGTCCCCCGGCAAATCACGCATCAAGCGACACGCGCGCTAAAACTCCCGCTGACGGTCACGCCGGGTGAAGCCTTGGTCGCCGTCAGCCATAAGGCATCGATGCCTCGTGCGCTGATAAGCGCGCCGTCGATCTGCCCTTTGAGTTTTTGCGGCAGGCCCCTCCGGCCGCGGAGGCGCCACCGGTTGATCTCAAGCGGAATGCCGTCCAAGCACCGCAGCAGAACGAGCACGGTCCCGCGCCATGGCAGGCCCCTGACTTTGAGAACCAGACGAAAATCAATGCATTGCTCACGTCCGACGTTGCCAGGAAGCGGCAAACTGAGTTTCTTCTCCATCGGCACGGCGGTGAATTTTGCTTCGGTCGTCGTTCCCGCCGGCACGCTCGGATGCGGCTCCGGCGCCGCAGCGCGCTCGAGAAGCCGCCGCGATCTGATGCCCTCCGCCCGATAGATGGCGCGCGCTTCCGCCTCGTTCCTGCTCTGGTAAGTGCGCCAATAGGCTGCAAGCTCGCTCAAGAAGGGCTCGCGCACATGCGCAAGAATTCGTTGCCGTACATGCGGGGGGATGGGCGTCCGTAGCTCGTCGGCCAAGTAAGTCAGTGCTGCCGTGGCCGGGGTGGCCAACTCGCGGTCGATCACGGCATCGGTGAACAGGTCCCAGTCGAACCCCTGCGTTGCGATCGTCGCCAATGCGTCGGACACCCACTCATGCGATTTAGGATTTGCATACAGGAAGCAGTGGCCAACGGTGATGGCGAGCTGATCGGAAGGGTGCGGGAGGATCACGGGGACCTCTCCTAACGTGCCCGGCATAGTCCGCTTCCAGATCATCAAGTCGGCACCACGCTGGCGATTGAGGCGAAGACTGAAATAGTGCAGATCGATCGCCCCTTTTGCCCCTTTCAACAGGGAGAGCGAGTGATGCGTCTGCCACATGCGATGCATGGCAACATCGCGAGAGATCTCTTTCTCCGGATACCAGCCGTCCCGCAAAGCCAGATCGACAGCTTTCTCCCAACTCGCGTGGTCGACGAGAACATCGACATCGGCGATGAAGCGATCGGTCAGCGGCCTGCGGGTTGCGCGCAAGCAGCACGGCTCCCTTGATCGGTACGAACGTCACTTCGTTGTCTGCATAGCGCCGCAGCAGAGGCAGCGCTGCCTGCATCCGCATCTTGCCTGTCGACCAGATGTAACGGCGCAGACCGGTGAGGCGGGGCTCCAGGCTCTTGGCGTCACGGGCACCGCCGAGCCGGCGATAGGCCAAGGATGCAATGCGCACATCGCCCCAGAAGGCATTGTCGAAATCGCACTGTTCCTGCCAAGACCGCCAAGCGTCCCGCGCCACGTCGAGATCGGCGTGAAAGGCGGCTTTGATCACGAGCCCGGTCAGGCCTGACGGCCAGTATTTGCGCAGCTCCTCAGTCATTACGGGGAGCCGCGCGCGCGACGCCGTTCGATCGCCCTGCGCGCCATCTCGACCATCGCGCCATCGCGCATCGACGAACGATGGCTGAGGCTTCCAGGGTGAATACGTCTGTGCAGAACGACATCCGGCAACATGGCGAAGTCGAGGCCCGCAGCCATAGCCCGGTCGTACCAGTCGATGAAGAAGCCGGCTCGAAGCCGCTCGTCGAAGCGCCCGCAACGCTCAAAGCAGCGCCGCCGCAGCAACATCGCCCCGGGCAGCCAGCTCGGCTCCGGCCCATCAGGCAGCCGATAACGTTGGTTGACCTCTTGGCCGTTGGTCGGACACAGGAACATCGCGACATGGCCGCCGACGCCATCGAGCTCAGGCTGGGCGGCGAGAGAGCGCATTTGCGCGGCGAGCTTGTCTTCGGTCCAGAGATCGTCGGCATCGACGAAAGCGATGTGATCGCCGGTCGCCAGCTCGACACCCGCGTTCATGGCGGCAGGCGTGCCCCGATTGGACTGGCGGACGACGCTCACCGCTAGGGAAGACGCCGCGGCGATCTCAGCGGTGCGATCTGTCGAGCCGTCATCCACGACGATGGTTTGTTCGGGAAGGCGTGTCTGGGCAAGCACACTTGCGAGCGTCTCGGCGAGCGTGGCCTCGGCGTTGAAGGCGGGGATGATGACGGAAATTGTCACGGCCGCGAGGACTCCACATCCTCCATGTAGCGCTCGAACGATACCGGAGCGAGCGGCCTGCCCAGCTTTCGCCGCCGCGCCAGCGACACGGCAAAGGCACGCACATCGTCACTCACTTTTCGCGGGTGGTCGCGCGTCATCATGGAGTTGTCATGCCGCCGATAATAGAGCGTCGTGGCATTCAAGATGACGAATGGCACGTCGTTCTCGATAATCCGCAACAGAAGGTCTCTGTCCTCAGCATAGACGAACGACTCATCGAACACGCCGATACGGTCGAACACGGAACGGCGATAAATTGCCGCTCCCACATGATGGAAGAATATCGTCTCAAGGCGGGATGTCGGGGCAGGCCCCAGGGCCTCCCTGTCGAAGACGTCAAAGTACGTCACGAGCCCCGCTACGACGTCGGCCCTGGGCTCGCGATCGAGGCGCGCGAGCTGCATGGCAAGCTTGCCCTTGGGCCAGATATCGTCCGCATCGTTGAAGGCGATGACGTCGCCGGTGGCAGCGAGCAGACCCACGTTTCTTGCTGTCGCAGGTCCCTTGTTCGGATCGGTGAGCACTGTCACGCCTGAACGGCGGCCGGCGAGGTCTTGCGCCGCTGCGAGCGAGCCGTCTTCCGATTCCGCCGCGACAATGATGATTTCATGCACGTCAGGAATCGAGGCGAGTGCATCGGGCAGAAATCGCGCCATGTTCCATACCGGCACGATAACGGAGACCTTGTGGCTCATCCTCTATCCAGCCGCCTATCAGCTCTGTTGGACCGGGGTCTCGAAATAGCTCTCGAATGAGAGCGGTGACAGCGACTGGCCAAACCTGCGTCGCCGCGCGATAGATAGGGCAAAGGCGCGGACATCATCGTGGGTCTGGCGCGGCAGATCGCGGGTCATCATGCAATCGCCATGACGCCGATAGTAAAGCGTCGGCGTCTTGAGAATGACGAAGGGAATTCCACTCTCGATGATGCGCAACAGGATGTCCCTGTCCTCAGCGTATAGCAGCGACTCGTCGAACAATCCGATGCGATCGAACACCGATCGGCGAAAGATCGCTGGCGTAACTTGGTGCGTAAACATCGTCATGCATCGGGACGAAGCGGCCGGTGAAAGATTACTTTGATCGAGCAGATCGAAAAATGTCACCAATCCGGAGACCATGTCGACCGCGTACTGGCGATCGAGGCGGCCTAGCTGCAGCTCGAGCCGGCCGCGGGTCCAGAGGTCGTCCGCGTCGTTGAAGGCGATGACGTCGCCGCCGGCATGTCGCAGCCCTATGTTTCGCGCGGCCGCGGGCGTCTTTTTTGGATTGTCGAGCACAACGATGCCGGACCGCTGCCGCGCAAGTTCGTTTGCCACCGCAAGCGTATCGTCGTCCGACTCGGCAACCACAATGAGGATCTCATGCACGTCAGGAATCGAAGCAATGGCGTCAGGCAGAAATCGCGCCATGTTCCAGACCGGTACAATGACGGACACCTGATGATGCATGGCTAGACCTGCGCGAGCATGAAGCTCGAAAGTTCGGCGACGGCCGCATCGGCGTCGGTGCCGATCTCGAATACATAGGCACTCAAGCCGGCGACCAGCGCGGCGCATTTCGCACCGACTTCCCGGTTTTGCGCTCGTAAGAGAAACGTCGTGGAGGGAGTCAGCGCCAGATAGGCCGCGGCAGGCGTCGACGCCGCGATTCGGCTTTGCCGTTCGCCGGTCAGCCGCGCATGGAGGACCGCCCGAAGCGGAAATCCCGAGGCGATTCGATCGCGTGCGGCGTCATAGAGATGCGTAATCGCCTTGTCCTCCGCGCGACGCGTGGCGTTGCGGATATACGGGCGGAACTGCGGAAACTCCGTGAGGCCGCGTTCGTCAAGTTTGATGGTGTCGAACACCGCGTACGCGCGCGGCGTCCCCTCCGTCTCGATCAAGACAAAATCGTCTCCGGCCGTGTCGAAGCCCCGACTTACCGCCGCCGCGGTCATGGTGGATTTGCCGGAACCGCTCTTGCCGGTAATGAGACACCCAACCCCGCCATAGCGCAAAGCTGCCGCGTGAAACATGCCGAAGCTTCGTTCTCGCGACGCGAGATGCAGCGCGTTGCGGATCTGGTCATAGACCAGCCATTCGGGCGCGGCGGCCACGTCGCCGAACCAGACGGCAATGCGTTGGCGCTGCGCATCGACCAGGGTGCGCGCGTTCATGTCTTCATTGATCGTGAGCGTGAGTCGTCGAGGGTGCGCCATTGCCACGTCGCCGTCCTCGTGCTCGTGCCAAAGATTCTCCAGCACCATCGCCCCGATGCCGGTCTCCTTTCCATCGAGCATGAGCAGGCTCAGGTCCGGCCGAACGTCCCTGTCGGTCATGGCGTGGCGCAGCGGGTCGAGCGCCACGCTCGTCAGCGTCTCTCCCCATGTCTCGATCGCCAGTGTGACCGGGCCAAAGCCGGCGCGGATTCTGCGCGTCGGCTCGCGTGCCGCGCAGCTTGGCGCAAGCGATGCACATGTTTCATGCGAGTGATGGTGGGGATCGGCGTCGGCGAGTCCGGAGAGGGTCATCGCCGGACTTGCTATATTTCCTGCTCGGCCTGGGGAAGGTGCGGCCAACCGGTGAGCGTATCGATCTCATGGACCGGGTCCATGGTGATCAATTCGGCAAGGTCGTCGAAAACTTCCAGATTGGCAGGCGCGGCCAAGCTGACCAGGCTTTCCTCCGAGAGTGCGGGCTGTACCGCCGCTTCGCTGCTGGCTTTGATCAGGTCCTGCTCCGACAATTGCGCAACGAATGCGGTCAATTGTGTCTCGAGACCTTCCGGGTCGATGGCTGACCCATCACGCGCGGCGTTGACGATGGCTGAAATGCTGGTCGGGGTTTGCAGGAGGGACCAAAGGAGACCGGCGCTGCCGCGCAGCGAGAAATAGGTTCCTCTCTCGAAATGGATGACGACCGTCTCGCCGCCGAAGGTCTCTGCAGCGGTCGCCCCCGAATTCGCTACGAAGACGTCGTCACGTCCGAACA
>CAVZLT010000006.1:0-20012 GCA_963776235.1 uncultured Alphaproteobacteria bacterium
AGTGGCTCATCCCCACCGCCGAAGTTCCGCTGACCAATCTCGTGCGCGAGGAGATCGTCGACGAGGCGAAGCTGCCGATGCGCGTCACCGCCTGGACGCCGTGCTTCCGCGCCGAGGCCGGCGCCGCGGGCAAGGACACGCGCGGCATGATCCGCCAGCATCAATTCTCCAAGGTCGAGCTCGTCTCCATCACCACGCCCGAGCAATCGGCGGAAGAGCACGAGCGCATGACCAAATCGGCGGAAGAAGTGCTGAAGCGGCTCGAGCTTCCCTTCCGCACCGTCGTGCTCTCGACCGGCGACATGGGCTTCGCCGCCAACAAGACCTACGACATCGAGGTCTGGCTGCCGGGGCAAGATGAGGGGAAAGGCGCCTATCGCGAGATCAGCTCCTGCTCCAATACCGGCGACTTCCAGGCCCGCCGCATGAACGCGCGCTACAAGCCCAAGGGCGCCAAGGACACGCGCTTCGTGCATACGCTGAACGGCTCCGGCGTCGCCGTCGGCCGCGCGCTGATCGCCGTGCTGGAGAACTACCAGGAGGCTGACGGCGGCATCCGCATCCCCGAGGTGCTCAAGCCCTATATGGGCGGCCTGACCAAGATCGCGCCCGAAGCCTAAGACAGCGCGGCAGAATCGTCGGATAATCCGCAACCGCCTCGTGAGGAGGTGGATTTAAGCCATGGCATCCGCCCAAGACCAGATCGGGCTGATCATGCAGCTCAGGCGGCGCGGCATCCGCGACAACGCGGTGCTGCGCGCGATCGAGCGCGTGCCGCGCGAGCTGTTCGTCGACGAGGCGTTCGCCGACCACGCTTATCAGGACATCGCGCTGCCGATCGAGTGCGGGCAGACCATCTCGCAGCCTTACGTGGTCGCCTTCATGACCGAGCGGCTCGAGCTCGACGAGCGGCACAAGGTGCTGGAGATCGGCACCGGCTCCGGCTACCAGGCCGCGGTGCTGTCGCATCTCTGCCGCCGGGTCTACACCGTCGAGCGCTGGCGCGAATTGCAGAAGGCGGCCGAGCGGCGTTTCGCCCGGCTCGGCATCACCAATGTCACCACCATCATCGGCGACGGCTGGCTCGGCTGGCCGCCGCAAGCGCCGTTCGACCGGATCATCGTCACGGCGGCCGCGCACGAGCCGCCGCCGGCGCTGCTCGAGCAGCTCAAGATCGGCGGCCGCATGATCATCCCGTTGGGCGAGACGCGCGACACGCAGATGCTGGTGGCGATCGACAAGACGGATGCCGGCTCGAGCCAGACGGAGCTGTTGCCGGTGCGGTTCGTGCCGCTGGTGCATGGGCGCGCCGGCGTCGGCGCGCGGGTGCCGAAATCCGCGCGGGGATCGAAGCCCTGACCGGCCCAAACTCGCGCGTCGAATCTTTTCCCGCCATTCCAACGGTTAACAGCCTTTTAACCGCATCCGCGCTTTACTCCTCAGGACGTGTAGCGAGGGGCGGAGTGAGGGGATGCGGCAGGCTGCGTATCTGTCTGGCTATGGCCGCGGCGCTTTCGGAGTGGTAGCGGCCGCCTGCCTCGGCTTGACCCTCGCCGGCTGCAGCTCCGGCGTGTCCCGCTTCGATTTTCCCGCCTTCAATCTGACCAGCAACGATACCCCTGCGAACGGCGGCAACGCCGATCTCGCCTCGACCTCGTCACTGCCGCCGGTGCTTCCGGAGGAGTTGGTGTACAGCTCGGGCGAGGGGACGCCGCCGCGTCTCACCCGCGCCAACTTGCCGCCGCCGGACTATTCGCCGCGGCCGGCGGCCTACTCGCCCGCGCCGAGCGGACGCGTCGCCGCGCCCACGGCCAACTATGCGGCGCAGCCTGCGCCGCGGCCGGAGCCTGCGGTGCTGCGCCCGAAGCTTCAGGGCGCCCATGTCAAGGTCGCGAAGGGCGACACGCTCTCGACCCTGTCGCGCCGTTACGGCGTTCCGGTCGAGAAGATCATGGCGGCAAACAATCTGCCTGACGGGCACCTTTCGATCGGCCAGGAGCTGATCATTCCCGGCGCGAAAGAGCCCAAGGTGGTGGCCGAGGCGGCTCCCGTCGAGACGGCTCCGCCCGCACCGGGTCAATCGAGCTACAAGGTGGAGAAGGGCGACACCCCGCACAGCATCGCCGACAAATTCGGCGTCAGCGAGAAGGCGCTGATCGAGCGCAACAATCTCAAACCGAGCAATCTCCGCATCGGTCAAGTTCTGGTCGTCCCGGGCAAGAGCGCCAAGCCCGTGGTCGCTGCCAAGGACGACACGCCGCTCTCCGAACCGGCCGTGGACACGGCGCCGAGCGTGCGCAAGGTCAAGACCATGACCATCCCCGCGCCGGGGACCTCGCTGGCCGAAGAAGAAGACGCCCAGGCCACGCCCGGCGCGAAATCTGCCGGCAAGACGCAAGACAACGCGGCGGACGACATTCCCGCCTCGCCCGAGGTCACAGGCCCAGGCAGCCAGCGCGTCGCCAGCAACGAACAGCTGCCGACACCCGACCCGATGTCCGGCAACAGCTTCCGCTGGCCGGTCAAGGGCCGCGTCATCGCCGAGTTCGGCACGCGACCGGACGGCGGCCACAATGACGGCATCGACCTCGCGGTCCCGCAGGGCACTGCGGTAAAAGCGGCGGAGAACGGCGTGGTCGCCTATGCCGGCAACGAGCTCAAGGGCTACGGCAATCTGGTGCTGATCCGCCACGCCAATAATTGGGTGTCGGCTTACGCCAATAACGAGGAGCTTCTGGTCAAGCGCGGCGACAAGGTGAGCCGCGGCCAGACCATCGCCAAGGCCGGCGCCACCGGCTCGGTCAGCCGGCCGCAGGTGCATTTCGAGCTGCGCAAGGGCTCGCGTCCGGTCGATCCGACCAAATACATGAGCGACCAGGCGGCCAACGCCGACTAGCTCTCGAGCGTCCGACCCAATCTCCCGGCGAGATCCTGGATGTACTGCCAGGCGACGCGGCCGGACCGGCTGCCGCGCGATATGGCCCAGGCAAGCGACTCTTGGCGCAAGCTCTGATCTTCAATAGGCAGGTCGTAATGGCCGGCGTAGCTGCGCACCATCTCCAGATAATCGTCCTGGCTGCAATTGTGGAAGCCGATCCACAGCCCGAAACGGTCTGACAGCGAGAGCTTCTCCTCGACCGCTTCGCCGGGATTGATGGCGGTGGAACGCTCGTTGTCGACCATCTCACGCGGCATCAGGTGTCTGCGGTTCGAGGTCGCGTAGAACAGCACGTTGGCGGGCCTTCCCTCGATGCCGCCTTCGAGCACGGCTTTGAGCGATTTGTACGAGGTGTCGAGCGCCTCGAAGGAGAGGTCGTCGCAGAACAGGATGAAGCGCCTGTCCGGCGCCGCGCGCAGATGCGCAAGCAGATGTGGCAGCGACTGGATATCCTCGCGATGGATCTCGACGAGCTTCAGCCCCGCGACCTCGCCGTGCACGGCCTTGACCAGCGAGCTCTTGCCCATGCCGCGCGCGCCCCAAAGCAGCGCATTGTTGGCGGGAAGCCCGCGCGCAAACCGCGTGGTGTTGGCAAGCAGCATGTCGCGCGCGGCGTCGATGCCCTTCAGCAGGGAAAGCGGCACGCGGTTGACGGTTCTGACCGTCAGGAGGCTTTGCGTCTCGGCTTGCCAGACAAAAGCATCGCCTGCGGCGAAATCGGGCCGCTCCGGCTCCCGCGGACCAAGCCGCTCGATGGCGCGGGCGATCCGCTCGAAAAGGCCGGAAAGGGGTTCCTGAAAGTTCATTTGGGGCCGTTGCAAAGGCGCGCGCGGCAGCTATAGTCCCGCCACCTTCGAGGGTTAACTGCCCGTCGCGCGACGATTAAGGGCGTCACCCGGCGAGGGCGGCCATCCTTAAGCCAAGCAAAGGTGAGGAGCAATGCCAGGTTCGATTTACGCTCAAGCCGCCCCCGGTGCGTTCGACATGCTGAATAGCCTGATCGTCCCGACCATGCTAATCATCGGCATCATGTATTTCCTGATGATCCGGCCGCAGCAGAAGCGGCTGAAGGAGCATCGGGATATGGTCGCTTCTATTCGCCGCGGCGATACCGTCGTGACCTCGGGCGGCATCATCGGCAAGGTAGCCAAGGTTGACGAGAACGAGCTCCAGGTGGAAATCGCCGACGGCGTCAAGATCAAGGTCGTGCGCTCGACGGTCTCCGAGGTGCGCGGAAAGGGCGAGGTCGCCCCGGCGGCAAAGGCAAAGGCCGCCTCATGACGGTTTCTGCATAGTCCACGCGCACCAAGACTGATCTGATCCGGAGCTTCGAGAGCGGCAATGCTGCATTTTCAAAGATGGAAGGTGATCTTGATCCTCGGCATCGTCATCGCCGGGTTCCTGTTCGCGCTTCCCAACGTATTTTCCGCCGCGACCGTGGCGCGGCTGCCCACCTGGCTGCCGCACAAGCAGGTCAATCTCGGCCTCGACCTGCAAGGCGGCGCGCATCTCCTCTATCAGCTCGACGAGAAGGAGATGATCGAGGACTGGCTCGGCAATATTCGCGGCGATGTGCGCGAGACGTTGCGCAAGGACCGCATCGGCTATTCGGACCTCGGGCAGAATCTCGATAACCGCTCCGTGTCGGTGACGATCCGCGAGGCCGCCGACCTGGACAAGGCCTATACCTCGCTGAAGGCGCTTGCCGCGCCGGTCGGGGGCGACGTATTCGCCGGCTTCTCCGGCTACGACCTCGATGTCGCCAAGACCGACACCGGCGTCACGCTGACGATTACCGATCAGGGGCTGGCGCACCGCATGACCTCGGCGATCCAAGCCTCGATCGAAACCATCAGGCGCCGCGTCGACGCCTTCGGCACCACCGAGCCCAGCATTCAGCGCGAGGGCCGCAACCGCGTGCTCGTGCAGGTCCCGGGCATCCAGGACGTGGAGCGCCTCAAGACGCTGATCGGCGAGACCGGCAAGCTTGAATTCAAGCTGGTCGATCCCGCCGTGGATGCGGTGCAGGCCGCCACCACCAAGCAGGTGCCGGTCGGCGACGAGCTCGTCTACAGCAGCGACACTCCGCCCATTCCTTACGTGTTGAAGGATCTGGTGCTGGTCACCGGCCAGAACCTGGTCGACGCGCAGCCCGGCTTCGACAGCCGCACCGGCGAGCCGGTGGTGACGTTCCGCTTCGACGCCGCCGGCGCCAAGCGCTTCGGCAAGGTGACCCAGGAGAATGTCGGGCTGCCCTTCGCCATCGTGCTCGACAATAAGGTGGTCTCCGCGCCGGTGATCCGCGAGCCGATCCTCGGCGGCACCGGACAGATCAGCGGCAATTTCACCGTGCAGCGGGCCAACGACCTTGCCGTGCTGCTCAGATCCGGCGCGCTGCCGGCCAAGCTCACCGTCATCGAGGAACGAACCGTCGGCGCGAGCCTTGGCGCGGACTCGATCGAGTCCGGCAAGAAGGCCGCCATCATGGGGCTCCTGCTCGTCATGATCTTCATGATCGCGGGCTACGGGTTGTTCGGCATGTTCGCCAATATCGCGCTGATCGTGAACATCGCGCTGATTTTCGCCGTGCTGTCGCTCATCGGCGCAACGCTGACGCTTCCCGGCATCGCCGGCATCGTGCTCACCATCGGCATCGCCGTGGACGCCAACGTGCTCATCAACGAGCGCATACGCGAAGAGATACGCGCCGGAAAGTCGCCCTATGCGGCGGTGGATGCGGGATATTCGCGCGCGCTCGTTACCATCATCGACTCTAACGTGACGACGCTGATCGCTGTGTTGGTGCTGTTTTGGCTTGGCTCGGGACCGGTCCGCGGCTTCGCCGTGACCCTGACCATCGGCATTCTCGCCTCGATGTTCACGGCCGTCACCGTCACGCGCCTCATGGTCTCCTATTGGCTGCGCTGGACGCGGCCGCAGCTCATACCGATTTAGGGAAACGCCAGATGTTCCGCGGCCTCCATTTTATTCCGCCTGACACCAAGATCGATTTCGTCGGAATGCGGGCGATCACGTGGATCGTCTCGGCGTTTCTCACGCTTGCGCCTCTCATTCTCGTCGCCACGATCGGGCTCAACATGGGCATCGACTTCCAGGGCGGCACGCTGATCGAGATCAAGACCAAGGAAAGCCCCGCCAACCTTGCCGATATTCGCGCCAAGGTAAGCGGACTCGGCCTCGGCGAAGTGCAGATTCAGGAATTCGGCGCGCCCGATGCCGTGCTCATTCGTATCGCCTCGCAGCCGACCGAGCAGGAGCAGCAGGCCTCCATCGCCAAGGTCAAGGCCGCGCTCGGCGACACGGTCGAGTATCGCCGCGTCGAGATCGTCGGCCCCACCATTTCCGGCGAGTTGATCGCGAGCGGCACCATCGCCGTCGTCGTGGCCCTGATGGGCATCCTGATCTATGTCTGGTTCCGCTTCGAATGGCAGTTCGCCGTAGCGGCCATCGCCTCGCTGATCCACGACGTGACCGGCACGATCGGGCTTTATTCGCTGTTCCAGCTCGAGTTCAACGTCTCGAGCATCGCCGCGATCCTCACCATCATCGGCTACTCGCTCAACGACAAGGTCGTGATCTTCGACCGGATCCGGGAAAACTTGCGCAAATACAAGCGGATGCCGCTGGTGCAGCTGCTCGACGTGTCGATCAACGAGACCTTGGCCCGCGCCGTGTTGACCCATGTCACGACCTTCCTCGCCATGCTGCCGTTCCTGTTTTTCGGCGGCGAGACCATCTTCGGCTTCGCGCTGGCGATGTGCTGGGGCATCGTCATCGGCGCCTATTCGTCGATCTTCGTCGCCTCGCCGCTCCAGCTCATTCTCGGCGTGCGGCGCGATGCGTGGAGCGCAGCACCGGCGACCGCCAAGGGAAGAGGACCGGCGGCGGCGCGCATCTGATCTGGCGAAGCGAGCTGACCTTGCATGAGGCCGAGCGGGGCGACACGGTAAGCCGCGTCGCGAAGTCAGGCGATCGCGATCGCAGTCTCGCCGCGTTGTTCGCTCCGCGCGAGGCCCGCGCCGATCTCTTCGCCCTCATCGCCCTGAATGTCGAACTTGCCCGCATCGCCGAAATCGTGACGGAGCCCGGGCTCGGCATGATCCGCCTGCAATGGTGGCGCGAAGCGATCGACCGCGCGGAAAGAGGCGAGGCGACTGGGCATCCTGTCGCCGACGCGATCGGCGCGGCGTTGCGGCAGCAAAAACTGTCACGCGCGCGCATCGACGCGCTGATCGATGCCCGCAGCTTCGACATCGAGACCAAGATCATGCCGGACTGGGCCTCGCTCGAGGCCTATCTCGCCGCGACCGCCGGCGGAGTGTTTGCGCTCGGCGCCGAGTGTCTCGGGGCCCCGGGTTCATCGCTCGAACCGGCGGCCTTCCAGGCCGGGCTTGCCTACGGGCTGACCGGGCTGATGCGGGCTTTGCCGGTGCATGCCGCGAGCGGACGCGTCTATCTCCCGGCCGACGCTCTCCTTCGCCACGGCACGTCCCCCGAAGCGGTTCTTGCCGGAAAGTCGAGCGACGGCCTTCTCGCGGTGCTGGCCGACCTGCGGCTTAAGGCAAAGCAAGCCCTCGCCGAAGCGAACCGGCATGTGGCCGAACTCGACACCAATGCGCGCGCCGCCTTCCGGCCGCTTTGCCTGGTTGACCCTTATCTTGCGGCCTTGGCCAAAGCCGAGCGCGATCCGCTGCGCGAGATCGCGGGGATCAATCCGCTCACCCGGTTTTGGCGTATGGCGTGTTGGCGCGGATAGCGAGAGAAGGCGGCGATGCACGAACGCTCGATCAAATCCTGGTGGCAGCGCCGGCTTCCCGACGTCAGCGCCGCCGTCACGCGCTTTCCGCTCGCCGTCGCCATAGCTACGGCGCTGACCGCCTACAAGCTCTACCACGGCAGCATGATCGGCGACGCCGAGTTCAGGGTCTTGGCCTGGCTCGCCGCGTCGTTTGTTTGGGTCGTCTCGGTCGATCTTTACGCGGAGAGCCAACGCCGATCGCCGCAGGCGCGCGGTCTGCTGTGGCTGCTCGGCATCGCGGTGCTGGGTTTGCTGCTCTGGCTCGATACCGCCATCTGGCTGAACGCCTGGCTGCTGGTCGGGAGCCTGATCCTTGCGCTCACTCTGGCGGGCCATCTCGGCCGCCGCGAGACGAACGAGACCTTCTGGCTGTTCAACCATCGCCTCTGGCTTGGCGCGCTGCTTGCGGGCGTCGGCGCAGGTCTTCTCGGCATCGGACTTATCCGCCATCCACGAGACGATAAAGCTGCTGTTCGGCCTGACCCTGTCTCCGCACGCGCACGAATATATCTGGACCGTGTGCCTCGGCTTCGTTGCGCCGGTAAGCTTCCTCGCCTTCGCGCCGCGGCGCTTTGCCGACCCGATCACCGAGAGCGAGCAGCAGGACTTCACCATGCGCGCGGCGGCCGCCTGGTGAAATTCGTGGCTGTCCCGCTGCTCCTCGTCTACACCGCCATCCTCTACGCTTATGCCGCCAAGATCGCGCTCGCCTGGGAGCTGCCCAAGGGCACGCTCGGGGCGATGGTGGTGGGGTATCTGTTCGTCGGCGCCGCGACGCTGCTGCTCGGCTATCCGAGCCGCGAGACGGGCGGAGCGCTGGTACGCCTGTTCTGGCGCTATTGGGTGTGGCTCGCGGCGCTGCCGGTCGCGCTGCTGTTCGTCGCCGTGTCGCGGCGCATCGCCGATTACGGCCTCACCGAGCAGCGCTATTTGATGGTGCTGATCGGCATCTGGGCGCTGATCCTCGCGGCGTTTCGCCTCGCGCAAGGCGCTCGCTTCGATTTGCGGCTTCTGCCAGGCGTGCTGGCGCTGCTCCTGCTCGCGGCCTCGTTCGGCCCGGGCGGGGCGATCGGCCTTTCGGTGTTGAGCCAGAAAGGCGGAGCTGGCCTCGATCCTCTCGGGTAAGGGCATGCTGGTCGACGGCAAGATCGTGCCGCGCGGGGAGGGCGCCGCCGAGAACCCGCTCGGCGAGGCGGCTGCCCGCGCGCGCGCCATCGAGTGGTACCTGAACACCCACCACTCGCTCGGCCTGCTGGCGCCCTGGTTCGAGGGCCATCCCGACGATCCCTTCGCGCCCGGCAAGTCTCCGGAGGAGACCGCGCGCGAGCTGCTTGTCGCGCTCGGGCTCCGCCCCGATCTCGGCAATGCTTCGGGCGTGGTTTATTTCACGCATTATTCCGACCTCCCTGCCGTGCTCGTTCCGGGCAACGGCGCTTATGTCGTCGGCCCGATCGTGTTCGAAGGCGGGCCAACGCCCGCGCCCATTCCGCCCGAGAGCGTGGATGTCGAAGGGCTTGGCACGGTGAAGCTCGAGCTTTCAGACAGGCTGCTTAGGGCGAGCCTCAGCGAGGGTGCCGCGGTGACGTTCGACATCTCCGAAGCGGTGAAAGAGGTCTATCGCCGCGGTTGGCCGAAGGTGATGGATCATCGGCCGATCGAGTTGCAGGGCGCGACTGGCGGCCTCGCCGGCACCATGGTCATCGACAATCTGAACGGCACCTACAAGGAGCCCGATGTCGACATCTCGCTGCTGCGGTTCTGGCTGCTGATCGGCCGCGCCGAATAGGCTCACTCGGCGGCAACCGGCTCTTTGCGTGCGAGCCAGATCTCGAGATCGGCAAGCGCGCGGGCGGCAAGCGCCCGTTTCCGCTCGAAGCCCTTGGAGCTGCGCGGACCCTTGCCGCGCGGCGCGGTGGGCGCCACGATCTCAGGAAACAATCCGAAATTGACATTCATCGGCTGGAAGCTTCGCGCCGCGCCGTCACCGTCGGCGCTGAGATGGCCGCCGGTGATGTGATTGAGCAACGCGCCGAGCGCCGTGGTCGGCGGCGGCGGCGCAAGCTTGCCGAGAAGCCGCTCAGACGCGGCGAAGCGCCCGGCGATCAGCCCGATCGCCGCCGACTCCACATAGCCCTCGACGCCGGTGATCTGGCCCGCGAAGCGAAGCCGCTTGTCGGCTTTGAGCCTGAGGGTGGCATCGAGCAGTTTCGGGCTGTTGAGGAAGGTGTTGCGATGCAGCCCGCCGAGCCGCGCGAACTCGGCTTGTTCGAGCCCGGGAATGGAGCGGAACACGCGCGCCTGCTCGCCATGTTTCAGCTTGGTCTGAAACCCGACCATGTTCCATAGCGTGCCCAGCGCATTGTCCTGACGCAGCTGCACTACGGCGTAAGGCTTCACGCCCGGCCGATGCGGGTTCGAGAGACCGACCGGCTTCATCGGTCCGTAGCGCAGCGTCTCGGGTCCTCGCTCGGCCATCACCTCGATGGGAAGGCAGCCTTCGAAATAGGGGGTGCCTTCGAACGCCTTGAACGCGGTCTTCTCGGCGGCAAGCAGCGCGGCGATGAATGACTCATACTGGCTCTTGTCGAGCGGGCAGTTGATGTAATCGGCGCCGCCTCCGCCCGGCCCCGCTTTGTCGTAGCGCGACTGCCGCCAGCACACCGACATGTCGATCGACTCGGCGTGCACGATCGGCGCGATGGCATCGAAGAAGGCGAGCTCGGCCTCGCCGGTCAGCGCCTGGATGGCGCACGCGAGCGCAGGCGAGGTGAGGGGGCCCGTGGCGACGATCACGCTGTCCCATGCGGCGGGCGGCAGCCCCGCGATCTCCTCCCGTGCGATCTCGATCGAAGGATGCGCCTCGATGGCGCGGGTCACTTCCGCCGCGAAGCCCTCGCGGTCGACCGCGAGCGCGCCGCCTGCCGGCAGCTTGTTGGCGTCGGCCGCGGCCATGATCAGCGAGGCGGCGCGGCGCATCTCCTCATGCAGCAGCCCGACGGCGTTGGTCTCCCATTCGTCGGAGCGGAAGGAATTGGAACAGACCAGCTCGGCGAAGGCGCCGGTCTGATGCGCGTCGGTCTGCCGTACCGGGCGCATCTCGTGCAGCACGACCGCAACGCCGGCTTGCGCGATCTGCCAGGCGGCCTCGCTTCCCGCCAAGCCGCCACCGATGACGTGAACCTTGCCTGCCATGGCGGATAGCTAAGCCCCTCTGGGCTCTCCCTCAAGTCAACCAAAGCGGGCCTAGCCAAGCCCTTGGCGCTGACTACGAATTGGGCAAAACGATGAATCCATGTTCAAAATGGGACAGTTTTCCACTATGATTCCCTGGGAGCCGAATCGATCTGGCAAGAATACGAGCTTCCGATCATTGAGCCGGTGGACCGCCGGCACTCCCGGCGCATCTGCCCGCTCCTACACCAAAGGGGGGTAGAATGTCCTCGAATACAGCTCTTGCGATTAGCGTTGGTGTTCTTGGCGCGATTGCCACGTGGCTCTTCCTGGGGCCACTCGGTGGCGCGCTTGCCATCTGGGCCGCGTTCATCGCCTGGGGCTGCTTCTTCCATTGCGGTGGCAAGGAGCAGGGCTTGCAATCGGCGATCCTCAACAACGCCGCCGGCGCCATCATTGCCGGAATTACTCTGGTCGTCGCCACCAAGACCGGAATGGCCGACAAGCTCGGCCTGCCGGTTTGGGCGGGGATCTGCGTCGGCGTTGGCGTAGCGGCCATGGTTCTGCTCGCCAATATGCCGATGTTCGCCGTTATTCCAGCACAGGTTTACGGCTTCGCCTCGGTTGTGGCTTACACGCTGATGAAAGATGCAGCGGGAAGCCTCACGGCGGGGTCGATGGAGAATCCGATGGTCGTCGTCATCCTGTCGATGATCATCGGTGCGGTGTTCGGCTATGTGTCGGAGAGACTCGCCGGCATGCTGGCGGGCATGGGACACGCCCACCACGCCAAAGCTTAGGCCGCGGCGGCATACTCCATTGGTCGCGGGGCGGTCGAGCCTCGCGGCTCAGCAAGCTAAGGAGGCGTGGCAGCCCGATCGGGTTGCCACGCCTCGTTTTTAACCTTGCTGTTATTCGCGCCGGGCGATTGCCAGCGTGATCATCCAGCTGTTGCGCAGTGCGGTCAGCAGCAGGATCACCACGGCAAAGGCGGTGATCGCGTTGGCGAACGGCGCTCCGAGCGCCCAGGCCACGGCCGACATGGCAAACAGCGCATAAGCCGTTAGCGGCAACAGGACGTAGAACAGGAGCCTAAGCCCTTCGGTTAATCCTTCGCCGCCGGCTATGCCTTTGCCCCGCGAGAGCAACGTAAGATTCATCACATAAGCGAGGCCGGCGCAGCCAATCACCCCGAGCGAGAGGGCGCGCGCCATGTCCGGCATCGGCGGCACCATCACCATCGCAATGACAAGCAGGCTGGTGAAATAGATGAGAATGGGCGTGACGTAGAGGCGAGACCGCAAATCGTCGCCCTCTTGGGCGTGGTCGATGCCAAGCGTGATGACGACGAAAATGAGGCCGATCAGCGTGCCGCCCGTGCCGCCCGCAAGCATGTAGAAATTGTCCCAGTCGTCCATCCACCGTCTCCAAGGCCGAGGCTCTCCCGTTCACTATAGCGCGGCCGGCCGCGAGCCCGCACAGTTCGCGTCATGCGAGCGCCGCATAAGTGAATTTCGAGGCAACCTTTTTACGGGACATCGCTTGCCTGCGCCGCGTGGCCGGGGCAATGTCCCCCATCTTCTCGGCCCTCTCGCTGTCACGGGGACTTTGGTCCATGCCCTCCGTCGCCGTTGTCTGGAAAGGCAACTGCCGCGAACCGCGCGTCCGGGACCGGATGCTCGGTCATCTGCAGCGTCTGGCGGCGCGAAGCGACGAATATTTGCGCCTGCGGCAACCCGAGCGGCCGCGCGTTCTCGACATCATGAACCAGCAGCGCGGGGGACAGCGTGCAAGGGACAATGTCGAAAGCATCGACCAGCAGGTTGCGGGCAAGATTCTGATCTCGAGCTTCATCAGCCCGCACCCCGAAGCCCTCGTCGCGACCGCGCGCGACGCCGGCGCGAGCCTGATCGAGGACGCCGACGCGAAAGCTCCGCCGCTGATCGCGATCGAGACCGCGCGGCTGCGCGGCCTCGACTTCAAGCTGTTCGATCCACGCGGACTCTATCCCGGCGCCGATCGCATGAGCTTCGTCTTTCTCGAATGTCCGGAGCATCCTTTCCTCAACGGCAGGTTGGTCGAGGTCGCCACCAAGGAGGAGTGCTTGGCCAGCGGCGCCAAAACGCTCAGCGACGCCGACCTCTATCTGTGCGCTCCCAGCGTCCACCTCCGCTATTATCTCGAAGACTGGACCGACTGCCTGTTCTCCTGGATCAAGTTCTTCTTCATCGGAGATTTCCTCTGGCATCGCCGGGAGGAGATGGAAGGCTATGCCGATTACCGGCAAGTCTTCGCCGATCTCCAGGCCGACCGTGGCAACGAAGCGGCCGAAGAGTTGGCTTTCGACGCCGTGCTCGCGACCTTCGTCCAGCACGCCGACCATTGGATCGGCGAAGTGGAAGGCTGGGCCAAGGCCGAGCAGGGCTAGCGGGGTTTGGCGCTCGACGGCGTCTTGCCGAACAGCTTGCGCAGCTCATCCTTCGCCTTTTCCAGGCGCGCCCGATCCGTCCGGCTGAGGCTCTTGCCGGCGCGGTTGACGTAGAAGACGAGCATCGACATGGCCGAGCGGTAGGGATCGGCCTTGCGCCGATGGCTTGCTTCCGCCGAACGCTTGAGCGAAGCCGCGATCTGTTTTGGGTCGCTCAGGGTGAAAACGCCTTTCTCCAGATCGAGCGCGTTCGAATGCGCGGTCACGCCTTGCGACCAGCGCTTCGCCGGAGCCTTTGTCTTTGCGGGCCTTTTGCTTGCCATCGATGCGACCGGGCAGGGACTCTGCATCATCTTACTGCCACAACCGCGAATTTAGATGTGGTGCCAGCGAGAAGGAGACCCAGATGGCTGATCTCACGCTTTATCATGCCGCGCCGTCGCGCTCCTCGGTCGTCCGCTGGATGCTCGAGGAGCTTGGCGAGCCCTACGATCTTCATGTCTTGAGCCTGATGAAGGGCGAGCAGCAACAGCCCGCTTATCTTGCAGTGAATCCGATGGGCAAGGTGCCGGCGCTCAGGCATGGCGAGGTGATCGTCACCGAGGCCGCCGCCATCTGCACCTATCTGGCCGATGAGTTCCCGCATGCCCGGCTGAACGTGCCCGTGGGCGATCCGCGACGCGGGCCCTATCTCAAATGGCTGTTCTTCTCGCCCGGCTGCATCGAGCCCGCCATCACCGACCGGGCTTTCCCGCGCCAGGAGCAGCCGCGCCGGAGCATGCTCGGCTATGGCGACTTCGACACGGTGATGAACGTGCTGGCGAAGGCGGTCGAGCCCGGGCCTTACCTCATGGGCGAGCAGTTCACCGCCGCCGACGTGGTGGTCGGCTCGACGCTACGCTGGGGCATGATGTTCAGCCTTCTGCCGACCCGGCCGGAGTTCATGGCCTATGTCGGGCGACTTGAGCAGCGGCCTGCCTTGCAGCGCGCCACCGCGCTTGACCAGCAGCTTGCCGCGGCGTAGCGGGGCCGCTGTTCCACGGACATCGCGCAAGTTTGAATCGAATGCGCAGCGGGCGCTTCGCGGAGAGTGCGGTGCGCGCGTGCGAGGATTAAGCTGGTGAAACCCGAGCCCACCCCAGGAGAAGCGGCATGACCCCATCCCCCACGACCACAGTGAAGCAGCCCGCGCCCAAGCCCGCCGGGGAGAGCATCGTCGTTGCGTCCGACACGCTGCCGCGCAGCAAGGTCTGGGGCGAGACCGACAAGGCGGTAAGCTGGCAGGGGGCCTTCGCCGTCTATGGCGGGCACGGCGCCACCGCCTCATCGACCATTGTCTACGAGATCGAGCCGGGCAAGCGGCTCGGTTGGCACACCGACGCGACCGAGGAGACGCAGTACATTATCGCGGGACATGGCAAGCTCTATCTCGAAGACGGATCGACCCACGCGGTCGGCCCGGGCAGCGTGTTCGTGCTGCCGACGCCGATGCGCCACGACCTCGAGAACACCGGCAAGGAAACGCTGCGCGCGGTCGCCTTCTTCGCCGCCGCGATGTTCACCCAGGACTTCGACCAGGTGATGCTCCCGCCGAAGAGCCACATTCTCGGCACGCCGAACCGCGCGGGCTAGCGCCGCCTGCGCTGGCGGGAGCAAGCCTTTGCGAGGCGGGCCCGCAAGCCCCGACTCATGCTAGTCTGGCCCATCGAAACTTGAGAGCTCTGGGGGGAAAACAATGCTGACAGCAATCATTATCGCCTGTGTCATCGGCGCAATCGCGGGATGGCTCGCCGGCCTGCTCGTGCAAGGGACCGGCTTCGGCCTGGTCGGCGATATCGTCGTGGGCATCCTCGGCGCGCTGATCGCGGGCTTCCTGTTTCCCGTGCTCGGGATCTCGCTGACGCTTGGCGGAGGGGTGCTGGGAGCCATCATCCTCGCCTTCATCGGCGCCGTGATCCTTTTGGTGATTGTGCGGCTGTTCAAGCAGATCGCCGCATAGATCTTGGCGCGCGACATGGCGCAGCGCCTCGCCCTGGTTTGCCTAGCGGCAATTGCCCTGGCGGCAAGTCTTGGGTCGGCGCCGGCGCAATCGCCGAACGGCGTGAAGACGCTCGATCCTCCCGGCGCCATCAAGGCCGTGGGGACCTGGAGTTTGGGCGCGCGCGCCGGCGATTTCGTCTTCGTCGCCGGCATGCAGGGCATCGATCCCAAGACCAACACGCTGGTGAAGGATCCGCAGGCGCGCATCCGCCAGGCCTTCCTCAACATCAAGCTGATCGCCGCGTCGGAGGGCGCAAGCCTCAGAGATTGCGTGCGGCTCACCGTCTATCTGAGCGACCTGCCGCGCTTTGCGCCGATGGTGGAGACGGCGCAGGCCGAATTATGGGGCGCGCCACCTTACCCGCCGCGCACCATGATCGAGGTGAAGCGCCTGTTCGACGATGACATCGCCGAGATCGACAGCGTGTTTTATGCGCCGGTGAAGAAGTAAGCGGCCGTTCTAAACGCCGTCACAGGCCGAGCTCGCTCAGGCTTGGATATTCCTTCGGCCGTGGACCGCTCCGATCCCAGGTGAACAGCCGGTCGGCGTCGCGGATCGGCAGATCGTTGATCGAGGCATAGCGGCGGCGCATCAGCCCATGCGCATCGAACTCCCAATTCTCGTTGCCATAGGCGCGGAACCAGTTGCTGGACTCGTCGTGATATTCGTAGGCAAAGCGCACGGCGATGCGATCGCCGGCGAAAGTCCATAGCTCCTTGATCAGCCGGTAGTCGAGCTCTCGGTTCCACTTGCGCGACAGAAACGCCACGATTTCAGCCCGCCCGTTCAAGAACTCGCTGCGGTTCCGCCAGGCGCTATCCACCGTGTAGGCCAGCGAGACCCGCGCGGGATCGCAGCTGTTCCAGGCATCCTCGGCCGCGCGGACCTTGTGGATGGCGCTGTCGCGGGTAAAGGGCGGCAGGGGCGGGCGATCCTCGCTCATGGTCGTCTCCGGTTTCGACACGCTTGCGCCGACTATCGCAGACCCGATACATGCATGCAAAACCGAGTCAGTTCTAATGTCCAAGGAGGAGCCCTGCTATGCCCGACGCCGCAACCCTCGCCGAGCTCGATGCCGCCATTGCCGTCGTCCGCGACAATCTCCGCGAGCTGGTCGAGCAGGCCGCCGCCTATTCGGGCGCCGCGGATGAGTCGCGCAACGCCGACCGGATCGCGGCGCAAGAGGCCAAGCTCGATGAGCTATTGAAGAAGCGCGCGGCGCTGGCGGGGTAGGCCGATCGCCCATCGGCTCAAATAGCCAAGCGAATGTGCTGCCGGGGTCGCCGCCGCGCTCGCACAAGCGCGCGGGCGTACCCATATGAGAAAGAGGACCAACCAACGAGAAAAGGAAATTTATGGACACATGAACGAGGCCGACACCGTCGAAATCGACGATAGCAATTCCAGAAGCGCATGGTTCCTCACCGAGGCCGCCGGCTTCATGGGCGCGCCGACGAGGCCAGACCGGCTCCTCGGCCGTGTCGCCGAGCGGATGCGAACGCGACCCGAGCAACTCATCTCCAACGGCCTGTTCGGATTATTCCGCCACGGTGCCACTGCGGCGATCTATCTTGGACTGGCCTACGCCGCCAAACTGCTGTTCGGCATTTCCATCGCCTTCAATGCCATGCGCTAAGCAGCTGCGCGACATCCCTGCGGCGAGCCACGCCTTCGGTTGACGCGCGTGACACGGAAGGTTGAATTGTCAGGGACCACGGCGCTTCGCAGAGTTGGGTGGTGATGAGATTTGTCGCGGGCGTGGTCCTGCAAATCCTGCTGCTCGGCGCCGCCGGCGCGCCCGCGCATGCGCAATCCGCGTTTCTCAGCGAGACCTTCCCGTATCGCGCCTTCGACAAATTGCCGTCCACGCCGATGCATGTCGGCGGGGCAACGCTCAATGTCGGATTTGCCCCCGGCACGTTCGCCCTGCCGCGCAGCGCGCTGATGGCCTGGCTCGAGACCTCGGCCAAGGCCGTCTCGACCTATTACGGCAAATTCCCGGTCGGCGCAGTGCGCATCCTGATCGTGCCGGTCCCGGGTGACGACGTCCAAGGCGGTGCGAGCTGGGGTTATCGCGGCGCCGCCATTCGCCTGCTGGTCGGCAGCGATGCGACTGCGGCCGAGCTCCGCGACGACTGGAAAGCGGTGCACGAGATGACGCATCTGGCGCTTCCCGACGTGCACCCGCCGCAGCTCTGGCTGGCCGAGGGCCTCGCCACCTATGTCGAGCCGATCGCCAGAGTTGAGGCCGGCGACCTGACCGCGGAACAAATCTGGGGCGACATGCTGCGCGACATGAAGAAGGGCTTGCCCGCGCCCGGCGACCAAGGCCTCGACGGCACCGATAGCTGGGGGCGGACCTATTGGGGCGGCGCCATGTTCTGTCTGCTGGCCGATATCGAGATCCGCAAACAGACCGGCAACAAGGCCGGCTTGCAGCAGGCGCAGCGCGGCACCCTCGCCGCCGGCGGCAACCTGGAACAGGATTGGCCGGTCGCGCGCATTTTCAATGTCGGCGACCAGGCGACCGGCACCCATGTCCTCGCCGATCTCTATGCGAAGATGGGCGACACGCCCTATGCCCCTGATCTCGACGCGCTCTGGCGGGACCTTGGCGTTTCAGTGCAGAACGGTCGCGTGAGCTTCGACGACACCGCGCCGCTGGCTCCCATCCGCCGCGCCATCACGGCTACGCCGGCTGGCTAGGCCTGAAGCCCTTGAATTTGGCTAATGTGGCCATATCTCTAAACTGGTTCGCACGAACCGATCGCCTACGGGGATAGCCATGTCGAAAGTGCTTCTGATGCTGGTGTTGCCGCTCGCGCTGGCAGGCTGCGCCATGGGCCATTTGAACCTGCAACCGATGACGCTTGGCCCGAGCGATACCCCGAAATCATCCTGCCTCACCTACGCCGATTCCCCTGCCTTCGGCGATTGCAAGGGGCCGGGGACCGTGACCATCCCTCGCGAGGCCGACTAGACGGCCCAAGCCTGTAGCCCTGCGCCTCACGTCCGCACGCTTCGCCGCCAATCCCTGAGATCCGTCGTCCAGCTTCGTGTTATGCTTGCCCGCCCAAACTAGGGAGGCGTCCATGACCAGGATCAAGCTCGTTCTCTTCGTCAGCGTGATCGCATCCGTGCTCAGTGCCGGACTTCTGATGTGGAAAGCCGAGGCCACGCCTTTGGCCGGATCGGTCGAGCCATTCACGGTAAACCAGAGCGTGTCTCCCGTGCTCCGGCTGCATGTTCGGCACCAGCCGGTGCCCCGCCGGCAACAAATGGGTCTGCACGCCCGGCTCCAATGCCACCGGCGCAACGAAGAAGTGCAAGTGCACGCCCTGTTAGGCTGAAGTAGGCCGACTTCCCCGCCAGCTGACCAAGCGCATCGCGCCGGGTGCAGTCGTGCTCGTGGCGTCGCATGGCGACGGCGCGACATGGATGCAAAATCGCGGAGCCTCTTTGCGATTAAGAATTACCGACAAAAAATCAGAAAAGACGCAAAGCATTCCATAGTGTGGTGCTGATGGCACTATACGCGCGGCTGCCCAGACCAAAGAAGACTTGGGCAGGCGCAGTATTGTGATCGCGACAAACTCTTTATCCTTAATATCAGGAGTGCCAGCAATGATCGAAGGCCTGATCAACATCGTAGCGCCCGCCGGCCAGGCACAAGCCCCCGAGGGCGCAACCGATGAGACCCTAGACAGCGTAGCCCTGGCCGGGGCGGAAGCCATTCAGCGCATCATCAACGACCGCAACACCCTCCGCAGCTGCACCACTGCGCAGCAGCGCGACCTGGCAACCTTAAACTCCATCAACCAGGAGCTGCGGCGCCGCCTCGGACTGATCCGGCATCATTATGTCGAGTTGGCCACGCGGATCCTGACCCAACTCGAGCAGTTCGACCAGGCGACCAGGGAAGCGACGCGGGATTACGGTCAGACCGTTCCGGTCGGCGAAAGCGACGACGACAAACTCACCTCTCTTGCCCGGCGGCTCAAGCCGGCCAATGCGTCGTCGAAACCGGCTGACGAGGGAACGCCCGCGGCGCGGTAGGACGAAACGCGATCCTCACACCGCGTCTTTGGCGGCTTTCACCGGGCGAACCTTGAGGCTCTTGCGGGCCGGCTTCGCCTTGAACACGGTCGGCTCCTTGGTGAACGGGTTGATGCCGGTGCGCTCCTTGGTGGCAGGCTTCTTGATGACGACGAATTTGGCAAAGCCGGGCAGGAGGAAGGTGCCGGCCTTCTTCAGCTCCTTGTAGCCGACGCTTGCCAGCGACTCGACCACGGCCTTCACGTCTTTTTTCGCCAGCGAGGTCTCGTCGGCGATTTTTTGGATCAGCTCTGATTTCGACATCATGCGATTGTTCTCCCCACATTCTCAGGCCCGGAACGGGCGTGCGAGTTTAAAGCCCTAAACGCGTGGCCGATTCGGCCCGATTTGTCTGCAAAATAAGCACTTCTGTCGAGCCGCGCCTAGAGCGCATGAGGGCGAAAATCCGCCGTTATTGGGCCGTCTCACGCCGCTCAAGGCGGCGTCGGAGCGTGTGCTTGCGCGGGGCACCGTCTATTGGCAGGCGGAGTTTGCCGGGCGCCTGGCACCCATGTGATCA
>CAVZLT010000007.1:0-16551 GCA_963776235.1 uncultured Alphaproteobacteria bacterium
AAGCGCCGCCTCGTCGACCAGGCCGCCGCGCGCCGTGTTGATGAGAATGGCGGTGCGCTTCATCTTCTTCAGCTCCGCGGCGCCGATCATGTTCTTGGTCTGCGGCGTGAGCGGCACGTGCAAAGTAATAATGTCGCTTTCTCTCAGGATCGTGTCGAAATCGACCAGCCCGTCTTGCGGGAAGATATCGAAGGGCAGGACGCGCATGCCGAGCGCCTCCGCACGCTTGCCGATCGACTTGCCGAGCGCGCCATAGCCGACGATGCCGAGCGTGGAGCCGGCAATGTCGCGGATGGGATGCGTCAGGAAGCAGAACTGGCTCGACTTGTTCCACACGCCGTTCCTGGTGTCCTCGACATAGGCGAACAGGTTGCGGCGGAGCGCGAAGATCAGCGCGATGACATGCTCGGGCACGGTGTTGAAGGCGTAGTTCCTGATATTGACGACGGTGATGCCGTTGGCTTTGCAATAGGCCTTGTCGACCACGTCGGTGCCGGTCGCGGCGACGGCGATCAGCTTGAGATTCGGGAGTTGCTTCAGGGTGTCGGCGCGCATCGGCACCTTGTTGATGATGGCGATGCTCGCGTCCTTGAGGCGCGCGACCACGTCCTCAGGCGACCAGGTCGACTGATATTCTTTATAAGTATGCGGGAAATTCGGCCTGCGGACCTTGGCGTCGACCGACTCTCGATCGAGAAACACGATCGCGTGCTGCACTGAACCCAACCCCTGATCTAAGCCGGCCTCAGCCGGCGCGACATGCCTCACCTTCCCCCGGCGCGTAGCTGAAAAAGCCGCCGGAGGTCTTGACTAAAATCAAATCGAGCGAGACCGGGCTTGTCCGCCGTTAGCCCCGCGCTTCCTGCCCTATTCGGCGGCGACCTTGGTTTCCCGGCCTTGCGAAGCTTGGAACTCCGCCTGCGCCGCCGCCACTCCAGACCCCAGCTCGACCTCGATGCCGACATCGCGCATGGCCATTTCGGCCCCGGCGATGGCACCGAGCAGCATCAATTCATTCAGATCGCCCAGATGGCCGATGCGGAACAGCTTGCCGGCCATTTGCGAGAGGCCGGCGCCGAGCGCGAGATTGTAGCGGCGATAGGCGCGATCGATCACGTCGGCACCGTTGAAGCCCTTCGGCACCATGATCGCGGTCACGGTGTCGGAGTGCCATTTCGGCTCCTTGGCGCACAGCTTGAGCCCCCAGGCCCTGACCGCGGCGCGGGCGCCTGACGCCAAATGGCGGTGGCGCGCAAACACATTGTCGAGCCCCTCCTCCTGAAGGATGGCCAGCGACTCGCGCAGGCCATGGAACAGCATGACCGCCGGCGTATAGGGGAAATAGCCGGTGGCGTTCGCCTTCATGTGGTCGGTGAACTCGAAATAGGCGCGGCGGCAGGCGGCGTCCTTCATCTGTGCGAGCGCCTTCTGGCTGGCGCAGACGATGCCGAGACCGGCCGGCAGCATCAGGCCCTTCTGCGAGCCGGTGATGGCGAAATCGACGCCCCACTCATCCATGCGGAAGTCGATGCTGGCGATCGAGCTCACGCCATCGACATAGAGCAGCGCCGGGTGCTTGGCGGCGTCCATGGCGCGACGCACGGCGGCGACGTCGCTGGTGACGCCCGTCGCCGTCTCGTTATGCACGACCATCACGCCCTTGATCTCGTGGTTCTTGTCGGCGCGAAGCGCCTCCTCGATGCGGTCGGGGTTGGCGCCGGTGCCCCACTCTTCCTCCTGGACGACGATATCGAGGCCATGACGGCGGGCGAGCTCGATCCACAGATGGCTGAACTGGCCGAACCGCGCGGCAAGCATCTTGTCGCCGGGCGAGCGGGTATTTGTCAGCGCCGATTCCCAGGCGCCGGTGCCGCTCGAGGGGTAGATGACGACTTGGCCGTCACGCGTCTTGAAGATCTTCTTGAGGTCTTCGAACAGCGGCAACGTCAGCTTGGGAAAATCGGAGGAACGGTGGTCCTCCATGGCGACGTGCATGGCGCGCAAGACGCGGTCGGGCACATTGGTCGGCCCCGGCACGAATAAGAAGTTACGCCCCGGCCTTCTCGCTCCAGCCATCGTTGTTTCCCCTTGGAATCTTGCCGGCGGTTGCGCCGGATTTGGCCACATGTCGCAAAGCAAAGGGTGTTAGCGTCCGCGTCAGCGGCTGGCAACCCCTTTCAGCACTTAGAATAAACCGGCGATCCTGCCGTCGGCGGCAAGCTCGATATTGTTGGCAGCCGGCACCTTCGGCAGGCCCGGCATGGTCATGATGTCACCGCAGATCACCACCACGAACTCCGCGCCGGCCGACAACCTGACCTCGCGAATCGGGATGACATGCCCCAACGGCACGCCCTTGGCGTCGGGGTTGGTGGTGAAGCTGTATTGAGTCTTGGCGACACAGATGGGGAATTTGCCGAAGCCTTGCTTCTCGAGCTCGGCAAAACGGTCCCTGACGGCCTTGTCCGCGGTGATGTCCTCGGCGCCGTAGATTTCCTGGGCGATGGTGCGCGTCTT
The DNA here is from genome assembly GCA_963776235.1 of uncultured Alphaproteobacteria bacterium. GTDB lineage: Bacteria > Pseudomonadota > Alphaproteobacteria > Rhizobiales > Methyloligellaceae > Methyloceanibacter. The sequence goes on from CAVZLT010000007.1 coordinate 2,518, forward strand.
GTCCCACAGCGACATGTCGTCGGGATAGAGCGGCTGGAAGTCGCTCGGCTTCTCCTCGATGGTGCGCACCACGGTGTTGGCGAGCTCGACGGCACCGGCGCCGCCTTGCGCCCAATGGTCGGCCATCACGCACTCCGCACCAATGGTCGAGCATAGCCGCTTGAGCAGGGTGATCTCGGCGTCGGTGTCGCTAGAGAAGCGGTTCACCGACACCACCACCGGCACGTGGTATTTGCGCACGTTCTCGATATGCCGCTCGAGATTGACGAAACCCTTCTCCAGAGCGCCAAGGTTCTCCTTCTTGAGATCGTCCTTGGCCACGCCGCCATGCATCTTGAGCGCGCGAATGGTGGCGACCAAAACCACGCAATCCGGCTTGAGCCCCGCCTTGCGGCATTTGATGTCGAAGAACTTCTCGGCGCCGAGATCGGCGCCGAAGCCCGCTTCGGTCACCACATAGTCGCCGAGTTTGAGCGCGGCCTTGGTGGCGATCACCGAGTTGCAGCCATGGGCGATGTTGGCGAACGGCCCGCCATGGATGAAGGCCGGGTTGTTCTCGAGCGTCTGCACGAGATTGGGCGCGAGCGCGTCCTTGAGCAGCGCCGCCATCGAGCCCGCGGCGGAGAGATCCTTGGCGGTGACGGCTTTCTTGTCGCGGGTCTGGCCGATTTGGATCTGGCCGAGCCGTCGCTGAAGATCGGCCAAGTCGCTGGCCAGACAGAAGATGGCCATGACCTCCGACGCCACGGTGATATCGAAGCCGGCTTCACGCGGGTAACCGTTGGCGGCGCCGCCCAGCGAGGTGACGATGTCGCGCAGCGCCCGGTCGTTCATATCGACGGCGCGCCGCCAGGTGACACGCCGGGTGTCGATGTCGAGCTTGTTGCCCCAATAGACATGATTGTCGATCAACGCCGCGAGCAGATTGTTGGCGGCACCGATGGCGTGGAAGTCGCCGGTGAAATGCAGGTTGATGTCCTCCATGGGCACGACCTGCGCGTAGCCGCCGCCGGCGGCACCACCCTTCACCCCGAAGCAGGGCCCAAGCGATGGCTCGCGAATGCAGATGATGGCCTTCTTGCCGATCTCGTTCAGCGCATCGCCAAGCCCGACCGTGGTCGTGGTCTTGCCCTCGCCGGCCGGCGTGGGGGTGATGGCGGTGACGAGGATGAGTTTGCCGTTGGGCCTGCCCTTCAGCAAGGCGATATAGTCGAGCGAGACTTTCGCCTTGTAATGCCCGTAGGGGATCAAGTCCTCGGCATCGATGCCGAGCTTGTCCTTCGCCACTTCGAGGATCGGCCGCATCTGCGCGGCCTGGCTGATCTCGATATCCGACTTGGGCTTCTTGTGCTGCTCGTCCGAACGCCTGCCCGGTTTTTCGGCAGTTTCACGCGGTTGTACTGACATAACTCCTTGGTCCCCGGGGCTTGCGGCTTCGCTTGCAAAAGGAATGAGCAAAGTAGTTCATTCGCTTGCCTTATTGCAATCGGTTGTGCGAGTTCAGCGGCCTTGAAGCGGAGGATAAGCCTAACAATGAAGCCCGAACTGCTGCTCAAGGCCATGTTCCAGGCTGCGGTCGATGCCGCGCTGCCCTCGCTCTGCGTGCCGGCGCATCTGCCCAAGCGGCCGAAGGGGCGCACCGTCGTGATCGGCGCGGGCAAGGCGTCGGGCGCGATGGCCAAGGCGCTGGAAGACGCCTGGGAGGGGCCGATCGAGGGACTGGTGGTGACGCGCTACGGCTATCGCGTGCCCACGAGCCGGCTCGAAGTGGTCGAGGCCGCCCATCCCGTGCCCGACGCCGCCGGCCGCGAGGCCGCGCGGCGCATTCTCGAACTGGTGCGGGGATTGTCGGCCGACGATCTCGTGCTCTGCCTGATCTCGGGCGGCGGGTCCGCGCTGCTCGCGCTGCCGCCGGAAGGGCTGACGCTCGAAGACAAGCAGGCGGTGAACAAGGCGCTGCTCAAATCGGGCGCGACCATCTCCGAAATGAACACGGTGCGGAAGCATCTCTCCGCCATCAAAGGCGGCAGGCTCGCCGCGGCGGCCGCCCCCGCCAAGGTGGTCGCGCTGATGATCTCCGACGTGCCGGGCGACGACCCCTCGATCATCGCTTCAGGCCCGACCGTGCCGGATCCGTCCACCAACAAGGACGCGCTCGGCATCATCGAGAAATACGCCATCGACGTGCCGAAGGCCGTGCTCGAGCGTCTGCGCAGAGCCGACGAGACGCCGAAGCCCGGCGACAAGCGGCTGGCCAGCGTCGAGAACATCATGATCGCGACGCCGCAAGCCTCGCTTGAGGCCGCAGCGGAGGTCGCGCGCAAGGCGGGCGTCACCCCGGTCATTCTCGGCGATTCGATCGAGGGCGAGTCGCGCGACGTGGCGCTGGTGCATGCCGGCATCGCGCGGCAATGCGCGCTACGCGGCCAGCCGCAGAAGCCGCCATGCGTGCTGATCTCGGGCGGCGAGACGACGATCACGCTGAAGGGCAAAGGCAAAGGCGGACGCAACACCGAGTTCCTGCTCGCGCTGGCAATAGCGCTCGACGGCATGAAGGGTATTTATGCCCTCGCTGGGGATACGGACGGCGTGGATGGCAGCGAGGACAATGCCGGCGCGCTGATCTATCCGGATACGCTCGCCCGTGCGGCCAAGGCCGGGATCAACGCCAAGGCGATGCTCGCCGACAATGACCCGTGGACCTTCTTCAACGCGATCGGCGATTTGCTCGTCACCGGCCCGACGCTCACCAACGTCAACGACTTCCGCGCCGTGCTGATCGAGAAGGCCTGAGCGGGCTCGCCGCTAGCGCCCCCCACCCGCGACCATAAGACCGGGCGCGAGGCCGGCCGCTTTTGCCGCGTCCGCCTTCCCCTTCACTGTTCCGCCTGCTACTTTTGAGAGCAAGCACCAGGCTCGCACGCAAGCCGATTTGGCCAGGCGGGCCGCGACGTGGAGTTTTGGCGTAAGGGGCGTAAAGCATGGCTACGCCTGGTCTGGAGCGGATCACTCTCGATTATCTCGGCGCCGTCACCGGCAATCCAAAGCTCCTCACCAACCTCTCGGCGGTCGCCGCCTATGGCGATTATTTGTGGACCGCGTCGGACGAAGGCCGCACCGTCGAATGCCTCAAGCGCGACGGCGACGGTTACCGCCTGCACGACCAGGTCAAGCTCGACGCCATCGTCGATGGGCTCCCCAACGCTCCCGACGAAGCGGACATCGAATCCCTCTCCATCTGCGGCAAGGAGCTTTGGATCTGCGGCTCCCATTGCCGCGTCCGCACCAAGCCCAAGCAGAAGCCTGGAGACTCCGAGGACGTGAAACGGGTCGTGCCGCATTTCCGCACGCGCCCAAGTCGTCACCTGCTCGGACGCGTTCGCTTGAAGGGCGATGGCGGCGCAGTGGCCAAGCAGGCTGCGCACCTGCCCTTCACCAAGCTGGGAAGCCTGCGCGAGTTGCTTGGGCAGAACGAGTTTCTCGATCCCTTCGTCCGGTTGCCGAGCAAGGAGAACGGACTCGACATCGAAGGCCTTAGCGTCAGCCCCGACAACAAGGCGTTCCTCGGCCTGCGCGGACCGCTTGCCGACAGCTTCGCCATCGTGGTCGAGGCCAAGTTCGACGCCGATCTCAAGCTCGCCGAAGCCCTGGCACTGCATTTTCTCGATCTCGGCGGCCTGGGCGTGCGCGACCTTGCCGCCTATCGGGACGACATTCTCATCCTCGCCGGTCCCGTGTCAGGTTTGCGCTCGCCGTTCCGCATCTATCGCTGGCACCCGCTCGACAAAGGGCGCGAGGTGCAAGGCGCGGAGCTCCTCTACCCCAAACCTGACGCGGTCCATGACAACGAGGTCGTCCGCGCCGACATGGCACGGGCCGATGCCGACGAGCATCCGGAAGGCATCTGCCTGCTCGAGCGCGGCGGACGCGACGGCCTGCTCGTTCTCCACGACAATCCGCGCGGCAACCGCATCGTCGGCAGCCGCTACACCGCCGATTGGATTCCCGTCATCTGAGTGGAGATACACGGAGGGCAGACGCCAAAAAGCTTCGCGGCGGTCATGTCGGAGAGGCGAAGCGAGGCGTTTCTTAGCGCGGTAATTGGGCCACAGCGAAGCGCAATTTCGCAGTTGCGAATTGAGACGAGCGCGCTACTCTTCCGGCGGATGCGGCCTCACCGCGACCCTTGCGATTCGGCTGTCAGGCAATGCCGTCGCGGCCCTTCAAGTTTTGGGCTTTCAGCGTCGGTCTGCTCCATGTGCCATGGAACAGTCGAAATTCGATTGACTATGGGGCGGGGTCGTTCCTGGGGGTTTGGGGGTGGCCGTCAACATCGCGTAAGCGTCCCGGCCGCAGTTCGCTGCGGCGCTCGGCAGGCATGTGGCGAGCGAAGGTAAATTAATGAGGGGAACAGGGATGATGCTGCGGCGTGCCGGTCTAGGCCTCCTCGTCGGAGCGGTCTTGCTGGCCCCGTCAGGCGCGTCAGCCGGCCCAGCGCTCGTCTTCGAGCCCTATAACGGCACGGTGTTCTACGCCGAAGACCCCGACACGCAGTGGTTTCCGGCATCTCTCACCAAACTGATGACGGCCTACGTGACCTTCCAAGCCTTGAAGGCCGGCACGGTCACTCCCGACACCAACGTGGTTTGCTCGCAGAAGGCAACGGAGCAAGCCCCCTCCAAGCTCGGGCTTCCCGTCGGCGGCAGCATCACGCTGGATACCGCGCTCAAGGTGCTGATCGTCAAATCGGCCAACGATGTCGCCGTGATGATCGCCGAGACGGTCGCCGGCAGCGAGGAGGCATTCGTCCAGCGCATGAACGAGGCGGCGCAGCATCTCGGCATGACGCGGACCAATTTCGTCAACGTCAACGGTTTGCCGGACGAGCGCCAGGTCACCACCGCCCGCGACCTGGCCAAGCTCGCGCGCGCCATCATCGTCGAGTTCCCAGAGCACGCCGATCTGTTCACCACCGTCCAGATTCAGGTGGGCAAACAGATCATCCGCACCCATAACGGCCTCCTGGTGAGTCTCCCCGGCGCGGACGGCATGAAGACCGGCTTCATTTGCGAATCCGGATTCAACGTGGTGGCAAGCGCGACGCGCGATGGCCGCAAGCTGGTCGCGGTCGTGCTTGGCGAGCAGTCGATCGCCACGCGCCGGGCGCGCGCCACCGATCTCCTGGAGAACGGCTTCAAGCGCTATTTCTGGAAGTCGCTATTCGGCACCAGCATCGACGGGCTGGCGATCGAAGCGTCCTTGACCGACGGTCCGGCGCATCTGAAAGACGCCATTTGCGGCGTGGCCAAGCCGAAGCCGTCTGGGACGCGCAAGGTCAGTCGCAAGGGCGGCTCGAAGAAGCGCAGCACTGCCAGCACCGGCGCGAATTGAACCGCGTTTCCTTCCAGCTCCTCCGCCTAACCGCCGCCGCGGCCTTAGCTCTGCCGTTGGCGCATGTCGCCGCGCGCGCCGCCGACCCGCCCGACAATGTCGCCCAGGCGATCGTCGACGCCGACCAGGCTTGCACGGACCTGAACGGCAAGCCGAATCATGACGCCGTGCTCACGGTCGAGGACGTGAACGGCGACGGCGGCGAGGATTGGATCGCCGACTACTCCAAGCTCAAATGCGAAGGCGGCATCAATCCGCTGTGCAGCGACGGCGCCTGCACCCTGCAGATCTATCTGTGGGACGGCGAGACGCAGTGGGATCTGCTCTTCGAGGATCTCGTGCAGAGCTATAAATTCGGCAAGGTCGGCGGCAAGCACATGCTCTACGTCACCACGCCCGGCACGCCGTGCAACAAGCCGGTCGCCGAAACCTGCAAATACGAGTATCGCATCGACAAGGACGCGATCGTCCCGGTGAATCCCTAAGAGGCGGAAGCCGGCGCGGCGATCGCGGCCTCGATCACGGCAATCGCCTCGGGCGAAGCCCAGTCGGCCGGGCCGATCAGCCGGGCAATCTCCTTGCCGTTTCGGTCGACGATCAGCGTGGTCGGCATGCCAACCGTCTTGATCGTCGAGAACAGCTTGCCGGTGGGGTCGGTGTAGAGGGCAACATGCTCGGCGCCGGTCTCCTTGAGGAAGGCCGCAGCCTTGTCGGGGCCGCCTTTGTCGATATTGATCGCCACCACCTCGAAATCCTTGCCGCCGAGCTTGGTCTCCAGCTTGTCGAGGGCCGGCATCTCCTCGCGGCAGGGCACGCACCAGGTGGCCCAGATGTTGAGGAGCACCACTTTGCCGGCAAAATCGGCCAGCGACTTCGGCTTGCCGTCCCCGTCGGCGAAGGCGATTTCCGGCAGATCCAGCGGCTTCGGCCTGAGTAAAAGCGGGGCCATGGGGCCCTTATTGAGGCCGGCGAGAGGCCCGCTGGCGGTCCCCTGCCCCGAAGACACTGACCCTGAAAGCTGGGTCTCACCATTGTCAGAAGGGGCGAAACTCACATATACCGTGCCGAATCCGGCAATCGCTGCAACGATGGCAGCGACGAGATAGATGGCCGGCGACGCAGCGCTGTCGCGTTCTTTGCGTTTGCTCACGTCTTCCCGCTTAACTCAAGTCTTGTTAACGCAAGTCTTGCCCAGGCTAAGACCGTCATGACGAACACCATGTGGGGCGGCCGCTTCGCCGCAAGTCCCGCGCAGATCATGGAGGAGATAAACGCCTCCATCGACTTCGACAAGCGGCTGTGGAGGCACGATATTCTCGCCTCGCAGGCGCATGTCGCCATGCTCGGCGCGACCGGCATCGTCACGGCCAAAGAGGCGCAGGAGATCGCCCGCGGCCTCGACCAGATCATGGCCGAGATCGAGGCCGGCACGTTCAAATTCTCGCGCGCGCTCGAGGACATTCATTTGAACGTCGAGAGCCGGCTCACCGAGCTGATCGGACCGGTCGCCGGCAAGCTGCATACCGCGCGCTCGCGCAACGACCAGGTGGCGACGGACTTCAGGCTCTATGTCAGGGACGAGATCGGCGCGATCGACGGCGCGCTCGGCGCGCTCCAGCTGGCGCTCGCGACCAAGGCGCTCGAGCATGCGGGAACGGTGATGCCGGGCTTCACCCATCTCCAGACCGCGCAGCCGATCACCTTCGGGCATCATCTGCTGGCTTATGTCGAGATGCTGGGGAGAGACAGAGGCCGCTTCGCCGACGCGGCCAAGCGGCTGAACGAATCGCCGCTCGGCGCCGCAGCGCTTGCCGGCACACCCTTCCCCATCGACCGGGAGGCAACCGCGAGCGCGCTCGGCTTTGCCAAGCCGGCGGCGAACTCGCTCGATGCGGTGTCGGATCGCGACTTCGCGCTCGAGGCACTGGCGGCCGCGTCGATCTGCGCCATGCATCTGTCGCGGCTCGCCGAGGAGATCGTCAACTGGACCTCGCCGCAATGGGGCTTCGCGCGGCTCTCGGACAAATTCACCACCGGCTCATCGATCATGCCGCAGAAGCGCAACCCCGACGCGGCCGAGCTGGTGCGCGCCAAGACCGGACGCATCGCCGGCGCCTTTCAGGCGCTGTTGATGGTGATGAAAGGCCTGCCGCTCGCCTATGCCAAGGACATGCAAGAGGACAAGGAGCCGGTGTTCGACGCGCTCGATGCGCTGAAGCTCGGCATCGCCGCCATGACCGGGATGGTCGCGGACCTCGAGCCCGACGTGAAGGCGATGAAGCGGGCGGCTTCGGCCGGGCATTCGACCGCGACCGACCTCGCCGACTGGCTGGTGCTCAATCTCGGGCTCCCCTTCCGGGAGGCGCACCATGTCACCGGCAAGCTCGTGGCCTTGGCCGAATCAAAGGGCTGCGATCTCAAAAAACTGCCGCTTTCGGAGCTTAAGGCGGTGGAGAAGCGCATCACCGAACAGATTTATCCGGCGCTGGATGTCGCAGGATCGGTGAAAAGCCGCACCAGTTATGGCGGAACCGCCCCTTCCAACGTCAAACGGGAGGCGAGACGGTGGATAAAGCGTTTGGAGAAGGAAGGCCAAACGCGATAAAAGGGTAGGTCAAGGGCCAAGTAATAGGCCGAGGGACAGGGGCACGACCATGGGAAGCGCTTTGCGCATCCTTTTATCGCTTGTGCTGATGGCAACCATCGGGCTTACAGCTTGTGGGCGCCGTGGCTCATTGGACCGACCGCCGCCCACTTTCCCTCAGACCAAGGCCGATCCGTCCACGAAAATGTCGCAGGCTCCTGACCGGAAGCTTTGGATCGATCGACTGCTGCAATAGACCTCCCGAGAAATGCACCATTTCGCCTACCGGCGCGGCGTCTCCCACCAGAATGTGCTCCACGCCGAGGAGGTCGATCTTGCCGACCTCGCCGCGACCGTTGGAACCCCCTTCTATTGCTACTCGTCGGCGACGCTAGAGCGTCACTATCGGGTTTTCGCCGATGCCTTCGCCGGCCCGCCGGATACGCTCGTCTGCTATTCGGTCAAGGCGAACTCAAATCTCGGCGTGCTCGCCACGCTCGGCCGGCTCGGCGCCGGCATGGACATCGTGTCTGAGGGCGAGCTTCGCCGCGCGTTGGCGGTCAAGGTCGCGCCGGAGCGGATCGTGTTTTCGGGTGTCGGCAAGACGCGGGCCGAGATGGCTGTCGCGCTCGACGCCGGCATCTTCGCCTTCAATGTCGAATCGGAGCCTGAGCTCAGAGCGCTGAGCGAGGTGGCCGCGAGCCGGGGCGCGACCGCGCGCATCGCGTTGCGCGTCAATCCGGATGTCGACGCCAACACCCACCATAAGATCGCGACGGGAAAGGCCGAGAACAAATTCGGCGTGCCGTTCGCGCAAGCCCCGGCCCTCTATGCGCTGGCGAGCAAGCTGCCCGGCATCGAGGCCTCCGGCGTGCATATGCATATCGGCAGCCAGATCACCGACCTTGCGCCGTTCCGCAATGCGTTCGCGCTGTTGCATGAATTGGTCGCCGATCTGCGCGGCCAGGGCTTCACCATCTCCTTCGTCAATCTCGGCGGCGGTCTCGGCATCCCCTATCGCCACGATCAGCCGGCGCCTCCGCTCCCGGCCGACTATGCGCGTCTCGTGCAGGAGGAAGTGGGCGGTCTCGGCTTGCGGCTCTTGTTCGAGCCTGGCCGCATGATCGCCGGCAACGCCGGCATCCTCGTCACCCGCGTGCTCTATGTGAAGCAGGGCGCCGACAAGACCTTCACCATCGTCGACGCCGGCATGAACGATTTGATGCGGCCCACGCTGTACGAGGCCTATCACGAGATTGTCCCCGTCATCGAGCCCGCGCCGGGCACGCGCAGCATCGTTACCGACGTGGCGGGGCCGGTGTGCGAGACCGGCGATTATCTAGCGCTGGCCAGAGCATTACCGGAATTTAAGGCGGGCGATCTCATTTCCGTGATGACCGCCGGCGCCTATGGCGCAGTGCTCGCTTCCGAATATAATTCGCGGCTCTTGGTGCCCGAGGTGCTGGTCGCCGGCAACCGCTACAGCGTGACACGGCCAAGGCCGGGTTATGAGGAGATGCTGGCCAGGGAGCGGCTGCCCAACTGGCTCTAATCCTTTGGACCGAGCGTTAATAAGCCTCGCTTTCGCCCGCTTCGCTCCCCAACTTATCCTCGTGACCCCAAGCCTGCGTGCTAAACAATGAAGACGATGCGTTCCGTTTTTCGATCGAAGGAGACCTCGCCGCAAAAGGTTGAGGATAAAGCGCTCGCGAGCCGCTTCGAGCGACGGGTGCGCTTGAGCTGGCTGGCGCTGCTCGGCGAGCGCATCTGGGAGGCGTTGCTGTGGCCTTTCCTGGTCGTCGCCGCCTTTATCGTGTTCTCGCTGCTCGAGCTGTGGAGCTACCTGCCGCCGCTCATGCATCGCGTTTTGCTCGGTGGTTTCGGCCTCGCGCTGATCGTCTCCTTCCTGCCGCTGATCAGGCTCTCGCTGCCGACCCGGCAGGAGGCGCTGCGTCGTTTGGAGCGGACCGCCGGCATCAAGCACCGGCCCGCGTCGTCTTATGAAGACCGGTTGGGCGCCACCCCGCCAAAGGAGACCGCGGCGCTTTGGGCCGCGCATCGCGAGCGCCTTGGCAAGCTGATCGGGCGGCTGAAGCCGTCGTGGCCCGCGCCGCGCACCGACCGCAAGGACCCCTATGCGATCAGGGCGGCATTGCTGCTTGCCGTGGTCGCCGCATTCCTGGCGACCGGAGGCAATGTGCTCGATCGGCTGCGCGCCGCCTTCACGCCCGCCGCATCCGGCGCACCCGCGCTGCTCAGGCTCGATGCCTGGGTTACGCCTCCGGTCTACACGGGCCTCGCGCCGATCGTGCTGGCCGACGGCAACGAGACGGTGGGCACCGGGGCTGAATCCTTCCGCGCGCTGTCGGTGCCGGAGCGGAGCGAGCTGATCGTGCGCACGCACGCGCCGCAAGGCGAGACCGTGAGCCTCGTCACCAGCCGCGACGGCGCCGAGGGCAAGACCATCGAGCCGAAGCAAGGCGGCAGCGAGGGTCTGGTCGAGTTCAACGTCGCGCTGAACGAGCCGATCAGCGCCGACGTCAAGATCGGCGGCCAGACCGTTTCCAAATGGCGCTTCGACCTGATCAAGGACGAAGCGCCGACCATCAATTTGATGGGAACGCCGACCACCACGCCGCGCGGCGCATTGCGGTTGGTGTTCCGCGCCGACGACGATAACGGCGTGGCGAGCGCCGAGGCGCGCTTTGCGCTGGGCGAAGGCGAGGAGCACAACCTCGCGCCGCTCGCCGCGGAAGCCTCGGCCAAAGTCAAAGCCGATCCCCTGCTCGAGCCGCCGGTCATGCCGCTGCAATTGCCACATGCCAACGCCAAGCGCATCGACGGCAAGGCCACGCAGGACCTGACTGCCCATCCCTGGGCCGGGCTCAAAGTGCGCATGACGCTCGTCGCGCGCGACCAGGCCGGGCAGAGCGGCCAGAGCCAGCCCTATGAATTCGTGCTGCCGGAGCGCACCTTCACCAAGCCGCTGGCCAAGGCCGTGGTCGAGCAGCGCAAGAAGCTGGTGCGCGATCCCGGCGCTCCCGACAGCGTCGCCAACGCGCTCGACGCGCTCACGCTGGGCGACGAGAAGGTGATCGACGACAGCACCATCTATCTCGCCCTGCGCAATGCTTATTGGCGTTTGCGCGGCGACCAATCGCGCGAAGGCATCGCCAGCGTCGTCGATCAGCTCTGGGACGTGGCGCTGCGCATCGAGGAAGGCGACCTGCCGGAGGCCGAGCGTGCCGTCAAGCAAGCGCAGGACGCGCTGTCGAAGGCCCTCCAGGAGAACAGCTCGCCGGAGCAGATCAAGCAACTGGTCGATGAGCTGCGCGATGCGCTGTCGAAATATCTCCAGGCGCTCGCCTCGCAGCAGCAGGACAAAGGCAACATGCAGCCGCAAGGCCAGCAGAACGGCGATCAGCTCGTGTCGCAGCAGGATATCGACAAGATGCTGAGCAACATCCAGAAGCTCGCCCAGTCCGGCTCCAAGGAGATGGCCGAGCGGATGCTGTCCGAGCTGAAGGACATTCTCGACCGTTTGCAGACTGGGAATTTCGCCGAGAACGCGCAGCAGCAGCGCGCCGGCCGCATGATGAAGGATCTGAGCGACATCGTATCCAATCAGCAGAAGCTGCTCGACGATACGTTCGCGGCGAAGCGCCAGCAGAGCTCAAGCGGCGAGCCTAACGATCAGTTCGAGGTGAGCCCGCCCGGCCAGCCGATGGAGTTCGGCCCCGGCATGAGCATGGCGCCGCTGTTCGAGGAGACGCCCGGCGAGGCGCAGCAAGGCAGCATGAAGGGCCAGGGCGAATCCGGCGGCCAGGGCGCGCCTCCCAACACCCAGTTGGAGATGGGTCAGCAGCCGCAGCAGGGCCAACGCTCCGGGCAGCATGGGAGGCTTGGCGACCGCCAGCAGGAGCTGCGCGACAGGCTTCAGAGCTTGATCGACCGCTTCCGCATCGAGGGCGGCGAGCCGCCCGACGGATTCAAGGGCGCGCAAGAGGCCATGCGCGACGCCAAGGAAGCCATCGGCCAGGGCAATCTCGACAGCGCCACGCAGCAGCAAAGCTTGGCGCTGGATAAATTGCGCAAAGGCGCCCAGTCGCTCGCCGAGCAGATGATGGAGGGCGGTGAATTGCAGGCCGGGCAAGGCCCCGGCAATAACGGCCGCGATCCGCTCGGCCGTCCCGACCGCTCCAATCGGCCCGATCTCGGCCTGTCGGTGAAGGTGCCTGACGAGATCGACATCCAGCGGGCGCGCGAGGTGCTTGACGAACTGCGCCGCCGGCTCGGCGATCCGGCGCGGCCCACCATCGAGCTCGATTATCTCGAGCGCCTGATCAAGCCGTTCTGATCGCTCAAGGTCAGCTGAAATAGGCGATCAGCGCGATGACGCTGATGGTGCCGAGCGTCCCCAGATAGACGCCGACCAAGAGCCCTTCCGGCCAGCGGTCTTTCGCGCTGCTGCGCAGCGCCTGCACGATCACCACCGGCGGAACGATCACGCCGATCAGGGCGGCGATGAGGGTGAGCGTCGTCATGGGTTTCTGACCTCGCCGATAAAAGGAAGCTCGCGATAACGGTGCGCAAGGTCCATGCCGTAGCCCACCACGAAGACCGGCGGGCAGCGGAAGCCCGTGAAGTCGGGCTCGATCTTGGCAGCGCGGGGCACTTGCTTGTCGACCAGCACGCAGGTGCGCACCCGCCGCGCCCCGCTTTGCTCGAACAGCGTCTTGGCGAAAGCGAGCGTTCGGCCGGAATCCAGGATGTCGTCGACGATCACGACGTCCCTCCCCGCAAGCTCGGTCTCCACGCCGCGTAGAACCTTGACATCGCCGCCCGAAATCGTGCCGGTGCCGTAGCTCGCAAGGAAGATGAAGTCGATCTCAGGCTTGAGGCCCTCGCGGTGCAGCGCCCTGATGAGGTCGGCGGCGAAGATGAAGCTGCCCTTCAAGATCGACACGATGATGAGATCGACAGGCGACGACGCGGCGATCTCACGGCTGAGAGCCTCGACCCTCTCGGCAATGCGCTCGACGCTGTAGAGCGGCGTGACGGTTTCGGCCGCCGCGGCTTGAGCCATGCTACTGGGCCTTGGCGAAACGCACCTTGACGCTGCGGACATTGCTCGGCGGCGAGGGGATCTGCCGCAAGAACGGCGCATGTTCTCCGCCCGCGAGTTCCTCCTCGCCGACCTCGGTGGTCCATTCGGAGATTTCCTCGCCGCTCTCGTCCCTGAGCGCGATCACCACGGTCGGCACGTCGACCGGGGCGGCGGTGAGATTCACCACGTCGCCCTGCACTTCGAGCACGGTCTGGCCGCCCTCGCTGGTCCAGCCATAGCGCACGCCTTCGAAGCCGAGGCCGTGCGCTCCGACCGGCGCGCCGAACAGCGCGTAAAGACGCGCCGCGCCCGGCAACACCGACATCACCGCGGAGGGCGCAAGCACCAGCGTGCCGATCACCGAGGCGACGACAAGCCCCAGCACGAGCCAGCCGATAGTGACGATGGACGGAATGCGCCGCGGTCCCAGCGGCTGCTCGCCGGGAAGGGCCTGCGCCGCCAATGCGGGGTCGAAGCCGAGGTCGGTATCCATGCTGGCATCGCCCATGCCGGCATCGGCCATCCCGTTGCCGAGCGCGTCGCTGCCGAAACTTGCGTCGGGCATCGAGGCATCGTTCATGCCGGCATCGGGCAGAGGCGCAATCGGTGCCGCGGGGCGCGTTCCGGAAAGCCGCCCGAAGATCCCGCCGCTCTTCTCCGGCGGCGCGGCAGGCGGCGTGTCCGCCATCGCATCGGCATTGAGGCGGGCGAGTTGGGCGGCAAGGTCGTCATCCATGCCGGGCCGAGTGAAACTCGGCTGCTGCGGCGGCGGCGCGAGCGGCGCCGATGGCGCGACCGGAGCGATACCGGCAAATCCGCTCAGTCCTGCGTTGACCGCCGCGGCGGGCCTCGGCGGCGGCGGCGCTTGCGGCGGCTTGGCAGTTTGCGCCGGCCTGGCGGTTTGCGGCGGCGGCGGCGGAGTCATCTGCACGGGTTTTGCCGGCGGCGCGAC
>CAVZLT010000008.1:0-32529 GCA_963776235.1 uncultured Alphaproteobacteria bacterium
GCGCGCGGCATGTGGTAGTTCGAGGTCACCACGATGATCGAGCCGTAATGGTGCAGCGCCACCCATTCGCTGGTCTCGGTGGCGTTGTCGATCGTGTTGCGCGCTTCCTTGTCGATATCGACGCAGCAGGTGAAGTATTGATCGCCCTGGCTGGCGAGCTCTTTCAGCTCCTCCGTCGTCGTGGTGCGATTGACCCCGGTGATGAGCACGCGCTTTGCCTTGCCTTCGGCCAGCAGCTTCATCGCCTCATCGATGCGGGACATGCCGCCGGTAAGCACGGCGATGCCATCGGCGGACCGCTGCGGCACGCTATGCTCGCGGTCGACGCTGTTGGCAAACACGATGAAGCCGATGATCAGCAGCACCAAGGCGAACAAGCACGCATCGAAGATGAGCCTTACGCCGCCCAGGAAGCCGCTGAACCGGCCTGGTCTTTCGACCGCTTCCTCCCTCACCGCTTACTCCACGACCGCCAGGCGGCGCAAGAATAGGCACAAATCGCGCGTGCGTGAAACCCTGCTTTACTGGAGTCTGATACAGAAAAAAGGCGAGCGGGTCAGGCGTAGGACTTGAGCACGCGGATCACGCCGAGCCGCGACGTGATCATGCAGATGCCGGCCACCGCCAGCGCCACCAACAGGCAGAGGAGATAGCCCCAAACATCGAGCTCGCCGGAGCCGATCAGCCGGCTCGTCTCCGCCTCGGTGACGACGCCGCCGCCAAGCATATGCATCATCAGCGGCAGCAGCAGAAAGGCAAGCGCCGCGGCGAGCGCCCCCATCAGCCCCGCGCGAACGCCCAATCCGAGGAAATGACGCTCGAATTCGCGGCTGATGAACCGCTCCTTGGCGCCCACGAAATGCAGCACCTCGATGATCTCGCGGTTCGACGCCATGGCGCTGCGCGTCGCCGAGACGATGACCGCGATGGTGGCGGCGGCGACCAGCGACAGCACGACGAGGCCGCCGAGCGCCGCGGTGCGGGTGACGGTCTTGATCTCGGCCTGCCAGCGCCGGTGGTCGTCGAGGGTGACGCCTTCGAAGTTCTGTGTCAGCGCCGTCTTGATCAGCTGGATGTCCGGCGGGTTGGAGCGGTCGATCTCGACCGCGATCAGGCGCGGGATGGGAAGCGCCGCCAGCGCGCTCGTCTGCCCGAGCCAGGGCTCGAGCAGCTTGGCGCTGTCGTCGGCGGTGAGCGGCTTCACCCGCGTGATGCCCTGCTGCTTGGCGAGGAACAGCGAGACGAGCGTCATCTTCTTCTCGATATCCGCCGTGTTGATCGGATCGAGCTCGACGGTGATCTCGCTCGCGATGTCGTTGACCCAGGCATTGGCGGATTGGTTGACCATGTACACCGCGCCGGCGGTGAGGCAGGCGAGGAAGGACATGATGGCGATCACCACGGTGAGCGCGTTGCCGGCGATCGAGGCCGAGGGCACGATCTGCGCGGCCCGGGTTTGGAAGCGCGCCGGCAGCAGGTTGACGATCCGCGCCGGCAACAGCCCGGTCAGAAGGCTGGTCCAAGGATAGTCCCTGATGTCGGAGAGGAACGTCATGGCGCTCAGCGCATCTGCAAATGGCCGTCATAGAGCACGAGCCGCGGGGCATCGAGTTGCTCCATCAGGCCATAGTCGTGGGTCGCGATGATGACCGAGGTGCCGAGCCGGTTGAGCTCGACGAACAGGCGCAACAGCCTGTTGCCGATGGCCGGATCGACATTGCCGGTGGGCTCGTCGGCAAGCAGAAGCTCGGGCCGGCCGATCACTGCTCTGGCGATCGCCGCGCGCTGCTTCTCCCCGCCGGACAGGATCTCGGGGTAGGCGTTGATGCGGTCGCCGAGCCCCACCCAGCGCAAGAGATCGGTCACATCCTCCTTATAATCCGACTCCCTCTTTCCCATCACGCGCAAGGGCAAGGCGACATTCTCCCAGGTGGTGAGGTGGTCGAGCAGCCGGAAATCCTGGAAGACGATGCCGATTCGCCGCCTCAGCGCCGACCGGCCGCTCGCCGAGAGATCGGTGACGTTCTCGCCGAACACGAAAATCAGCCCCCGACTCGGCCTCAAGGACATGAAAAGCAGCCGCAAAAGCGTCGTCTTGCCAGCTCCCGACGGTCCGGTCAGGAAGTGAAAGGACCCAGGAAGCACATGGAAGGTGACGTCGCGCAAGATTTCCGGCCCTGAGCCGTAGCGCAGCCCGACATTGTCAAAGCGAATCACCCGTGTTCCTTAAGCCTCTTGAGATTGCGAAGGATTGGCACTTTATGCTGAACTCCTGGTCCGGTATCAATGGGTTTGGGCAGCGTATGGGGCCCGGGGCAAATCCAGGATAAAAGGCCATTTTGGCTTTTCCGATGGCAACACACATTATCTGTCCGGCTTGCGACACGCGCTACGAGACCAAGGCGGTCTTTCCGCCTGAGGGGCGGAAGGTGCGTTGTTCGAAATGCGGGCATGTCTGGCAAGCGCATCCGGTCACGGTCGCCGCCGCCGGCAAAACCCGTGCAGATGACTCCGCCACCGCCGCCGCCAACCGCCAAGCCGCCGCAAGCGCCGCCGCCGCCGAGGCCCGCCGCGGCGGTCAACGCAGGACTGAGCGGATTTGCCGGTATCGCTCCGGTCGCGCCATCGGCGCCGCTCGCGCCGCCGCCGCAGCAGCCGAGTTTCACTCGGCCCGGCATGGATGACGACCTTGCCGCCCAACTCGCCCGCCTCAATGCCGATGCGATGGCGGACACGCCGCCTGCCGCGCCGCCGGAGAAGAGCGGCGGGATCTTCGGGCGGCTTTCCGGAACGCGCCCCGCGGCACCGATTGCGCCTCTGCCCGATGCCGGCATGAACGATGCCTCGATGCCCGACGCAAGTTTCGGCAGCGACGCGCTCGGCAACGGGATGGCCGATGCCGGCATGGGCGATGCCAGCATGGATGCCGACCTCGGCTTCGACCCCGCATTGGCGGCGCAGGCCCTTCCCGGCGAGCAGCCGCCGGGACCGCGGCGCATTCCGTCCATCGTCACTATCGGCTGGCTCGTGCTTGGGCTTGTCGTCGCCTCGGTGATCGGCACGCTGGTGCTTGCGCCCTCCGCGGTGATGTCGGTGTTGCCGGGCGCGGCGCGTCTTTACGCGCTGTTCGGCGCGCCGGTCGGAGCGCACGGCCTCGGCTTCGAAGGCGTGCGCTATGGCTGGACCAGCGAGGGCGGCCAGACCGTGCTCGAAGTGCAGGGCGACGTGGTGAATCTCACCGCCGCCCCGGTCGACGTGCCGACCGTGGTGATCGCGCTCAGGGACGAGAGCGGCGAGGAAATCTCCGAATGGACCACCGAGGTCGGCGAGGAGGAACTCGCGGGCGGAGAACATGCGCCGTTCTTGCGGCAGATCCCCTCGCCGCCGAGCAATGTCCGCAGCGTCAAGGTGCGTTTCGCCAAGGCCCAGTAGCATGGCTCAAGCCGCGGCGGCCGAAACCGTCACGCCGCTCTACAGCGTCGAGCGCATTGCCGAGAGGGTCGAGGCTCTCAGCCGCGAGATCGCCGCGTCGTCGCCTGTCGATCTCATCATCGTGTCGATCTTGAAGGGCAGCTTCATCTTCGCCGCCGACCTCATCAGGGCGCTGCACCGCGAGGGCCTCAAGCCTGAGATCGACTTCATCTTCCTTGCGAGCTACGGCACCGGCACGATTTCGGGCGGCGAGGTCAGAGGTTCTACGCGGCGTGGAGACCGAGCTTGCGGGGAGGGACGTCGTGATCGTCGACGACATTCTGGATTCCGGCCGAACGCTCGCTTTCGCCAAGACGCTGTTCGAGCAAAGCGGGGCGCGGCGGGTGCGCACCTGCGTGCTGGTCGACAAGCAAGTGCCCCGCGCGGCCAAGATCGAGCCCGACTTCACGGGCTTCCGCTGCCCGCCGGTCTTCGTGGTGGGCTACGGCATGGACCTTGCGCACCGTTATCGCGAGCTTCCCTTTATCGGCGAGGTCAGAAACCCATGACGACGCTCACCCTCATCGCCGCCCTGATCGGCGTGATCGTTCCGCCGGTGGTGATCGTGCAGGCGCTGCGCAGCAGCGCGAAAGACCGCTGGCCGGAAGGGCTCTTGGTCGGCGTCTATCTGGGGACGCTCGGCACCATCAGCGTCATCGCGCTGATCGCCTATTTCAGCTGACAGCGATCAGAACGGCTTGATCAGGCGCTCGAGATAATCGAGCTCGATGGTGGGCCGCGCCGGATCGCCGAGCCGGCGGCGCAGTTCGTCAAGCACCTCGCGCGCCCGCTGGATGTCGATCTCGTCAGGCACCTTCACCGACAGGCCGAGATCGGGCCGGTTGGAGCGGTCGGGACGGCCGAGCGGATCGCGGCCGTTATTGCCGGGGCCTTGCCCGGCCTGCGACTCGCCGCCCTCCATCATCTGCTCGGCGAGCGACTGCGCGCCTTTGCGCAATTTATCGAGCGCCAGGCTTTGCTGCTGGGTGGCGCTGTCGAGATTGCCCTGGCCGATGGCTTCCTTGGCGTCGCGCATGGCCTCTTGCGCGCCCTTGAATTCGTCGGGCGGCTCGCCGCCCTCGATGCGGAAGCGGTCGATCAGGCTCTGAAGCCTGTCGCGCAGCTCCTGCTGGCGGTCGCCAAGCCTCCCATGCTGCCCGGAGCGTTGACCCTGCTGCGGCTGCTGACCCATCTCCAGCTGGGTGTTGGGCGGCGCGCCCTGGCCGCCGGATTCGCCCTGGCCCTTCATGCTGCCTTGCTGCGCCTCGCCGGGCGTCTCCTCGAACAGCGGCGCCATGCTCATGCCGGGGCCGAACTCCATCGGCTGGCCGGGCGGGCTCACCTCGAACTGATCGTTAGGCTCGCCGCTTGAGCTCTGCTGGCGCTTCGCCGCGAACGTATCGTCGAGCAGCTTCTGCTGATTGGAGACGATGTCGCTCAGATCCTTCATCATGCGGCCGGCGCGCTGCTGCTGCGCGTTCTCGGCGAAATTGCCGGTCTGCAAACGGTCGAGAATGTCCTTCAGCTCGGACAGCATCCGCTCGGCCATCTCCTTGGAGCCCGACTGGGCGAGCTTCTGGATGTTGCTCAGCATCTTGTCGATATCCTGCTGCGACACGAGCTGATCGCCGTTCTGCTGGCCTTGCGGCTGCATGTTGCCTTTGTCTTGCTGCTGCGAGGCGAGCGCCTGGAGATATTTCGACAGCGCATCGCGCAGCTCATCGACCAGTTGCTTGATCTGCTCCGGCGAGCTGTTTTCCTGGAGGGCCTTCGACAGCGCGTCCTGCGCTTGCTTGACGGCACGCTCGGCCTCGGGCAGGTCGCCTTCCTCGATGCGCAGCGCCACGTCCCAGAGCTGATCGACGACGCTGGCGATGCCTTCGCGCGACTGGTCGCCGCGCAAACGCCAATAAGCATTGCGCAGGGCAAGATAGATGGTGCTGTCGTCGATCACCTTCTCGTCGCCGAGCGTGAGCGCGTCGAGCGCGTTGGCGACGCCGTCGGGAGCGCCGGGATCGCGCACCAGCTTCTTGCGCTGCTCGACCACGGCCTTGGCCAGCGGCTTGGTGAAGGTGCGCTCCGGCAGCACGAATTCATAGGGCTGGCTCTGGCCGCTCTGCCCGGCCTGGTCGCGGGCGACGAGCGTCATGCGCACTTTGAGCCCGGCCCAGGGATGGGCGGTCAGGTCTTGCGTGGCCTTGCCGTCGACGCGCTTGGCGTTGGCATGCGGCAATTGCAGCGGCATGACCGGCGGCTCGAGCAGGGGATCGGCTTCGACTTTGGCAGAGGCTTCCGCGGCGAGCGGCGCGAGGTTGCGCTCCTCGCCTTCGCCCAGCGCAAAGCGCGCCTCGGCGCTCGCCACGCCGTTATCGTCGTCGGCGCGGAACACCAGCCGCAATGCGCCGCGCGGCGTGGTGGTCGGCGTGCCCATCAGATTGATGGTCGGCGCCTCGTCCTTGATCAGGTCGAAGCGCCATTTGGACACGGTCTGGCCGCCGATCTTGACGTCGGCGCTGATCGGCTCGTTCAGCGCGACGTTGAACTCGACCAGACCTTCGCTGCCGCCCTGCTTCGGCTCGATGGTCTTGGCCTCGGCGCCGTCGCGGCTGGTGACGAGGCTCACGGTCTCGCCTTGCGGCGCGTGGGTGCGCACGATCAGCTCGCTTCGCTCCGGCACCGACAGCGCGCGGAAGGATTCAGCGCCGGCGCCGACCGTCTCGTTGCCGTCGGCCAGCACGATCGGCGCGAGGCCGGTATAGACCGGAGGCGTGACCCAGGCATCGAGCCTGAGCAGCGCGGGCGCGCCGGATGCGGCGGGCGAGAAGGCGGCGCGCAGCCGATCGAGCACATTGCCTCCGGTCGCCAGCAATGCGGCGACGACGGCAAGCAGCAATGCCGCCCTGATCGCATAAGGGTCCTTGCGGTCGGTGCGGGGCGCGGGCCATGACGGCTTCAGCCGCGCGATCAGCTTGCCGAGGCGCTCGCGATGCGCGGCCCAAAGCGCCGCGGTCTCTTTTGGCGGCGTGGCGCCCAACCGGTCTTCATAAGACGACGCGGGCCGGTGCTTGATGCCGGCGGTCCGCTCCAAACGCCGCAGCGCCTCCTGCCGGGTCGGCAGCGAGAGCCTGATCAGCGGCAGGAAGGAGACGATCAGCGCGAGGCCGAAACCGCCGAGCAGCACGCGATGCAGGAGCGGCGGCAGGTAGCTCCACAGCTCGAGCAGCGAGAACACGATAAAGGCGGCGACGACCAGGAAGGGCCAGAGCAACGCCTCCCAGATGCGCTCGCCGAGCAGCGCCAGCCAGCTCAGGCGCACGCGTCGCTCGAAGCGGCTCGCGAGCGCTTTGTCCTCAACCTTTTGCGGCGAGGTCTCCTTCGATCGAAAAACGGAACGCATTGTCTTCATTGTTTAGCACGCAGGCTTGGGGTCACGAGGATAAGTTGGGGAGCGAAGCGGGCGAAAGCGAGGCTTATTAACGCTCCGTCACAAGGATTAAAGCCAGTTGGGCAGCCGCTCCCTGGCCAGCATCTCGTCATAGCCGGGCCTTGGCCGTGTCACGCTGTAGCGGTTGCCGGCGACCAGCACCTCGGGCACCAGGAGCCGCGAATTATATTCGGAAGCGAGCACCGCGCCATAGGCGCCGGCGGTCATCACGGAAATGAGATCGCCCGCCTTAAATTCCGGTAATGCTCTGGCCAGCGCCAGATAATCGCCGGTCTCGCACACCGGTCCCGCCACGTCGGTGACGATGCTCCGCGTGCCCGGCGCAGGCTCGATCACGGGGACAATCTCGTGATAGGCCTCGTACAGCGTGGGCCGCATCAAATCGTTCATGCCGGCGTCGACGATGGTGAAGGTCTTGTCGGCGCCGTGCTTCACATAGAGCACGCGGGTGACGAGGATGCCGGCATTGCCGGCGATCATGCGGCCCGGCTCGAACAGCAGCCGTAAGCCCAGCCCGCCCACTTCCTCCTGCACGAGCCGCGCATAGTCGGCCGGAAGGGGAGGCGCCGGTTGATCGTGGCGATAGGGAATGCCGAGCCCGCCGCCGAGATTGACGAAGGAGATGGTGAAGCCCTGGCCGCGCAGATCGGCGACCAATTCATGCAACAGCGCGAACGCATTGCGGAACGGCGCAAGGTCGGTGATCTGGCTGCCGATATGCATATGCACGCCGGCGACCTCGATGCCGGGCAGCGTGCTTGCCAGCGCGTAGAGGGACGGGGCTTGCGCGAACGGCACGCCGAATTTGTTCTCGGCCTTTCCCGTCGCGATCTTGTGGTGGGTGTTGGCGTCGACATCGGGGTTGACGCGCAACGCGATGCGCGCGGTCGCGCCCCGCGCCGCCGCCACCTCGCTCAGCGCTCTGAGCTCAGGCTCCGATTCGACATTGAAGGCGAAGATGCCGGCGTCGAGCGCGAAGGCCATCTCGGCCTGCGTCTTGCCGACGCCCGAGAACACGATTCGCTCCGGCGCGATCTTGACCGCCAGCGCGCGGCGAAGCTCGCCTTCCGACACGATGTCCATGCCGGCGCCGAGCCGGCCGAGCGTGGCGAGCACGCCGAGATTCGAGTTCGCCTTGACCGAATAGCAGACCAGCGTGTCAGGCGTGCCGGCGAAGGCATCGGCGAACACGCGGTAGTGACGCTCGAGCGTCGCCGACGAATAGCAATAGAAGGGGGTTCCAATGGCGGCAGCGAGGTCGGCAAGATCGACCTCCTCGGCGTGGAGCACATTCTGGTGGGAGACGCCGCGCCGGTAGGCGAAATGGTGCATTGCGGGGGGTTCAGTCTATTCGAGCAGCCGATCGATCCAAAGGCGCCGGTCTGGGGCCTGCGACATTTTCGTGGACGGATCGGCTTTGGTCTGTGGGTAAGTGGGCGGCGGCCGATCCAATGAGCCGCGGCGCCCACAGGCTGTAAGCCCGATGGTCGCCACCAGCACAAGCGATAAAAGGACGCGCAGAGCGCTTCCCATGGTCGTGCCCCTGTTCCCTCGGCCTATTGCTTGGCCCTTGACCTATCCTTTTATCGCGTTTGGCCTTGCTTCTCCAAACGCTTTATCCACCGTCTCGCCTCCCGTTTGACGTTGGAAGGCGCGGTTCCGCCATAACTGGTGCGGCTTTTCACCGATCCCGCGACATCGAGCGCGGGATAAACCGCCTCGGTGATCCGCTTCTCCACCGCTTTAAGCTCCGAAAGCGGCAGTTTTTTGAGGTCGCAGCCCTTTGATTCGGCCAGAGCCACGATCTTGCCGGTGACATGGTGCGCCTCCCTGAAGGGGAGCCCGAGATTGAGCACCAGCCAGTCGGCGAGGTCGGTCGCGGTCGAATGCCCGGCCGAAGCCGCCCGCTTCATGGCCTTCACGTCGGGCTCGAGGTCCGCGACCATCCCGGTCATGGCGGCGATGCCGAGCTTCAGCGCGTCGAGCGCGTCGAACACCGGCTCCTTGTCCTCTTGCATGTCCTTGGCGTAGGCGAGCGGCAGGCCCTTCATCACCATCAGCAGCGCCTGGAAGGCGCCGGCGATGCGTCCGGTCTTGGCGCGCACCAGCTCGGCCGCGTCGGGGTTCCGCTTCTGCGGCATGATCGATGAGCCGGTGGTGAATTTGTCCGAGAGCCGCGCAAAGCCCCATTGCGGCGAGGTCCAGTTGACGATCTCCTCGGCGAGCCGCGACAGATGCATGGCGCAGATCGACGATGCAGCCAACGTCTCTAGCGCGAAGTCGCGATCCGACACCGCGTCGAGCGAGTTCGCCGACGGTCTTGCAAAGCCGAGCGCGCGCGCCGTCGCCTCCCGGTCGATGGGGAAGGGCGTGCCGGCAAGCGCCGCGGCGCCGAGCGGAGATTCGTTCAGCCGCTTGGCCGCGTCGGCGAAGCGGCCCCGATCTCTCCCAAGCATCTCGACATAAGCGAGCAGATGATGCCCGAAGGTGATCGGCTGCGCGGTCTGGAGATGGGTGAAGCCCGGCATCACCGCTCCGGCATGCTCGAGCGCCTTGGTCGCGAGCGCGAGCTCGAGCGCGCCAAGCGCGCCGTCGATCGCGCCGATCTCGTCCCTGACATAGAGCCTGAAATCCGTCGCCACCTGGTCGTTGCGCGAGCGCGCGGTGTGCAGCTTGCCGGCCACCGGCCCGATCAGCTCGGTGAGCCGGCTCTCGACATTCAGATGAATGTCTTCGAGCTTGCGCGAGAATTTGAACGTGCCGGCCTCGATCTCGGCCATGATCTGGTCGAGCCCGCGGGCGATCTCCTTCGCCTCTTCGGCCGTGATGATGCCGGTCGCGCCGAGCATGGCGACATGCGCCTGCGAGGCGAGAATGTCGTGCCGCCACAGCCGCTTGTCGAAGTCGATGGAGGCGTTTATCTCCTCCATGATCTGGGCGGGACTTGCGGCGAAGCGGCCGCCCCACATGGTGTTCGTCATGACGGTCTTAGCCTGGGCTAGACGGCGTTGAGCGGGAAGACGTGAGCAAACGCAAAGAACGCGACAGCGCTGCGTCGCCGGCCATCTATCTCGTCGCTGCAATCGTTGCGGCGATTGCCGGATTCGGCACGGTATATGTGAGTTTCGCCCCTTCTGACAATGGCGAGACCGCGATTTCCGGGTCTGGGTCATCAGGGCAGGGGACCGCCAGCGGGCCTCTCGCCGGCCTAAACAAGGGGCCGATGGCCCCGCTTTTGCTCAGGCCGAAGCCGCTGGACCTGCCGGAGATCGCCTTCGCCGACAGAGACGGCAAACCCAAGTCGCTGGCCGATTTTGCCGGCAAAGTGGTGCTCCTGAACATCTGGGCCACCTGGTGCGTGCCCTGCCGCGAGGAGATGCCGGCGCTCGACAAGCTGGAGACCAAGCTCGGCGGCAAGGATTTCGAGGTGGTTGCGGTCAATATCGACAAAGGCGGCCCTGACAAGGCCGCCGCTTTCCTCAAGGAGACCGGCGCCACCCATCTCGCCCTCTACACCGACCCCACCGGCAAGCTGTTCTCGACGATCAAGACGGTCGGCATGCCGACCACGCTGATCATCGACCGGAACGGCAAGGAGATCGCCCGCCTGGTAGGGCCGGCCGACTGGGCCTCGCCGGAAGCGATCGCGGTGATCGAGGCGGCCATCGCCGCGCCTTCGTCCTAGGGGTTGACCGGGACGATCGCGTCCTTCTCCAGGCGATATTCGTATTTGCAGGTCTCGGCGACCGGCTTGTTGCACGGCGTGCCGGGCGTCGTGACGTAGAGCATGCGCTTGCCGCCGCTCTTGCCGAATTTATAGCTCTGCACCAGGTCCTCGAACAGCAGGTCCCACTGCGTCTCGCCGTCCCACAGATAGATCTGCAAGGTGCAGCCGCCATCGCCGCACAGCGGATTGATGCCGCCTTCGCATTTGAGCTTGGAGTAGTCGGCGATCCAATCCTCGCCGCCGTCGCCGTTCAAATCCTCGACCTTGAGCACGGCGTCGTGATTCGGCTTGCCGTTCAGGTCGGTGCAAGCCTGGTCGGCTTCGGCGACCGCCTCGGCGACATTGTCGGGCGGCTCCGCGGCATAAGTGGGTGCAATCGAAAGGGGTAGGATCAAAGCCGCCGCAGCGACGATGCGGAGCAATTGGAAGGAGAGCCCGCTCAATTGGCGCCGGTGCTGACGGTGCTGCGCTTCTTCGAGCCGCCCTTGCGACTGACCTTGCGCGAACCAGACGGCTTCGGCTTGGCGACGCCGCAAATGGAGTCCTTCAAATGCGCCGGCCCATCGGTCAACGAGGCTTGGATCGCCAGCCCGTCGATGCTGGTGCCGAACAGCGATTTCCAGAAATAGCGCTTGAAGCCGTTCTCCAGCAGGTCGGTGGCGCGCACGCGGCGCGTGGCCACCGATTGCTCGCCCAGCACGACGGCGACCAGCTTGCGGCCGTCCCGGGTCGCGCTCGCCACCACGTTGAATCCGGATTCGCAAATGAACCCGGTCTTCATGCCGTCGGCGCCGGGGAGACTCACCAACAGACCGTTATGCGTGCGCATGATCTGCTTGCCCACCTGAACCTGGATGGTGGTGAACAGATCGGCGTGCTCGGGGAACTCGATGATGATGGCGCGCGCGAGCTTGGCGAGGTCGCGGGCGGTGGTCACCTGCCGCTCGTCTGGCAAGCCGTTGACGTTGGCGAAAGTGGTTCGCGTCATGCCGAGATGCTGCGCCGCCTCGTTCATGCGCTGGACGAATGCCTCCTCGCTGCCGGCCACCGTCTCGGCGATCATCACCGCGACATCGTTGGCCGATTTGACGATCAGCACCTTGAGCGCGGTATCGAGCGTGATGGTGCCGCCGACGGGCAGCCCGAGCTTGGAGGGGGCTTGCTGAGTTGCCTTCTGCGAGCAAACGACCTTGCTGTCGGGAGTGACGGTGCCGGCCTTCAAGGCCTGGAAGGCGACATAGGCCGTCATCAACTTGGTGAGGGATGCCGGAAACCACTGCGCGTCGGGATCTTCGGCGTAGAACACCGTGCCGTTATAGGGCTCGAAGACGAGGGCTGGACCGGCGGACGCGCCTGACGGGGCCATCAAGACCGCTCCGACGAGGAGGCCTAGACCGGCACGCCGCAGCATCATCCCTGTTCCCCTCATCAATTGGCCTTCGCGTGGCGCATCCCTACCGAGCGCCGCAGCGAAATGCGGCCGGGACGCTGACGCAATGTTGACGGCCACCCCCAACCCCCAGGAACGGCCCCGCCCCATAGTCAATCGAATTTCGACTGTTCCATGGCACATGGATCAGACCGACGCTGAAGAGCCCGAAACTTGAAGGGCCGCGACGGGCGCTGAATGACAGCCGAATTGCTCGGGTCGCGGCGAGGCCGCGTCCGCCGGAAGAGTAGCGCGCTCGTCCCAATTCGCAACTGCGAAATTGCGCTTCGCTGTGACCCAAATACCGCGCTATGAGAAGGGCTCCTTCGGCTTCCCCCTCGCAAGGGCGCATCAGCCATGGACGCCGACGCCAGGCGCAGGCAGCTTTCTGCGGCACTCAATCGCGTCGCCTCCGGCGACCGGGCGGCGCTTCGCCTGGTCTACGACATGACCGCCGCGAAGCTTTTTGGCGTCTGCCTCCGTATATTGAATGACCGAAGCGAGGCAGAGGACGTGCTGCAGGACGTCTACATCACCGTTTGGCGAAAGGCCGGCGCGTTCGACGCGAGCCGCGCGAGCCCGATCACCTGGCTCGTGGCGATCGCGCGCAACCGGTCGATCGACCGCGTGCGCTCGACCCGCACTTCCCGGCTGAGCGAGCCGATCGAGGCGGCCGAGAGCGTTTCCGACCCTATGCCGCTCGCCTCCGACCTGCTCGAGGCTGAGCAGCAGACGGGACGCTTGAGCGGCTGTCTCGATGAGCTCGAGGCCCGCCAATCGGCGGCAATCCGGTCGGCTTTCATGGACGGTCTTACCTATGAGGCGCTCGCCGTGCGCGCGGGCGTTCCGCTCGGCACGATGAAGAGCTGGATCAGGCGCGGCCTCGCCAAGCTGAGAGAGTGTCTGGAGCGATGAGCGGTTCAGGCGCCAGAGACGAAGACGATCGCGGGCCTCCGAGCGCCGCCGAATATGTGCTCGGCGTGCTGAGCGCGCATGAGCGGCGCGCGGTCGAGCGGCGGATCGCGCGCGAGCCGGCATTTGCGCGCGAGGTCGCCTTCTGGGAGGAGAGGCTCGGCGGACTCGCCGAGGGCATTGCTCCGGTGCGTCCCCCTGCCAGCGCTTGGGCGCGCATCGAGGCTGCGCTTGATAGCGCTTCGGGCGTGAAGACGCAAACGGGTCTCTGGCAAAGTCTCGCCTTCTGGCGCGGGCTTGCGTTCGGCGCCAGCGCGCTCGCCGTGGCCTGCCTTGCGGCGCTGATCTATGTCGGGACGGTCGCCCCACCGGGCGCGCCGCTGGTGGCGAAACTCGACGCCGAAGGCGGCCAGACCGGCTTCGTCGCCGCGGTCAGCTCCGGCGGCGGAAATCTCACCATCGTGCCTGCTTCGCTGCTTAGTCCGCAGGAGCAGAAGGCGATGGAGCTTTGGCTCATTCCATCGGGTGAGAAACCGCATTCGCTCGGTCTTATTGACCCAAGTCGGCCGGTGACGATCACCGTGCCCAAAGACCTGCTCTCCAAGGTCAATAGCGAGGCGATCCTCGCCGTCTCGCTCGAACCGCCTGGAGGCTCGCCCACGGGTCAGCCGACCGGGCCGGTGATCGCCAACGGCAAGCTCGCCGCGCTCTAACGCGTCTCGCCCCGCATCACGAAAACGTCATCGAGAAAATTCGCGGCGCCTGCATCCGCACCGGCGCGTCCCTCCGTAGCTCCGCCCGTACCCCCCGCAAGGGACAACACGCAACTCAGGAGGATGACATGAAGTTCGCTAAATTCGCTCTCGCCGGCGCCGCTGCCGCCGGTCTCGTTTTCGCCAGCCTCACCGCCGTGCCGACCTTCGCCAAGGAGGCGACGGTGATGGTGGGCGGCGCGCCGATGTTCCCGTCCAAGAACATCATCCAGAATGCGGTCAACTCGAAGGACCACACGACGCTCGTCGCCGCGGTCAAGGCCGCCGATCTGGTCGACACGCTGTCGGGCAAAGGCCCCTTCACCGTGTTCGCGCCGACCAACGACGCTTTCGCCAAATTGCCGGCCGGCACGGTCGACACGCTGCTCAAGCCCGAGAACAAGGGCCAGCTGACCCAGGTGCTGACCTACCACGTCGTGCCCGGACGCATCACCGCCAAGGATTTGATGGCGGCGGTCGAGAAGGGCGGCGGCAAGGCCATGTACAAGACCGTCGAAGGCGAAGAGCTGACCGTCGAGGTCAAGGATGGCCAGATCTGGATTTGGGACGCCAAGGGCGACGCCGCCAAGATCACCATCAAGAACGTGATGCAGTCGAATGGCGTGATCCACGTCATCGACACCGTGCTGCTGCCGAGCTAGTCCCCCCTCTAGCTTCAGCGACAGCCAAGCCCGCCGTGCCAAAAGCGCGGCGGGCTTTCTTGTTGCGTCAGCGGCGCTAAGATCGGCCCGGAGACGGGTGAGGAGGGTGGGGGCGTCGCATCATGGATTGGCTGCGCAAGATCGTTGAGGACCCGCGGACCGAGCGCGTCATCATGGCGCTCATTATCGTCAACGCCATCACGCTCGGGCTTGAGACCAGCGAGAGCGTGATGGTGCGCTTCGGCGCGGCGCTCACGGTGATCGACCGCGTCATCATCGCCGTCTTCGTCTTGGAGATCCTCGCCCGCTTCCTCGTGCAGCGAGGCGCCTTCTTTCGCGAAGGCTGGAACATCTTCGACGTGGTCGTGGTGGGGATTGCGCTCGCGCCCGCGACTTCCGCCTTCTCGGTGCTCCGCGCGCTGCGCGTGTTGCGGCTATTGCGCCTGATCACTGCGGTTCCGGCGCTACAGCGCGTGGTCGGCGGCCTGATCGGAGCGTTGCCCGGCATGGGCTCGATCCTGCTCCTGATCGGTCTCGTCTTCTATGTGAGCGCCGTGATGGCGGTGAATCTCTACGGCAAGGATTATCCCGACCTGTTCGGCACGCTCGGCACCTCGCTCTATACGCTGTTCACCATCATGACGCTCGAAGGCTGGACCAACGACGTGGTGAATCCGATCATGGAGACGCATCCTTATGCGCTTCTCTTCTTCATCCCCTTCATCGTCATCACGACCTTCTGGGTGCTCAACCTTTTCATCGGCGTCATCGTCAACGCCATGCAGGAGGAGCACGCCAAGGCGGAAGCCGATCTCGTGCATGACGAGACCGCTCCGCTCGCGCGCGAGATGGCGGCGCTCAAGGCCGAGATTGCCGCGCTGCGCCAGGAGATCGCCCCGCGCAAGCGGAAGACCTAGGTCAGGGCGTCATGCCGCGATCTGCGCGAGTAGCCGGGTCTACGATTTTGCCAACTGCACGACCTTGACGTCGTGGCGTCCGTTGGCGTCCCAGCAAATCACCGTCGGCACCTTTTCCTTGGAGAAGAAGTGAGCTTCCACCACGAAGGGTCGCTCTGCCGGAAGGACAATGTCGGGCACGAGAAAGAACAGTCCATACTGGGGAGGGAAGATCCTTATGGGCGCGGCGACGAGCTTCACGTCGTAGTTGAGCCTCACCATTCCCATCGCCGCGATCGTGACGACGGGACTGGAACTGGAAGCACCGCTGAGACGGTCCCGGTTCGCATGCAACAAGCCACTGCTAGACCGAGACCCATCCGCAATGACCGAAGAATATGGCTCCAGCCAGCAGCGCGACACCGTGGCGTGTCCGGCGCATCGGTTGTCCCGCTCCGATAGTCGATCTCAGGACGGGAGCTCTCGTCGGCTGCAAGCGGCTCAATGCGGACATCGCTACACGGTTGTCTGCGAGACGGATCGGAGATTTAGGGCCGCATAAGCAGCGGAGCGGACGACGACCCTCAGGCCTTCTCGATCAGCACGGCGCGGAAGTCGTTGACGTTGGTGAGCGTCGGCCCGGTGACGAGCAGATCGCCGATCGCGTTGAAGAAGGTCCAGGGATCGTTGTCGGCGAGCATCGCCTTGGCGTTGATCCCGGCCTTGGCCGCGCGGGCGAGCGTGTCCGGATAGATCAGCGCGCCGGCATTGTCCTCGCTGCCGTCCACGCCGTCGGTGTCGCCGGCGAGGGCATAGATACTCTTCATGCCGTCGAGCGCTATTGCGAGCGCGAGCAGGAACTCGGTGTTGCGCCCGCCTTTGCCTTTGCCCTTCAGCGTGATCGTCGTCTCGCCGCCGGAGATCAGCACGCATGGCGGCTTCTGCGGCTGGCCGCGCAGCGCGCATTGCCGCGCGATGCCGGCATGCACCAGCGCCACGTCGCGCGACTCGCCCTCGATCGAATCGCCGAGAATGACCGGCGTGACCCCCGCCTTGCGCGCGACCTCCGCTGCCGCCTCGAGCGAGGCCTGCGGCGTGGCGATCATGATGTTCTCGACGCTTGCCAGCCGCTTGTCGCCGGGCTTCGGCGTCTCGTCGGCTTTGCGCAGGCGCTCGAGCACGGCCTTCGGCACGTCGATGGCGTATTTCTCGATGATGCCGAGCGCGTCCTTGTTGGTGGACGGATCCGGCACGGTCGGGCCTGAAGCGATGATCGAGGGATCGTCGCCCGGCACGTCGGAGATCATCAGCGCGACCACCTTGGCGGGCGCGGCCGCCGCGGCGAGCCTGCCGCCTTTGATGGCGGAGAGATGCTTCCGCACCGTGTTCATTTCGGAGATGGTCGCGCCCGATTTGAGCAGCGCCTTGTTCACCGCCTGCTTGTCTTCGAGCGTCAGCCCTTCGGGCGGCAGCGCGAGCAGGGCGGAGCCGCCGCCCGAGATCAGGCAGAGCACGAGATCGTCGGCCGACAATCCCCGCACCAGCTCGAGGATGCGCCGCGCGGCCTCGCGGCCGGCGGCGTCGGGCACGGGATGGGCGGCCTCGACCACTTCGAGCCGGCTCGTGGGCACGCGATAGCCGTAGCGCGTCACCACCAGTCCCTCGATCGGCCCCTCCCAGGCGTCTTCCAGCGCCTTGGCCATCGCGCCGGACGCCTTGCCCGCGCCGATCACGACGGTGCGCCCCTTCGGCCGCTTGGGCAGATGAGCCGGCACGCAGAGCGAGGGAAGCGCGGCATCGACCGCGGCCTGGAACATGGCCTTGAGCAGCAGTTCGGGCGTCATTGTCGGGCTTGTCCTCCCCCTTACGGCCGATGAACCTGCACAGACGATTGCAATAAGGCAAGCGAATGAACTACTTTGCTCATTCCTTTTGCAAGCGAAGCCGCAAGCCCCGGGGACCAAGGAGTTATGTCAGTACAACCGCGTGAAACTGCCGAAAAACCGGGCAGGCGTTCGGACGAGCAGCACAAGAAGCCCAAGTCGGATATCGAGATCAGCCAGGCCGCGCAGATGCGGCCGATCCTCGAAGTGGCGAAGGACAAGCTCGGCATCGACGCCGAGGACTTGATCCCCTACGGGCATTACAAGGCGAAAGTCTCGCTCGACTATATCGCCTCGCTGAAGGGCAGGCCCAACGGCAAACTCATCCTCGTCACCGCCATCACCCCCACGCCGGCCGGCGAGGGCAAGACCACGACCACGGTCGGGCTTGGCGATGCGCTGAACGAGATCGGCAAGAAGGCCATCATCTGCATTCGCGAGCCATCGCTTGGGCCCTGCTTCGGGGTGAAGGGTGGTGCCGCCGGCGGCGGCTACGCGCAGGTCGTGCCCATGGAGGACATCAACCTGCATTTCACCGGCGACTTCCACGCCATCGGTGCCGCCAACAATCTGCTCGCGGCATTGATCGACAATCATGTCTATTGGGGCAACAAGCTCGACATCGACACCCGCCGTGTCACCTGGCGGCGCGCCGTCGATATGAACGACCGGGCGCTGCGCGACATCGTCACCTCGCTGGGCGGCGCCGCCAACGGTTACCCGCGTGAAGCCGGCTTCGATATCACCGTGGCGTCGGAGGTCATGGCCATCTTCTGCCTGGCCAGCGACTTGGCCGATCTTCAGCGACGGCTCGGCCAGATCCAAATCGGCCAGACCCGCGACAAGAAAGCCGTCACCGCCAAGGATCTCTCCGCCGCGGGCTCGATGGCGGCGCTGCTCAAGGACGCGCTCGCGCCCAATCTCGTGCAGACGCTCGAGAACAACCCGGCCTTCATCCATGGCGGGCCGTTCGCCAACATCGCGCATGGCTGCAACTCGGTGATCGCCACCAAGGCCGCGCTCAAGCTCGGCGACTATGTGGTGACCGAAGCGGGCTTCGGCGCCGATCTCGGCGCCGAGAAGTTCTTCGACATCAAATGCCGCAAGGCGGGGCTCAAGCCGGATTGCGTGGTTTTGGTCGCCACCATTCGCGCGCTCAAGATGCATGGCGGCGTGGCCAAGGACGATCTCAAGAAGGAGAACCTCGACGCTCTGGAGAAGGGTTTCGCCAATCTCGAGCGGCATATCGAGAACGTGCGCAAATACCACGTGCCGGTGGTGGTGTCGGTGAACCGCTTCTCTAGCGACACCGACGCCGAGATCACGCTGCTCAAGCGGCTATGCTCGACCATTGGTGCGGAGTGCGTGATGGCCGACCATTGGGCGCAAGGCGGCGCCGGTGCCGTCGAGCTCGCCAACACCGTGGTGCGCACCATCGAGGAGAAGCCGAGCGACTTCCAGCCGCTCTATCCCGACGACATGTCGCTGTGGGACAAGACGCGCACCATCGCCCAGGAAATCTACGGCGCCGAGGACATCACCGCGGACAAGGCCGTCAGGGACCGTTTTGCCGAGCTCGAGAAGCAAGGCTTCGGCAAATTCCCCATCTGTGTCGCCAAGACTCAATACAGCTTCACCACCAACCCCGACGCCAAGGGCGTGCCGTTGGGGCATGTCATCCCGATTCGCGAGGTCAGGTTGTCGGCCGGCGCGGAGTTCGTGGTGGTGATCTGCGGTGACATCATGACCATGCCGGGCCTGCCGAAGGTGCCGGCTGCCAACAATATCGAGCTTGCCGCCGACGGCAGGATCGCCGGTTTATTCTAAGTGCTGAAAGGGGTTGCCAGCCGCTGACGCGGACGCTAACACCCTTTGCTTTGCGACATGTGGCCAAATCCGGCGCAACCGCCGGCAAGATTCCAAGGGGAAACAACGATGGCTGGAGCGAGAAGGCCGGGGCGTAACTTCTTATTCGTGCCGGGGCCGACCAATGTGCCCGACCGCGTCTTGCGCGCCATGCACGTCGCCATGGAGGACCACCGTTCCTCCGATTTTCCCAAGCTGACGTTGCCGCTGTTCGAAGACCTCAAGAAGATCTTCAAGACGCGTGACGGCCAAGTCGTCATCTACCCCTCGAGCGGCACCGGCGCCTGGGAATCGGCGCTGACAAATACCCGCTCGCCCGGCGACAAGATGCTTGCCGCGCGGTTCGGCCAGTTCAGCCATCTGTGGATCGAGCTCGCCCGCCGTCATGGCCTCGATATCGTCGTCCAGGAGGAAGAGTGGGGCACCGGCGCCAACCCCGACCGCATCGAGGAGGCGCTTCGCGCCGACAAGAACCACGAGATCAAGGGCGTGATGGTCGTGCATAACGAGACGGCGACGGGCGTCACCAGCGACGTCGCCGCCGTGCGTCGCGCCATGGACGCCGCCAAGCACCCGGCGCTGCTCTATGTCGATGGCGTGAGCTCGATCGCCAGCATCGACTTCCGCATGGATGAGTGGGGCGTCGATTTCGCCATCACCGGCTCGCAGAAGGGCCTGATGCTGCCGGCCGGTCTCGGCATCGTCTGCGCCAGCCAGAAGGCGCTCGCACAGATGAAGGACGCCGCCTGCCGCCGCGCCTATTTCGAGTTCACCGACCACATGAAGGCGAACGCCACCGGCTATTTCCCCTATACGCCGGCGGTCATGCTGTTCCATGGCCTGCGCGAGTCGCTGGCCATCCTTCAGGAGGAGGGGCTCGACAATGTGTTCGCGCGCCACCGCCATTTGGCGTCAGGCGCCCGCGCCGCGGTCAGGGCCTGGGGGCTCAAGCTGTGCGCCAAGGAGCCGAAATGGCACTCCGACACCGTGACCGCGATCATGGTGCCGAAGGGCTTCAACGGCGCCGACGTGATCGATCGCGCCTATCGCCGCTACAATCTCGCGCTCGGCGCCGGCCTCTCGCAAATGGCCGGCAAGCTGTTCCGCATCGGCCATCTGGGCGATCTGAATGAATTGATGCTGCTCGGTGCCATCGCCGGGGCCGAAATGGCCATGCGCGATGTCGGCATCGAGGTCGAGCTGGGGTCTGGAGTGGCGGCGGCGCAGGCGGAGTTCCAAGCTTCGCAAGGCCGGGAAACCAAGGTCGCCGCCGAATAGGGCAGGAAGCGCGGGGCTAACGGCGGACAAGCCCGGTCTCGCTCGATTTGATTTTAGTCAAGACCTCCGGCGGCTTTTTCAGCTACGCGCCGGGGGAAGGTGAGGCATGTCGCGCCGGCTGAGGCCGGCTTAGATCAGGGGTTGGGTTCAGTGCAGCACGCGATCGTGTTTCTCGATCGAGAGTCGGTCGACGCCAAGGTCCGCAGGCCGAATTTCCCGCATACTTATAAAGAATATCAGTCGACCTGGTCGCCTGAGGACGTGGTCGCGCGCCTCAAGGACGCGAGCATCGCCATCATCAACAAGGTGCCGATGCGCGCCGACACCCTGAAGCAACTCCCGAATCTCAAGCTGATCGCCGTCGCCGCGACCGGCACCGACGTGGTCGACAAGGCCTATTGCAAAGCCAACGGCATCACCGTCGTCAATATCAGGAACTACGCCTTCAACACCGTGCCCGAGCATGTCATCGCGCTGATCTTCGCGCTCCGCCGCAACCTGTTCGCCTATGTCGAGGACACCAGGAACGGCGTGTGGAACAAGTCGAGCCAGTTCTGCTTCCTGACGCATCCCATCCGCGACATTGCCGGCTCCACGCTCGGCATCGTCGGCTATGGCGCGCTCGGCAAGTCGATCGGCAAGCGCGCCGAGGCGCTCGGCATGCGCGTGCTGCCCTTCGATATCTTCCCGCAAGACGGGCTGGTCGATTTCGACACGATCCTGAGAGAAAGCGACATTATTACTTTGCACGTGCCGCTCACGCCGCAGACCAAGAACATGATCGGCGCCGCGGAGCTGAAGAAGATGAAGCGCACCGCCATTCTCATCAACACGGCGCGCGGCGGCCTGGTCGACGAGGCGGCGCTTGCCGAGGCGCTGACGAACGGCACCATCGCCGGCGCCGGCTTCGACGTGCTCACCGTCGAGCCGCCGAAAGACGGCAATATCCTGCTCGATCCGAAAATTCCCAATCTGATCGTCACCCCGCATGTCGCCTGGGCGAGCCAGGAGGCGATGCAGATCCTTGCCGATCAGCTCATCGACAACATCGAGGCGTTCGTCGCGGGCAAGCCGCAGAACGTCGTCCAAGAGTAAGCGAGACCCCCCATGAAAAAGCTGCTGTTCCTGTTCGACACCGACCCTTACGCATCCGTGTTCGACACCGTGGTCGCCTATGACGGCGGCGCCGACCGCGTCACCGGCTACGCCAATGTCACACCCGACAATGTCGGCGCTCTGGTCGACGGCACGATCTTCACCCGCGGCGGCAAGGACAAGCAGTCGACGGCGATCTTCGTCGGCGGCGGCGACATGCCGAAGGGCGAGGCGGTGCTGGCTACGGTGAAGAAGCGCTTCTTCGGGCCGTTCCGTGTCTCGGTGATGCTCGACTCCAACGGCTCCAACACCACGGCCGCCGCCGGCGTGGCGCTGCTTGCCAAGGCCAAGAAGCTCAAAGGCAAGAAGGCCGTCGTGCTTGCCGGCACCGGCCCGGTCGGCATGCGGGCCGCGGCCTTCCTCGGGCAAGAGGGCGCCGACGTCACCATCACCTCGCGCACCAAGGACAAGGGCGATCAGGCGGCCAAGGCGATCGAGTCGCGCTTCGGCGTGAAGGTCAAGGCCGTCGAAGGCGCCGATGACGCCGCTCGCGCCGCCGCCGTGAAGGACGCCAATATCGTGTTTGCCGCCGGCGCCATCGGCTACCAGCTCTTGCCGCTCTCCGCCTGGAAGGACAATCCGAATATTCAGCTGCTGGCCGACGTGAACGCCCAGCCGCCGCTCGGCATCGAGGGCATCGAGGCGACCGACAAGGGCAAGGACCGCAACGGCAAGCTCGCCTTCGGCGCGCTCGGCATCGGCGGCCTCAAATTGAAGCTGCACCGCGCCTGCATCGGCAAGCTGTTCGAAAGCTCCGAAGGCGTGTTCGACGCCGAGGAGATCTACGCCCTGGCGAAAGAGATGGCTTGATGACGCAGATCAAGGACACTGCGATCGAACCGTTTCTAGATCAGCTGGCAAGCAGCGCGGCGACGCCGGGCGGCGGCAGCGCCGCCGCGATCATCGGCGCCATGGGCGCCGCCCTTGTCGGCATGGTGTGCAACTTGACCATCGGCAAAAAGAAATATGCCGAGGTCGAGGGCGAGATGCAGGACGTGCTGGCCAAGACCGAGGCGCTGCGCAAGAAACTGACCGGCATGATCCAGGACGACGTGAAGGCATTCGATGCGGTGATGGGCGCTTACGGCATGCCGAAAGAGACCGACGCCGACAAGCAAGCGCGCGACAAGGCGATCCAGGCCGCGCTCAAGCTCGCGACCGATGTCCCGCTCGCTTGCGCACACGCCGCGCGCGAGGTGATCGACCTCGCGGCGATCGCCTCCGACAAGGGCAATCTCAACGTGATCTCCGATGCCGGCGTCGGCGTGCTCGCCGGTTATGCTGCACTGCGAAGCGCCGCCTTGAATGTTTTCACCAACGCAAGAATGATTACGGACAAGACTTTCGCCGAGGCTAAACTCCAGGAGCTGAACCGGCTCCTGGCCGGCGCCGAAGCCGCGACCGAGAAGGCCTACGGCGTCGTTAAGGGCAAAGTGAGTTGAAGCTTACGGGGCGAAGCCCCGCCACACCCAATTAAGGGAGGAGACTGTGGACGTTCACGAGTATCAAGCCAAGGAATTGCTGGCCAGCTTCGGCGTGCCGGTGCCCAAGGGCGCCGTCGCCTTCAGCCCTGACCAGGCGGTCTATGCCGCGACCGAGCTCGGCGGCTGGAATTGGGCGGTGAAGGCCCAGATCCACGCCGGCGCGCGCGGCAAGGCCGGCGGCATCAAGATCTGCAAGACCTATCACGAGGTGCGCGACGCGGCCTCGAACCTGCTCGGCAAGCGGCTGGTCACCATCCAGACCGGCCCCGAAGGCAAGCCGGTGCAGCGGGTCTATATCGAGGTGGCCGAGCCGTTCGACCGCGAGCTCTATCTCGGCTACGTGCTCGACCGTAAGGCCGAGCGCATCCGCGTCATCGCCTCGCAGCGCGGCGGCATGGAGATCGAGGAGATCGCCAAGACCGAGCCCGAGATGATCCTGCAGGTGGTGGTTGAACCCGCCGTCGGCCTTCAGGCCTTCCAGGCGCGCGAGCTCGCCTTCCAGCTGGGCCTCAGCATCAAGCAGGCGCAGAGCGCGGTCTCGACCATCATGAACGCCTATCGCGCCTTCCGCGATTGCGACGCCACCATGCTGGAGATCAACCCGCTGGTCGTCGCCAAGGACGACCGCGTGCTGGCGCTCGACGCCAAGATGTCGTTCGACGACAACGCGCTGTTCCGCCGCCACAACGTCGCCGACATGCACGATCCCTCGCAGCAGGACCCGCGCGAGGCGCAAGCCGCCGAGCATAACCTCAATTACATCGGCCTCGACGGCGAGATCGGCTGCATCGTCAACGGCGCTGGCTTGGCCATGGCCACCATGGACATGATCAAGCACGCCGGCGGCACGCCCGCGAACTTCCTCGATGTCGGCGGCGGCGCCTCACCCGAGCGCATCGCCACCGCGCTGAAGCTCGTTCTGTCCGACACCAAGGTGCGGGCCGTGCTGGTCAACATCTTCGCCGGCATCAATCGCTGCGACTGGGTCGCCAAGGGCGTGGTGCAGGCGTGCGAGACGGTCGACGTCAAGGTGCCGCTGGTCGTCAGGCTGGCCGGCACCAATGTCGAGGAGGGCAGGAAAATTCTTGCGGAGAGCGGGCTCAAGCTCATCACCGCCGAAACTTTGGCCGAAGCGGCTGAGAAGGCCGTGGCGGCATGCCAGGGCCGGCTTGCGGCTTGATCGGGAGTAACACGTCATGAGCATTCTGATCGACGAAACCACGCCGGTGCTGGTGCAAGGCATGACCGGCGACAAGGGCACCTTCCACGCGAAGGAGATGATCGCCTACGGCACCAATGTCGTCGGCGGCGTCACGCCCGGCAAAGGCGGCGGCAAGCATCTCGACCGCCCGCTGTTCAACACCATGAAGGAAGCGGTGAGGGCGACCGGCGCCACCACCTCGATCACCTTCGTGGCGCCGGCCTTCTGCGCCGACGCCATCATGGAGGCCGCCGACGCCGGCATCCGGCTGATCTGCTCGATCACCGACGGCATCCCGGCGCAGGACATGATGCGGGTGAAGCGCTATCTGATGCGCTATCCCAAAGACCGCCGGCCGATGATGGTCGGCCCGAATTGCGCGGGCATCATCAGCCCCGGCAAGGCCATGCTCGGCATCATGCCGGGCCACATCTATCTGCAAGGCCGCGTCGGCGTGATCTCGCGCTCCGGCACGCTCGGCTACGAGGCCGCCTCGCAGATGAAGGCCAAGAACATCGGCATCACCACCTCGGTCGGCATCGGCGGCGATCCGATCAACGGCTCGTCCTTCCTCGATCACCTCGCTCTGTTCGAGGAGGATCCGGAGACCGAGGCCGTGCTGATGATCGGCGAGATCGGCGGCCCGCAAGAGGCGGAGGCCTCGGCCTGGATCAAGGACAATATGTCGAAGCCGGTGATCGGGTTCGTCGCTGGCTTGACCGCTCCGAAAGGGCGGCGCATGGGCCATGCCGGCGCCATCATCTCTGCCGCCGGCGACAGCGCGGCGGAGAAGGCCGAGATCATGCGCTCCTGCGGGCTCACGGTTGCGCCCAATCCGAGCGAGTTCGGCTCGACGGTTGCGGGCGTGCTGGCCTCGCGTCCGGAGCGCCGCGCCTACGCTTAGATCGGCCGCGCCGGCTGCTCTGAGCGGCCGGTTACATTCAAGCGCGTCATAGCGTACATGACGGGTTGGCCCCGGCCATGACGGTCTTGCTCATCGGTCCAATTCGGGATGCCGACGCCGCGGCGGATGACCATCGGCGGCCAAGGCGATCGAGTCGCGCTTCGGTGTGAAGGTCAAGGCCGTCGAAGGCGCCGATGACGCCGCTCGCGCCGCCGCCGTGAAGGACGCCAATATCGTGTTTGCCGCCGGCGCCATCGGTTACCAGCTCTTGCCGCTCTCCGCCTGGAAGGACAATCCGAATATTCAGCTGCTGGCCGACGTGAACGCCCAGCCGCCGCTCGGCATCGAGGGCATCGAGGCGACCGACAAGGGCAAGGACCGCAACGGCAAGCTCGCCTTCGGCGCGCTCGGCATCGGCGGCCTCAAATTGAAGCTGCACCGCGCCTGCATCGGCAAGCTGTTCGAAAGCTCCGAAGGCGTGTTCGACGCCGAGGAGATCTACGCCCTGGCAAAAGAGATGGCTTGATGACGCA
This sequence comes from uncultured Alphaproteobacteria bacterium, assembly GCA_963776235.1. Lineage (GTDB taxonomy): Bacteria > Pseudomonadota > Alphaproteobacteria > Rhizobiales > Methyloligellaceae > Methyloceanibacter. The sequence goes on from CAVZLT010000008.1 coordinate 25,599, forward strand.
GATCAAGGACACTGCGATCGAACCGTTTCTAGATCAACTGGCAAGCAGCGCGGCGACGCCGGGCGGCGGCAGCGCCGCCGCGATCATCGGCGCCATGGGCGCCGCCCTTGTCGGCATGGTGTGCAACTTGACCATCGGCAAAAAGAAATATGCCGAGGTCGAGGGCGAGATGCAGGACGTGCTGGCCAAGACCGAGGCGCTGCGCAAGAAACTGACCGGCATGATCCAGGACGACGTGAAGGCATTCGATGCGGTGATGGGCGCTTACGGCATGCCGAAAGAGACCGACGCCGACAAGCAAGCGCGCGACAAGGCGATCCAGGCCGCGCTTAAGCTCGCGACGGATGTCCCGCTCGCTTGCGCATACGCCGCGCGCGAGGTGATCGACCTCGCGGCGATCGCCTCCGACAAGGGCAATCTCAACGTGATCTCCGATGCCGGCGTCGGCGTGCTCGCCGGTTATGCTGCACTGCGAAGCGCCGCCTTGAATGTTTTCACCAACGCAAGAATGATTACGGACAAGACTTTCGCCGAGGCTAAACTCCAGGAGCTGAACCGGCTCCTGGCCGGCGCCGAAGCCGCGACCGAGAAGGCCTACGGCGTCGTTAAGGGCAAAGTGAGTTGAAGCTTACGGGGCGAAGCCCCGCCACACCCAATTAAGGGAGGAGACTGTGGACGTTCACGAGTATCAAGCCAAGGAATTGCTGGCCAGCTTCGGCGTGCCGGTGCCCAAGGGCGCCGTCGCCTTCAGCCCTGACCAGGCGGTCTATGCCGCGACCGAGCTCGGCGGCTGGAATTGGGCGGTGAAGGCCCAGATCCACGCCGGCGCGCGCGGCAAGGCCGGCGGCATCAAGATCTGCAAGACCTATCACGAGGTGCGCGACGCGGCCTCGAACCTGCTCGGCAAGCGGCTGGTCACCATCCAGACCGGCCCCGAAGGCAAGCCGGTGCAGCGCGTCTATATCGAGGTGGCCGAGCCGTTCGACCGCGAGCTCTATCTCGGCTACGTGCTCGACCGTAAGGCCGAGCGCATCCGCGTCATCGCCTCGCAGCGCGGCGGCATGGAGATCGAGGAGATCGCCAAGACCGAGCCCGAGATGATCCTGCAGGTGGTGGTTGAACCCGCCGTCGGCCTTCAGGCCTTCCAGGCGCGCGAGCTCGCCTTCCAGCTGGGCCTCAGCATCAAGCAGGCGCAGAGCGCGGTCTCGACCATCATGAACGCCTATCGCGCCTTCCGCGATTGCGACGCCACCATGTTGGAGATCAACCCGCTGGTCGTCGCCAAGGACGACCGCGTGCTGGCGCTCGACGCCAAGATGTCGTTCGACGACAACGCGCTGTTCCGCCGCCACAACGTCGCCGACATGCACGATCCCTCGCAGCAGGACCCGCGCGAGGCGCAAGCCGCCGAGCATAACCTCAATTACATCGGCCTCGACGGCGAGATCGGCTGCATCGTCAACGGCGCTGGCTTGGCCATGGCCACCATGGACATGATCAAGCACGCCGGCGGCACGCCAGCGAACTTCCTCGATGTCGGCGGCGGCGCCTCACCCGAGCGCATCGCCACCGCGCTGAAGCTCGTTCTGTCCGACACCAAGGTGCGGGCCGTGCTGGTCAACATCTTCGCCGGCATCAATCGCTGCGACTGGGTCGCCAAGGGCGTGGTGCAGGCGTGCGAGACCGTCGACGTCAAGGTGCCGCTGGTCGTCAGGCTGGCCGGCACCAATGTCGAGGAGGGCAGGAAAATTCTTGCGGAGAGCGGGCTCAAGCTCATCACCGCCGAAACTTTGGCCGAAGCGGCTGAGAAGGCCGTGGCGGCATGCCAGGGCCGGCTTGCGGCTTGATCGGGAGTAACACGTCATGAGCATTCTGATCGACGAAACCACGCCGGTGCTGGTGCAAGGCATGACCGGCGACAAGGGCACCTTCCACGCGAAGGAGATGATCGCCTACGGCACCAATGTCGTCGGCGGCGTCACGCCCGGCAAAGGCGGCGGCAAGCATCTCGACCGCCCGCTGTTCAACACCATGAAGGAAGCGGTGAGGGCGACCGGCGCCACCACCTCGATCACCTTCGTGGCGCCGGCCTTCTGCGCCGACGCCATCATGGAGGCCGCCGACGCCGGCATCCGGCTGATCTGCTCGATCACCGACGGCATCCCGGCGCAGGACATGATGCGGGTGAAGCGCTATCTGATGCGTTATCCCAAAGACCGCCGGCCGATGATGGTCGGCCCGAATTGCGCGGGCATCATCAGCCCCGGCAAGGCCATGCTCGGCATCATGCCGGGCCACATCTATCTGCAAGGCCGCGTCGGCGTCATCTCGCGCTCCGGCACGCTCGGCTATGAGGCCGCCTCGCAGATGAAGGCCAAGAATATCGGCATCACCACCTCGGTCGGCATCGGCGGCGATCCCATCAACGGCTCGTCCTTCCTCGATCACCTCGCTCTGTTCGAGGAGGATCCGGAGACCGACGCCGTGCTGATGATCGGCGAGATCGGCGGCCCGCAAGAGGCGGAGGCCTCGGCCTGGATCAAGGACAATATGTCGAAGCCGGTGATCGGGTTCGTCGCTGGCTTGACCGCTCCGAAAGGGCGGCGCATGGGCCATGCCGGCGCCATCATCTCTGCCGCCGGCGACAGCGCGGCGGAGAAGGCCGAGATCATGCGCTCCTGCGGGCTCACGGTTGCGCCCAATCCGAGCGAGTTCGGCTCGACGGTTGCGGGCGTGCTGGCCTCGCGTCCCGAGCGCCGCGCCTACGCTTAGATCGGCCGCGCCGGCTGCTCTGAGCGGCCGGTTACATTCAAGCGCGTCATGACCGGGTTGGCCCCGGCCATGACGGTCTTGCTCATCGGCCCGATTCGGGATGCCCGACGCCTCGGCCGGATGACCATCCAATCTGGCGAGATTGCGTTATAAGGCTGATGAACGGGCGCTTCCGCGCCGGGCCCAATCCACGAGAAGCCGATCGAAGCGGTCGGGAGTGTCTTGCGTCGCCATGAACGAGGAGCTGAAACCGCAAAGCTTGGAGACCGGCCCGCCCGAAGCCGTTATCAGCGGAATTTCGGCCAAGGAAGCTTCCGATCTCCTGTTCCAGCTTCTGCTCGAAGTGGTGCGGCGGCACCAGCCCGAGATCGAACCCGTGCTGCTCGGCGGCGCCAATATTGCCGGCTTCACCCCTGAGCTGATGGCCCGCGCGCTGCAGGCGCAGGGTATCTGGTTCCAGCTTCTCTCCATTGCCGATCAGAATGCCGCGATGCGCCGCCGCCGCCAGATCGAGCGTACGCGCGGCCGCGATGCGCTGCGTGGCACCTTCGCTCATGTCCTTGCCGAAGCGGCCGACGCCGGAATCCCGCCGCAGGAAATCCAAGCGCTGCTGTCGAGCTTGCGCATCAGGCCGGTGATCACCGCGCACCCGACCGAATCCAAGCGCGTCACCGTGCTGGAGAAATATCGCAAGATCTACCTGCTGCTGCGCGAGCTCGAGATGCCGCGCTGGACCGAACGCGAGCGCACCGCTCTCATCGACGATCTGCGCGACCAGATCGAGCTCGTCTGGATGACGGGCGAGCTGCATCTGGAGAAGCCGACCGTGCAGCACGAGGTCTCGCGCGGGCTGCACTTCTTCGACGAAGCCTTGTTCCAGAAGGCGCCGGAGCTGCTCGGCCTGGTCGATGCCGCGCTCGAGCAATATTACCCCGGCAACCAGTTCGAGCTGCCCCCCTTCCTGCAGTATGGCTCCTGGATCGGCGGCGACCGCGACGGCAATCCTTGGGTGACCACCGAGGTCACCGCCTGGACGTTGCGGCAGAACGCTCTCGCCTCGCTGCGGCATTATCGCGAGCGGATCGTCGGTCTGGCCAAGGCGCTGTCCATCACCGAGCGCGCGCTTCCCGTGCCGCCGGGCTTCAGGCCGGAGCTTGAGCGGGCGCTGCAAGGCAGCGGCGAGGCGGAGCAGATCAAGGCCCGCAATCCCGGCGAGGCCTACCGGCAATTTCTCTCGATCGTGCTGCGCAAGCTCGACGCCACCATCGCCCGCGTCGAGGGGCAGGACATCGGCGGCCCCGGCGCGGCCTATGCCAACGCCGACGAGCTGATCCTCGATCTCCGCGTGATCGAACGCGCGCTCGAGGAGGCCAACAGCCCCTCGCTCGCCGCCAATCTGGTCAAGCCGGTGCGCCGCGCGGTGGAGATTTTCCGCTTCTCGACCGTCAGGCTCGATCTTCGCGAGAACACCACCAAGACCACCGCCGCGCTGCAGGCGCTGTGGTGGGCGACGGCCGGCCACGGCGACGACAGCCCGCCCGAGCTCGGCAGCCGCGAGTGGCGCTCATGGCTGTTCCGCGAGCTGGCGCGCCCGCTCACCGGCCCGCGGCTGATCCCGCAGCTTCCTGCCGAGGCCTCCGAGCTGATCGACATGTTCGGCCAGGCGGCCGAGACGCGGCGCTCTCTCGACCGCGACGCCTTCGGCTCGTTCATCCTGTCGATGACGCGCTCGGTCGACGACATTCTCGGCGCCTATCTCTTGGCCAAGGAGGGCGGCGCATTTCTGGATGCGGGCGGCACCGAGGTCTGCGCGCTGCCCATCGTGCCGCTGTTCGAGACCATCGGCGACCTGCGCGCCGCGCCCAAGATCATGCGCGAGGCGCTGTCGGTGCCGCTGATCCGCCGCTCCACGCATTGGCAGGGCGACGTGCAGGAGGTGATGATCGGCTATTCGGATTCGAACAAGGATGGCGGCTTCGTCGCCTCCAACTGGGAGCTCGCCAAGGCGCAGTCGCAGTTGACCAAGGTCGGCGCCGAGCAGGGCATCCCGATCGCCTTTTTCCATGGACGGGGCGGCTCGGTCTCCAGAGGCGGCGCACCGACCGGCCGCGCCATCGCCGCCCAACCTGCCGGCTCGATCAGGGGGCGCTTCCGCGTCACCGAGCAGGGCGAGGTGGTCTCTTACAAATATGCCAACAAGGGCACCGCGCTCTATCAGATGGAGCTGCTCGCCGCGAGCGTGTTCGAGCACGCGCTGAAATCCGAGCGCGAAGAAGCGCTGCGGCCGAAGCGCGAATTCGACGACATCATGGAGGCGCTGTCCGGCGCCAGCCGCGCCGCCTATACCGGCCTCGTTTCCCATCCCGGCCTCGTCCAGTACTTCCAGGCGGCGAGCCCGCTGGAGGAAATCTCCCTCCTCAATATCGGCTCGCGGCCCGCGCGACGCTTCGGCGCGCGCTCGCTGAGCGATCTGCGCGCCATCCCCTGGGTGTTCGCCTGGGCGCAGAACCGCCACATCATCACCGGCTGGTATGGCGTGGGCTCCGCCATCCACAGCCTGCTCCAGGTGCGCGGCCAGCAGGGCGAGGCTCTGCTGCCGCGCCTGTTCGAGCAGTCGCGCCTGTTCCGGCTCATCATCGACGAGGTGGAAAAGACGCTGCTTTTGGTCGATCTCGACATCGCCCGGGACTACGCCAGCCTGGTCCCCGAGGCGGGCGTGCGCGACACCATCTTTCCCATGATCGAGGAGGAGCTTGCGCTCACCCGCGAGATGGTCTTGAAAGTGTCCGGCGGCAGCGAGATTGGCGGCCGCTTCCCCGAATTCCGCCGGGCGCTCGCCGCCCGGCTTCCCACCATTAATGAGGTCAATCGCGAGCAGGTCGAGCTACTCCGCCGGTTTCGCGGCGCCGAGAGCGAGGCCGAACGCGACGCGTTCAAATCCGCATTGCTTTTGTCGATCAACACCGTTGCCGCCGGACTCGGCGCCACAGGCTAAATAGGGAGGACTTTGCCAATGAGCTTTACCCTGATCCAACAGGCGACCCCGCGTCTCCACCGCTCAGAGCTTGCCGTGCCGGGGTCGAACCCGTCTCTGTTCGAGAAGGCGGCCAAAGGCGGCGCCGATATCATCTTCCTCGACCTCGAGGATGCGGTTGCTCCCGACGACAAGGAGCAGGCCCGCAAGAACATCATCCAGGGGCTGAACGATCTCGACTGGGGCAACAAGACCATGATGATCCGCATCAACGGTCTCGACACCCATTACGCCTATCGCGACGTGGTCGATGTGGTGGAGAACTGCCCGCGGCTGGACATGATCCTGATCCCCAAGACCGGCGTGCCGCAGGACGTCTACGCCATCGACATGCTGGTCACGCAGATCGAGCAATATAAGAAGCGCGAGAAGCGGATCGGCTTCGAGCTCCTGATCGAGACGGCGCTCGGCATGGCCAATGTCGAGGCGATCGCGCAAAGCTCCAAGCGCGTCGAGGCGATGAGCTTCGGCGTCGCCGATTACGCCGCCTCGACCCGCGCCCGCACCATGGGCATCGGCGCGCCGCATCCGGATTACGGCATCCTTTCCGACAAGGACGGCGACAAGCCGCGCGAGTTTTACTGGAACGACCCCTGGCACTATGCGCTGTCGCGCATGATGGTCGCTTGCCGCGCCTATGGGCTTCGCCCGATCGACGGGCCGTTCGGCGATTTCTCCGATCCCGACGGCTATCTCGCCGCGGCCAAGCGCGCCGCCGTGCTCGGCTTCGAGGGCAAATGGGCGATCCATCCGAGCCAGGTCGAGCTCGCCAACAAGGTGTTCACCCCGTCCGAGGCCGAGGTCACCAAGGCCAAGCGCATCGTCGAGGCGATGAAGCAGGCCGCCAAGGAAGGCAAGGGCGCGGTGTCGCTCGACGGGCGCCTGATCGACATCGCCTCGATCCGCCAGGCCGAGGCGCTGCTCAACAAGGCCGCCGCGATGGGGATGTGATCGCGGCAGGGCTTGATCGCGGGTCGCAGACAAAACTCCTCTCCCACCCGGGAGAGGAGCGACACCGCGCCTCAACCGACGACTCTGCATCTGTCCACAGCCTGCACGCGCGCATGAAACCCTCATGGAGGTGAGGCGTTAGCCTCACAAGGGCACTACCTGGAAGGTAGTGAC